>DHPY01000091.1 GCA_002411015.1 Armatimonadetes bacterium UBA5352 | reverse complement strand
TTTTCAAAGGCGCTGCACTAGATCCGTGGGTAGCGGAGCAGGATCGGATGATCTCCGAGCAGCGGGCGGAGTTTGACGCGCGGGGCGGTTGAGCCGTTGCCGTTGCCGTTGTCGTTGCCGTATCCGTTCCGTAGCGACGGGCGTCCAGCCCGTCAGCCGTCATCGTTGCCGTATCCGTTCCGTAGCGACGGGCTTCCAGCCCGTCAGCCGTTGAAGTGAGGTCCGACAAAGGAGACCCTTCATGGCCACTACAACCAGTGGCACAACCGCCCTCCCGCGCCCGGTCGGGCCGGAGGGCCTGTCGGAATGGTCGCGCTCACTTCGCGAGGACGTCCTCGCGGACGCCAACTCGTTCGACGAGCGCGCGATCATCATGGCCGAGAGCTTCCGCGCCACCGAGGGCGAGCCGCGGCGGCAGATCCGCGTCGCGAAGGCAGTCGCGCACCTCCTCGAGCAGATGCCCGTGCGCATCCGTGAGGGCGAACGGCTCGTCGGCTGGCACCCGAGCACCCACGCCGGTGAGGCGCTCGCGGCCGAGATCGCCGAGGCGAACCGTTACCTCGCGCGCGAGCACTGGCGCACCTTCGTCTCCGAAGGCCACATGGCTCCCGACTACCGCACCGCCTGCCGGCAGGGCCTCGGCGGCATCATGAAGCGCATCGACGACGCCGAGCGCGCCCTCCGTGCGGACGACCCGCAGACCCCCGCGAAGCAGCAGTTCTACGAGGCCGCGCGCATCGCCCTCGGGGGCCTGCAGCGGCTGATCGAGCGCTACGCGGAGCTTGCGCAGGAGATGGCCGATGGCGCGTCCGACCCCGCGTGGGCCGACGACCTGCGCGAGATCGCCGCGACCTGCCGGCATATCGCACAGGAGCCGCCGCGCACCTTCCGCGAGGCGAGCCAGCTCGGCTGGTTCATGTTCATGGGCTGCGCGCTCGAGAACGCCCCGCACCACCACTGCTTCGGCCCGGGGCGGCTCGACCAGTGGCTCGGGCGCTTCTGGGAGGCTGAGCAGCGCGCGGGCACACTCGACGAGGCACTCGCGGACGACCTGCTCGCGCAGATGCTCATCAAGTGCAACGAGTTCGCCGGCCCGCAGATGAGCGCGGTCATCCTCGTCATCGGCGGCCGCAGATCCGACGGCTCCGACGCTACGAACGAGCTCTCCTTCCGCATCCTCGAGCTTGCCGACCGGGTGCAGATGTACTTCCCCGGCATAGACATCTCCTGGCACGCCGATATCGACCGCGAGTTCATGCGCCGGGCGATCGCCCTCCTGCGCAACGGCTCCGGCCAGCCCTCCATCTTCAACTCCGACCAGACCACGAAGGGCCTCGTGCGCCACGGGGTGCCCTTCGAGCACGCGGTGGATCACCTCCCGAGCACCTGCACCGAGACCTCGATCATGGGCCGCAGCAACCCGCACGTCGCGTGGCCCTACGTGAACCTCGCGATGTGCCTGGAGTACGCGCTCTTCGGCAGCGTGCACCCGGAGAAGGGCCACGCGGACGACTTCGCGGCGGATGTGGGGCTGCGGCTGGGGGGCCCGCCTGCAGGGTGGCGTGAGCGACTAACGACCAACGACACGGCCGGGCCGGCATCGCGGACTTCGCCAAACGACAGCGAAGTCTCGCTCTCCGGCCCCTCCAAACGGCTTCCACAGACTTACGCCGAACTGCGCGACGCCTACCTGCGCATGCTGCGGCACGCGGTTGATGGCGCGATCATCCAGTGCAACCGCGACCTCTGGCTGCAGTCCATCCACCGACCCTTCCCGCTGCTCTCGTGCCTCATCGAGGGCTGCATCGAGAGCGGCCGGAACATCTCCGATGGCGGCGCGCTCTACAACTTCATCCAGCCGGAGGCGGTCGGCCCGTCCAACGTGGTTGACTCTCTCGCGGCAGTCCACACGCTCGTCGAGGAGCGCGGCGAGTACACCCTCGACGACTTCCGCGCGGCCATCCGCGACAACTTCGAGGGCCACGATGACCTCCGCCGCGCGATCAGGCGCGACTGCCCGAAGCACGGGACGGACGACGCGCTCTGCAACCGTCTCTTCGGCGAGGTCGCGGGCTCGTGGTGCGACTTCATCGAGGGCAGTCGCAACTACCTCGGCGGCCCGTTCTTCCCCGGCTTCCTCGGCTGGACCGTCTGGATCGGCTACGGCGAGCGCACGCCCGCCACGCCCGACGGCCGCCTTGCCGGCGAGCCGCTCGCGAACTCCATCATGAGCTGCACGGGCGTGCAGACGAAGGGCTTCCCGGCGCTCGTGCGCTCGATCACCGACGAGTTCGACCAGTCGCGCGGCCTCGGCGGCACCACCTGCAACGTGCGCTTCCAGGCGAACGTGCTCGAGACCGACGAAGGCGCGGAGGCGCTGCTCGGGCTGACCGAGGCTGCGCTTGACCTCGGCGCCTACCAGCTTCAGGTCAACCTCGCCTCCACCGAGCAGATGCGCGCGGCGCAGGCCGATCCGGAGGCCCATCGCGACCTGTTCGTGCGCATCGGCGGCTACCTCGTGCCCTTCGTGCTGCTCAGCGCGCGGGCGCAGGAGGAAGTCATCGCGCGCGAGGAGCTGGGCTGGTGACCGCTCCGGGAGAACTGCGCGAGGTGACGGGCACGATCTTTGACATCGACCAGACCGCCCTGCACGACGGGCCGGGCGTTCGCATGACCGTCTACCTGAAGGGCTGCCCGCTGCGGTGCACGTGGTGCCACAGCCCCGAGTCGCAGGCGCGCGCGGCCGAGATCGTCTGGTATGAGACTCGCTGCGGGCACTGCGGCGCGTGCGTGGAGGCCTGCCCGCAGGGCATCCGGCGGCCGGGGCTGATCGCCCCCGAGGACCGCGCGCGCTGCACGCTCTGCGGCGCGTGCATCGAGGCCTGCCCGGTGGGTGCCTTGGAGGTGAAGGGCCGCGAGGTGACAGCGGGCGAGATCGCCGACGCGGCCGAGCGCCTGAAGCCCTTCCTCGCGCGCACGGGCGGCGGCGTGACCATCACCGGCGGCGAGCCGACGATGCAGCCGGAGTTCGCGCACGCCATCGCGAGCCTCTGCCGCGACGCGGGCATCCACGTGGCGCTGGAGACCTGCGGCCTTGCGCCGTGGGAGACGCTGGCGCGCCTCGCGCAGGTCGTGGACCTGTGGCTGTATGACCTGAAGCTGCCGGATTCGGCGGCCCATGAGGCCTACACGGGCGTGACGAACGAGCGCATCATCGCGAATCTGCGCGCGCTGGTGGCGGGTGGCGCGGAGGTGGTGGCGCGGGTGCCGCTGATCCCCGGTGTCAATGACACGGACGAGGCGGTGCGCGCGATCGCGGAACTCGCGAGGGGCCTCGGCGTCGAGAGGATTGAGTTGCTGCCCTTTAACCCGGCGACGGGCGGGAAGTACTCGTGGCTCGGCCTGCCCGACCCGCTGCCCGGAGCACAGCGCCAGAGCGTGGAGCGGCTGGCGGAACTGAGGGCGGTCTGCAGGTAGTCGGTGCCGTGCCGTTCTGGAGGGGCCGGAGAGCGCCCGCCCGCGTCGTTTGCGGGCGGCGCGACGCCGGCCCG
>DHPY01000022.1 GCA_002411015.1 Armatimonadetes bacterium UBA5352 | reverse complement strand
TTTCAAAGGCGCTGCACTAGTTGCTGATCCTGTGGCAGTCAAGACAGCCGGTTGGCACCACAGGGCACCGGCCGCAGATGGTGAGGTATACCTTGACGACCAAGAACTTGAGCGCGCGGCGCTTGAGTTCTGCCGAACCCGTCTTCCGCACTTCAGTGAGCGCAGCTTGGTCACACGCGCTGGATACACGCAACACTATGCGTTCTTCGTCTGCACCGGACCGGGACCCGAGGGCGTCACCCACCATAGCCGGATCGCGCTCTCACGGAGAGACGGCCTGCCGTGTAGCCTGATGGTGCGCTATGAACTTCCTCCGCCTCCTCCGCTCACGCCGATCGCAGTCACGCCCGAACGAGCCGCAGCCCTCGCCGAGGTGTTCGTGCAGGAGCGATGCAATGGTGCGGCGTATGTGGTCGGCGAGTTGACGACCTCAAGTCGTCTGGCCGGGTGGGGCGTTCCTGTCTACCCGGTAGGGATCAGCGAACGGCCATTGGAGGTCTGGGTGCTCGCCATCAACGCAACCACCGGCGAGATCCTGGACGACATGCTTCCGCCCGCGCACTTGCGCAATCCCGCCGGGTAGCGTACCCTGTCCGGCGGGAGGTGGTTCCGCGTGCGCGTCATAGGCGGCAGCGCCCGCTCGTTGCAGCTTCAGTGCCCCAGGGGGTTGCGCATTCGGCCGACTGCTGATATTATACGGGAGACGCTGTTCAACAGCCTCGGGCCGCAGGTCCACGGTGCGGTCTTTTGTGACCTGTACGCGGGCTGCGGGAGCGTCGGGATCGAAGGCGCCAGCCGCGGCGCGTCCTCCGTCGTCTTCATCGAGCGCACCCGCCTCGGCGCGGAGACGATCGAGGCGAATGCGGCGCATTGCGGCGTGAGCGAGATCTGCAGCGTCATCCGCGGCGATGTCCTCAGCCGGTACGCCAACGCGGCGCAGCGCTTCGGGCCGTTCGACATTGTGTTCGCAGATCCGCCCTACGGCATGGAGGAACTCGCGGAGATTACGCGAAGGCTCCTCGCCGGTGAGGGGCTTGCGGAGTGCGCGACGGTGGTGCTGCAGTATCCCGGGAGGCAGGAGCTGCCCGGGGTGCCTGAGCCCGACCGCGTGAAGCAGTTCGGCGAGACGGAGCTGGCGTTCTTCTACCTGGAGCCGCCTGGCGAGGAGTAGGGCAGGGCGTTCCCGGCGCGCGGTTGGCCGGGGATGGCACGCGGGGATGAGTTGAGCATGAGCGAGCGGCGGACCGCAATCTGCCCGGGGACCTTCGATCCGGTCCACCTCGGGCACCTGGACATCTTCGAACGCGCCGCGGCGCTGTTCGACCGTGTCATCATCCTTGTCGCCGGAGTGTCGGGCAAGGAGCCGCTGCTCCCGCTGGCGCGGCGTGCGGAACTCGCGCGCGCGGCGGCGGCGCACCTTGAAAATGTCGAGGTTGACACGTTCGAAGGGCTCCTTGTTGACTACGCGCGCGACATAGGCGCGGCGGCGATCGTCAAGGGGCTCCGATCCATAGACGACTTCCAGCATGAGCAGCAGATGGCGATGATGAACCGCCGGCTGCTGCCGGGGACCGACACCATCCTCCTGGTGACCTCACCGCAGGTGCAATACATAAGTTCCTCGCTGATACGTGAGATCTGGGCGCTGGGCGGCGATGTACGCGGCTTTGTGCCGCAGCCGGTCGCCCGTGCCCTGGAGGACATGCGGCATCAATCGCAGCAAATCTGAAGCCGAGGTAGAGCCACGCAGACCCGTGCCGGACCCTGCGCGGGGTACGCAGAGTGCGGGCCGGGAGCGCGCGTGAGCAGGGAGGTCATCGCATGGAGATCCTGAGGCTGCTGGATGAGCTGGAGGACATGGCCGACAGCGGTGAGAAGTGGTACTGCCGCTTCCCGCCGTTCATCGGCAAGACAGTGATTGACGCGGCCGACCTGTTCGACCTGATTCACCAGATGCGGCAGAGCCTCCCGCACGAGATGACGGAGGCGTCGGCGCTTGCGCGCGACCGCGACCGCATCCTGGAGGAGGCGCACGAGCAGCGCGCGAAGATCATCGAAGCCGCGCGCGAGCAGGCGCAACTGATGACCTCCAACGATGAGCTGGTCAAGCAGGCGGAGCAGCGCCGCGACCAGATCATCGCGGAGGCGGAGGTCGAGGCAGATCACATTCGCTCCGAGGCCGAAGCATGGGCACGGAGCGTCGTGGAGCGGCTGGAGAACTACACCGATCGCATTCAGGCGACGGTTCAGAAGACCAAGAAGATGCTGCTCGCGCAGCAGGGCGGGCGCGAGACGGAGGATGCCGGCGCGCCGCTGGAGCAGTAGCTTTGGCCACCCGCCCCCATGACTCCGCCCCAATAACGCCGCGGCTGGAGGAGCCGCGGCCGAAACAGCGTCGGTCCCCTTACCCACGGAGGTAAGCCCGTGAACGTACTGGTGGTCAATGCCGGAAGCTCGTCGCTGAAGTACGAGCTATACAACATGGATAACGAGAAGTCCCTCGCGAGCGGCCTGTGCGAGCGGGTTGGCGAGGCGGGCTCGAGGATCAAGCAGGAGACCCACGACGGGCGGGAGTACAAGTTAGATGTGGCCATGCCCGACCACTCAGTGGCGTTCGCGCAGGCGATGGCGGCACTCAGCGGCGAGCAGGCCGGGGTCATCGGCTCCCATGAGGAGATCAACGCAGTCGGCCACCGCGTCGTCCATGGCGGTGAGGAGTTTGCCTCATCCGTCATCATCGACGACGCCGTCGAGGACGCGGTGGACCGCTTCGGGAAGCTCGCGCCGCTGCACAATCCGCCGAACCTGATGGGCATCCGCGCCGCCCGTAAGCTCCTGCCGAACGTCCCGCATGTGGCCGTCTTCGACACAGCCTTCCATCAGACGATGCCGCGGCGTGCGTTCATCTACGGGCTGCCGTGGGAGTACTACGCCGAGCATGGCATCCGCCGCTACGGCTTCCATGGCACCTCCCACCGCTATGTGTCGCTGCGCGCGGGGCAGTTCCTGCGGGAGAGGGGCATCCCGACCGAGGAGCACAAGGTGGTCACCTGCCACCTTGGCAACGGCTGCTCGATGAGCGCCGTGAAGGCCGGGAAGTCGATCGAGAACACGCTCGGCTTCACGCCGCTGGAGGGCCTGCTGATGGGTACCCGCTGCGGCGATCTCGACCCAGCCATCGTGATCTACATGGAGCACACGCTCGGGATCAGTATTGAGGAGATCGACCGCATTCTCAACAAGGAGTCGGGCCTCAAGGGCCTCTCCGGGCTCAGCAACGACATGCGCGACCTGCAGAAGGCCGCGGCCAACGGCCATGATCGCGCGCGCCTGGCGCTGAACCTCTTCGCCTACCGGGTGCGGAAGTACATCGGCGCCTACGCGGCGGTCATGGGCGGTGTCAACTGCGTGGTCTTCACCGGCGGGATCGGCGAGAACGACCACCTGCAGCGGGAGTGGTGCGTTGAGGGGCTCGAGTTCCTCGGCATCAGAATTGACCCCGCAAGGAACACCCAGCCGCTCCCGTTCGGGAACGGCAATGGCCTCGTGGAGATCGGCGCGGATGACTCGGCGACGTCGCTGCTCGTGATCCGCACCGATGAAGAGCTGATGATCGCCCGTGACACCGTCGAGGTGCTTGCGGGGTAGCACCTGCAGTGAACCAGGGGGAGGTCAGGGGGAGCCGGGGGGCGAACTCCCGGCAGGACAACGCAAGGGATCGGGGACCAGGTCTCCATCTTCCCGTGGTGACGCGCCCTCGGGACAGAGGAGACTTTGGCGTGAACAGCGGTCGTGGATCCCTGACAGAGGCGCCCGGGTGGCGCCTTCAGAGAAGGAGACGGCGCATCATGGCGATCCAGGTTCTCAACTGGGTTGCTCTCGGTCTGGTCCTGCTGCTGGCGGTGCTGGCAGTGCATCTGCGCGACGTGCTCAAGGGCGCGCTGGCACTGGCAGTTATGTCCGCGATTCTCGCCGCAATGTTCTACCACTTCGGCGCCCCGTGGGCGGCGATGTTCGAACTGAGCGTGTGCGCGGGCTTCATCACCGTCCTCTTCCTGGCGGTCATCGCCCTCACGGAGGGGAGAGAGCAGAATGACTAAGGCCGCGGGCGTCCTGGTATCTATCGCGTTCCTCGCGGGACTGCTGTTCATCTTCTTCCTCGAACCGGCACCGGTGGCGGGCTTCGGCTACGACACCATCCCGTTTCGGGAGATGCTGTGGAACTTCCGCACACCCGACCTGATCGGCCAGATGATGATTATCCTGGCCGGCACCTTCGGCGTACTCGTGCTCGTGAAGGAGAGGGCTGATCGCGGATGACGGCCTACGCAGCTGCGGGCCTGGCACTGGTCACTATCGGCCTCTATGCCACCATCACCCGCACGAACCTGTTGCAGATCATCATCGGCCTCGAGATCATGGCGCGTGGCATCTCGCTGGTGTTCATCCTCGGCGGCGCGCAGAGCGGGACCATGTCCGCCGCGCAGTCGGTGGTCATCACCCTCATCCTGATTGAGGCCGTCACCGTGGCAATCGCGCTCTCCCTGGTGGTTGCCGCCTACCATCACAACAAGAGCCTGTCCATCGCGGCTCTCCGGCGGCTGAAGGGGTGAGCTGACACGTCCATCGAACTGCTCGCAATACTGACGGTTGTCGTCCCGCTCGGAGGCTGTCTGCTCATTCCAGCTTTCGGAGCGATCAACAAGTGCCTGATGAAGGCCTACTCGGTCCTTGTAGGCCTCGTGACCGCCATCCTCACCGTGGCGCTCATCGGTGCGGCCGGCGATCAGCCGCTGACAGCGGTCTACTGGATCCCGGGCATTGACGCCACCTTCGGCCTGCAACTGACAGGCATCGGCATGTTCGTCGCCGCTGTCGCCGGCTGCATCGGCTTCCTGGCGGTCGTCTACTCACTCAAGTACATGGAAGACCTTGAGCGCGAGTACACTCCGACGCGCTACTACTTCCTGACCATCCTGTTCATCGGCTCCATGATCGCACTGGCGCTGGCCGACAACTTCCTGGTCCTCTACGTCTTCTGGGAACTGATCGGCTTCTGCTCCTTCGCCCTGATCGCCTATGAGTACAAGCGGGCGAAGGCGCGGCAGGCAGGCTCGAAGGCCTTCATCGTCACGCGCTTTGGTGACATTGGCCTGCTCGTGGGGATCGTCGTGCTGTGGTCGGCGATGCGCAACCTCGGCGCCGACCAGCCCTTCAGCATCAGCGGAACGATCAGCGCAGCGCTCAGCGGCCAGATCCCGCTGCATCTGCTCACCATCGCCGGCGCAGGCTTCATGGCCGGGGCGATCGGCAAATCGGCGCAGTTCCCGCTGCATGTGTGGCTGCCCGACGCGATGGAGGCGCCGACCACCATCAGCGCTCTGATCCACGCCGCCACGCTGGTCAACGCCGGGATCTACCTGTGCGCGCGGACGCTGCCGATGTTCGCGGTCCTCCCGTGGTGGCTGCCGATGCTCGCCTGGGTTGGCGCAATCTCGGCCACGCTCACCGCGGTGCTCGCGCTCGTGGAGAAGGACCTCAAGCGCGTGCTGGCCTTCTCGACGATATCGCAGCTTGGCTACATGATGGCGGCCGTGGGCGCGGCTTCGGTCTTCGCGAGCCAGTTCCACCTGCTCAATCACGCCATCTTCAAGGCCCTGCTCTTCCTGTGCGCAGGCTCGGTCATCCACGCCACGCATACCCGCAACATGTACGAGATGGGCGGCCTCAAGCGCTTCATGCCGATCACGCACGTCACCTTCCTGATCGGCACGATGGCGCTCGCGGGCATCCCGCTGTTCAACGGCTTCTGGTCCAAGGACGCAGTCTTCGAGGCACTCCTCGGCGCCGGCCAGACCGGCCCGCTGGTGCTGCTGATCATCACCGCGGTCCTCACCGCCATCTACTCCTGGCGGATGTACTGGCTGACCTTCCAGGCTGAGTCCAGGACCGAGGCGCACCCGCACGAGTCGCCGTGGCAGATGACCCTGCCACTGTCGCTGCTCGGCCTGGGCACGCTGATCTCCTGGCTCTACGTCGGTGACTACACCAGCAAGCTCGGTAACCAGCTTCCCTACCACGAGGTGGACCTGCTGGAGGTCGGGGAACTCTGGCACCACACCTTCGGGAGTCCGCTGATCATCATCGGGATACTCGCCGTGGCGATCTTCGTGATCCTCGGCGTGGTGTGGAGCAAGCGAGGAGCGCCGGTCCCGGCCGGCCCGCAGATGTGGGCCGACCTGGTGACCGACACGAAGGGCTTCTTCGACTGGTTCTGGGGGTTCTGGGTCGTGCTGATGCGCGCGGTCGCATCGGTGCTCAGTCTCTTCCAGACGGGGGATCTCAACTACAACAGCCTGTGGCTGGCGATCGGCTTCATCGCCGTGCTGCTGATGTTCCTGGGTTGGGGATAAAGCTATGGAAGTCTTGCTCGCCATCGCCATCTTGTCGGGCGCGGCACTGCTGGCCTACGTAGTCGGCAGACTCTCGCGCAGTCGCATGCTCACCGGTTTCATCGCCTTCGTGGCGATCGCCGGCTCGGGCTACATGGTCTACCAGATCTGGAACGTGCTTCAGGATGGGATGCCCCTCGGTTGGCCCTCCGCGTGGGCGCAGACGCGCCTGCAGTCATACCTGGTGGCCAACTACCTCGGCATCTTCCTTGCCGGCACCGCACTGCTGCTCGCAGCGCTGGTCGCCGTCTACTCCATGCGCTACATGCACCGACGCGACATCGGCAAGTTCTACGCACTGCTGCTGCTGATGACCTCGGGCATCGTCGGCGTCGGCTTCGCCGGCGATCTGTTCACCCTCTACGTGCTCTTTGAGGCAATGAGCATCGCCTCCTTCGTCCTCGTCGCCTTCGAGCGCGAGGAGTGGGAGCCGATCGAGGCCGGTGTCAAGTACCTCGTTATCTCGACCGTCGGCTCACTGCTGGCGCTGCTTGGTATCTCGATTGTCTTTAGCTGGACCGGGACACTCGACCTCGCGGCACTGCCCTCGCTCCTCGAGGCGCAGGTGGGCAGCGCCCAACTCATGGCGGTCGTGGCACTGATCATCGTCGGCTTCGGCGTCAAGGCCGCGATCGTGCCGATGCACACCTGGCTTCCCGACGCACACTCAGCCGCCCCGAGCGGCATCTCGGCGATGCTGTCCGGCATCGTCATCGAGGCCGGTCTCATCACGATGCTCCGGGCCCTCATCGCCCTCGGCACCGTCAACTACGGCCTCCTGCTCGTCTGGCTCGCGCTCGTCACGATGTTCGTCGGCAACCTGATTGCCCTCCGTCAGAGCGACCTCAAGCGCATGTTCGCGTACTCCTCGGTCGCCCAGATGGGCTACATCATCATGGGCGTCGGGCTCGCGCTCGGCTACCCCACGCTTGCCGGCTTCAGCGGGATGCGCGGAGCGCTCTACCACATCCTTAACCACGCGGTCATGAAGGGCGGAGCCTTCCTCTGCGCCGGTGCATTCCTCTGGATCCTCGGCACGAGGGACATCCGCAAGCTCTCCGGCATCGGACGCAAGTTCCCGCTCATGGGCATCTGCTTCCTGATCTTCGTTCTGGCCCTCGCCGGCGCGCCGCCCTTCAACGGCTGGTTCTCGAAGGTCCTCATCGCCAAGGCCGGCGCCGATGTCGGCGGCTGGGGCATCTTCATGGTCGTCATGCTCGTGCTCAACAGCGTCATATCGCTGTTCTACTACCTGGACGCGCTCAACACCGTCGTCTTCGGTCCGATCCCCGAAGATCGGCCGCGCACGCTCAAGCCGCTGCCATTCCTGGTAGTGCTGCCCATCGTGGCGCTGGCCGCCCTCTCGCTGCTGCTCGGTGTTCTGCCAGATGCGGGACTCGTGCTGGTTGACCCCGCGGCTGAGTACGTAGCGTCCCTGATCGGCGGAGGCGTTGATGTGCTGGTCGCGGCGGGCGTACATTAGTCTACTGAATCGCTGAACATTGAAGCGGTGTGCGGTGTCAAACCACCGGGGGGCCGCCACCGGTCGCGGCATGGAGGATTGCGCAGATGACTGCGTCAGGCGTGCTGTATCATCCGGTAACGGTCTTCGCTCTGGCCATGTTCGCCGGTTGGCTGATCTATCTGTTCGGGAAGGCGATTGCACCGGCTTCTCACGCAGTGGGAGGGAAGCTCCGCACCTACGCATGTGGCGAGGACGTAAAGGGCTCGTCTTTCCCCACCGCGTACCACCTCTTCCACGCCGCCTTCATCTTCACACTGCTTGACGTGCTGGCGCTCGTGCTCGGGACCAACCCCGGGCAGGTGCTGCCGTGGCTGGCCGGCTCATACCTTGTGGTCGGCCTTGTGGCGATCATCATTCTCTTCAAGGACTGAGTGGCGGGCGTATTCGCCGCTGAACGCCGCTCCGATAGAGGGACCGATATGCTGAATGGATTGGTGAAGTGGGCGCGGGGCAAAAGCCCTTGGGTCTGCCACCTCAACTGCGGTTCGTGCAACGGCTGTGACATCGAGATCGTCGCCGCGCTCATGCCGCGATTTGACCTCGAACGTTTTGGCGTGCTGCTTGAGGGCAGCCCGCGCCACGCCGACGTGCTGATGACGACCGGCCCGGTCACCCGACAGATCCGCGACCGCGTGATCCGGGTGTACGATCAGGTCGCGGAGCCCAAGTTCGTGGTTGCCGTGGGGACCTGCGGCGTGTCGGGTGCGCCGTTCTACCCGGGCTACAACGTCCTCGGCGGGGTCGATTCGGTCATCCCGGTTGATATGTACGTGCCGGGCTGTCCCGCGCGACCCGATGCCATCGCCTACGGCGTGCTCAAGCTGCTCGGTACGCTCGATCCCAAGGCCGACGCGCTGGTCAAGGAAATCGAGTCGAGGCGGGACACCACCGGACTGGTGTACACACCGTCAGAGATGGCGGAGATGCGCCAGGCGAACGAGACATCACTGGGCCAGACCGCCGCGCGGAGTTAGGGCCCGGGAAGCTAGAGAGGGATTCCTGTGACGGCAGCCGAGCTGATCGAACAGGTGCAGTCACGGTATGAGGGCGAGCTGACCGAGGCCGAGGCACGATCTAGCGTGCAGGCCTGGCTCGGCGTGCCGGCCGTGGACATCACGAAGATGGCGCAGTTCATCGTTGAGGAGTGGGGCCCGCTGCACCTGTCCACTATATCGGGCAACGACCGCGGGGACCACATTGATCTGATCTACCACTTCGTCGCAGATGGTGTTTCGCTGAACGTTCGTACGGCTGTAGACAAGGGCGTTGACGAGATCGAGACAATTACCCCGATCGTACCCGCGGCGATTATGTACGAGCGCGAGATCACGGATATGTTCGGCGTCACAATGGCCGGTCATCCCGATCCGCGTCGGCTGGTCCTTCCCGAGGACTGGCCAGAGGGAGATTACCCGCTGCGGCGAGATAACATAGGGGCTGAGGAGGGCGTGAAGGACAATGGCCAAACTTGACTTCCCCGTCGGGCCCCAGCATCCCGCGCTCAAGGAGCCCGAGAACCTGCGCTTCTCCGTGGACGGCGAGCTGGTCGTCGACGCCGATATCCGCATCGGATACGTGCACCGATCCATCGAGCGGAGTTGCTCCGAGCGCAACTTCGTTCAGGACCTGTACCTCTGCGAGCGTGTATGCGGCATCTGCTCGAACGCCCACACGCAGAACTACTGCCAGGCCGTCGAGGCGATCGCGGGCGTTGAGATCCCCGAGCGCGCGCAGTGGATCCGTATGATCATGCATGAGTTCGAGCGCATCCACAGCCACCTGCTCTGGCTCGGCGTCGCGGGGCACGAGATCGGCTTCGAGAGCCTTTTCATGTATGTCTGGCGCGATCGCGAGGTCATCCAGGACATCCTCGAGATGGTGTCGGGCAACCGCGGCCACTACGCCATGACCATGCTCGGCGGCGTGCGCTACGACATCGCGCCCGAGATGGTTACAAAGATCCGCGAGGGGCTGGCGTTCCTGCGCCAGCGCGCAGAGTACTACGCGGACATCGCCACGAGTGAACAGACGTTCCTCGAGCGCACCTCGGGCGTGGGCGTCGTCTCCGGCGAGACCTGCGTGCAACTCGGCGCGGTCGGACCCGTGCTGCGCGCATCGGGCGTGGCCTTCGACGTCCGGCGCACCTTCCCGTATCTGCAGTACGACAAGGTAGAGTTCCCGGTCCGCACCTCAGAGCTCTGCGATGTGCTCGGCCGGACACTGGTGCGCGTCCAGGAGGTCATTGACGCGTGTGACATCTGCACTCAGTGTCTCGATATGATGCCCGAGGGTGACGTGAACATGCGCTTCCCGCGCAAGGTGCCTGAGGGCGAGGCCGTCGCGCGCATCGAGGCGCAGCGGGGTGAAGTGATCTACTACGTGCGCAGCAACGGCACCGATGTGCCAGAGCGCGTGAAGATCCGGACACCAACCCTCGCGAACCTGCCTGCGTCGCTGGAGATGGTGAAGGGCGGGTACATTGCGGACATCCCGATCGCGTTCGCGTCCATCGACCCGTGCTTCTCGTGCGCCGACCGCATGGTCGAGCTGAACGATGTCAGCTCCGGCGACAGCCGGACGATGACCTGGGCCGAGCTCGTGAAGCTCAGCCGCCGCAAGTCATAAAGCCCACGACCCCCGGGCGGCCCACCGCCGCCCGGGGATCCAGGAGACGAGAGGATCGTCAATGCAGGTCTTGACGCCGCTGTTTCACGTATTTGTCTTTCCGGGGTTCCTGTTCCTTATCGCGTTCGGCCTGTTCGCGTCCTGGGTCGACCGCAAGCTCGTCGCGAAGATGCAGAATCGGGTCGGTCCGCCGCTCATTCAGCCTTTCGCCGACCTGATCAAGCTTCTCGCGAAAGAGGACATCATCCCAGAGTCGGCCAATCGGGCCATGTTCGCCGTCGCCCCACTTGTGGCGTTCGCAGGCGTGGTTGCCTCCGCGATCTACGTGCCGATGTGGTCTGCGCAGGCCGCGAACTCCTTCCAGGGCGACCTGATCGTGGTCATCTACCTGCTGACCCTGCCGGCGTTCGCGCTTTTCCTGGGCGGCTGGTACTCCACCAACCCGTTCGCGACCATCGGCGCCACGCGCGTGCTCTCGCAGCTCTTCGGCTACGAGGTCCCGTTCTTCCTCGCCTGCCTTGGGCCCGCACTCGCGGGCGGCAGCTGGTCGATCAGCGAGATCACCGCTGCCCAGGCGGATGGGGGCTGGTTCATCGCCGCGGCGCCGCTGTCATTCATCGTCGCGATGATCGCGCTCATCGGCAAGCTCGAACGCGTGCCGTTCGACATCCCGCAGGCCAAGACCGAGATCGTCAGCGGTCCCGAGGTTGAGTATACTGGGAAGCGTCTCGCGCTGTGGAAGCTAAGCTTCCTCGCGGAGACGATCGTGGCCTCCGCGCTGATTGCCGCGCTGTTTCTCGGCGGCCCGCACTTTTGGGGGATCCCCTTCGGCGACATGCCCGCATGGCTTGCCGGTCTGGTCGGCCTTATCGTGCTGGCGGTGAAGATCCTGCTGATCGTCTTCTTCCTGTCGCTGACCCGGGCGGCGCTGGCGCGCATCCGCATCGACCAGATGGTGGAGTGGTGCCTGCTGTGGCTCGGCATCCCGGCACTGGTCAACCTTGGGATTATCATCTTCACAATGAGTTAGATGGGAGCGTAACCCATGGCCCGCAAGTTCAGCATCGCAGCGATGGCGATGGAGTTGATGGAGTCGCTGCTTGTGCGCAAGCCCGCGACGGTCATGTACCCAATCGAACGTCTCGCCCCGCCGGACCGCTTCCGGGGCAGGATGAGATACGATCCGGACAGCTGCACCCTCTGTGGACTTTGCCAGCGCGACTGCCCGGCGGACGTTATCAAGGTCGTGCGCAAGCGCGTTGAGCGCGAGGATGGCAAGAAGGAGACCGTCGGGCACGTGGAGTTCGAGATGGATCGCTGCGTGTTCTGCGGCCAGTGCGCCTACTCGTGCAACTCCGGCTCGATCACCTTCACGAAGGACTTCGAGCTCGCCCAGCCGCAGCGGCAACTCTTCATGATGAAGGGTGAGGCCGAAGAGGTCGACGATGACGCCTGCGACGCGGACACCGAAGTCGTGCCGTAGCCGGCCAGGTGAGCCCTGGACGTACACTACTAGGCGGCGCCGATCATCGGCGCCGCCTCGCTGCGTCTCGGCTGAGGACTCTACTGCTGCGCCGCGATGTATGCCGCCAGTGCCCGAACATTCGCGATGAACGTCTCGCTTGAGATGATGCCGGTTTCGGGCTCAGTGTCCCAGGCGTCCAGCACTCCCGGCTCCACCCATGCGCCTCGCTTGTCCATGCCGGCGATGATCGCCGCCACCTCGTCGGCCGGTGGCGGAGAGACCGTCGCTTCACACGGCCCCTCTGCGAGCAGGCGCTGGTATTCCGCCTCGATGGCGTCCAGGCGGCTTTCGCGCAGGAAGCTGTAGTGCTCCGGCATCTGCTCCGGGACGTACGTGATGTTGTATTCGCGGTCGAAGAAGATCGGGCGATTCGTCTGCAGCTCGTAGAAGCGCGCGAGGTGGCCGTCAGGCAGGAGCGAGGAGCGCAGGTAGGCGATCGAGCGCGGCACCGGGGCCAGGAAGCGCTCCTCACCCGTCTCTCGGTAGAGTTGCAGCAGGCACTCCAGCACCCCCTGCGACTCCTCGCCGGTGATCGCGGGCGGCTCGAACTTGCGATCCCAGACCGGCTGCATCGCGTTGTTGTACTGCTGGCACCAGGCCGGCTGCGGGTCTGGCATCTGCGCGAGGATCAGGAAGTCGCCGCCGCTCTCGGCGGCTTCCCGGAAGCGCTGATCATCGTATACGCGCCACGCCGCGAGCATCGTCTCGATCATCCTCGGCGTGATGCTGTCGTTTACCACGTAGCCGCCCGTGAAGTCCTTCGTCCAGGTGCGCGACCACTGGTCGGGGTAGGATGCCGCGATGACGGGGTAGAGCGCGAGGTCCGGCCGGTGAACGGGGAAGCGATCGTAGTTGTGCGACCACGCGCCGATCGGGTGCTGCACCATCAGTGCCGCGTCAAGCGCGTAGAGCACGGCCTCGTGGATGGCCGCGTCCCTGAACTCCAGCCGCCGGTCAAGCCTCGCGAGGAAGCGGATCGCCGAGGCCGTCACGTCATCATCGAGGAGGGTCATGTTCGGCTCGTGCTTGCGCTGCCGCCAGACATGCCAGCCCTCCTCACCGCCCGGGGCGGTGGTGGGGCCGCAGCCGGCGCCGGGATGATCCACCCGGTACATGCGCTTCGCGCGCTCGGCCGGGTCGAACTGCACGGAGTAGTACCAGCCGCCGGAGAGCTGCTGGCCCTGGAGGAGGCAGCGCGCAGCGTCGAGCGCGGCATCGAGGTACGCCTGCTCGCCCCTGGCCTCCCAGGCGTCAAGAAACGCCATCCCCACCGCGGGGGTGCCGGGCGGCTGCACCCAGACCGCGCTCCCGTCGGTCCGCGCCTCACCCTCACGCAGCGAGAGATCGCCTGCGTAGCGCCACACGTAGCCCCCGTGATCCGCGACCTGCCCATGATAGAAGCTCACGGCAGCCTGCAGCGCCTCGGCAGCCTCGTCCACAGACGGCTGCTGCGCCCCGCAATGAGCGGGCAGCAGCACAGCAAGCGACACCAGTACGGCAGCGGCTGTCCGCACAGGGCGCACCTCCCGATGAGGCCTCATCTATCATCGTGACTAGTCGTCGTCCTCGTAGTCCTCCCCCATCTGCCTCATAATCAGCTTCGCGATAGCCAGCATCGCGTGGGCCTGCGCGCCGATGTAGCGCATCTCCATCGGCCGCTGCATGTCATCGAGGATCATCTGTGCCTCTCGGACGTGGTCGCGTGGGCTCTGCATCTTCACCATGGCCGCTGCCTCCCTGATTTGACGCTGCATCGTGGGACTGTGAAGCTCCGCCCGAACGACGCTGCGAAGCTTCAGTCCTCTCCGTTTCGCCGCACCTTGACCTCGACATTGCCCTGCGTCACCGTGCTGCCCGGCGGCACCGACTTCCCGAGCCAGACGTTCGAGCCGATGACCGAGCCCTTGCCGATGACTGTCTCACCGCCGAGGATCGTGGCGTTCGCGTAGACCACCACGCCGTCCTCAAGCGTCGGGTGGCGCTTGATATCCTTGATCGGGTTGCCATCCTCATCCAGCGGGAAGCTGAGAGCGCCGAGCGTGACGCCCTGATAGAGCTTCACATCGTCACCGATCTCGCAGGTCTCGCCGATGACGACGCCGGTCCCGTGGTCAATGAAGAAGCTCCGTCCGATGCGCGCTCCCGGGTGGATGTCTATCCCCGTGGTGGTGTGCGCCCACTCGCTCATCATCCGGGGGATCAGCGGCACATCGAGGTCGTAGAGCACATGGGCCACGCGCTGGACGGTGATTGCCTGCAGGCCCGGGTAGCTGAGCATGATCTCCGCGTATGTATGAGCCGCCGGGTCGCCGTTGTAGGCCGCCTGCACGTCCTCCACGAGCAGCTCTCGAATCCGCGGGAACTCCGCAATGAACTGGTTCGCGAGCAGCTTCGACGTCTGCTGAGTGTCCGTGTCGACCCGTGCGTCGCCCTTCGTCCGGGCATACGCCCCGGTCCAGCGGAAGGGCAGTGCGCGAGCGATCTCCCGGCCGATCAGGCGCTGGACGCGCGCGAGCCGCTCATGCACGAAAGCCTCGGTGGAGGCGTCCACGTCGAGCTCAGTGTGCATGCGGCCCGGGAAGAGCACGTCCATGGTGCAGAAGAGCGCCTCGAGCACCCGCGCTCGCGAGGGGACGGGAGTGCCGACCTCCTCCGGCGTATCGATGCCATCCTCGCCGAAGCTCTTCGTCAACTGATCGACCACGTAGCAGGAGAGCTGCGCCGGACCGCGGCATCCGCAGACATCACGCGAATCGCAGCTTTCACAGCGCTCCAGTGGGTACCGTGCTTCAGCCATCCTCAGTCCTCCTCAGGACCGGCCGGGAATGGGATCTCCCGACCTCGGTCCATGCCATCCCCGAAGTAGTACAGCCGCACATCCTCAGTCTCCGGCGGCTTGCGCGAGTCGCCGTAGCTCCAGATGGCCCGCACGTCACCGGGCCCGTCGCGGTGGCCCATCACGATCTTCACATGATCGTGCGAGTACTGCGAGCCGTCAGTGATCCGCCGGGTGAACTGCCACGTATCGCCGCCGTCGGTTGAGAGCCACTCCTCAATCTCGCCGCCGTCCTCATGAGGCTGGTTGTCGCCGCTCGGGCCCCAGACCCTGATATCATCTTCGGCGTAGACCAGCAGCGCACCCTCATCATACATGTGGTCGCTCTCGGTGACATCGCTGATCCGCCAGCCCTCCGGCGTCAGCCGCGCCACCTTCCACCACGCGCGGAATGTGGCCACCTCGCCCTCGAGGAAGAGGATCAGCGGGTTGCCGGCGAGGTCCAGCTGGATGTCCTTGATCCAGATCCCGCGCGTCCCCGAGTCGTAGATCTTCTCGGCATGCTCCTCATCTATCGGCATCTCGCAGGCGTTTCCGTCGCTGCGATGCCAGGTGCGGCCGCCGTCGTCGGAGCAGGTGTAGTAGAGATTGTAGCGGCGGCCCCAGAGGTGCTTCGTGGCGATCTCCTCTGGCGTGCCGCCGCCGAGGCGCGACCAAGCGAAGTGCAGGCTGCGCGGGTATGGGCCCTCGCCGCCGACGGTGGAGCCGTAAATCGCGAACTCCGTTGCGCCGCGGGATTCCGGGTCAACGCCGAAGGCCGCGATATCCACGGGCTCCGACCATGTGCGAGCGCCGTCGGTCGAGTACCGGCCGCGCCAGCCCGGGGCCTTGCGGTAGGAGACCCAGATCTCGCCCTCGCGCAGCATAAACGGCTGCGGGTAGCTCGCGCCGGTCTCCTCGAGCGGCGCGCGCTCCTCCCACTCGCTGATGTCCTGCGGGCGCATGGAGCGGTGCACGAAGCTCTGGTGCCCGTGCGCGCCCCAGAACATATAGAGGTAGCCCTCGTCGTCGATCAGCAGCGTGGGGTTGCGGTGCGCGTCGCCATCAGGGTTCTCGCCGATGACTACCGGGTAGGCCCACGTCCCGGCCGCATGGTCGTAGTAGCTGATGGTCGGGCGATTGCCGGCGCTGCCGTAGACGAAGTAGGAGCGGTTCGTCTCCGGCGAGTAGACGGCCATCGGCCGGTGCCAGGCGCAGTAGGTGGCCATGGGCCCGGAGTAGACCGCGCCCTGGTCGGGCAGGAGGTTCGCCGAACCGCAGTGGTACCAGACGCCGCGCGTTTCAGGTGGGGGCAGGACTGGATCGGGCATGGCGATCGCTCCAGTCAGAAGCAGACAAAAGATTGCGGTTGACAGCTTGCCGACATCGCGCGTCAAGAACGAAGAGGTTACGTACGTGGGGCGCCCTCGCCCCACCTGCCAGCGCACGCGCAGTGCCTTCTTCTGTGCCGGCGAGGGCGCCGGCACTACTGAAGGATGAGTGGGGCAAGCCGTCCGACGCATCGCCGCTTACTCCTCGCCGAACTGCGCGAACCCCGCTCCCCCGACCTCCAGGATGCTCTCACCGGCCGCGAGGCGCTCGCCGATGAACGCGTCCGCGGCCATAACGGCCTCGAAGACCTCGCGGTCGATCGGGTCGCCAGGCTGAAGCTCCGCCACCTCGCGCAGCACGAACTCCGCGCCCTCGGGGTAGACGTGGTTGGCGAAGTCGCGATCGTTCTCGTACATCTCCCCGTTCTCGTCGACCGCGCGGAAGCGCATTCCCGCCGCGGCGCACAGCGCGGTGTAGGGCGCGTTCGTGTCCCGGCGGGCGTCGAAGCGCAGCGCGCCGATGACGCGGTCCTCGCGGCCGAGTTTGCGGCGCACGTCACGGCCCACTCGGTAGATCGTGTCGCCCAGCGCCTGGTTCTCGAAGCGGCTGAGCAGGTCGTCCACGTGCTCGGCCTGGTTGGCCTCGTTGAACTCCTCCGGGTAGGCGCGGATCAGCGCGCGGGCCGACTCCACCATGCCTGCGCGGCTCGCGGGGCCGATTGTCGGGTGCTGCACGGCCTCCCATGTGTAGACGAGCTCCGGCGCCTCGAGGTGGGCGAAGTAGGCGCAGAGCGCGTGCCCGAGGTTATGCACGAAGAGCTTGCGGTCCACGTAGGCTTTCATGTTCTGCTTGGGCGCGAGCTCCGGGACCTCCGGGATGGCGTTCAGGAAGCCCTTCGCGTCGCAGATGAGTGTGTTGTAGGCCTCCGCGTAGACCAGCAGGGGGTCGCGCTCGCGGATCGCCTCATCCATGATCGGGACCATCTTGCCGATGGAGGTCTCGACCGCGCCGAGCATTTCGCGCAGCGGGAAGCCGGCCGGCAGGTGCTCCGCGACGCCCTCATACATGGCCACGGCGGCGTTGCGCATGTTCTCGCAGATGATCACATCGAGCGGCCCGTTGCCCGCCTCGCGCCTGCGCTCGAGGCCGGCGGCCAGGTTCGGGTAGATGTAGGGGAGAGCCGCGGGGCCGACGGCGGTCGCGGCCACTCGGCAGGTCGCGAGTTCGCGCGCCACCGCCTCGGTGTCGCGGCCGCTGACGCCGCGCACGTTCTCGACCACGATCGTCTTCGGCTCGCGGTCCTTGATCTCGACCTCGTAGCTGCCGCGCTCATTGAGCGCCGCCACGATATCCTGGCTCACGTCCACGAAAACGACCTCGAAGCCGGCGCGGGAGAAGATCTGCCCCACAAAGCTGCGGCCGATATTGCCTGCGCCGATCTGTACGAGCTTCTCCATCAACCTCATCCTTAAGGCGATCATCCAGGTAGTGCCGCGTCCGCGATGCAGGCGGTACTTCCCTGCAGATAGTCAAGGTCCTCTCGACAGACCTGCACAAACGCTGAACGGGCGGGTGATCCCTCGCCCGCCCGAACCAGCAGCCAGCTTCGCTTTGCGTCTACTCCGGCTCGACGCCGAGATCCGTCACGGTGAAGATCGTGGTGAACTGGTAGCCCGCGTCCACGATTGCCTCGCGGCCGCCCTGGAGTCGATCCATCATCGCGATGACCTCCACCACGGTCGCGTCGCACTCCTCCTCGACGGCCTTGATCGCCTCGATCGCGGAGCCTCCCGTGGTCACGACGTCCTCGAGCACCACGACGCGCGCGCCCTGCTGCAGCGGCCCCTCGACCCGCTGGCGCGTCCCGCGCTCCTTGCGCTCCTTGCGTACGATGAACGCGTCGAGGCCCTGGCCGTGGCAGATGCCGAGCGCGGAGACGGCGCCCGCGATCGGGTCGGCGCCGATCGTCATGCCGCCCACCGCCTGCACGTCCATCCCCTCGATCTGGTCAAGGATGACGCGCGCGAGGCAGTAGAGCCCTTCGCCCATCAGCGTGATCTGCGTCTTGTCCACGTAGTAGCTGCTCGTCTGCCCCGAGGCCAGCACGAAGTGGCCGTACTGGACCGCGCGCTCGACGAGCAGGTCGCGCAGGCGCATGCGAAGGGTAGCGACATCAGATGCGGGACCGATCCGTTCCATCGTAACCAGCTCCTGAGTTCCATTCATTCGGTGCAACCGCACCTAAGCTGACCGACTATGTGCGGCTAGCGGGCGATGCTCTGAACCGCGGCAACCGCCTGCGGGTTCGTCAGGATCTGGTAGAGCCGCTCCCACGCGATGGTGCCCGGCGCCGGACCGGGGTCCAGCGTCGGCATCAGCCCAAGCTCCTCGATGAGCGCCGCGCCGATATCCAGCCCCTGCGCCTGCCACTGCTCGTCGGTGAGCATCCGCACCTGGTCTGAGTAGTTGATCGTGATCGCAAAGGCCTGCTGGAACTCCGCCGAGCCGGGTAGGAAGTGGAGCGCCAGGTAGTCGTTGACGATCGGCACGCGCGCTACGACGAAGTTGAAGGGATCGAGGTACTTGATCCGATCGAGCAACCGCGCGGCGTCCTGAATCCGCCCCAGTGCCACCTGCTGCAGCCGCGTACGCTCCTCCAGCGACTCCTCGGCAGTCAGCGCTCCTGGCGGCGTCCAGTCGAGCAGTGCGTTCTGCTCCGGCGTGAGCATGCCCTCGATCAGCCGCATCTGCTCAGCAACCGAGCGCACCAACTCCAGCCGCGCCGCTGCTCGCTGCTGCTCATGCGCATCGAGTGCCGCCTGCATCTCCGGGCTGAGAGCTTTCCCGGCAAGCCCCTGCGTCCGGGCCTGCTGCAGCAGGACGCCGAGCCGGTTGAGGCGGTCCTGCTCCGCCCGCTGCGAGGCCTGCACCATCTGCTGGATCCGTTGCACCGGCGCCACCATCCGCTGCGCCTGCGCCGGCGAGACCTGCACCTGCAGCAGCAGATTCAGCACCTCGGCACGATCCATCGCGTCCTGAATGTCATCTGCGAACGCCGGTCCCACCGCCGTCAGAGCGGCGACCACCAGTGCTACCCATGCCATCCGCTTCATCGTCACTCCACCTCACCTCCCGCGTCCGGTGCGAGCAGATCCACGACCGCCACCGTCCGCGCGCTCGCCATCAGCCTTTCCAACTCCGCCCACGGGATCGGCGGCCCGGCCGCAGGCGCCTCGATCCCCAACTGCTCCTCGATCTGCTGCGCCAGCGTCGGGCGCTGCTCGCTATAGCGGTCCGGAGTCCAGCCGTAGACCTCGTGCAGAATGCCGAGCACGCCCTCCGTCATCTGCGGCAGGTTCGCCGCGTCCGGGCCCACGATCGCCTCAGCGATGCGACGCGCCTCCGCGGGCGCCAGCATGTCGAACTCATCGGTCATCAGATCGCGGATCGCGTCAGTCTGCGTGAGCACGTAGGCGCCGGGGGACTCTACGCCGCCCATGCGCGCAAGCCGTGCCGCGCGCGCCTCCGCGATGCCCGCGCTCTCGACCAGCGCGCGCTGCTCCTCGCTAAGCTGATTGTAGAGGGTCTCAGCCGCCCTCGTGCGAGCGGCCACGAAGTCGGCCTCCGCGCTGTTGACGCGGTTGACCGCCCGATCCGCAGCCGTTCCCGCGCGAGACGGCGGAGCCTCTCCTGCCGCCCACGCGTTCAGCACCGCCTCGATATCCGCCTGCGACGCGGCCCACGTCGTCTCGCGCAGCGCGTCAACCTCCGCGCGCCGCGCAACCAGGGCCTGATTCGCCGTCAGCAACGCGCCGAGCTGCTCGTTCGTCAGCCCGAGCGTGTTGATCGTGCGGAGGAGCATTACTTCCTCGTAGAGCTGCGAGACACCAGCCGGAGGCTCCGGCGCCTCCGGCCCAGGTGCCTGCGGCCATGCCGGAAGAGCCACGAGAGCCACTGTGGCTGCGACCACCCGTACCATCCACCTGCCCATGCTGTACCCACCTTCACGCCGGAAAGCGTCGGGTTCCTGTGGAAGTCTAACACACGGCCGCTCCATCGGCAACGCCGACAGCAGCCCGGATGTCGTGCTATTGCGACCTTCGTCCAGCAGCGGTCAGTTCCCTGCGCGGTTCCCTGGAGGTTCGGCACGTGCCTGCGCCGAAACTAGCGGTGCCACGTTGAGATGGCGTCACCGATTGGAGGTCGCTGTCATGGCGCGACTGGAGGGCCTTGAGTGGAAGCCGGCGTGGATCTCGCACATGGGCTGCCATCATGCCTGCACGGAGTATCTCGGACTGGGACTATCGCGTCCCTGGATCTTCGGCGGCACCGGGCACGCCTTCGCCCTCAACGTCCATGAGGAGCTCTGCCCGAGCGGCCCCACCGCGTGGAACACCGATGTCGTGGACCATCTCGCCGCCAACATTGGCTACCTTGTCGAGGGCGTGGACGGCCAGGTGACAGAGCGCGACTTCGAAGCGAAACAGAGGATCGCCTGGGCGCTCGTGACCGGCTGCATTGATACCGATGTCCCCTGCTACGCCTGGGAGCTCGCCATCCCCGAGTGGTACGTGATTCACGGCTACGATGACGGCGGCTACTACTACACCGGGCCCATGGCCGAGATGGGGCAGATGCCACTGCCGCCGACTGAGATAGCGCGCACCGACATCGGCTGGCTCTCGGTCCGCTGCGTGGTCCATTGCCATCCGTCCTCCGACGAGGAGATACTCGCGGCCGCGATAGACTTCGCCTTCGATAACGCAGCCGGCACTCACCGCATGGACAACTATGCCAGCGGCCCCGAGGGCTTTGAGGTGTGGGCCGATGCGCTTGAGAGCGGCATCGCCAGTCGCTTCGGGGCGGGCTACAACGGTGAGTGCTGGCGCGAGTGCCGGGTGATGGCCGCGGAGTTCCTGCGCGAGGCGAAGCAGCGGCTCGGCCGCGAGGCAGGGCTGTTCGACGGCGCGATTGAGGCCTACGCCGCCGTGGGCGACGCGCTCGGCCGGGTGGTGGAGCGCGTCCCCTTCAAGGCGACGGACAGCCCGGAGGATGAGACAGAGACTGTGCAGGACGGCGAGGCGGCGTCGATCCTGCGCGAGGCGAAGGCGGCTGAGGAGCGGGGGCTGGAGGCGCTGCGGAAGCTGCGCGAGGCGCTCTGACGGGCGATCCGGCTGAAGACTGAGAGAGGCGGGGCCGGGTGATCCGGCCCCGCCTCATGCTTGAGCGGTGCGTCCATTGCAGCGCGGAGCTTAGTCCTCTGCGATCGTCCAGAGGCGGTCCTCGGCGGTCGCGGTGGGAGCGCTCAGCCACTTGGAGTGGCCGTCGCAGAATGCGTAGTTGCCGCCGCCATTGTGCCGTCGGGCAACGTTCGAGATGCTCGGATCGTTTGTCGCGGCACCGGATGGATCGAACTGCTGCGGGCCATAGATGAACAGGCTGGCCGCGCCGTAGGAGCCGGTGTCCGGATTGTCTCCGATGAGGATCGTGTCGGCCGGCTGCTGAACATCGGCCAGCGAGCGGCCCGGGTTGTAGGAGAAGCCGCCGGCGGCGCTCATGTAGCCGAAGTTCCGGTAGTTCCAGCCGTAGCCGTACGGTGAGCTCTGCGTGCTCGGGCAGCGCAGGATCTGCGTGTTGCGGATGTAGGGGTCAAGCGCCGTCGTCCAGTAGGTCCTGTTGGCCGGGTTGCCCCAGGATGATGCATACGGGTACATCTCGTCATAGTCCTGTGCATACTGCAGCACCGCCAGCATGATCTGCTTGGTGTTGCTCAGACATGAACTCTGCCGTGCCTTCTCGCGGGCCCGCGCGAACACGGGGAAGAGAATGGCCGCGAGGATTGCGATGATCGCGATGACCACCAGCAGCTCGATCAGGGTAAAGCCTTTGCGCATTGCAGAACCTCCATGTGCCTCTCTCATTCACGAATGTGCCGGTCCAGGTTTCGTGCAGACACGTCACGTGACCGGTACTCATAGCCCCGTCGTCAGGGAGATGTCGAAGATGCGTCTGGCGATCGTCATTGTTGCCGCAACGCTCTGCACACTAAGCTTCGCACAGCAGGCGCCCATTCTGGTGCCGAACTGGAGCTTTGAGGCCGGCACCGACGGCCCTGCGGACTGGTCATGGCGCGCCGATGAGGGCTCCGATGGCGAGTTCACATGGCTCGACAACCTCGCCCTCGACGGAACACACTCTCTTAAGGTGACGAAGCCCGGAGCGATGGGGTTCACCGCCGTGGTGAGTGATTTCGTGGCGGCGGAGCCGGGACAGAGCTACATCATCTCGGCGCGCGTCTGGCCCTTCCACAACGTCCGGCAGGGCGTCTACCTGATGATCTCTCAGCACACTGCCGACAGCGAGGATATGCAGTTCCCGAACGCCTTCGGCACCGTGCAGACGCCGCTCGAGGGTGAGCGCTGGCAGGAGGTGACGGCGCGCGTGGATGTTCGCGAGGGCAACAGGCGCATCCGCGTACACTGCCTGCAGGCCTTCTGGCCATCTACGGTAGCGTGGGATGCGGTGACTGTCACTCCGGCGGCTGATCGCGCTGAGGGCGAGCCGCGCTACGAGGAGCCGGTCGCCGAGGAGCTACCGCCGCTTCGGCCCGCGTTGGAGCGCCTCGCCGAGCGTCAGCCTGCACGCGTGCGCATCAGCCGAGGGGACCGCCGGCCGCGGCTGTTCCTCGATGGCACGCCGACACCGTTCGCGTGGTATGTCGGGCCCTTCCATACGCCCGACCTCGCGCAGGTGGCGGACTTCCGCGACGCCGGGGTGCGCGTCTACCTCGCCTCGCTGGTGCTCGGGAGGGACGTCTACGGCTCGCGCGGCCCCTGGCAGGGCGCGGGGCAGTTCGACTTCACTGAGGTGGACGAGCGCCTCGAGCGCATCCTGCGCGTGGATCCGGACGGCTACGTGATCTTCTACCTCGCCTGCGACGCCTACCGTGACTGGGGCGTGGAGCACCCGGACGATGTCACGCAGGACCAAAGCGGCCTGCCCGCGATCGTCGAGATGCACCCCGTGCGCTGGGGCGGCGAGCCGCCGGAGGGTCGCGAGCGCTACGGCCCGAGCCTCGTCTCGCAGACCCTCCGCGAGGAAACCGCGGACGCGCTCCGCAGGCTCGTCGCGCACGTTGAGAGCAGCCGCTTCGGCAAGGCCGTCATCGGCTACCACGTTGCGGGCTACAATGATGGCCAGTGGTTCCAGTGGGCGCGCCTGCTGCCCGATGACCTGCACCTCGCGGACTACTCGCCCGCGGCCATCGCGAGCTTCCGTGACTGGCTCCGGCGACGCTACGGCGGCGATGTGGAGGCGCTGCGTGATGCGTGGAGGCAGCCGCTGGTGACCTTCGCGACCGCCGAGCCGCCGAGCTTTGAGCGCTACTGGGTCGAGGCCGGCGGCCTGCTCGACCCGGCCACCGACGGCGACATCGCCGACTGGACGCGCTTCTACTCCGAGGGCCCGGCGGAGACCGTGATGTATCTCGCCGATGTGCTCAAGCAGGCGACGCCGCGCCCGATCACCTGCGGCACCTACTACGAGGACATCACCTGCAACTCCGCCAACCACATCGCCCTCGGGCACTTCCTGGCGGATGACGCGATCGACTGGTTCGCGGGCCCCGCGGCGTACGGCATCCGCATGCCAGGCTTCCAGGGCGCGGTGCGCTCGGTCTTCGGCTCAACGCTCCACCACGGCCGCGGCTACCTCACCGAGCAGGACTGGCGCTCATGGCTCTCGACGCCGAGCGAGCCGGAGAACAACTTTTCGTGGGGGCGGGCTGAGACCGCGGAGGCGCATAACGCGATGGTCCGGCGCGAGTGCGGGATGGCGCTGGCCTTCGGCACCGGCACCTGGTGGTACGACATGTCCGGCGGCTGGTTCGCCGATGAGGGCATCATGGCCGGGATCAGCGAGGCCATGGACGCCTTCGAGCGCGATCTGACGATCGAGGGCATGCCGCGTGCGGATGTGGCGCTGATCATCAGCGAGGACAGCAACATGTGGGTCGCGCCGAAGGACGGCGGCGCGTTCCGCCACGTGGGGGTGAAGGGCCAGGTCGAGGAGCTGAACCTCGCGGGCGTGCCCTACCGCGCCTACCTGCAGTCCGACCTGCCGACAATCCCCGACCACCGCGTCTACATCTTCACGAACCCCTACCGCATCAGCCCGCAGGAGCGCCGGGCGATCGAGCGCCTGAAGAGCGACGGCCGCACGCTGGTCTTCATGCATGCGCCGGGCGCGGTCACCGACGGCGACGCCGCTGAGGCGATCTCGGAGATCACCGGCATCGACGTCGCGGCGCTGCCCGATCGCACCGACCTGAACGCCTCGGTCATCGAGGGCGCGCACCCGCTCGTGAACGACCTGCCTGCGGGCATCGCGCTGCCGGGCGGGATCACGGCGCCCGCATTCGAGGTGACCGACGAGGAAGCCACGCCGCTGGCGACCTACGTGCGCTCGGAGGAGGTCGCGGCGGCGGTGCGGGAGTTCGGCGACTGGCGGAGCATCTACGTCTGCCCGCCGCACCTGACGGCGGAGTTCGCGAATCGCATCGCGCGGCTGACCGGGGCGTGGGTGGCGGGCGAGCCGGGGAACGCGATCTACGCGAACGAGCACTTCATCACGGTGCACGCGATCTTCAGCGGCCCGGAGACGCTGACGCTGGCGCGCCCCTCGCGCGTCACCGACCTCACCACCGGCGAGGTGATCGCCGAACGCGCGGAGACGATCGCGCTCGACCTAACCCGCGGCGAGACGCGCTGGTTCGCGCTGGAGCCCTGAGCGGCGGGGCATGCGGCATCGGGCCTGGGGCATGGCGGAGGGCGTGCGCGCCTTCACCTGTCCCTGGTGCGGATCGCCTCAGCCGAACACGTCACTCCGCCCGGTAGCTCAGCACATGCACCCACGCGTCCGAGTAAGCCTTCGTGTTCCGCCAGCCGAAGTGGCCCTGCAGCGGCAGGTCCAGCAGCTTGAAGCGGCAGGTCGGCGCGCCCTCAGGCGTCGTGCGGAAGGTGTAGACCTCGACGCAGTCGCCCTCCGGCGGCACGCGGAGCGTCAGGTCCACCGGCGTGCCCGGCTCATAGCGGTTGCGGTTGTCGGGGCCCGGGTCGATGAACTGGCGGCTGTGGACGCGCTCGCCGCCGACCGTCGCCGTGAGCGTGATCAGCCCCCATGGCTGCCAGTTGATGCTGTAGCCATCGCTCTCGGGGTTCGCCGGGTCGGCCTTGAAGAACTCGGCCAGCGGTACGTGATACTGGAAGTTCTCGGCCTCGATCATGCGGAAGCGCACGTGATAGACGCCCGGCCCGGTCGGCTGCGCGGCGTAGACGCTGCTGCCACCGCGCAGGAGCATGTAGCCGCCCTCCGCCTGGTGGCTCTGGCTGCCCTGCCGGACGACCGACCCAAGCGCCCCCGCGTCCGCGAAGTCGAGGGCGTAGGGGTCGGCGTGGGCGTGAGCGCCGACCGACAGGGCGATCAGCAGGACGCCGAAGAGTGACGTGACGCGACGCGCAGGAGGGGCCGCACGAGCCGCCCGACGAAGGAGGGCGGCGAGGTCGGCCCATCGGCAGATCGCATCACCGCTCCATGCACGACCACAGGGCCGACCTCGCGACAATCGCTGGCGCGATTGCCGCTCAGGCGGCCCCTCCGTACGACTCGCGCCCGCCGGGTCCATGCTCACCTTCACGCCCCCTCTCGCGCCACGACCAGCGCCATCGGTCCGTAGAGCCCGCCGAGCGCGCCGGGCATCACCTTGACCGCGAGAAGCTGCTGCTCGGCCTTCCGCGCGGCCTCGGGGATTGCCATCAGCGCGGGTTTGTCCCAGCCCTCGTGCCGGCCTATGAGCTCGCCGTCAAGGAACGCCTTCGCGATGTAGTCCACGCCGCTGATGTAGAGGTAGAGCTCGCTCCCCGCCGGCACCTCCGGCAGCTCCACCGGCAGGTAGTACCAGCCGACCTTGCTGTAGTGGCCGAGCTGCGAGTTCCAGCCGACGCCGATCGGCATCGTCATCAGCTCATCGCTCTGCGGCACCGCGCGCTGCCAGCCGGCGTCCTCGCCGGCGTCGCGCGGGTCCTTGATGAACTGCGCGCTCATCGGCAGCCACTCGACCGAGGCGACCTCACCGGTCAGGCCAAGCTCCTCGCCCTTCTCCGCGAGCAGTTCGCGCGCGAACTCGAGCTTGCGCGCGTTGATCTGCTCCTCGTTGTAGTGCCCGTAGCGCATCTTCAGCTTCGGCAGCTCAAGCGTCCACTGGCCGTAGATGACCTGGTTGTCGGAGCCCTTCACGTTCTCGAGGTTCATCCCGGGGCCCTTCGTGTAGCCATCGTCGAACTCGAAGAGGATGTTCCCGGAGACCACGCCGCTGCCATCGGTGGAGGCAACGCTGAACGACCAGTCGCTGTAGCCGTCGCTCGGGCCGCTGTGGGACTTGTACATGCGGTTGTCCGTGACGATCGGCGCCACCGGTCCGGGCACGAGCTGGTTGCGCTGACTCGACCAGCCGCCCATGACGATCCCGCCCTCGGTGGTGATGCAGCCGTCAACGAGCGGCGCGATGCCTCGCTGGCCGCCGTACATCTCCACGCTGTCGGGGTTCTGGTGGTCGTAGAAGCTGATGCGGGAGGCCAGGCACTGGATGACCTCGGTCTGCGGCGAGCCGGGGATCGCGATGTGGCTGTTGGGGCTGATGCAGCGGATCAGGCGGTTGTTGCCCTCCGCGCCCTCGATGTCGATGAAGCCGTAGGTGCGGAAGTTGATGTCGCCGCCCCGGCAGTCCACGTAGGTGTTCTGGCGCGCGCCGCTGTGCGGTGAGGTGAAGGCCCAGCGCTGGGCGTCGTAGGCCTCGCACTCGCGGATGACGTTGCCGGTGCCGCGGAAGTAGAAGCCATCGCCGCTCCATGCATGGCGCGCGCCGGCGTAGTTCATCGCGCCGAACTTCACATCGAGGTAGCCGATGTTCTCAGCGAGGCAGCGGGAGATCTTGTTGAACGAGCCGTAGCTGAAGAACGCGATCCCGGGGTTGTTGAAGACCGCGCAGTCCTCGACGGTGCAGTAGTTCGCAATCCGGATGCCCGCGTCGCTCTTGCCAAGCTCCTGGAACTCCGGCCAGTGGTTGTACTTGTTGCCATCAATGACCGCTCCGGAGAGGTGCGCGCCCTCCGTGAGGCTGATCACCGCGCTTCGCTCGGCAGGCGCAGCAGGCGGGCGTTCGGGCCGAAGACGATGCGCGCACCGGGCTGAGTCTCCAGCACGCCCGCGCGGACGGCGTAGAGGCGGGGGCTGTCGGATGAGTTGCTGCCTGGGAAGAAGAGGGCTGCCTCGGCGGCCAGGGCGGCCTGGACAGGCTCAGTGATATCCACCGAGCCATCGGTCGGGCAGCCGGCGGGAAGGTAGTCGGTGACGCTGGCGTACTGGGCGGCGGCGGGAACCGCGAGTAACGCCGCGAGGGCGATGGCTGTCGGGAAGTGCATGCGCGAGCCTCCGGAGGAAAGGTGTTCGGCAGGGCCCTTTTCGCCACGGGCCCGATGACTCCCTCCGCTCAGAACGACGAGGGCCGCGACAGATGTCGCGGCCCCGATTGCTCCTGGGGTGTGGGACCTCACCGCCTCAGCCGAGGTGCTTGTTGAGCATCCGCGCGAGGTCGGCCTTGGACTGCAGGCCAACGGTCTGGTCCACGGTCTGCCCGCCCTTGATCACGAACAGTGCCGGGATGCCACGGACGTTGTAGCGGCTCGCGAGGTCTCCGCTCTCGTCCACGTTTACCTGCACCACCTTCACGCGGCCCGCGTACTCAGCGGCAAGCTCCTCGAGCGTCGGGTGCAGCGCGCGGCACGGCCCACACCAGTCCGCGTAGAAGTCTACGAGCACCGGTATGCTCGAGCCCATGACCTCAGCATCAAAGGTCGCTACATCAACATGGAGGATCTCGCTGCCGCCGACTGCCTGGGTGCCCCCCTCGACGGCCTGCGGCGCCCCGACCTCCGCGGCCTGCTGCGCCGCAGGCTCCTGATCGTCCTGACATCCCGCCGCGAACAGCCCGGATATCGCCACGATCGCGAGCAGACCAGCCATCACCAACCACCGGCTCTTCGCTCTGCGCATGAACCCCATCTCCTCTTGAGCCGCCCTGGAGGCGGCGAATGCTCTCCGTCCCCCAACTACAGCGGGCAGTTCCCTGACGAGCAGCAGCCCGCGCAGGCGTCGCTCCTCTTCGCGGCCGTGCCGACGGCGAAGGTCGAGGCTACGCGCCCGGTCTCCGCACTCCCACAGGCCGGGCAGTTCCTCTTCTGGTCCTTGCTGCGCGCGCTGACCAGCGCCTCAAAGCGCTCGCCACAACCCCCACACTCGTACTCATACAGCGGCATCGTCAGTCCTCCTCTGTCTGCGCGTGCGTGACGTCGATTTCGAAGATCTCAGCGGCGAGCGCGAGCAACTCCCCCAGTCGCGGGTGCGCCGGCCTGTAGCGGACGCGGGCGCCACAGCGTTGAGGCGTCACCAGTCCCCGATCGCGCAGCAGACCCAGGTGCTGGGAGACGTTCGGCTGGCTGCAGTCGAGGGCTTCCTGGAGCTCACTCACGCAGCGCTCGGCGCCGACGATGCGCCGCAGGATTCCCAGGCGCGTGGCGTTCCCGAGCGCCCTGAAGGCATAGGCCATCTCTTCGCAGCAGTCGAGATCCTCGCGGGGGCCACTTTCAGTCTCGGCCACCACCGGCTCGTCCGTCGCCATCGCTCTCGCCCCTCTCAGTGGAACATTCGAATATAACGACTACATTATACCGCGAGAGCGTGAGGAAGTAAACTCTTTGAATGGAATTCCGTTCAGGGGGGAGTATGAGCGGGAGGCACGGCAGACAACTCGCAGGCTGGAAGCCTGCGCCACGGTGTTGGGGGCCGGTGCGCCGGCCTGTCACGGACGCACCGCCCCGGCCCCCTCCGTGGGGCAGGCATCCTGCCTGCCGCCGTTCGGGTTCCGCTACTCCACCGGCTCGAACATGTCCTTCCCGACGCCGCAGTCCGGGCAGACCCAGTCGTCCGGCAGGTCCTCGAAGGCCGTCCCCGGCGGGATGTCCTGCGTCGGATCGCCCTTCTCCGGGTCGTAGATGTAGCCGCATGCGATGCACTCGTACTTCTGCATGGTCTCTCCTCCTGTAGATACGAATCTATACGGGCCGCCGCGCGGATGGCGCGACCCTCACCGGCAGCCTGAGCCCGCCTGCTGCGCACGCTCGGCAAGCATCGCCCCGGCCGCAAGGCACTGCTCCAGCACATCCGCTTTCGGCCGCCACTGCGCGGTCAGCGGCTCGCGGAGGATCTCGAAGTCCATCGCCTCCAGGTACTCAGCAACCGCGCGCGGCCCACTCGGCGCCCAGCCGTACGAGCCGAAGGCGAAGCCCGCCTTGCCCTTCGGTGCGAGGCCCTTGAGGTAGGTCAGCACGCCCGCGATCTCCGGCATCAGCGTCATGTTGAGCGTGGGCGAACCGAAGGCAATCGCGGCCGCGTCCAGCACCTCCGTCGCCAGCACGGTCCGATCGGTGCGGCTCACGTCGAAGAGCTTGACCTCAACGCCCTCACGCGCGGCGCCCCTGGCGATCTCGTGTGCCATGAGATCGGTTGAGTGCCACATGCTCTCGTAGATCACGAGCACCTTCGGGCGCGCCTGGCAGACGATCCATGCCTTGTAGGCATCGAGGATCGTGCTGATGTGGCTGCGCCAGGCCACGCCATGTGCGGGCGCGATCATCCCGATATCCAGCCCGGCCACGCTCTCCAGGGCCTTCGCGATCGGACGCCCGTAGAGCATCACGATGTTGGCGTAGTAGGTTTTTGCCTCCTGCATGATGACCGCGAGGTCGTTCTGATCATCGAACCGCTGCGACGAGGCGAAGTGCTGACCGAAGGCATCGTTGGAGAAGAGGACGCGCTCCTCCGGGCAGTAGGTGACCATTGAGTCGGGCCAGTGGACCATCGGCACCTGGACGAAGCTCAGGCTGCGCCCACCGAGGTCGAGGCTGTCCCCGGTCTTGACGACCTCAATCGGCCAGCCGGAGGTGTCGTAGTAGCCACCGAGGGAGCTGACGCCCTTCTCGTTGGTCACGAGCGTTGCGCCGGTCGTCTCAAGCATCCGCGGGAGAGACCCGCTATGATCGGGCTCTCCGTGGTTGGCGATGATGTAGTCGATCGTCTCCGGCTCGACGAGTTCGCTCACGTTCGCCACAAGTGTGTCAAGGAAAGTGCGCTTGACCGTGTCGATAAGCGCTGTCTTCTCCTGCCCCTGCGCGAGGTAGGCGTTGTAGGTGGAGCCGCGCCCCGTGATGTATCCATGGAAGTCGCGGATGTTCCAGTCTATCGCGCCCACCCAGTTGATGCCTTCGGCCAGTCTGGCGTGCATCGGGAACGGCTCCCTTCGGGAGGAACTCAACGTGACCAAGCGAGTATTCGCGCAACGAGGCGGCACGTCCTCGCGAACATGCCGCCTCACTTTCGGAGATCTCAGTCGGCTACGCGAGACCCGGGTATGCTTCGAAGTGCGCCTGCGGGTGATCGCATGCCGGGCACTTGTTCGGAGCGCTCGCGGCGCTGTGCATGTAGCCGCAGTTCCGGCAGCGCCAGGTGACCTCGGTGTCACGCGCGAAGACGCGGTTGTTCTCGATGTTGCCGAGCAGAGCGAGGTAGCGATCCTCGTGCCCTACCTCGGCCTTCGCGATCGAGCGGAAGATCGCCGCGATCTGCTTGAAGCCCTCGGCGTCGGCAATCTCAGCGAACTCTGGGTACATCGTGGTGTGCTCGTAGTTTTCGCCCGCGGCGGCCTCGGCGAGGTTCTCGGCGGTCGTGCCGATCATGCCGGCTGGGAAGCCCGCTGTGATCTGCACCTCGCCACCCTCGAGAAGCTTGAACAGCCGCTTCGCGTGCTCCTTCTCCTGGTCGGCGGTCTCGGCGAAGATCGCGGAGATCTGTTCGTAGCCGTCCTTCTTTGCCTGGCTGGCGAAGTAGGTGTAGCGGTTGCGGGCCTGCGACTCCCCCGCAAAAGCGGTCAGGATGTTCCGCTCCGTCCGGCTGCCCTTCAGGTCCACTGTGCATCTCCTCCTCGTGCAGTCCGTCACTCATGGTCGCGACAGGTGGGGCACAGCCCCAGGTACTCAACGCGGCACTCCAGGATGACCCAGTCATCGGCGCCGGTACGCACGGCCGGGATATCTGGCGTTGGGCCCTCGAGGAGGTGGAGATCGGCGACCTGGCCACACTCCTTGCAGCGCACGTGGTAGTGCGGCTCGACGCAAGCGTCGAAGTGGGCGGCGCCTGAGCCGGAATCAAGCTCGATCGCATAGCCAAGGTCAATCAGCTTGCGGAGGTTCCGGTAGACGGTTCCCTGGCTGACTTCAGGCAGTCTCACCCGTACAAGCTCGTACAGCTCGGCCGCTGTGGGATGGGTGTTGACGGAGGCAAGAGCCTCCAGCACCGCCCTCAGTTGGTCGGTCATCCGGCCGCCGGTCTCGTGGACTGTCCTCGAGAGATTGTCTTCGCTTCGCATGTTGAGTTGACCCGGTAGCGTAATGCGAACTGTTACTGACTATAACCCCTTACCGGCCTTCTGTCAAGCCAGGCTGTCGTTCCTGCCGTTGCCTTCCTGTCGTTGCTTTTCGCCGTCGTGCGCCGTCTCGCGCTGCCGTTCAGGCGTAGCCGGCGTAGATGTTCATGGCGGCGAGGACGCTCGCGGCCTGGAACTCGACGGTGCGCGCATCGAGCATCGTGACGTCGCTCCGCCGCCTCCAGCCATGTGCCATCTCGGTGCGGAGGTACTGCAGGCGCATCGTGATCGGGCCCTCGATCACGAACGGCTGGAACTCGGCCGCGCGCTCGACCGCCTCGCGGGCCTTCGCCTCGATGAGGGCGCGCGCATCGGCCGGAGCCATGCAGTGCGCGCATGTTCGCGACCGGGCGATCTTCACCTGCGCGGTGACGATATCTCCGAGCAACTCACGGGCCTCCGCGCAGACCGCGTCATCGCCGGTGACGAGGCCGACGGGTACGCCGAGGTCGCCGCAGCAGGCGGCGGTGAGGCCAAGCTCACCGAGTACCTCGCCGTTGACGCTGATGTCCACGATGTTCCGCGAAGACTGCGTGTGGTCGAGGACCGCCGGGAATGCGCCGGCCTTCGCGTGATAGGCCACGCAGAAGGCCAGCTCACAGTCCTCATCGCAGCCGTCGAGGTAGCCCAGCCCGGGGCTGCCGAGGCCGTAGACGGCGCCGGGCGCGCAGTCTTCGAAGATCACGTTGTAGCCGCCGCATGCGCCGTGGCCATCGCTGACGAAGATCTCCGTCGCTCCGCCCGCCTGCGCGCCGCGGATGGCCGCATTGATGTCACCCGTGAGCGCGCGCCGGCCCTCCTGGTAGCGCGCTTGGTCGGCGAAGGTCATCAGCTCCTGCGTGATGCCCGACGCGCCCTCCATGTCGGTGGCCATGTACACCTTCATTGCGCAGCCTCCTTAGTCTGATCTCGTGCCGCCATCACAGCGCATGCGCCGCAGCGCGAACCGGCGGTCTCTGTCCTCGACAAGCTCCGGCACGTGCGACTGGGATGGGCGCTGCTTCGTCGGGTTCGCCACAGGCTCACCCTCGCGCCGGCACTCCGCAACCGTCTCGCTCGCGTGGACGGTGTCCGCCGCCGCGTGTATTGGACGGCGAGGCTCGGGTCTCCTCCAGCAAGCGCCGGCGGATCTCGGTGGTACAAGCGATGGGGCAAGCGTCATGGTTGTGTTCAGAAAGAAAGTGT
>DHPY01000010.1:2279-18021 GCA_002411015.1 Armatimonadetes bacterium UBA5352 | reverse complement strand
CCGCTGTGCCGGCCCGCCGTTGGGAGCGAGATCGACAGGGGCCGGCACAGCGGCTGAGTTCCGCAAGCGGAACTCACCCTCGCTGCGCTCGGGCGGCCCCTCCACGACGGAATGCGGCCCATTCGAGCCCAGATCACGGATGTGCGTAAGGCAGCGGCAAGGCAACGAATGGCGGGCTGGAAGCCCGCCGCTACGAACGGCGGGGGCGGGGGAGTGACTGCCGCAGGCAGGGATGCCCGCACCACGAAGGGCTTGGTGATCTGTCGGAGGAGGAGAATGGCGGAGGGGCCCGGGCGGGATGCGGGGAATGTCCGCCATGTGCGTGCAGGTCGCCCCGGGAGGTCGCCCATCATGCTCGCTATCGTCAACGCCCGCCTCATCGACGGCACCGGCGCCGAGCCCATCGAAGACGCGACGCTGCTCATCAGCGACGGTCGCATCGAGGCCGTCGGGCCTGCCGGATCGGTGGAGGTCCCCGCCGATGCGCGCATGATCGACACCGCCGGGATGACCGTCCTGCCCGGGCTGATTGACACGCACATGCACGTGGGCTACGGCTTCAGGCCCGTCCTGCGGCTGCAGGAGTGCCTGCGGCGCGGCACCACCACCGTCGCGGATGTCACCGGCGGCCCCAGTGCGGTCAAGCTCCGAGAGGCGATCGTGAGCGACACCGTCCGCGGCTGCGCGCGCTACCATGTCGGCTGCGTAGTCGGCTGCACCTTCGGTCATCTGCGGCGCGAGGACGCGCACATCGCGGGCGTAGAGGCCGATGGCCCGTGGGAGGTGCGGCGCGGCGTGCGCTCCATGGTGCAGGCCGGCGCGGACTTCATCAAGACTGCGGCCTCCGGCGGCTTCCAGTGGGCGGCTGAGCAGGTTACACACCGCAACTACACGCAGGAGGAGCTTGACGCGCTCACCGAGGAGGCACACGCGTGGCACCGGCGCGTCGCGGTGCACGCGCACACGCAGCCGGGCATCGGCATGTCGATCCGCGCGGGGATCGACATGATCACCCACTGCTCGTACCTCGACGAAGAGGGCCTGCGCGACCTGAGCGCATCCGGCCTGTGGTTCGTGCCAACGCTCTACATCACGAGCGAGCGCTCGTTCACCCGCAAGTGGCTGCCGAAGCATATCAGCGAGCGCATGATGGACGCGCACGGGCCGCACCGGGAGGGCGTCGCCAAGGCGATTGAGCGCGGCATCCCGATCGCGGTCGGCACCGATGGCGGTCCGGGCGACGCGCAGTTCGAGTTGCAGGAGCTGGTGGCGTGCGGGATGACGCCGATGCAGGCGATCGAGGCGGGGACGCGCGTGGCGGCGGAGGCGCTGGCGATCGAGGTGCTCACGGGCACGCTCGAGCCGGGCAAGGCCGCGGACCTGCAGATCGTGCGCGGCGACCCGCTAAGTGACGTCGCGATCCTCGAGGACGCGGACGCGATCGCGATGGTGATGCGCGAGGGGAAGGCGCCGCTCGTCGAGATGCAGTGGCCGGACACGCTCGCCTAGGGGCCGCGTCAGAGCGTCCATGCGTCGCTGCTGCGCGCGCGCCGGACGAGGTCGCGCAGCGGCAGATTCTCAGCGCTCGCGAGCGTCGGGTCGCGCTCGATGATGGCGAAGGCGTCCTCGCGGGCGTCGGCGAGCGCGCCGGTGTCAGCGATCAGGCTGGCGATGCGGAAGTCGGGCAGGCCGCTCTGGCGCACGCCGTCAAGCTCCCCCGGGCCGCGCCGGCGCAGGTCTTCCTCAGCGATCTCAAAGCCATCGCATGTGCGCGCAAGCACCGCCAGGCGCTCCAGCGTCTCCGGGTTGCCGCTGCCCGTCAGCAGCAGGCAATGCGGCTTCCAGTGCGCCCGCGCCACGCGCCCGCGAAGCTGGTGAAGCTGCGCCAGCCCGAAGCGCTCGGCGTTCGCGATCACGATCGTGCTCGCGTTCGTCACGTTCACGCCGACCTCGATCAGGCTCGTGGCGACGAGCACGTCGGTCTCCCCCGCCCGGAAGGCGCCCATCGCGGCATGGCGCTCATCCGTGTCCATCCGCCCATGCACCAGCCCGAGGCGCAGGTCGGCGAGCGGGCCGGCGGCAAGCGTCTCGAAGGTCTCGACCGCCGCCGCCATCTCCTCCGACGGGTCGATCGCCGGGCAGACGACGTAGGCCTGCCGGCCCTCGGCGACCTGCTCGCGCACGAACTCCCAGGCCTGCTCGCAGAGGCCCTCGGGCAGAAGCTCGGTCTGCGGATCGCGCCTGCCGGGCGGCAGCTCATCGAGCACGCTGATGTCGAAGTCGCCATGGACGGCCAGGGCGAGCGTGCGCGGAATCGGTGTGGCGGTCATCACGAAGACGTTCGGCCGCTCGCCCTTGCGCGCGAGCCGGGCGCGCTGACGGACGCCGAAGCGATGCTGCTCATCCACGACCGCGACCGCGAGGTCGGCGAAGCTCACGCCCTCGGAGAAGAGCGCGTGGGTGCCGACCGCGCATGAGGCGCGCCCCTCCGCGAGCGCCCGCAGCGCGGCTGCCCGCTCGGGGCCGGGGAGGCTGCCGGTCAGCAGTACGGGCTCGACGCCGAGCTGCCCGAGCAGCTCGCGCAGGGTCTCGTGGTGCTGCTCGGCGAGGACCTCGGTGGGCGCCATGAGCGCGGCCTGGCGCCCGGCTCGGGCGGCGATGGCAAGGGCGAGCGCGGCGATGACGGTCTTCCCGGAGCCGACCTCCCCGTGGATGAGCCGGTGCGCGGGGGCCCCGGCGGCGAGGTCGGCGGCAACCTCTCCCATCACGCGATCCTGTGCGGCGGTCGGTGTGAAGGGCAGCGCGGCCAGCAACTCCTCGCGCGCGCCCTCGGCCGCGAGCGCCGAGCCGGGCTCGGGGGCCTTCGCCCGGCGCCTGCTGAGCGCGAGGGAGAGCTGCAGGCCGAACAGCTCCTGATACGCCAGGCGGTGACGCGAGGCGCGCGTGGCGGGCAGGTCGGAGGGCAGGTGCATCTCGCGCAGCGCCTCGCACAGCGGCATGAGGCCGCGGCGGTGGCGGAGGCGCTCGGGTAGCGGGTCCTCCGGCAGCGGGCAGCGCTCCAGCGCCTGCGCCACCCACGAGCGCAGCATGTTCTGCGAGACGCCATCGGTGGCCGGGTAGACCGCGACGATGCGCGCCACGTCATCGCTGGGGTCGCCCGAGAGCGCCTCGAACTCGCTGACGGCGATCGCCGGGCGGCCGTCATCTATCTTCGCGGCGCCGATGACCAGCAGCTCATCGCCGGCCGACAGGCTGTCGCAGAGGTAGGGGCGGCCGAAGAAGAGCAGGTCGCCCTCGGTGCCGCCGGAGGTGGCGGGGATGACCGCGGTGGCGCCGCGGAAGGGGTTCGTGCGGCGGCCCCTGCCGGCGACGGTGACGCGCACGACCGCGCTCTGCCCGTGCTTGAGTTCGCGCATCGTGAGGACCTGGCGGCGGTCCTCGTAGCGCGCGGGGCAGTGCAGGATCAGGTCGCCGACGGTGGCGATGCCCAGGCGCGCGAGTGCCTCCGCTCGCGATGCGCCGATGCCCTTGAGGCAGGTGACGCAGTCGGCAAGCGCGAGCGGCGCGGGCGCCTCGGCTGGCGCGGGCGGATCCTCAGGCGCAGGCGGGGCCTCCATGGGCGGCGCGGGCGCGATGGCCTCGAGGAGCTTCTCCGCGCGGACGATCAGCGAGCGGCGCTGCGCTGCGGGAAGCTCGTGGTAGCCGCGGGCGTCGCACTCAAGGCGGCGGAGGGACTGCCGGGCGGGCTCGGGCACCGCGGCGGCGAGCTGTCCGGCGAGGTGGCGGAGCATCTCCTCCACGCCACCGGGCACGGAATCATCGCAGCCGCGCCTGTGTTCGAGGCGCAGGGCGCGGATGGCGCGGCGGATGAGGGTGATGGTGGTCTGATCCATGCGTGCGGTCTGCTCGCGCGGCGCGTGAGGCCTACTGCTCCTTTACCAGCCAGATCCGGTCCACCCAGACCGCCTGCACCTCGCCCGGGCGCTGCGGCGGGGCCACGTAGATGTACATGCGCCCGTGGAGCTGGCCGGTGGCGAGCCTGTAGGTCGCGTAGCCCTTGCCCTCGATCTCCTGCAGGTCCACCCGCAGCTCACCTGCCGAGCGCTTGTTCTCGACATCGTAGACCCCGGCGCTGAAGGCGAGGCCCTCATCGGCCGTCGCCTCCACGCGGATCGAGGCGTAGACGGAATATACTGCGTCCTCGTCGAGCCCGGCGACGCCGAGGTCCTGCTGCGTCGCCCACTCGCGGTGCTCGCCGGGCATGCGCGACGCCACGTGATCAGACGCCTGCTCGTCATGCGTCAGCGCCGCCCACTGGCCCTCGTGCGCCAGCCGAAAGCCCGTGTCCTGCAGCTCAATGCACTCGCCCGGACCCATCGTCTCGCAGCCCGGCGGTGGCGCCGCGGCGGTCCGGCCGAGGCCGACGGTGCGCTGCTCGAAGACCTCCAGCCCGCTGCCCACGGAGATCTTCGTGACCTCATTCGCCCGCGCGATGTCGAGGAATGTCTGCGCGTTCGCGTCGTAACTATCGGGGCCGGACCAGTCCATGCCGCGCGCACGCGCCTCGCGGTCGAACTCATGCCAGCGCATCGCCCAGACGTAGCGGATCGGCAGCCGCGCCATCTGCGCGCGGTTGAGCAGGTCAGGATCACCCGCGACCGCCGCCTCGGCCTGGTCGAAGAGCCCCTCGGCCTCCGCCATGAAGTCAAGCGTCAGGTAGGGCGCGTTGAGGTTGCCCCAGATCCGCATGTAGTGCCCGCTCGCCTCGGCGTCATCGTGCAGGCGCGTGATGTACTCGCGGATGAACGGCGCCGCCGGGCCGTAGTAGCCCGCAACGAACTCGTCGATCAGTTGCTCGCCATCGCGCGTAGGGTCCCAGAGGAGCTTCGCGAGCATCCACGCCCGCAGCTCCGCGAACTCCCCGCCGGGTGACTGGTAGGCGCCCTGCTCGAAGAGGCCCTTCACGCCGTTGTCCACGAAGAAGCGCACGTTCGGCGCGAGCACCCGCAGGTTCGGGTGCGGGAGGATGTAGTGGCCGAAGTTCGTGGTGTAGTCCCAGACGTAGAGCCGGTCGCAGATCTCGTTCCAGCCGCGGATGTCATCGCCGAAGGTCGCATTCGCCTCAGACGAAAGCGGCTGCAGGAAGCTGCACTCGATGCTGCACAGGCGCACGATCACGTTCGGCCGCGGCACCACGTTCGCGGGCGGCTTGCGCGTGTACTGATACGCGAGCGTGTCCACCGCGATCTCGGGGAAGTCGGGCTCTATCCGCTCCGCGACCTCGTTCACGAAGCGCAGCAGCGGCCCGCATGGCGAGCCATCATACCGCTCAAGCGCAAGGCACTCCGCGCACAGGCAGTGGTTGTCCCAGTCATTCTGCGAGACCGAGACGATCCCGGCGGTCGGGTTCGCGGCGAGGCGCTCGCGCACGCGCGTCTCGACGAGATCCAGCACCTCCGGGTTCGTGAGGCAAAGCTGGCTGCGCACGCCCGGCCCGCCGGTCCGCTCACCGTTGCGCTCGCTGAACCACTGCGGGTGCTCCTCGAACGCGGCGTCGGGGATCAGGCGGTTGAAGGTGTGCACGAAGCCTTCGTAGGTGATGCCGCCGCCATGCTTCTCCTGCAACTGGGGGCGGTTGCCCACGGACTTGTTCCGGCAGGCCCAGTCGCCATCAAACGCGTCCCACCAGAAGGTCTCGCGGTACTCAAGCGCCGGGGCGTACCGCACATGCTGGTCGGGAATCGTCAGGTCGGCGATCTGGGGCACGAAGCTGGCCTTCGAACTCCACCAGCGGCAGCCGACGGTGTCCTCGAGGAAGCTGTAGACGGCGTAGAGCGTGCCGCGTGGGCGATCGCCGGCGAGGACGAGGTCCCTGCCGACCGTCTGGATCGCGATGCCGTCGCGGCCGAAGCCATCCCACGGCAGATCGCGAGCGACTCTGCGCGCGGCGCGGCCGGGACCCACGTAGATGCACCGGCGGTCGAGCCGCCGCGCTCGCTCCAGCACCGGGAACTGCGCGCCGGTGACCTGGCCGAGGAAGCTCGACAGCTCGGAGGCCGCATGCTTCTCGGCAACCGTGGCCTCAGGATCGACCACGATCGCGTACTTCGTCTCGCCGCCGCGGGCGAGCGTCATCTCCGCAGACGCCGGTCCGGCGGCGATGGTGAGGAGAGCAAACACCGCAGCGATCGGATGCGTCATCGTGGTGGCCTCCTTCTGAGCGTCTGTGGCGGCCTGGGACCCAGACCACCCAGGTTGAGTGGGTGGGGCACCCGCGGACGCGAGCGTCTGAGCCCCACCAGATCAGGCCGATGTGCGGGCGAGGGCACCCGCACAACCTAAGGCCTATGCATTACGCACGTCTTCGCCCGGCGCTGTCGTTGCCGTTGCCTGGAGGGGCCGCTCCGAGCCCGCTGTCGTTTGGCGGCGCGAGAGTGAGGCGCGCCAGCGCCTCAGGTTCCACCCGGCCCACGCGAACCGGTCAGTGTCTGCTGCACTACTGGCAACCGCCAAACGAGATGGGCCGGGGTGGAACCTCGCGCTTCGCGCGACCCTCGCTTCGCTCGGGCGGCCTCTCCTAAACGGCCCACGGCCTGTCTACGGTCACTTCAAGATGCGTGCAAGGCATGGACATTAAGTACGAGGGCGCCCGCACTACTCAAAGCTGGAGGCGGGCCGTTCAGCCGTTCTCTGTCGTTCGCGGTCGTTCGCAGCCGTGCGCCGTCGTTCGCCGTGGTGCGCAGCCCTACAGACCCTCTGTCTCGATCCATCTTGCCTCGGTGAGGCCGGTGGCGCAGCGGCGGCCGACCTCGTAGTCGTTGATAACCCCGCCCCAGACCACGTGGCACGGCGTGACCTCCCGACTGCTGGAGGGCGTCGCTCGCGTGCGGATGCAGCTGCCATCACAGATTGATGCCGAGGCAATCGTGCTCCTCGACCAGCCGCTGGCAGGTCCGCCAGGCATCGTAGATCGAGTATGCCCAGATGGTGAGGTAGGCGAGTATGGCGAGGACAATGAGTGTCCACATGAGGGGCCCGTAGCCCGCGACGACGTCACGCGCGGCGTCGGGGTCAAGCCGCGGGTTGGTCGCGCCGGCGATCATGGTGGCTCCCTGGTAGGTCAGGAGGGTCGAGAGGATCCATGCGAGCAGGAGCATCGCGACGCCGGCGATGGCGAGGCCCTTGTAGTAGTCGCCGCAGTAGAGGTGGCCGAGGCCGGGGATGGCTGAGTAGAAGGCGGCTGAGATCGGCTGCTTGCTGAAGGGCTTGTGGTCCTCGGGGTTCTCCACCGCCTGCTCCATCCGCCCGACGGCGTCGGTGCTCTCGCGGATTCGGATGGCCGCCTCACCGATCTTCGCCTCGGCGTCGGCGTTGATCGGCTCGATCTCGAGCGCGCGCTCGAAGTGCTTGCGGGCATCCTCGTAGCGCTTCTGCGCCATGGCGACGTCGCCGAGCAGCTCCTCGACGGTGGTGGTGTTGGGGGCGAGTGCGTTCGCCTCGGCGGCGAGAGCCTCGGCCTGGCTGAAGCGGTTTGCGGAGAGGGCGCGCCGCGTGCGCCGCACAAGCTCACCGATCTGGTGCTGGCGCTCCATCTCCTCGAGCGCCTCGCGATCATCCTGGCGCATGGCCACTCGCTCCTATTCCACGGCGCCGGAGCCTTCGCGCGTGGGCACCTCGACGCGAGGCGCGTCGTGCCAGAGACCCTCGAGGTTGTAGAACTGGCGCGCGTCCGGCTCAAAGACGTGTGCGACGACATCCAGGTAGTCGAGGATGACCCAGCTTGAATCGGGAATGCCCTCGATATGCCGGGGCTCGATCCCCAACTCGCTCAACTGCTCATCGATCTCCTCGGCGATAGCGTCCACATGCAGCCGCGAGCGACCGCCGCAGATGACGAAGAAGTCGCAGATGTTCATCAGCCCGCGCATGTCGAGTATCTCGACGTCCAGTGCTCTCCGATCCTCCGCGGCCTCCGCGATCCGCAGTGCCAGGTCCCTGGGCTCAAGTTCCAATACGCTACGCCTCCTTCTGTAAGTGTCTGCGTGAGTAACGTCAGGTGTCGATTCGGCGGCGACGGTGGCGGTCCCTTCTTTGGCGCGCGCGGTGGGCCGCCCCCTCGGCTGGCCGGGTGGAACCTGAGGCGCCGGCGCTCTCCCTCCTGGCACGGGCGTCCCGCACGTGTGCGGTGAGCCGTGTCGTTCGTAGCCACAGACATCCCCCACCGTCCCTCGAGGGGCCCCTCCGGTCAGCCGCCCAGCGCCTCTGTGTCAATGTCCTCGCCGGTCACGATCGTGAGACGGTCCTGCGGGTAGGGCTGCTGCTCGTCTACCTTCACCAGGTCGCCCGTGCCCAGCACGCGCTGCACGCGGCGCGCCGCCATGATGCCGTCGTCCGGGTAGTAGATCTGCGTGCGCGCGTGATCGAAGCTCGTCGCGTTCCCCGTATCGTTGATCTCGAAGCCCTCCGAGGAGAGCGCGCTGCCGACGGTCGCAGCCACGCCCGCCGCGCCGCTGCCGTTGAGCACATCCACCAGGTTGACCTCGTCCGGCATGGAACTCAGGTGCCGCTCGATCTCCCCCAGCACAGCCGAGACGCCGCCCGCGCTGATCTCGACGTAGTAGATGCCCGTGTTGACGTCGTGCAGGTAGTCCTGGAAGCTGGTCATCAGCAGGCTGTCGGACCGGATGTCCCGCAGAACCTGCGCGAGTTCCCCGGCCTTCCGCAAGCCGATGTCGGTCTCCACCGCGCCGAACGCCTTCGGCACGACCCTCGCAAGGTCCACAATGTTGCTCAGCTTCAGCTTCTGCTCTGCCATCGCCTTGAGGAACTGCTGCTGGCGCTCGGAGCGCTTGAAGTCGCTGTCGCCCTTGCGGTAGCGCACGAAGCCGATCGCCTGCTCGCCGTTGAGAGTCTGCAGGCCGGGCTTGAGGTGCACATGCAGGCCGTCCGCGTTGTCATCGTAGTTCATCCCGCGACCGCGGCCCTCCACGTCCGGGACCTCGACCGTGACGCCGCCGAGCTGATCCACGACCTCTACAAAGCCCTGGAAGTCGGCTTTCGCGTAGGCGTCAATGTGGACGCCGAGCTCCTGCTCAATGGTGTCGCGCGCCAGCTCCACGCCACCGTAGGCGTAGGCGGCGTTGATCTTGTCGCGGCCATGGCCGGGGATATGGACGCGCAGGTCGCGCGGGATGCTCAGCAGCGCGGCCTTCTTCGTGCGCTGGCTCACGAAGAGCAGGATCATCGTGTCCGAGCGGCCCTTGTCGCCGAACTGGGGGCGCTCGTCGGCGCCCATCAGCAGGATCGTCATCTTGCCGATGTTTGGTGAGGGGATGACGGCGCGCGGGTCGCCCTCACCGCCGGGCGAGATGAGCGCGCGCGGCTGCTCGGAGACAGCCTCCCAGGCGCCCAGGGCGCCGACGCCGATCACGCAGAACGCGCACATATATATGAGGTAGTCAAGAAATGATCTCATGGTTGCTCCACGATGCGATAGAGCCCGTGCTTCTCAATATAATCAATGACCGGGCGGGGCGTGAGGTAGCGGATTGAGGCGCCCGCCCGCACATGCTCGCGGATCATTGTTGACGAGATGCCGGTCACCGGCGAGTCCACAATCCGTACCTTTGACGCGCGGGAGGCCCCCAGCGTTTCATCGAGCTGCTCCAGATCGAATCCCGGCCTCGGCACCGCGATGATACGGGCCTCGTCGAGAATCGCGTCGGCCTCGCGCCAGGTGAGGATCTCAAGCACCGCATCGGCGCCGGTGACCCAGGAGATCTCCGCCCCCTCACCCATTCGCGCCTTGAGCTGGCGGATGGTGTCGATTGTATACGACGGGCCGGGCCGGTCGAGCTCCATCCGGGAGACCGCGAACTGCGGGTTGTCGGAGGTCGCGAGCAGCGCCATGATGTAGCGATCCTCAGCGGACGTGACCTCGTAGGCCTTCTTGTGCGGAGGCGTTCCGGAGGGCATGAAGAGGATCTGAGGCAACTGGAAGCGTCGCCGGACTTCCTCGGCGATCAGCAGATGAGCGTAGTGTATTGGGTCGAAGGTGCCTCCCATCACTGCGAGGCTCTTCGACAGCAGGACGTCATCGGTGCCCATTGGCCGCATCTTAGCAGAAAGCAGGGCCCCGCGCAATTGACTGGAGAGGGGCGGGTCGCCGCCGCACGCGAATGCCCTGCCTGGCCGCGAAGTTTTTTTCGGATCGCTGAACCCTCCCGCGGGCTACTACGTCCTATAGTATGCGGGGACGGAAAGCCTGATGCGTAGCGACGGCTGTGTGATCCACGCGAAGGTCTAACCCTCCCTCCTTCACGTGAAGGCTTCCGTCCCCGCCAATACTTCTGCCGGATGAGACTGAGGCGACTTCATGCTGGTTGTGATCGTGATTATCGCAGTGATCGGCGCCATCGGCGCAGTCATCATAGCCGAAACGAGTCAGAAGCCAGAGGAAGTCCCGGTTCCCGTTGAGCACGAGGATGAGTAGCTGAAACAGTGGCTACGGCAGCCCGGACTTCTGCCAGCGACTGGTGCTGAAGTAGCGGGGATGACGTAGCGCGCAGCGAGTGTTCCCACCAAGCCGCACGTCTGTTCGCTCCTCATCAGTGCATCGCAGAGAGCCCGCTTTTCCCGGCGGGCTCTTTGCATGTACGTAGTGACGGGCATCCTGCCCGTCTGTCGTCGGTCGCTTGTGGCCCGGGCGCCGTTTGCCCAGTCGTATGGAGCGGAGGGGCTTCAGCCGCTCCGACGCTGGGGCCGGACGCGCGCGCGGATAACGTGGGAGCCGCTGAAGCGCCTCCCCTCCAGAACGACAACGGCGCCGTCGCTTGTGGCCCCGGCGCCGTTCGCCCAGCCGTATGGAGCGGAGGGGCTTCAGCCGCTCCGACGATGTGACCGACGCTGAACGGGGAGCGCGGGAGCCGCTGAAGCGCCTCCCCTCCAGAACGACAACGACAGCGGCCTTCGTAGCCCGCTACTCGTCCGCCACCTTGTCCTTCGCGGCCTCCTCCAGCGTCGCGGGCTGGTCAAGCTCGATCTCGTTGAAGCTCGCGGGATCGTTCTCCGCGAATACCGTGTCGCCGGTGAAGGTTACGCCCACGCGCAGGTTCTCTGCAGGCGTATCGCCATCCATGAAGCGGTTCCCGATGATCGTCGCATCCCGAAGCTCCCCCACCGGGTTCGTGCGCACCCGCAGAAAGAACGGGCCGTTGCCATCGAGCAGCGGATTGTTCAGCACCTTGACGCCGGGGAAGATCCCGCGCACGCGAATCGAGATCTCGCGGAAGACGCAGCCGGCGATCGTGATGTCGCGGCTCATCATCTCGTCGTGCCCGGTGAGGATCAGCATCCGCCCCCATGTGTCGGAGCCGCCCGCGCCCGCGCCGGTGCCATCGAACTCGCAGCCGATGAACGAGCCGTTGCGCACAAAGCGGCCGCCGTTGGGCTCGATGTCGAAGTGGTAGAGCCGCCAGAGGGAGCCGAAGCGGCAGTTCGTGAAGGCGAAGTCCTCATCATCGCCGACCATCGAGACGATGTTGCGGCCTGAGCGATCGAACTCGCTGTTGCTCACACGCAGGCCGCGCGATCCGCGCGTGTAGAGGCAGTCGTAGCGCGACTCCATCACGCGCACGTTCTCGATGTGCGGGTCCACCGCGTCCTGCACCGAGATGATGTGCGAGGAGGTGGGGGTGCCGCCGCTTCCCTGCTTCACCGCGATGACCCAGCCATCGCCGGACACATCCTCGGTGGGCGTTCCGTAGGCGCTGAGGTCGCGCAGCGTCCCGCCATGCAGGATCACCATCCGGGCGGTGCCAAGCGCGCGCAGGATCGTCTGATCGCGCCCCGCGCCCGCGAGCGTCACACCTGGCCGAAGCTCGACGTCCGCCACCCGGTAGGTGCCCTCCGGCAGGAAGACCGTCCCGCCTCCGTCGGCGGCCGCGTGATTGATCGCCGCCTGGATCGCGGGGCTGTCATTCGCCTGGCCGTCGCCGGCGGCGTTCGCGTCGCAGATCGCGAGGCGGGCGAGGTCGTGGCGGACGTTGATGACGAGATCGCCCGCGTGGCAGGCGAGCGGGAACATCGCGACAAGCGTGGCCGTCAGCAGCACTGAGCGCATGGGTGACACCTCCGCGCTGCATTTCGACGCGATCTGGGCGCCCGCCTCCGCCGCGATGGCGCAGGATGTTCTTCCGCGCCATCACGAAGGCCGGCAGGCACTGTTCGTCGAATAGACGCAACGGAGGCTGTGGACATGCTGCTGCGGGATATCGGAGAGTTCGGCTTCATCGAGCGCATCGCGGGGCGTGTGGCGCGCGCAGGCGCCGCCGCGCATGACCCGCGCATCGTGCTGGGGATCGGCGATGACGCCGCGCTCCTCGACCTCGAGGGCCCCGACCTCGTGGCCGTCACCACCGACGCCATGCTCCAGGACCGCCACTTCCGCCTCGACTGGCTCACGCCGGAGGAGGTCGGGTGGCGCGCGGCCTCCGGCGCCATCAGCGATCTCGCGGCGATGGGCGCCTCGCCCGCCGCGGTCTTCTGCTCCGTCGGGCTGCCGCCGGACTGGCCGGTGGAGGACGCCGACGCGCTCCTCGCGGGCGTCGCGAGCGCCTGCGAGGCCACCGGCGCCTCGCTCACCGGCGGCGACGTCATCTCCTCCGACCGCGTGCTGATAGACATCATGGCGATCGGGCTGGTGCCGCGCGGCCGGCAGCTCACCCGCCACGCCGCGGCAGCGGGCGAGCTCCTCGCGGTCACAGGCGCGCTGGGGGCGCCGGCAGCGGCAGTCAGCGCGCTGGAGGCGCTCGGCCCGGGCGCGCTCGCCGAGCATGCGGCCATCCGGAGCCGCTTCGCGCACCCCGAGCCGCGGGTCGCCGCGGGCAGCGCCATCGCCGACTCGGGCCTCGCCGCAGCGGCCATCGACATCAGCGACGGCCTCGTGCAGGACGCGGCGCACATCGCCGAGCGCTCGAAGCTGCGCGCGGTGATCGAGGCGGAACGGGTGCCGATCGCCGAGGGCTGCGAGGCGCTCGCGCGTGCGCTCGACGTGGACCCGCTGCTCTGGGCGCTCTCCGGCGGGGAGGACTTCGAGCTGCTGGTGGCGGTGGACGAGGCGGATCTGGCCGCCCTCCAGGCGCTGCCGGAGGTCGCGGCGATCGGCCTGACGGTCGTGGGCCGGCTCGAGGCGGGCGAGGGCGCGGTCGCGCTCGACGCCGGGGGCGGGGAGATCGCGCTGCCGCGTGGCGGCTGGGATCATTTTGCGGGCCAGGGTTAGAGCGGCGCCGAAGTCAGGTGGTGCGGGCGCCCTCGCCCGCACATTGACTGGTGGCAGCTACGTCCTTCTCGCAGGGTTGGCATGGTGGGGCGAGGGCGCCCCACCTACCTAATGCTGTGCATCACGCGCAACCTCGCGGAACGCGGTCGTTGCCGTTCATGGACGGGCCGCTCCGAGCGCCGCTGTCGTTTGCGGCGCGAGGAGTGAGGCGCGCCAGCGCCTCAGGTTCCACCCCGGCCCACGCATGGCCACAACAGTCTGCTCTACCGGATTGCGAACGACAACGACATGGGCCGGCACGGCGGCTGAGTTCCGCAAGCGGAACTCACCCTCGCTTCGCTCGGGCGGCCCCTCCGCAAGGGCATGGTGTGGGACGCACTTGACCGCAGAAGGAGTCAGCGCGGTAGCTGTCTGCAGCCTGTGAACCTTGCTCTGTCCACTTTCCGACTGTCACTCAACGGGAGTGATGATCGTGCGCACCATGACAGTCGTCACCGCCCTGCTGGCGCTGGTGATCGCTGCGGCGCCCGTGTCCGCCGTCTCGATCCTCCTCGATGACTTCGAGAAGGGCGTGGGCGCGTGGCGGACCAATGACGCGCGAGTGGCGGGCGCCGCGCCCTCCGACATCTGCGGCATCTACACCATCGCCCGGCAGGCCGACGGCCGCACCCAGCAGGCCGCGCTCGTGGAGTTCCTGCGCGCGAACAACACCTGGGCGTCGGTGAGCCTCCCGATCAACGGCGCGGTCTGGGTGCGCCGGAACGTCGGCCAGATCACCTTCTGGGTGCGCGGCGATGGCTCCAGCAATACGGTGGACCTCACGATCCGCTCGAGAGTCGGCGAGGAGCGGCGCGATGTCTCGTACGTCTACAAGCTCCCGCTGAACTCCACCGAGTGGCAGCACCGCGCGGTCCGCGTCTTCGGCTTCCAGGACGAGCGCGGCAACACCCCCACCTCGGAGGCGCTGCGCAACACCTACCTGCTGCAGTTCGTGAAGACGGGCTCATGGCCGACGCAGAGCCTGCAGGTGGATGAGATGCTCGCTGAGCCCATCCCGGGCTGGGAGCAGCCGGTGGAGGGGCCGCCGCCGCTGGCGACGCGTCTTGACTTCACGCTGAACTCCGGGCGGCTGCTCGGGCAGCTTGGCGTGAACCTCGGGGAGGAGCTTGCACCGATCCTCGACGATCGCGCCTCCTCGGCAACGATCGCGCGGGCGCTTGAGCAGCTCACGCCATGCGTGGTGCGGATGAAGCTGTCGGACTTCTACGACGCGCGCTTGAAGGACTACGATCTCATCCGCCTGAACCGCGCGATCAACTGGGCGACCGACACGGGCGCGCGCACGCTTGTGTGCCTCGACCCCGCACGCGTGCCCGATGCCAACGGCGATCTCCGGCCTGACCCGAACTTCACGAGCGTGGCGCTCAAGGTGGTCTCGCTGCGCCGCGGCGGGCCGCATCTGCGCTACTACGAACTCTTCGACCGGCCGCTGCTGACCGGCCAGTTCGCCTCCACGAGCGCGCTGGTGGCGGCATACAACGATCTCGCCAGACGCGTGCTGTTGGCGGATCCGGAGGCGCGGGTGGGCGGCCCGGGCTTCGCATCGGCGTGGGAGTCGAACCTGCGCGAGTTCCTCACCGGCGCGAAGAACCTGCACTTCCTCTCGCTGCACTTCTACGGCGCGCACAGCGCCACGGCAGACGACGCAACGCTGTACGAGGCCGCCCTTGCGGGGACCGCGTCGGATCTGCCCGAGCAGCTCTCGCTCATGGAGGTGCGGGAGCTTGCGCAGAGCCTGCAGCGGCCGATGCCGGAGCTGTTCGTGACGAGCCTGGCGATGAACTCCGCGCGCCGTCCGGATGGGACGCCGGCGGACGATCGGATCAGCGAGAACACGGGCGCCGCGTGGACGGCGGCGGCGCTGCTGTCGTCAACCTGCTCGATGGACAAGGCGCTGCACCACAAGCTCTTCGGGATTGGTTGGGGGCTGCTGAACTCGCGCGGGGCGCCGAATCCGAGCTTCCACGCGGCATGGCTGCTGCACACCTACGCGCCACGAGGGGCGACACTGTGCGAGTTCGTGATGCCCTCATCGGAGGTGCTGATCGCGGCGATCTGGACGCCGACGGCGCGGAATGCGTTCGTGGTGCACATGGGCGACGGGGCGCGAACGGTGGTGATCGAGGCGGCGGGAGTGGGGACGCCGGTGGCGGTGCGCGAGCGCCGGCTGACCTCCTCGGGCGAGATGCAGATGACGGACCTCCCGAAGTCTACGAGCCAGTCGGTCGAGTTCAACGGCCCGGGGGTGGCGGTGATCCAGTTCATCGGCGGGGAGTGAGTGGGGGGATGTCTGGCGTTCGCCGTCTCCGCATTCGTTCGTAGCAGCGGGCTTCCAGCCCGCCAGCCGTTGCCGTACGCCGTTCGCCGTCTCCGCATTCGTTCGTAGCGGCGGGCTTCCAGCCC
>DHPY01000010.1:0-2187 GCA_002411015.1 Armatimonadetes bacterium UBA5352 | reverse complement strand
CGTTCGTAGCGGCGGGCTTCCAGCCCGCCAGCCGTTGCCGTCACCGACCATCGCCGCGCCCCCACCATGGCCAGTCATGAGGCCTCTCGACGAGCCTCGCCCGAACAGGATTCATCCATATGTAGTCCGTCAACAGCCTCAGATCGTTCCTGTCTCGCACGATGTGGTCGTACGTCTCCTCCTGCCAGAACTGCCCCTGCCGCCCCAGCACCGCGTTGATGCGGTTGGCGGTCCAGCTCTTGATGCTGTGCGTGATGCGGCTCAGCGGAAACCAGCCTTCCCCGTCGCGCGCGGGCTCCATCAGCAGATGGGCATGGTCAGGCATCACCGTGTAGTCGAAGAGCGTGTAGCGCTCGCCGTGGAAGAAGCGGAGCGCGTCGATGACAACTGGCGCGATCTGCGGGCGAGTGAGGTCGCACAGGCTGCGGTCATAGAGGTTGAGGGTGAGGAAGTGGAGAGCGCCTGGCTGCTGCCAGTGGGGGAGGTTACGGTGGTACTCGGCGAAGTCGTTGATGCGATCGGACATTGGGCCCCCCATGGTGTGGCGTGAGAATGCGGAATTGCGAGTGACGGGCTGGAAGGCCGTCGCTACGTCACGCATACAGCCTACGGATACGGCGACGGAATAATGTGGTGCGGGCTCGGGTAACGACAACTCGGCCCGCACCACAACGAACGGCTGACGGGCTGGAAGCCCGTCGCTACGAACGGATACGACGAACGGATACGACGAGCGGATGCGGCGAACGGACATGACGGACTGCGCTCAGGCCCTCAGAAGCTGACCTCCGGCGCCGGGGGGATCTCGATCGGCTGGCCGGTCTCGATGGAGACCTCGGCCGCCGCGCCGATGCAGGTCGCGTGCCGCGCATCAAGCGCCATCTGGATGTCCATCTTCTCCGGATCGCGCACCCAGTCGATGAACGCCTGGCGGATAAGCGGGTCGCCGCCACCATGACCGCCGCCGGTTGAGCGCGGGTGCCACTCGTCAACGTGATCCGTGTGCCGGTAGCTGTTGCGGATCACGAAGTTGCACTCGTTGTTATACTGCGCGTACATCTTCCCCACATCGCCGGTGAACCAGAAATCGCGCGTATACTCCGGCGTGAAGTGGTTCTCCGTGTAAACCGCGCTCTTCCCGTTCTCGTAGGTCACGATAACCTGCGAGTTGTCGTTCACGTCGGCATCCTCGGCGAAGACGCACAGGTCCTCTTTCTCGATCGTCACGTCGTAGTCCATCTGGAAGCGCTCGTGGTGGATGAAGAACGGGCACTCTGTCGCCTTGTCGCAGTCGCGGCAGCGCTTCGTGTTCGGCTCGCGGCCGCCGTAGTAGGCCAGTGTGCCGGTTGCGTAGACCTTCGTCGGCGCGCCCGAGTCCATGAACCAGTTCAGCAGGTCGATCGTGTGCACGCCCTTCTGCATGAGCAGCGAGACCGTGTAGCTCCTCAGGCGCTGCTGGTCGTGGTAGAAGTAGTTCCCGCCGACCGAGACGTTGTCCACCGCGATCCCGGTCATGATCTCGCCGATGTAGCCCTGGTCGATGACCTTGCGCATCTCCACGAAGATCGCGGAGTAGCGCAGCTCGAGGCCCACGCACAGCACGGTCTTCGCCTCGTTCCACGCGCGGATGATGTCATCGGAGTCCTCGACCGACTGCGCGATCGGCTTCTCAAGAAGCACGTTCTTCCCGTGCTCGAAGCACTGAACCGCGTTGTCGCGATGCGCGAAGTCGGGTGAGGCGACGACGACGCTCGTCATGTCCTCGCGCGAGAGGAACTCATCGAGGTCCGTGTAGTAGTCTATGCGGTCCTGGTAGAGCCCGCGGACCTTATCGAGCGCCAGGGGGTTCGGATCGGCGACCGCAACCAGCTCGACATCGGGGTGCTGATCGTACGCGCGCGCGAAGTACCTGCCACGGCCACCGAGGCCGATTACGCCAAGCTTGACCTTGTCCTGCGACATGAGAGTCTTCCTCCGGATCGTTTCGTGTCGTTCGTGACGGTCCGTAGCTATACATACGACTGGACGACGGCGCGTCGTCGCTGTTTCCGTTCTGGAGCGGAGGCGCTTTAGCGGCTCCGACGCACAACGCGAGACGTTCGTCAGATCCCGTCGGAGCGGCTGAAGCCCCTCCGCTCCATGGGACTGGCAACGGCGACATCATGACAGGCTGGAAGGTTGTGTTCA
>DHPY01000092.1 GCA_002411015.1 Armatimonadetes bacterium UBA5352 | reverse complement strand
CCTCGCGCCCCCGCGAGGGGTCGTGGCTAACGAAACGACTCCCCGGCGAGGGCGCCGGGGCCACAATGACACCGGCTGACAACTCGCAGGCTGAAAGCCTGCGCCACGGGTGAGGGGATAGTCAGGCCATTTCGTGGGGGCAGGCATCCTGCCTGCCGACGCAGCCGTTCCTCCCCCCTCTTCCGGAACGGAGAGGGGGGATCGAGGGGGGAGAGGTCCATCATCCAGAGGAGACACCAATGGCCGATATCGCGGGAAAGAAGATCCTCGTCACCGGTGCCCACGGCTTCGTCGCCGGACACCTCATTGAGCGCCTCGCGGACGCCGGCGCCACGGTCGTCGGGATAGACCTGTGGGTGCTGCGCCAGTCCTACCTCAGCATGTCCCCGGCGATGCGCAAGACCGACCTGATCGCATGCGACATCGCCAACCTCCAGGAGGTGCAGGAGCTCTTCGAGCAGCACCGACCTGACGTCGTGCTGCACCTCGCGGCCCAGGCCGATGTCACCCGCGCGCTCGCCAACCCGCTCGGGACCTTTGAGGCGAATGTCCGCGGCACATATATCCTCCTCGAGTGCGCCCGCCGGCGATGGGAGCGCGAAGAGGGCCCGCACGCGATGGTCGTCGCGAGCTCCGACAAAGCCTACGGCACGCACGCGCACCTGCCCTACCGCGAGGACGATGAACTACTCGGCCTCTTCCCGTATGATGTCTCCAAGGCCTGCGCGGACATGATCGCCCGCGGCTACCACCGGGCCTTCGGCATGCCCGTCGGCGTCGTCCGCTGCGCGAATATCTACGGCCCGGGCGACCTGAACTTCAACCGAATCATCCCCGGCACGTTCCGCTCGCTGCTCCGCGGCGAGCGCCCGGTCATCCGCTCCGACGGCAAGCCGCTACGCGACTACATGTACGTCGGCGACGCCGTCGATGCCTACGTGCGCGTGATGCACGCGCTGCTCGATGGCAATCACGCGGGCGAGGCCTTCAACTTCGGCACTGGCGAGCCGGTGAGCGTGCTGCAGGTGTTCCGGGAGATGGCGCAGGTGGCGGGCCGCCCGGACCTCGAACCGGAGGTGCTGGGCGAGGCGCCTAAGGAGCTGCAGGACCAGTTCATCTCAGCCGCGAAGGCGCGCAGGCTGCTGGGCTGGCAGCCGCTCGTCCCGCGGCACGAGGGCCTGCGCCGCACCTTCCGCTGGTACAACGACAAGCTGCCTGAGCTGGAGGGGTAGCGGGGCACGGAGGTGGATCGCCATGCCGCTGCAGATAGAGGTACCCAGAGAAGAGATAGCGGACTTCTGCCGCCGGAACCAGATCCGGAAGCTCGCTATCTTCGGCTCTGCCTTGCGCGATGACTTCACGCCCCAGAGCGATGTGGACGTGCTCGTCTGGTTCGAGCCAGAGGCCCGGGTGGGGTTGATAACGTTCGGCGGCATCGAGCGCCGGCTCTCGAGCATCGTAGGACGTGCCGTTGACATGCACACACCCGACATGCTGAGCAAGTACTTCAGAGATCGCGTCTTGACGGAAGCGGAGACCGTGTATGCCTGAGCATGACCCGCTCGTGCGTCTGCTCCACATGAGAGACTATGCTGAAGCTGCGCTTCGCCTGTCCGAACGTGGCAACCGCCGGCTGCTCGATGAAGACGAGATGTACTCGTTCTCGATGATCCACGCAGTGGCGATGATCGGGCAGACGGCCGCGCAAGTCTCCCGGGAGGTGCAGCAGGCGGCGCCAGAGATCCCGTGGACGGACATTATCGGGATGAGGCACCGCTTGATCCACGGCTATGAGTTCGTAAGACATGATATCGTATGGGACACAGTCACGGTTGACGTGCCAGACCTGCTGCCCAAGCTTTTCCGCTTGATCGATCAGATGCAGGCCGCCGCGGATGTGACCCCTCATGCACCCGCCGCTGAGGACGAGACACATCCAGCGGCCGAGAACTCACCCGAGGACCTCTCTACCTCATGAAACTAACCGTGGTTATGCCGGTCTACAATGAACGGGCGACGATCCTTGAGATACTCGAGCGCGTGCGTGCGGTCGAGGTGGACAAGGAGATCATCATCGTAGACAACTGCTCCACCGACGGCACGCGTGAGGTCGTGCAGGCCATCGACTACCCGGAGGTCCGCGCGATCTACCAGGATCAGAACCGGATGAAGGGCAACTCCGTCAAGAAGGGCATAGCGGCCGCGCGGGGCGAGTACACGATCATCCAGGACGCCGACCTCGAGTACGACCCGCGCGACTACCTCCGGCTTCTAGTGGAGGTCGAGCGCGATGAGGTGCTGGCAGTGCTGGGATCACGGACGCTCGGCGCCGCCGAGCGTGAGCAGAGCCTGCCGGCGAACCAGTTCTCACTCGGCCGCGATTTCCTCAATGACTGGTTCAACATGCTTTACGATGCGAGCCTGACCGACATCGCGACCTGCTACAAACTCGCGCCGACGCAGTTCCTGCAGAGCCTCGAGTTGGTCAGCGACGGCTTCGACCTCGACTTCGAGCTGCCGGCGAAGTTCGTGCTGGAGGCCCGCAGGCGGGGGCAGATCGTGAGCGAGATCCCGATCCGCTACTATCCGCGCAGCCTCGAAGAGGGAAAGAAGATCCGCTGGACCGACGGCGTCGCGTCGCTCAAAGCCATCACACGCTTCCGCTTCTCCGAGCCGGGCGGATGAAGCGATGAGAGACCGCCTCGTGCCGATCGCGCTCGGCGCCATCGTGGCACTGCTGCTTGCGGTAGTGCTCCTGCTCGTCCTGCGCTCGCGGCCTGAGGGACCCGCTGAGGGCCCGAATGGCGCGGAGGCGCCCGCCAATGCCGCTGCCGAGGATGGCGAGGCCGGCACCGAGTCCGATGTGCAGCTCAGCGACGTCTCCGTCACCATCAGCGAAGAGGGCAAGGTCGTCTGGCGCGCGAGCTTCGGTGGCGAGGTGGAGATGGACGAGCAGCAGCAACTCGCCAGCGCCACCGACGTGCTCTGGGAGTTCCAGGGCGAGGGCTTCGAGGGCCTGACACTCAAGGCGCCGCTGATGCGCGCGTCATGGGAGGACCAGCGGCTTACCTTCTCCGGCGGCATCGCCATCGAGGGCGAGGGCGGGAAGCTGAAGTTCTCGGCGAAGACCGCTGAGTATCAGTTCGACACGCGCAAGATCATCGGCCGCGGAGACGTGCGCTTCCAGCGCGGCAACTACTTCGGCCGCGCCGAGGAAGTCGTGGTCGATAACAGGCAGAAGACCGTGCGGCTCAAGCGCGGCACGCTGACACGAGTACAATGAGATCGGACTATCGTCCAGTGAGGTTGGACGCGATATGAGGCGATTCTGGCTTGGAGCAATGCTCGTCGCACTGGCCGCCGGGATGCTGACCGTGGCGCCGGCGCAACAGACCCGGCAGACGCAGACCGGGAAGGTCACCTTCGGCGAACTGGTCTGGGACTTCGAGAACAACACGATCGTGATCACCGGCAGCCCCGCCCGGCTTCAGGTCCGCGGGGTGACCGAGGCGGAGCTGTGCGCGCCAAGGATCAACGTGGACGCCGACGCGAACCTCACCGAGATCCGCGGTGCGACCGCCACGGGCTCGGTGCAGGTGAACATGCTCACCGCGCCCGACAACAACGGCAAGCGCCGGCGGATCAACGCTACGGCTCAGGAGCGCGCGACCTACAACCAGGCGAACGCGACGGTGACGATGGTCGGGAACGTCGTCGCCGACATCGTGGCGCTGCCGGAGACCGGCGAGGAGGCCGCGCACCTCGAGAGCCAGCAGATCACGGTTGACCTGCGCGCAAGCACGCTGACGGCGTCGCCGGGCAGCTTCGAGGTCACCACCGAGGTCGAGAGCGGGGGGCAGCAGTAGATGTCGCTCGACGCGCAGGGCCTGATGAAGAGCTACGGCGGCCGCCAGGTCGTCAATGGCGTGGACGTGCGCGTTGAGCGCGGGGAGATCGTCGGGCTGCTCGGGCCAAACGGCGCGGGCAAGACCACCTCGTTCTACATGATCCTCGGGCTCGTGCGCTCGGAGGCGGGGCGTGTCGAGCTTGATGGTGAGGACCTCGCGCCCTTCCCGATGCATGAGCGCTGCCGCAGGGGCCTCGGCTACCTCGCGCAGGAGCCCTCGGTCTTCCGGAGGCTCACGGTGCGGGAGAACCTGAGCCTGATCCTCGAGATGCAGAACCTCTCGCGCAAGGAGCAGCGCGCGCGGGCGGATGAGTTGCTCGAGCGGCTCGGGCTGACCGAGCGCGAGCATGCCATCGGCGCGGTGCTCTCCGGCGGGGAGAGGCGGCGGGTGGAGATCGGCCGGACGCTCTGCACCCGGCCCTCGTTCATCCTCCTTGACGAGCCCTTCACCGGCGTGGACCCAATCGCCATTGACGACATCCGCGGGATCATTGCGGACCTCGTGAATGACCGGATCGGGATCCTCATCACCGACCACAACGTGCGGGAGACGCTGGAGATCTGCGACCGCGCGTATATCATCTCGGAGGGGAAGATCCGCACCCACGGGCCTGCACAGGAGCTGCCCAACGACCCGATCGCGCGGGAGTACTACCTCGGCGAGCGGTTCAGGATGTAGGGCGACGTCAGGATAATGCGGGCGAGGGCGCCCGCACTACTCTGTCCCTTGGCCAAGGCGTTCGTGCCGGGGAGGCCCAGCAATAGTGCGGGCGAGGGCGCCCGCACTACTGGACCTTTGTGCAGGGGCGGTAGTGCTCGGAGGGCTCAACAAGCGTGAGCACATGAGCGTAGGCCACCGCAGACCTTGCAGTAGTGCGGGCGCCCTCGCCCGCACATGAGGGTGCGCAAGGGGAATTGGCG
>DHPY01000078.1:51530-51672 GCA_002411015.1 Armatimonadetes bacterium UBA5352 | reverse complement strand
GACAAACGACCGGGCCGGCGTCGGGCGGGATAGACGACATCCCGCCCTCTCCGGCCCCTCCAAACGACAAACGACGTGCGGGCGGCGCGATGCCGGTGGCTCCGCCTGCGCCCGGCTGTTCCTGTCGTTCGGCGCGACGACA
>DHPY01000078.1:18457-51231 GCA_002411015.1 Armatimonadetes bacterium UBA5352 | reverse complement strand
ACCGGGCCGGCGTCGGGCGGGATAAACGACATCCCGCCCTCTCCGGCCCCTCCAAACGACGCACAGTCTGCACATTCACCGGAGGCGCATCACCATGACCCGCACGCTCACCACCGCGCTGATCGTCATCCTCTCCGCGGGGGCCGCCTTTGCCGCCGAGCCGCGGGTGCTGCTCATGGGCGGCGGGCATACCGCCTCCGCGCTTGAGGCTCTCGGCGTCCCCTTCGAACAGTCCTCGTGGCCCGACTACAAAGCCCGGCGCGTCAACCTCTTCGATTACACCGTCATCATCAGCGCGATGGACGCCGACCGCGCGCCGATCGCGGGCTCCGAGGAGAAGCTCCTGCGCTTCGTCGAGAGCGGCGGCGTCTTCCTCGGCATGCGCGATCGCTCAGGCGATGGGTGGGTGCCCGTGCCCGCGAAGAAGGACCGCTCCTATGAGTTCGGAGAGATCCTCGCGCCCGAGCACCCCATCTTCCGCGAGCCGAACGCGCTCACGCGCGAGGTGCTCGCTGGCGTGCACGGCGGGAGCATCTACGACGCCTGGTATGCCCTCGGCGAGGGGTGGGTGCCGCTCATCAGCACGGGGAAGCAGCAGGGCTGGGACCAGCAGCCCGCCGCCGACCCGGGCGCGCACTACGGGCTGATCGAGCTTGAGCATGGCGCCGGGCGCATCATCCTCACGCAGATGATCCCCGAGTATCACTGGTTCAACGATGGCGCGGGGCCCGAGGGCGCCGGCGCGCAGTTCTTCGGGAACCTCGTCGCCTACGCGCTCTCACACTCCCCCGACTGGCCGGAAGGAGCGAGCGCCGTGCCTGAGTGCTACCGCCGCAGTGTCTCCGAACTGCTGCCCGAGCCCACCGCGGGCGGCGCCTGGCCGCTCGACACCGAGGGCTGGAGCTTCGAGTCGCAGGGGCAGTTCACCGGCAAGCCGGACCGCCGCGCGGTCTTCACGATCTCCCACCCGCACACCCCCACCGAGGCGGGCGCCTTCGGGCGCGTCAGCCGCACGGTCGCCGTCCCCGCCGAGGGCGGCTGCTACCTGCGCTTCTACGTCTCCGATGACTACTGCGGCGGGCTGGACCTCGAGATGGAGGGCGACCGCCGTGTTGGCTCGTTCGAGAACCGCAAGGCCGACATGCGCTTCTGCGAGGTGCTCGTGGACGGCGAGCAGGTCTGGGAGCTGGATGTGCTGGGGATGAACCCGCGCCCGGCCGACCGCCGCTTCTACCTCGTGGACATCTCCGACGCGGTCCGCGGCAAGGACGAGGTCACGGTCTCGCTGCAGGTGCGCGACCGGCAGGCGACCGACCAGCCGTTCGCGACCGACGTCTTCTGGGCGGGCGTGGAGATCTTCCCCGGCATCGCGCGCATTCCCGCGCGGCAGATGGAGGCCGAGGGCTTCGAGCAGGCCAATGGCGCGATGGAGATCGCCGGCGACCGCGGCTCGCTGAGCCGGCGCTTCACCGGCGAGAACGGCTCGTACTACGCCGCGATCGCTCTGCGCGACGACCACACCGGGCAGTCGCGGCTGCGGCTGTCGGTCGCCGGCAGGCAGACCGGCGAGGTGCAGATGACCGCCGATGACTACGGCGACTGGCGCGCGGTCTTCGGCCCGGTGCAGGTTGCCCGCGGCGATGAGATCCGCCTCGACGCGACGCGCGACGGCCAGGAGGCGATCCGCGTCGAGGAGATCGCGCTGCTCCCGCGGGAGCTTGTCGAGCGGCAGCCGGTGCGCGAGGAGGTCGCGATCCAGCCGCCCTGCTATCAGCCGGGCGAGGAGCCTGCGCGAGACTCATTCACCGTGAGCGTCACCGATCACGCGGGCGTCGCGCGCTCCGGTGAGATTGCCACGCAGGGACTGCCCTTCGCCTATGGCACGCTGAAGTCCGCGCAGAACCTGCGCGTGCTCGACCCGGGCGGCAACGAGGTCCCGGTGCAGGCGCGCGCGCTCAACTACTGGCCGGACGGCTCCGCCATGTTCGCGCTCGTGAGCTTCCCGGCGTCCGTCGAGGCCGATGCGAGCGCGCAGTACACCGTTGAGTTCGGCTCGCAGGTGCGCCCGGCGGAGTTCCTCAACCGGCAGATGACCGTGACCGAGCGCGATGGCGCGATCGTCGTGAACACCGGTCCGCTGCAGGCGACGCTCAGCACGACGCGCGGCACGCTCGTGGAGAGCGCTGTGCTCGATGGCATGGAGATGGTCGGTGAGCGGCCGTGGGCGGCGCTGGTGACCGGCGAGGATGGCACGGAGTACTCCTCAGCGCTCGGCGAGGTGACGAAGACGCAGGTGGTCGAGGCCGGGCCGCTGCGCGCGGTCATCCGGCGAATCGGCCGGCACACCGCCGAGGACGGCTCCACGCTGCTGGAGTTCGACATGATCCAGGAGTTCTACGCCGGCTCGCCCACCACGCGGCTGAGCTACGTCTTTACGCACAAGGAGGACATGCCCACGGAGAAGCTCCGCGAGGTGCGCCTGAACATGACCTACCCGTGGGCGGACGAGGGCGCGCGGGCGACCGTCTGGGGCGAGGATGGCCCGATCTCCGGCCAGGCCGCCGGCTGCGTGCAGCTTGAGCTTGATCGCGCGCTGGTTGGCGACGCGGCCGCGCCGGTCGAGCAGGGCCGCACGCAGGGCTTCGCGCGGATGTCGGCGGAGGGCGGGCGCGGCCCATCGCTCGCCGTCGCCACGCGCTGGTGGTGGGAGAGGTGGCCGAAGGCGGTGGAGATGAGCGACGGGCGGATCGCGCTCGACCTCATCCCCTACGACAGCCACACGCAGTTCAGCGACGGCCCGTTCGTCCTCTACCAGGGCGAGGGCATCACGCACGAGGTGATGCTCGGCTTCGAAGCCCCGGGCGCCGACCCGGACTCGGCAGAGGTCTTCGAGGCCTTCCGCGACCGGCTCGTCGCTTCCGCCGATCCGCAATACGCGGTGGGCACGCTGGCCCTCGGCGAGATGCCGGCGGAGGACCCGACGCTCTTCCCGCGCTACGAGGAGGGCGTTGATCGGATGCATGATGGCTACCTCGCCAAGCGCGAGACGCGGCGCGAGTACGGGATGGAGAACTTCGGCGATGACACCTTCGAGTGGGGCTACGGCCCAAGCTACACCTTCTGGAGCAACCAGGAGTATGACCACCACCACGGCTTCCTCGTTGAGTGGTTCCGCTCCGGCGACCGGCGCTTCTTCGAGATCGGCGAGCAGGGCGCGCGGCACTACGAGGCCACGGACTGCTATCACTGGGCGCCGGGCCGGGAGCAGTTGATCGGCGCGCCGCACCACCACAACTCGAAGCACCTCGTGGAGGAAGGCTGGTATCCGGATCACTGCATCGCCGGCGCGAGCAACGGCCACTCCTGGGTGGAGGGCCTGCTCGACTACTGGCTGCTCACCGGCGACGTGCGCGCCGAGGAGACCGCGCGCGCGATGGGCGACTGGTATGTCTGGAGCGTCGAGAACGACGCCTACGGTGCGGGCGGTCAGGAGCGCGGGCCGGGCTGGACGCTCATCGCGCTGTCAAGCCTCTACCGTCTGACAGGCGACGAGCGCTACAGGGACGCGGGCAACGCCATCCTTGACTGGATGGAGACGATCCAGGACCCGGTGCGCGGCGTCATCAGCGTCCCGATCTCCGAGCAGCCCTCCTACGAGGGCGGCACCGCGTTCATGCACGGGATCGTGGGCCGCGGCCTCGGGCGCTTCTACGAGGCGACCGGCGAGGAGCGCGCCATGCGCATGTGCCTCGGCATCGGCGAGTGGCTCACCACCGAGCCGATGGGCCCGCCCGCGCGCTTCTGGTATAAGCAGGCGCCAAGCTGCAAGACCGGCTACTCGGCGACCGACCAGTGCACCGCCGCCCTCAGCTACCCCTACCGCTACACCGGCGACGAGTGGTTCGGCGAACTGACCGAGGTCCTGCTCGGCGCGGTCGGGCCCAACGTGCGCTCGATGACCTGGCTCTACAGCTCACAGGCGCACCTGCAATCGCGCATCACGCCGCTGGAGGTCACGCTCCCGCACGGCAACGCGGTCTGCTGCGCGGAGGAGCCGTGGAGCGGCCAGGTGCAGCTTCGCAACACCACCGGCGAGCCGGTTGAGGCGACCCTCAGCGGCGAGGCGCAGGGCCTGCGGATCACCTGCGAGCCCGCGACGCTGACGATCGCGCCCGGTGAGACCGCGACCGCCACTGTCAGCGCCTGCCCGGAGGCGAGCACCCCCGCCTGCACGGCCGACTCGCTCCTGCGGGTGGAGTGCGGCGACCGGACGCAGACGCGCAGCTTCCAGGTGCGCGTGGTGCCCGCGCTGGTGCGGGAGGAGCGTGATACGCGCGCGGCGACGCTCGCGGAGCCGTTCGCGCTCGGCGAGGCGGATGGGATGCGCTTCATCCACGTGCCGCGCGAGGTGCGGTTCAACACCGGCCCGTGGGCGGCGGCGGACGATGCGGGCTCGGCGACGTGGACGCTGACGATCCCGGCAGCAGGCGAGTACACGCTGCTCGGGCACTGCTGGTGGCTTGATGAGAAGGGCAACTCGTTCTACGCGCAGGTTGATGGTGGCGAGCCGGTCGAGTTCGGCAATGACAGCCGGATGGGCCTGTGGCAGTGGATCGAGGGCCCGACGCTGAGCCTTGGGGCGGGCGAGCACACGGTGCGCATCCTCGCCCGCGAGGATGGCGCCCGCATCGAACGGGTCATGCTCACGAACGCGGTGGGCGGGGAATAGGAGGCCAGACCAACGGTGTCTGCCGTGTCGTGGAGGGGCCGCTCCGAGCGCCGCTGTCGTTTGGCGGCGCGAGGAGTGAGGCGCGCCAGCGCCTCAGGTTCCACCCCGGCCCACGTAGAACGATAGCCGTCTGCTTTGGTGCCGCGCGAACGACAACGACACGGGCCGGGGTGCAACCTCCCGCTTCGCGGGCCCTCCAAGACGGCGTAACGACCCGTCTGCGGCCGCGTCAGAGAGGTGCGGGATGCATAGCGGCAGGGCGGGAGCGGGAACGGCCACAACCGCTCCACAGAGGGCATCGCGCTTCCCCCGTCGAACATCCTTGGACGCGCCGTTTGCAGCCACAAAAGGGGAGCCATGTCCATGCCGAGTAAGACCGTCGCCGAACTCGTGATCGGCGAGCGCATAGTCGGGACCTTCGCCGCGCGCAGTAAGTCCCTCGCGAGCTTCAAGTCCAAGCCCGGCCAGTACCTCTCCCTCACCCTCGGCGACGCCACCGGCGAGGTCACCGCCCGCATGTGGGATGGCGCCGAGGAGGCTGCCGCGTGCTTCTCCGAGGGCGATCCCGTGACGGTCCGCGCGGTCGTCGAGGAATACCGCGGACAGAAGCAGCTTGTCATCGAGAGGCTCAAGCTCGCCGAGCAGGCGGAGACCGATGCCGCCGACCTCATCCCATGCAGCAGCCGCGACCTCGGCAGCCTTCGCGCGCAGCTGCTCGCGACTATCGAGAGCATCCGTGACCCGCACCTCTCCACGCTACTGCGCGAGATCTTCGGCGAACCCGGGAGGCTCGACAGCTACTGCCGCGCGCCCGGCGCGAAGTCCCTGCATCACTCGCACATCGGCGGGCTGCTTGAGCATACCATCGGCGTCGTCGAGATCCTTGAGACGGTCGCGCGGGTGCACCCGCAGCTCGATCGCGACCTGATGATGGCGGGCGCCCTGCTGCACGATCTCGGCAAGATCAGCGAGCTTGAGTGCAGCGCCTCCATCGAGTACACTGATACCGGGAGGCTCGTCGGGCACACCGTGTTGACGGACCGGATGGTGAACCGCGCGGTCGAGCGAATCGAGGGGTTTCCCGAGGAACTGTCGAATCGTCTGACACACCTGCTTCTCTCGCATCACGGGCAGCGGGAGTTCGGGGCGCCGGTGCTGCCGATGACCGCCGAGGCCTGCGCGCTGCACTACGCGGACAACCTCGACGCGCACGTGCAGTACTTCAGCCAGGTGGTCGCCGACGGCCAGGCCAGCGGATCGCGCTGGTCGGACTACCAGCGGCTCTTCGAGCGCTACATCTACGTGGGCTCGACAGTTGTGGCTCCGGCGGGGCCGGAGCGGGTCGCTCCTGAGCCGCAGCCGGACGAGGAGCACCCGCCCGCGATGGGCGGCCTCTTCGACCAGTAGAAGCAGTGAGGATACTGTGAGGCGCGGGATCGCGCCAACTCTGAACACGAGCAAGAAAGCAACGTCTACGAATGGCGAAGGCCAGACAGCTCAGCCAACAGGATATCGAGGAACTGGTCGAGCGGGCCCGCAGGGGCGACGGCGCGGCCTTCGGTCAACTGGTGGAGGAGTACAAGGACAAGATATACAACTACGTCTCCCGGATGCTCAATGACCCGTATGAGGCCGAGGACGTGACGCAGGAGGCATTCCTGCGGGCCTACCGGTCTCTTCCCAGGTTCCGCGGCGCATCGAGCTTTCACACCTGGCTCTACCGGATCGCCAGCAATCTCGCGATCGACGTGGTGCGCAAGCGCAAGCGCCAGGAGCCGACCTACTCGCTTGATGAGCCGATGGAGTCCGATGATGGCGAGTATGAGCGCGAGATACCGGATGATACGGGCAGCCCGGAGGACCGGAGCACCACGCGGGAGACGCGTGTTGCAGTGCGCCGGGCGATCATGGAGCTGCCGGAGAAGCTGCGGGACGTGATGATCCTCTACGAACTGCAGGGCGAGACCTACGAGGATATCGCGGAGATCCTGAACGTGCCGCTCGGCACCGTGAAGAGCCGGCTGTTCAACGCCCGGAACCGGCTCAAGGAATCGCTCGAGCAACTGGTGGCGGCGGGCGAGCTTGAAGTTGAAAGTTGACGAACCATCGCGGCGGGCGAGTCGTCCGCAAGATGAGACGCTGATGTGCAAGATGGGTTGTTGTTGGAGGCGGAGACGATGACGTGCGAAGAGGTGCGGGCGGAGCTCGTGGAGTGCTGGGGAAGCACCGAGCAGTTGACGACAGCGGCAACCGAGCATCTCGCGATCTGCGAGAACTGCCGCTATGAGGCGCGCATCCTGCGCGGGACGAGCGTGATGCTGCACTCGCTGCCGAGCGAGTCGGCGCCGGAAGGCTTCACCGCCGGGGTGCTCCAGCAGATCGCTCGGGAGCAGGCGCAGCGGGGTTGGACTGCCCGCCTCGGGCAGTGGTTCGTCCCGGCAAACCAGACTTCATGGACGCGCGCGGCGGCGGTCGGCGCAGCCATCGCGCTCGCGGTGGCGGGCGGCAGCATGTGGGCAGGCCGAGGCTCGCTTCCGGAGGGCACGCAGCAGTACGCCGGCAGCGCCTCCGGCACGATCGCTGTCTCGACCCCGGCGGCAACCGAGGCTGAGCTCGACGAACTGCTGCGGCGCCACCAGGCGCTGCAGATGACGCAGCCGCTCGCCGACGATCCCGGCGTGAACCTGGTTGTCTACACTACGAAATGATGAACGGCTCCGGCGCGATGAGGCGAAGCAAATTGGCGAACAGAATATCCACGCTGGCCATCACCGGGCTCGCGCTGATCACAGCAGCAGCGACCGTGGCGATAGCGGCGCCGGAGCCGCTCGAGCTCCTGCGCCAGAGCATCCTCTCCCGCGCAACCGTCGACTTCTCCGGCGTCCGCACCGTCGTCGTCTTCTCCGAGGGACGCAAGGTGCTGGGCGTTGAGCAGAAGATCCATTACGCCGCGCCGGGGAAGCTGCGCATCGTCTTCCTCTCCCCCGCCTCCGAGCAGGGGAAGCTGTGCCTCACATCCGGTGAGGATTACTGGGAGTACACCCCCGCCACCGGGGAGGCCGTCCACACGCTTCTGCCTCCGCCGGAGCGCGTCATCGCCGGCCGCCTGGAGGAGCTGGACGACCTCGCGCGCAGGATGCACCTGCAGTACGCGGGCACTGAGAGCGTCGCGGGACGCAACGCGCACGTGGTGAAGATCTACACCGCCGAGGGTGTGCCGGTGAAGAAAGCATGGCTGGACGGCCGGAACTCCGTGGAACTCAAGACCCAGCGCTTCGACTCCCGCAGCAACGTGAAATCCTCCGTCTACTTCACGAGCATCTCCTTCGATCCCATCTTCACCCCCGGCCTCTTTGAATTTGAGCCGCCGGCGGGCGTGAAGGTCATCGAGTCGCAGCGCCCATCCGAGCGGGTAACCCTCGACGAGGCCCAGAAGCGCGCGGGCTTCAGAGCCGTAGTGCCCGATTACCTCCCCCCCGGCTTCTCGTTTCGCAGCGACCAGGTAGCCGTGATTGAGGTGGGTGGCAGACCCACCATCTGGCTCTCCTTCAGCAACGGTGTGGAGACCTTCAGCCTCTTCCAGCGCCGGGGCTCGGGCGGCTCACAGCCGATCGAGCACGACCGCTCGGTGACCTGGGAGGACGGGGCATTCTGCTTCACCCTCATGGGCGCGCTGAGCGATCCGGAGGCGCGCAGGGTGCAGGCGTCCATCAAGCCCTGAGCGGCCCGGTGCCCATGGATGGCGGGCATGGAGACATTTGGGGATTTCGTCTTCCGTCAGGAAGGGCCGCCTGAGCCAGCCCGCGTCGTTTGCGGGCGGCGAAGCTGGCCCGTGGTGGTGCATCAGACGCGAGTGATCGGCCAATCGTGGGCCGGCTTCGCACCGCCACTCTCGCTGACGCTCGACTGGCGCCGCTCAGGCGGCCCCTCCGCTCGACCTGCGGCGCTCTCCGCTCTGGAGGCTCGCCCGCGGTTCAAAAAACTTCCGCCGGGCGCTAAAGTCCCCTTGAGTTGTGCCGATATGCGATGTAGAGTGCGCGGGGAAGTCGGTGTTGAGAGGGGAGACGGGCAGTGAGGATCGATCCTGGCAGCCTTCACCACATCGGTCGCAGCCACGTAGGACGCGCCACGGGCGGTGGCGTGCAGGGCACGACGCCACTGCGCGAGGCGGCGGGGACTCAAGGCTCGGCGGGCGCGGACCAGCTTGAGCTGAGCAGCCGCGCGGAGGAGATCAGGACCGCGCGCGCAGCACTGGCCCAGACGCCGGAGGTCCGCGCCGAGAAGGTCGCGGAGCTGAAGGCGCAGGTCGAGGCCGGAACCTACCGGGTGGACCCGGATAGGGTGGCCGAGCGGATACTGAACCGCCGCGGGTAAGACCGGCGGTGGCTCAATCCCGTTCCGGTGACCTGGCAGGCCGCAGCAGCAGCCAGACTGAGATCGCGATCACGATGGCCTGTGTGCCGAAGCCGATGAGATACGCGTCGGTCGGCACGTCGGGCTGGATGGCGTGGTGCCAGCGATCCAGCCACGCCGTTCCCCACCAGCTCTTGAACCACGGCCCGATCGGTGGGATGGTGTTCAGCAGGTCGATGATGATTCCACTGAGGGCAGCCCAGAGGGCGGTGCGCCGCCACGGTTTCCCGCGCAGCAGGAAGCCGAGCAGGACGCATGCGAGCACGAAATCGGCCGTAGCCACACCGATCATGAGCGCCAGCGGACCGGTGTCGCCCCAGATGTCATCGGGGTCGAGATGCGGTATGAAGTCCAGAACGAAGTGGAAGCCGAACGCAGCGGCCGCCGCCGCCCAGGGATGACGATTCAGACCACGCCCGGTGGCACCGCTCGCCAGCAGATGAGATGAACTCATCATCGCCGATACGCCCTTCCTCGCGGAAGCCGTAGCTCCGCGTACTGGCCGACTGACGCTTCGCCGTCGGAGTCGGGCCACCTCTGATGGACCGGTGGTACCGTCGGCGTTGAAACCTCCGGCCTCCCGCGATACAATACCCCGAGGTGACCCGAGCGCTGCCGCAAGCCCTACTGTGAGGACCCTATGCCGCAGTTCCACTATGAGGCGCAAAGCCGCGATGGCAGGCGCATGAGCGGCAACGTGAGCGGCGCCGACTCGCGCGCCGTCGCGCACGAACTGCGCGACCAGGGCCTGTTCCCTGTGCGTATCGCGGAGATCGGCGCGTCACGCTGGGGCGCGAGCGTCATCCACCACCTGCGCCCGGTCTCACCGGGGGGCTTCGCGCAGTACTTCACGCAGCTCGCGTCGCTGCTGCGCGCGGGAGTAAACGCGCATGACGCCTTCGACGAACTCGCCGCGATCGCCGGAGACCGGCGGCTGCGGCGGGTGTCGCGTGAGATCGCCGAGCAGGCTGCGGAGGGCATGGGCCTTGCGGAGCAGTTCGCGCGCTACCCGGCGATCTTCCCGCGGCACGTCGTCGGCTTCGTGGCCGCCGGTGAGGAGCTTGGCGCGCTGCCGGAGATGCTGTCCGAGCTGGCGGCGCAGTATGAGACGCAGATGCGCCTGCAGGGCCGCCTCCTGTGGCTGCGGATCTACTACGGGGCGGTGCTGGTGCTCGCGCTGCTGGTTGCGCCCTTCCCGTGGATGATCGCGCGCGGCTTCGGCTGGTACGTCGAGCTGTTCCTGACGCGGTTGCTGCCGATCATCATGCTCGCGGTGCTGCTGATCTACGCGCTGCGGGCGGCCAACGCCATCCCGGCGATCGCCGCGCTGCGCTCGCGCGTGAGCCTGAGCATGCCGCTCTTCGGCTCGCTCGCGCGCTGGGCGGCGCTGGCGCGCTTTCTGCGCACGCTGAACTTCGCGCAACGCGCGGGAGTCACAGTGCACCACGCGCTGGACCTTGCAGGCGATGTCACCGAGCACGCGGGGATGCGCCATGCGGCGCAGCGCGCCGCCACCTCCATCCGCCACGGCGCGCCGCTTGCGACGGCGCTGGCTGAGATGCGCTTCCTGCCGCTGCGCGTCCGGCAGATGCTCCAGGGCACCGAGCGGACGGGTGAGCTTGAGCGCCGGCTCGCCGCGGCCGCGGACTACGCGATCGAGCGGCGCGAGGCATCGGTCAACGGCATCTCCGCCGGGTCGGCGGTGGGTGCGCTGCTGGGGAGCGCCGTGATCGTGCTGACCGCGCTCTACTTCGCCTACAGCAACTTCTACGACGCGCTCCTGGAGCGCGCCGGGGTCTGACTTAAGGAGATCACGCAGATGATCCGCCACCACTGCGCCGCACTCGCACTCATCCTGACCGCATCGGCCGCGTGGGCACAGTTCCCCGCCAACCCGGAGTTCGCCGACGGCGCTGGCTGGACGCTGCCGTCAGGCGCGCGGATCGCCACCAGCGAGGGCGCCCGCGGCTCGCTCGCAATCGGCGGCGGCTGGGCAGCCTCCGATCCATCCGCCGAGCCGCTGAGCGGCTGGCAGCGCGTTGAGCTGCGCATCAAGGGGCCGGGTAAGAGCGTGCAGTCGCGCCTGCTGGTCGCGCTGGCGCCCGGCGATGCCGAGCCGGTGGCGCAGGTCGCGGTGAGTGCCGCGGACGCCGGGGCGGGCTGGAGGACGCTCTCCGCGGAACTGCTGCCGCCCGCCGGCGCTCCGGCGGCACGGGTAGCGCTCTCCGCTGAGGGCAACGGACAGTGGCTGATCGACAACGTGTCGGTCGCGGCCACCGAGGTCGCCGCTGCGACCGCGCCCGCCGACGCGCCGGTGCTCCCCGAGCCCCTGCCGGAGGGCTGGCAGCCGGAGGGGCTGCTCGACGCCATCAGCCGCCCGATCGCCGGGATGTCGCAGTTGCTGCTGCAGGTCGGGAGCCTCGAGGTGACGCTGCCGTCGGAGGTCATTGCCGCGCGCGGCGAACGCGGGAAGCTCCCTGTCACAGTGCGCAACCGCGCCACCGCGAGCAAGCCGCTCACGATCTCCGTGGCCGCCCCTCCGGGCTTCTTCATCCCGGACCGCACCGTCACGATCCGCTCCGGCGCGCCCACGGCCTTCGGCGCCTCGCTGCAGGGCCTGGCGCTCGGAACTTACCTCCTGCGCGTGACCTTCCGCAGCGATGGCTCCGAGGCCTCGGTGCCGCTGAAGGTCGACGTCACGCCGTCGTACCCCGCGCCGGGCGCCGCATTCAGCACAGGCACGCCGCAGCGGGAGCTGCTCGCGCAGCTTTCCTCGCTCGGCATTCCGCTGGTGGCCTGCGCGCCTGCGCGGGACCTCCCGGCATCGCTCACCAGGCTGTGGCTGCTCGCGCCGCCGTGGTCGGAGGAGGCGCTTGCAGCAGCGGCCTCGGAGGCCACCGGCCGCGCGGAGTTCGCCACGCTCTACCGCCCGCGCGGAGCCGCGCCGGCGGGCGATGGCTCCGCCGCCACGCGCGCCCTCAGCGAGACGATCCGCACGGGGGAGCTGCCGCTGCTGAGCGCGCCCGCCGACCTGCTGCCCGGCCCGCCGCCCGCGATCGCCGAGGAAGACCTTGCGGCGGCGTCCGAGCTGGGCGCGGCAGGGAGCCTCGCGGCCGCGTCCCTGCGCCTGCCGGTGCTTGAGGGCCTCCCCGCGCGCGCGGTGACGCTCGACCGCAGCGCGGTCGTCGGGGCGCAGCCCGCGTGGACGGAGGTTGCAGCGGCGGCAGCGATCGATGCCGTCCCGGCAGCTATCCGCCAGAGCGCCCGCCTGCCGATGTTCTTCGCCGACCTTGCAGCGCGCTCCACGGGTGTGGCGGAGTGTGACGCGGCGCTGCTGGCGCGCACGCTCACGGGCTGCGCGTATCAGGGCGCTACCGGCTGGACCATCGCCGCCCGCCCCGACGACGCCCCCGAGGGCGCCGACGCCTGGACGCTGTTCGACGCCGGTGGTCGGCCGCGCGGGCCGGTCGCGCAGGCCTACACGGAGCTATCCCGCGAGCTGGCCGGCGCGGTGCCCGTGGGGATGCTCCGCGAGACGCCGGAGATCGGCTCAGCTCCCACCGCCGCGATCGGCTTCCGCCCGTTCATCCGCGGCGACGAAGGGATCCTGGCGCTTTGGAACAATACCGGCGCGCAGACTGACCTGGTCTTCGAGGTGCGAACGCCGCCGCTCGATGTGCACACGCTCTCGATCGGCCCACGCGGCGTCTGGCGCAGCTACCGCGGCTCCTTCACCTTCTCGCCGGAGGCCCGCGCGCTCAGCCGGCCGGTGCTGGCGGTCTCGCTGGAGCCGGGGGAGTTCCGCATGCTCTCGATGCAGCTTGCCGACCCGCTCGTCGGCTGGCTCTCGTCGGTAGAGCCCATGCCGAAGATCCCCCGCGAGAGCGCCCCGGCCAGCTTCGGCGAGCGCTGGCGGGAGCGCTTCCCGGAGAACTGACGCTCCGCACTGGAGGGGCGGCTTGATGCAGGAGGGGCAGAGCCGGCGCTGGCCGGGATGGGTGCTTGTGCTGAGCGCGGTCGTGGCGCTATCGACCGCGCTTCCCCATGCATGGCAGGCGCTCACCTGCCCGCCGGACGAGGCCTTCACGGGCTTCGTCGAGGCGCAGAACGATCAGAACCTGTACATGGTCTGGCTCCAGCAGGCGCGAGAGGGCCGGGTGCTCATGGACAACCTCGCGACGCCCGAGCAGGCCCCGCCGATCTTCGTGGGCCCGCACTGGGTGGCCCTCGGGATGCTCGCGCGCATCATCCCGATCCCGCTGATCGTCCTCTACCGTCTCGTCGCGGTCGCGCTCGCGTTCGCCTACCTGCTCATCCTCTGGCGGGTGGTCAGCGAGCTCTTCGCGAGGCAGGACGCGCGGCTCTTCGCGTTCGTCATCGGCACGCTCGGCAGCGGCTTCGGGGCCATCTGCGACGCCATCAACGCCGCGGCCGGCCGCGTCGTGATCTTCTCCGCCGACCTCATGCCCGAACTGTGGGCCTACCACTCCTTCCTGCTTCCGCACTTCACCCTCGCGCTGTGCTTCATGGCGCTGCTCACGCTCACGCTGCTGCGCGCATGGCGGGCGCCGTCCCTGCGCCTGAGCATGGCGGCCACGGGCTGGGCATTCCTGCTCACCGCGGTGCATCCCTACGACCTCGCGGTCTGGGGGCCGCTGCTGATGCTGCACCTGGCCATCGGCCTCGCCACGCGCGCACCGTGGCGGACGCTCGCGGTGAACCTCTGGGCGCTCGGCGGCGCGTTTGTGCCGACGGCCTTCTACGCGCTGCTGGCGAGGAGCCACCCGATGCTGGCCGTCTGGGCCGAGCAGAACGTGCTGCGCTCGCCCGCGCCGCTGGTCTACCTGCTCGGCACCGGCGCGGTCCTGCCGCTCGCGATCTTCGGCTTCCGCAGCCTGCATTCGGAGGACGACGCGCCTGATCAGCGGCGGTTGCAGAGGCTCTTCCTCGGGCTTTGGCTGGCGGTCACCGCGCTGGTCGCCTACGCCTACCCGCTGGTGCCCTTCGAGCGCAGGGCCGTGGAGGGCGTGCACATCCCGCTCGCGCTGCTGGCCGCGGCCGCGATGGCCGCACGGGTCGTGCCGTGGCTCCAGCAGCGGCTCGCTGTGTCGGCCTCGGCACAGCGTGTCGCCCGCATCCTCCTGCTGCTCGCGATCCTGCCGACGAACCTCGCGCTGCTGGTCAACGGCGCGCGGACGGAGCAGGCGCGCCTCCCGCTCGCGATGGTGCGCGGCTTCGAGTGGATCGCGGCGAACACCCCGCCCGACGCCCGCATCTTCACCAGCATGCAGGTCGGGCAGTACCTCGCGCGCTACAGCATGCGGCACGTCTTCGCGGGGCAGTTGCAGACGACCGTCAAACCCGATGCAAGGCGCGCGCTGGCGGCCGAGTTCTTCGCTGAGGGCACGGCTGAGGCCCGCCGCCGCGAGATACTGCGGGAGTCCGGCTGCGGCTGGGTGGCGGCGGCCCGGGAGCAGGCGCGCGCGCTGGAGGGGCTGCCGTGGCTCGAGGTGGCGCATGACGCGGGGGAGCTGCGCGTCTTCCGCTTCCCGGAGGCAGGGCCGCCGCCGGTGCTGCGGGGCGACTGAGCGTCAGGGGCGGATCTCCAGCAACCGGTAGCGGAACTCCGGCCGGAGCCGCCCAATCGCGACCTCATCCGGCTCATTGTGCTGGATGAAGAACTCGAACTCAACCTCATTGTAGCGCGCGGTGGGCCAGCTTTTGAGCTTGGTGAAGTCAAGCACGCGCCCGTTCGGCCCGACCACCCCCACGTGCCCGATCGAGCCGTCGTGCGGCGCATACCACGGCGAGTGCCGCACGTAGACGATGTCGCCAGGCTGCACCGGCCCCGCGTCTGGCAGGAGTTGGTGCTCAAAGAGCGCGTCCGGCGTCGAGCCGCCCTCGCCGCAGAGGGCGTGGTCGCTGCTGCCGCGCTTGAAGCGCGCCCCGGGCCCGAGCGCCTCGTCTACCACGCAGCCGACGAAGTCCGAGCAGTCGTTCTCGTGCAGCACGAAGCGGCCCATCGGCCGCTCGCGGTAGAGCCGCTCGGCGGTCTCCGCGATCGCCCAGTTCAGCGGCTTCTCCCCGGGATGGCGTTGCTCGAACAGCGCCTGCGCTTGCCGCTCGAAGGCCGCGGGATCGGCCCGGCGCGTCACCTTCAGCCGCAGGCTCGTCAGGTCCTCGCCAACTACCGCCCGCAGCACGCCGGCGACAAGCACCACGCCGAGGAGGATCCCGAGCACCACGGCCGACGCGCGCTTCATCCCAGCACTCGCTCGTATCTCCGCAGGTCCAGCGCACCGCTCTTCGCGTGCTCGCGCGCGAACTCCAGCAACTCCGCCCGCGCGGCAAGCGCCCGCCCCTCACGGCCGCTGGCGAGCAGCCGCTGCCACGAGCCGACGCGCAAGAGCAGCCCTAGGCCAACCCACGCCTGCTCGGTCGCCTGCCAGTGCCGCTTCTCGCCGGTGGCCGCGAGCACCCGCGCGCGCCCCAGCGCCTCCATCGCCGCCCGCAGCGTCCGCTCATCCGCCCGGCGCGCCCAGGTGAGATCGTAGTGCCCGGTGCACGGCCCGCCCTCCACCAGCACCTCCGCGAGGCGCCGCCGGTACTCGCCGATCTGCGCCGCCGCCGGGCCGTAGACGGCCTCGTCACGCTCCGCCAGCCACGCCGGCACGTCGGTCTCCGGCTCCCACGCCAGCCGCGCGATCAGCTCAAGGTTCGCGCCGAACGCCCCCCACTCCTCAGGCACGAACTCCATCGTGAAGCCGTCGCAGCCGGCATCCGCCAGCCAGCGCCAGTTCTCCCGCAACATCTCGTGGATCGGGTAGGGCAGCGAGAGCGTGTGGATCTGCGAGAGGTAGCTGAAGAGGTAGAGGTCGGCCGCGGTCGCTTCCCGCCAGCGCTCGAACTCCCGCGCGTAGGCGACGTTCATGCGCTCGCACTCGACCTCCGGCTGCAGCGGGTGCTTGAGGCAGCGCAGGAAGGGCGCGAAGCAGACGGCCACGTTCGCCGCGGGCCGCACGGTCTCGGGCGCGTCGGCGTAGTTGACATACGCCAGCGCGCTCAGCCGCCGGTCGGGGTGCGTTCGCGCGATGATCTCCGCGACTGCGTTCACGAAGCGCAGGTAGCTGTCGGTGCGCCGCGGGTGTTGCGGGCTGAAGCGCGAGGGCGTCTGCGGCTCGAGCTTCGCGCACTCCGCGCATTCGCACCAGCCGTAGCCGTCATTGGGCCACAGGCCGAACGTCTCCACTGTCGGGTGGGCGTCGAAGAGCGCGGCGATGCGCCCGGCCACCGCCTCGACGACCTCCGCGTTCGAGGTGCAGAGCTGCGCAGCCGGACGGCGCTCGCCGCCGATCAGCGCGTACCACTCCGGGTGCTCGGCGAAGTGCTCCTCCGGCGGCAGGAGGAAGCGGAAGCTGTGGTGGCCGAGGGTGGCGGCCATCCCGCGCGCCGCCAGTTCAGGCTCGATGAATGTCTCGAAGGCCTCCAGCGAGCCATGCACGTTGAGGAACGCCATGAAGCGGTTGAGCCGGTTCTTCGCCATCCAGTCGATGTGCAGCGGGTACTCGCGGTCGATCGCGTAGAGGTTCGTCAGCTCGCGATGGGCCATCGCCGGGCGCGCGCAGTGCTCGCCGAGAGGCAGCTCAACCTGCGGGATGCGCGGCACGATCTCCCCGCCATCCCGCGGATGCAGCCAGCGGCAGCCGAGCGTCTCGAGCAGCGCGTAGACCGCATGCAGCACCGCCACCGGCGTCTCCCCGACGATCTCCACGCCGCGCTCATGTACCCTCCACTCATACGCGCCACGCCGTTGCCGTCCTCCCCCCTCTTCCGGAACGGAGAGGGGGGCCGGGGGGGTGAGGTCCGGACTGGCGACGCGCAACCGCAACACCACTCCCTCACCGCCCCCCGCCGTACACACCAGAAACCTCCCGCCCGTGAGGATCGCGAGGTAGCGGCTGAGTTCGCTCGCCGCGAATGAGACGGCCGGCGGCGAGTCGGGCTCGATCACCACGCTCGCCGCCGGCTCATTGTCCGGACGAAGTACCAGCTTCATCTGCGCCTCGTTCGCTACACGCCGGTGCCGGGGCCGGGAGGGGCCATCGGCGGCTCGGGCGTCGGGGCCACGTAGCCCGCCGCAGCGGGGGCGCCGCCGGAGAGGCCGTAGACCGCACGGTAGCCGATCGCCAGCGCGACGACCATGATCGGCAGGGTGATCAGGAAGCCGATCGCCACGGCGCCGCCGAGCGCGTTCAGCAGCCCGACGACCAGCACGAAGACGACCCAGCCCATCAGGTCCTGCTTGGTCTTGTTGATGCTCTCAGTGATCGCGGGCCAGAAGCCCATGTTGCGCTCGACGACCAGCGGCAGCGCGAGGATCACCAGCGCGCTCGTGAAGAACACACCAACCCCACACGCGATGACGCCGACGCTGGCAATGATCCCCGCGACGATCCCGACCAGCAGAAGCTGCACGAAGTTCTCGAAGCCCTTGGCGATATCGCCAACCTGCGGGGTATAGGAGGGATCCTTCATCTTCTTGAAGACGATCCAGAGGTAGCCGCCCATCAGCGGGCCAGACAGCAGTCCGCCGGTGATGCCGGTGCCTAACCAGACGATGAGCGCGAGAAGGATGTGCGTGACCAGATCCTCTGAGATGATCGTCCACGCTTCCGACAGCCAGTCGCCGATCTTCACGTTGCCCATTTCATTCCTCCGATAGTGCGTGTGGCGTAGGTGCCTGTTACTCTTGAACCGGGCGCTGTTGCGTGGGCGGGTAGTCCGCTCCCGGCGGACCGATCAACTCCTCCGACGGCGCCGCAAAGTCGCGGAGCACGTCCCCATATGAGACCGCGATCGCCGCCATGACGACCGGACCGGTGATGAGCGCGCCGAGGCCGCAGAGCGCGGCGCCGATCGCACTCAGCACGTAGAGGATCAGCGCGAAGCCCGCGAACGGCAGGAACTCCGGCGCCGTCGTCTCCGCGCTGAGTTGGATCGCGGGCCAGAAGTCCATGCGCCGGTCCGCCACCAGTGGGAATACGTAGAGAAAGACCACCATGACACAGACGGCGAGCACCGCGCCGGTCATGGGCGCGAGAAGCTGGCCGACCACCGGCACCGCCTCGATGATGGACGCGACGCCCCCGACCACTCCACCGGCCACCGCCGCCGCGATAGCGATGATCAGCCACGCGAGGAAGGACTGACCGAAGACCTCGAAGCCCTTCCACAGGTCGCCGAACTGCGGCTCGTATGTCGAATCGCGCCTCTGCCGCAGCAGGATCATGAACCAGCCGCAGGTGAGCGGGCCGGCCAGGATCCCGACGGTCAGCGCCGACAGCACCGCCACCACGAGCGCGATCAGCGCATGCGTCACCAGATACGGCCTCACGAGCGTCCAGCCGCGCGACAGCCACTCTCCTGACCTCACCATGAGCGCACCTCCACTACGCTATCAGCGCCAGCGTGTCTTCGCCACCGTCCGGGAGGGACCTCCCATTCCAGGGAGGTATTACGTGCTTCACTGACGAATTCCTGCTGAGGCGGAGGGAGTGCGGTTCCTCACGTCCCCTGCTCCTCCAGCGCAATCAGCGGAAAGCGAGCACCGATGGCTGAACTCGCACCAGTTGAGTTGTCGGTCGTCATTCCTGCGTACAACGAGGAGCGGCGGCTTGGCCCCACGCTCGAGCAGGTCGCCGACTACCTCAGCCATCAGCCCTGGCCAACTGAGCTGATCGTGGTCGATGACGGCAGCTCCGACGGCACCGTCGCGCTCGCGCAGGAGTTCCTGGAGCGCTCGCCGGTGCCGGGGCGGCTGCTCATCAACGAGCAGAACTGCGGCAAGGGCTACTCCGTCCGGCGCGGGATGATGGAGTCAACCGGCCGCCTCGCGCTCTTCTCCGACGCCGACCTCTCGACGCCCATCGAGCACGCGGCCGATCTGCGCGCGGCCATCGAGAGAGGCGCCGACATCGCCATCGGCTCGCGCGCCCTGCGTGAGTCGGACCTCGCGGTCCCCCAGCCCTTCCTCCGCCAGACGGCCGGGCGCGTGTTCTCGCTGGTGCAGCGCACGATCCTCGGCTCAGGCATCCGCGATACGCAGTGCGGCTTCAAGATGTTCACCCGCGAGGCCATCGAGAGCGTCTTCCCGCACCAGCGCCTGGAGCGCTGGGCCTTCGACGCGGAGCTTATCTTCATCGCCCTGCGCATCGGCTTCAGGGTGGTCGAGGTGCCGGTGCGCTGGGTCAACTCCCCCGACACGAAGGTCAATGCGCTGGCCGACGGGATGCAGATGGTCTCCGACCTGATGCGGATCCGCCGGATGCATGGACAGCTCACGCCCGACGATCGGCGGGGGCCCGCCCGGGTAGTGCATTGATGGCGCGAGGCGGTAGAAGCGCTCCACTCTGACCATCGCTCCCACATTCAGCGCGCCCGCGAAGATCACCACGGCGACCGGCAGGACCAGCCGGGCCTTCTTCGGCAGCAGCAGCGTGAGGCCCAGCCCCAGGCCCATCGCGACCGCGGGTGCCATCGTGCCGACATAGCGACCGACCCATCGCACGATCAGATAGTCAACCAGCCACAGTTGATGGATGATGCCGAGCACCGCCACCACCGGGATCAGCAGGAGCATCGTCACGGCGGCGTTCCGCCCCGATTCCGCTGCCTCATCCTCCGCGACCGGCCTGCGCCGAAGCCCGATGAGGGCGGCGAGGAACGTGGCGATCGGCAGCACCAGCCGCCATGCCGCGCGCCCGATGCTTTCAGCCTGGGAGAAGGCGAGGTCGGCGATGAGCGACGAGGAGTCCTTCAGCAGCCAATCCGGCCACCACAGGTTCGCCACCGTCTCCTCCATGGCGATCAGCGCCAGTGCCAGCGCGCCGTCCCAGCCGAGTGCGACCTCAGCCAGCGAGTGGAAGACCGGACGCATCGCGCAGTTGAAGGTGGGCATCCCGAAGAGCACCTGGTTGCGGATGAACCAGGGCGCTGAGATCACTGCCGCAACGGCGAGCCCCAGCAGCAGGAGCGTCACTGCGCGGGCCACCCCCTTCCCCTCGCGGCGCGCGGCGTGGACCGCGGCGACGGCCAGCGGCACCACGATCACCACTGCCGTCAGCTTCGTCAGCAGCCCCGCGCCGAGGCTCGCGCCGACTGCCGCTACCCACGGCAGCGGCCGCGGCTCATCCATCGAGCGCACCGCGAGGTACATCGCCACGCAGACGAGCAGCACCGCCAGCGGGTCGTTGTTGAAGCTCCCCATCACGTAGGTGAAGCTGGTGAAGCCGGCGGCGAAGGCAAGGCCGGTGGCAACACCGATCGGCTGATCCGGGAACGCACGGTGCATCGCCGCGCGGAGCAGGAGCAGCGCGCCGAGCGCCGCAAGAACGTTGACAACCCGGCCGATCGGGCCGATCAGCCCCGGTTGCCGACCGGTGAGCGCCCACACGCCACCCACGATCGCGTAGTAGAGCGGCGGGTGGTGCGCCTGCGGCGACAGCCACGGGCCGCTCTGCCCGGTGCCGAAGTCGGGCGTCGGGAAGTGCCCGTGCGAGAGCGCCTCGGCGTAGGTCGTGTGGCCAGGCTCGTCGGGCGTCCCGTAGGGCAGCGTGATGACCGCGAAGCCGATCGCCGAGCCGACAAAGATGATCAGCGCGGCGACCTCCACCGCGAGTGCGATCCGACGCGCCCAGTCCGGGCGCGACTGCTCCTCAGCAGCATTGTCAGGCACCGTGCGCTTCATCGGAACGATCCCCCTCAGCGCCCTGCCCGGGCGAACGCACTGCGGCTGATCTCCACCCGGCACGGCCCCTCGCTGCGGAAAAACGGGTTGTACAGCAGCTCCCAGGTGTCCTCGCCGATCTTCAGCCCGTGATCGTTGGTGACCTCCAGTACCGTCCGGTCCCCCTCAGCCCGCACCGCCGCCACGCCGAAGCCGTAGGCCGGGTCGTCGCCCAGCCGCGCGAGCACCCACTGGCCCGGGAGGCTCTCCGCGTCCGGGATCGTGCCCGCCACGATCAGCGCATCCGCGGCCGCGCCCTCCTCAACGCGCGTCGCGCCGACCAGCGGCAGCTCCAGCCGCTCCGGCGCGCGGACGCTGATGCCCGCTCCGGCCACCGATCCGTCATACGCCCACGCCCACTGCGGCTCGCCATCGCGCAGCGAAGCGACCGCCCACGGGCCGCTGAAGCGCAGCCCCGCGACCTCGCGCTCCTCATCATCGAGGCTGCAGCAGATGACATCCTCGCGCCCGTCGAGGCTCACGCGCAGCGCCAGCGCACCATCGGCGCCCTCGCCCAGCGGCTCCCACGCGACCGACCGCACCACCGGCTCGGCGTCGGCGGTCCAGCAGTCGTACACCACCGCGTAGAGGCTCTCCGGGCCGTCGCGCTCGATGTAGAGGTGCGGGCCCTGGTAGTCGTCGGCCTTGCGCGCGTCCTGCATGGCGCGGCGGACGGTGGGCGCCATCCCGAGAGTCACCTCAGTGCCCTCCTGCGGCGCGACGAACATCCGCAGCGATGAGCCGCTGTCCGCGCCCGTCCAGGTCAGCTCCCACGGCTCGGAGGTCTCCGCGCGGCGCAGATCGTGAACGGACCATGCGTAGGGCTCCACGCCCTGGGTGGCCTGGTTGTAAGCGATGTCCGGCCCGGCGAGCGTGCCCGGCTGCGGCTCGAGCGGCAGCGCGCACTCCGTCGTCACGTCCTCATCGGCGCTGCCGCGGAGGGTGAAGCGGTGTCGGTCGCCGCCTGCCACGCGGAAGACGTCCACGAGGTAGCTACGCTTCTCATCCACGCGCACCATCAGCAGGTGGCGCTCCTGGCGCTCCATGCCCATCCACTCGGGCCCGCGCGAGGTCGCGGCAACCAGCTTCACCTGTCCGCCGGAGACCGTGCCCGGATCGTACGCGATGAGCTGCGACCGCGCGTAGGTCACCGGCCGCTCGGCCTCCGCCAACGCCCGGAAGCGCCCGACCGGGTCGGTCGGCACGTCCACGGGCTGCACGATCTCGGGCTTCGCGGGCGGCTCGTCGAAGAACACTTCGACGGTGTTGTGCGCAAGCTCCCGGTTGATGAAGTAGCGGTGGGGCTTCCCGAGGCTCACGTAGCCGACATCCGGCAGCAGCTCCTCCCCCGCGCCCCACAGGATCAGTTGCAGGCGGTCGTTGTGGAAGTGTCCGCCCTCAACGCGCGGGCAGAAGTGCAGGTGCGCCTGCATCCCGTCCGCGCCGAGGCCGCCTCCGAGTGCGTAGTGCCCGTAGGCGTTCAGCTCGATGTTCGGCGGAACGACGTCCGGGGGCGTGGGCGGGCGGGCGATGTCGCCTGCGTACCACGAGCTGTCATGGACGCACACGCGCGCGCCGTTCGGGAAGGTCATCAGCGTGGGGACGGCGTTCGCGCGGTCGTAGATCGGCATCGCGATCGGCTGCTCGCCGCCGCTCAGCGCGATCCCGAAGCGGTCATCCACGTAGCCCGGCGGGTCCTGGTAGCCCGTGAGCATCCGCACCGCGATTGCCAGCCGCCAGGTCACCACGCCATGGTAGGTCAGCGAGCCCTCATACTCCATCCCGTCGAAGTGGTAGGACATGCGCACCATGTCCTGCATGAAGCGCACCGCCTGGTGCACCACGTCCGGGTCGTTGAGCACGCGGCCGAGGTGGATCATCCGCTCGTACATCGTTGGGTTCAGGTTCCAGATATGCCCGGCGTTGTCCTCATACGCCGTCAGCGCGTGCTCCAGCGCCGGGCGGAAGAGCGTCTCCTCGATCCGCCTGTGCAGGTCCACCCCCTCCGGCGCAAGCTCCTCCCACACCGGCGAGTGGTAGGTGAGGTCATACGCGAAGACCAGGTCCTGCGGGATCTCGTACATGAACAGCTCGCCCCAGCGCCCGTAGAGCCAGTCGTTGTAGGGGCGCGGCGGCCCGATCACCCACTCGCGCCAGTAGGGCTTGCCCTCGCGGCGATAGACCGGCCAGTGCGGATAGACCTCCGCGAAGCGGTCCATGATCTGCACCGCGCGGCGAGCGAGCGCTTCATCGCCGGTCGCGTGGTAGGTCTCGCCAAGCGCCCGCGCGGCCGCGGCCATCTCGTGGTGCCGGCGGTAGCGGATCGTTGCCGCGATCGCCACCGGCCCGGGCTGCACGCGCGTCAGCTCATAGGTCACGGTCTCACCGAGGAGGTTCTGCCCGGTGTACTCCATGTCCGTTGGCAGCGTGTCGGCGGTCATCACCGCGCCGCACTCCGGACAGTCTATCTCATACGGGCGGTCAAGCGAGAACGTCGTGGCCTGGTTGCCGCAGGTGGTGCAGGTCAGCTCCGGGATGAACCCGTGCTCGGGCAGGATGAACTCCGCGATCTGCTCGTCGCTCATCGCCATCGCCTGGCGCGCAAGCTCCGCGGTCCGCTCGTCAGTCACATCGAGGCGGCGGTCGTTCACCATGTGCAGCACCGCAGGGTGCTCGATCTGGCTGCTCGGGAGCGGCTGCGCCCACGCCGCCATCGGCGCGAGGAGGATCGGGATCAGAAGAAGCATTCGCGCTGACATCGTTCCACACCACCGGTGAGACGTGATCTGCACGATTGACGGGAGGTTCCGCGCGAGCTGCCACGCGCCCTTCCGAGGGAGGGCAGTCGGAGGAGCGCGGTGAATCCCGCCTGCGGCATTGGCCGTCCGCCGTCCGCCGTGTCGTTCGTAGTGACGGGCATCCTGCCCGTCAGCCGTTGCCGTTCGAGGGAGCGAGACCTGATGACCTCACGAGAGCGCATCGTTGCTGCCGTGCGGCGCGAGGCGGTAGACTACGTGCCCTGCTCCATCACCTTCAACGCACTCACGCCCGTCCAGCGCCAGGGCTACGACTGGCAGTTCCCCTGGCCGCCGGATGCGCCCGGCGATGAGCGCCTCCGCTACCAGGTCGAGGAGCTTGGCCTCGATCAGGTCGTCCATGTAGGCTTAGACGTCTGCGCGCCCGAGCCGTTCGAGCCGGAGATCAGCCTCGAGGGCGGCATCCTGCACAAGCGCTACGACACCCTCGCGGGCGTGCTGCACGCGGCGGTGCGCTACAACGAGAAGTGGCCGCATGGCGAGGACATCCGCTTCTTCAGCGACTTCAACATCGGCCACTACGTGAAGCCGTGGATCGAGACGGAGCAGGACCTTGAGGCCTTCAAGCTCGTGCACACGCCCGCCGATGATGCCACGCTCGAGGCGCGTGCCGAGAGCGCCGTGGCGGCCGCGCGGGAGCAGGCGGGGCGGTTCGATCTGGCGACGATCGCGCACTGCGGCACCGGGATGACCGGCGCGCAGCACCTCTTCGGCGCGACGCAGCTTTGCCTGATGACGGTCGAGAACCCGGATCTGGTGGACGCGTACCTCGAGTATGAGCATGGCCTGACGATGCGCGGGCTACAGGCGCTCGCGGGCCGCGGCGTGGATATGGTGCGCCGCAATGGCTTCTACGAGACCGCGGACTTCTACAGTCCCGCGATGCTCGAGCGCTTCCTCGGCGAGCGCCTCCGTGCCGAGCGCGACGCGGCCCATGCCGGCGGGATGCTGATGACCTACACCGCGCATACCGGGATCATGCCGATCCTCGACTACCTCCACGGGCTGGCGCTCGACTCGATCTTCGGGATAGACCTCGCGTTCCCGGGCGTGGACCCCGCGCGGGTGCGTGACGCGCTGAGCGACGTCAGCAGCTTCTGGACCGGCCCGAGCAGCACCTACCATCTCTGGAAGGGCCCGGAGCCCACGCGCGAGGCGGTGCGCATGACCTTCGAGGTCTTCGGACGAACCGGCCTGATCCTCTCGCCCTGCGTCTCCTCCCACGCGATCATGCCGTGGGAGAGCACGGCGGCGATGATCGAGGAGTGGAAGAGGCTGCGGTAGGGACGGCAACGGCGGGAAATGGGAATTGGCAATGGGGACGGCGTCAGTGAAGAGCCCTGTGTCGTTCGGAGGGGCCGCTTCCCGGGCTGACCTCGGAGCGCAGCGAGGTGGTGGGCCCGCGGAAGTGACGCGGAGCGCCGTTTGCGAAGGCGTCAGGTTCCACCCCGACCCACTGGCCGCAGTTGACGCCTACTACCCGCCGGGGAGAGGTTGTGTCGCCGCGCGCAGTCGGTCGAGGCTGTAGACCGAGACCCCGTCGGCGGTGAACTCAGGCGTGATCGAGGGCGCGTCTGGCCAGTCATCTGGCATCACAACGTAGTCCCCGTAGCCAAAGTCATCGGCAACGGCAAGGAGCATGCGCGGCGTGAGGCCCTTGTAGCTCTCCATCGTGAGTTTGCGTCTGGTTGGCACTTCGACTGAGTAGTCGCAGTTGAGGGCCTGTAAACGCCTCCACCACTCTTTCTCAAACCCTTCTGACCAGAGCATCGCCGATCCATCGCGCAGGTGGACGAAGCTTGAGCGTCGGCTGGCTGAACGCCAGCCCTCGACCGCAGGCGCAACGAAGAACTCGGCCTCGGTGGGGGTATGGTATCGAGCCCACTGTGCGGCTTGAGCGTAGCCGCCTCGTGGGCTCGTCTGGTACCATTCGCGGTCCATCTGTCCGAAATCCAGCAGAACTCCGATGATGATAACGCCGACAGCATACCGAGAGGCCGCGTGCGGGTATCGGTGCGGGTCTGCCATAAAAGCCAGCAACGCTGAGAGCATGAGCGCGGCCGCCGGGAAGAGGCCGTATGGCGATAGCGCAAGCAGCGCGGCACCAACTGCGATAGCCACTGCCGCCGCTATGAGGGCGGTCGGCTGCCATCGTCCCAGTCGGCAAGTCGCGGACGGACCCCGCTCGTCGAGGTGCGATGCGATGAGGATCAGCACGACGCTCAAGAGCGCCATCGAGGCGGATGGCCCGACGTGCTGGAGTTGGAGGAGAAGTACCACGATCCACAGCGGCGCTGCGCCTGATCTTCCAGACTCAAGTGAACGTGCAGCCAGCACCGGAAGTCCCAGCGGGATCAACAGGAATACCCAGATATCCGCGCGCTGAGGGTGCAGGAGCACAATCGGTCGCAGCTCCAGCACATAGACCCCCAGCCAGTTGACAGCTACGAAAGCCGCCACCACTACCAGGACCGCTGCGATGAGGCGTCTCAGATCTCGCGAGGGCGAAACTGCCGCGATGGCTGCGGCGAGCAGAATCGGGATAAGTTCCAGAGTCAGGGACGGCGCGTCGATCCAGAAATGGCAGTCGTAAACAACGGGCAGGAATTCCCGGAAGGTCTCAGAGCCAGGACCGCTTTTGGCGGCCACGGACCTGAGCAGTGGCAATGCGCTCGCTGCGAAGATCCCGGCGCCGATGAAAGTGGGACGCGTCAGAAGGCGGCCCTCCAGCGCGAGCCAAACGAGCATGATCGGGACGGCCAGTAGGGTCGTGACAGCGTTGCACCAGAATGCCACGGAGAGGAGGAGGGCGGCGGATAGCGGTCGCCGGTGCAGCAGCATGGCAAGAGCCGCAACCGCCAGGGCGAGAGCAAGCGACGTGTGTGAGAATTGGCCGGAGAGAACCTGAACATCTCCCAACCACGACTGCTCCCACATCCAGGGGGAGGCAGACGACGCCAGTGTTGCGACCGCCCACCACCTGATCGTGCGCACAAACCGCGCCACTATCAGGGAGATTCCTGCCACCATAAGACCGTTTGTCAGCAGGAAGAGCAGCAAGTGGAGTGGGTGCAGGCCGATGCCCGTGGCTCGCACAATGTAGCCGAGCAGGCGGTAGATAGGGGCGGCGTAGGTATCCAGCGTCGCAACCAGCGCGTCGGTAGGGTACAGATCGGGGTAGGCCGCCTTGAGGATCAGTGGGAACTGATACGTGTGGTTGACGCCACCGCCGTCACACCCATGGCCCAAAATGGAAATCAGCGTCGTCACGAGCAATACGCAGATCACCACTCCCGGTCGTGCACGAAGCCGACTCAGCAGCGGCTGCAACGGATCCTGGACGCTACTTCTGTCGTCCATTTCCCCTCCCCCGGAATATGCGGCAGGGCGCCGTCCAGCGTGACGCCCTGCCAGATCCACGACCTGCGCCTAGAGCTTCTTCAGGCAGAGGAACCAGTCGAGGCAGCGGTAGCCCTCGCCGGCGCCCGCCACGCGCTCGGCGGCGATGCTGTCGGTGGGCGGCGGCGGGATGATGACCTCGTCGCCAGGCTGCCAGTTCGCCGGCGTCGCGATTCCGTGCTCATCGGCGGTCTGCAGCGCAACGAGCAGGCGCATGATCTCGTCCATGTTGCGCCCGTTGCTCTGCGGGTAGTAGAGGATCGCCCGCACCTTTCCCTCAGGGTCGATGATGAAGGTCGCGCGTACCGCTTGCGTGGAGCTGGCGCCGGGATGCAGCATCCCGTACTTGTGCGCGACCTCCATCGTCAGGTCCGCGATGATCGGGAAGCTGATGTGGACGTTCTTCATGTCCTTGAACTCGATCTTCTGCTCGATCGTGCGCGCCCACGCGATATGGCTGTAGTTGCTGTCAATCGAGAGACCGATCAGCTCACAGTTGTGCTCCTTGAACTTGTCGGCCATTGAGGCGAAGGTCATGAACTCCGTGGTGCAGACCGGGGTGAAGTCGGCCGGGTGCGAGAACAGGATGACCCACTTGCCCTTGTAGTCATCCGGAAAGTTCATCTCCCCGTGCGTCGTCTGCGCGGTAAACGCGGGTGCGGGATCACCAATCAGCGGCAGGCCCTTCTCTTCCATCGCTCTTCCTCCTCGATGCGGCTCTCACGCGATAGTACTGGACCCGGACAGCCAGCAACGCCTGTCCGTAATAGCAACCGTTAGCGATTATACGCATACCGTGACTTCTGTCAAGGCCCCCCGGCAACTCCTGTGCGGGTGAGGGCACGCGCACTACGGAAAGGGAGTTCCCGCCGTTGCCGTCCCAATTGCCGATTCCCAATCCCCAATTCCCGCCGTTGCCGTCCCGCCGTTGCCGTCCCGCCGTTACAGCAACGGCGTCAGCAGATCGATGGCCTTCTTGATGTCCTCGACCTGCTTGTCGCCGGAGATCTCGCGCTCGATCGTCAGCGCGCCGGTGAAGCCGCAGGCCTTCAGCTTCGGGACCAGCACCGGGAAGTTCACCAGGCCCTCACCCAGCGGCTTCTCCTTGCCGAGGGAGGTGCCGTCGGTCGGGTATTCGCCATCCTTCGCGTGCACGCCGCGCACCCACTCGCCGAAGGTGTCCAGCGCGTCCACGGGGTTCGCCTTGCCATACATCAGCAGGTTCGCCGGGTCGAGGTTGATACCCATGTTCGGGCTGCCGACGTCCTGGATGGTGCGCAGCAGCGTAATCGGCGTCTCCTGCCCGGTCTCGAACCAGAACTGCACGCCCAGCGAATCGCACACGCGCATGACCTGCTTGAGCGCGCAGACGGTGCCCTGGTAGAGCGGGTCGCCGGGGAACTCCGGGATGAAGCCGCAGTGCGTGGTGATCGACTGCACGCCCATCTTCGCGGCGCAGCGGGCGGCCTGCTCGAGCGCCTGCACGCGTAGCGCGCGCCAGTCGGGAGGCACGATGCCGATCGTGGTGGGGCCTTCGGTGAAGTTCCAGATCGCGATTCCGGGGAGCGCGGCCCACAGCGTGGTGATCTCCACACCATGGTCGTCCGCGATGCGCTTGACCTCGAGGCCCTGCTCAACCGTCATGTTCGGCGGCCAGCCGAGCTGTGCCGAGGGAACGCCTACGTCGGATACCTTCTTGATTGCGGCTTCCGCATTATCGCGGATGTGCATCATTACGCCAAGCTTCAGCTTCGTCTCCGTCATCTGTCAACGCCTCCACTGCGGCCGGTGATCTTCGGGATGCTTCGGGAAGTTCGTCCTCCCGAGGCGTCTTCCCTCCCCAACCACCGGCCGACCGTGAGGCGCTCGTGTTCTTGCTGGTCTCACCCGAAACCCAGCAACCGGAGCCTTCAGTGGCAGGTCCGCTCCAGACCGACGGAGCCGGCCTCCACTCTGGCCGAGGCGACCGACCGCCTCGTCCTATGCTGTATTATACGCAATCTTAATGATTCTGTAAACCTATAGCCAAAGGTGATTTAGTTGTGGACAGGTCCCTGCAGGTGCTCAAGCGGATCTTGACGAAATGACAGCCAGTGCCCGCTGGATCTCGCCCTCATCGTTGTAGAAGTGTGGTGAGAGGCGCACGAGGCCCATCCTGCTCGCGGCCGCGATGCCCGCATTCGTCAGCTCCTCGACCACCTCGTCGGCCGAGCGATCGCAGTGGCTGAAGCAGGCGATGCCCGAACGCTGGCCCACCCCGGTCGGGCTGATGACCTTGCAGCCGCCCTCGCGCAGCCCCTCGATCAGCCGGTCCGTCAGCTCGATGATCCGCTGCTCGATGTGCGCCGGGCCGATCTCGAGCATCAGCCCCACGGACGCATCCAGCGCCGCCGCGCCCAGCACGTTCGCTGAGCCCTCCTCGAAGCGCAGGGCATCATTGCGCGCCGGCTGATCGTGCAGGCCGAAGTCCAGCGGATCCGGCACGCTCGTCCATCCGCGCCAGAAGGGCTCGAGGTCGCCGATGGTCCGGTCGCTCACGTACATCAGCCCGCAGCCCTCGACGCTGAGCAGCCACTTGTGGCCATCCGCGCAGAGCACGTCGGCGCCCATCTTCGTGACGTCCGCCTGCAGCGCGCCGAGGCCCTGGATGGCGTCCACGACGAGGTAGCCGCCAGCGTCGTGCGCCACCTCCGCGAGGGCCGAGAGGTCCATCCGCTGGCCGGTGGAGTACTGCACCCAGCTCACGGCAATGACCCGCGTGCGAGTGTCGCAGGCCGCGCGGTAGTCGTCGAGGCGCAGCAGCCGGTCGCGCGCGGGGACCATCCGCACCTCAACGCCCCGCCGGCGGAGGTTCAGCCACGGGTAGACGTTCGCGGGGAACTCGATCTCCGCCACGACGACGTTGTCGCCCTCACGCCAGGGGATGCTCTCGGCGGCGAGCATCAGGCCGGCGGTGGTGTTCTTCACGTAGGCGACCTCGTGCGGCCGCGCGCCGACAAGATCCGCGAGCCGCTCCCGGCCGCGCCGGACGGTCTCGAGGATATGCGGGTAGTCCCACGAGCCCCGGTCGCGGTACTCCTCGGCCATCGCGCAGACGGCGGCCGCGGTCCTCCGCGGGAGCGGGCAGACGGCCGCGTGGTTGAGGTAGATCAGCTCGTCCTTTACGGGGAACTCATCACGCCAGGGGTCGGTCGCCATGCGCCTTGCACCCTCCTCGCCGGAGTCCTGTTTCCGCTCGTCCCTGCCGTTCCCTCGCCGCCCGGCCTGGATGACGATCAGCGCGGCACTCGGAGGGGCGCAACGAGCCCTGTGAGCGCAGCGAACCGGGCGAGGTCGGCCCATGCCTAACCGGTCAGTGGGCCCGATGCTACTTCCTCGGCGCCTGCGCTCCCGCCGGGCCCGCTGCGCTCCGCCAGGATCACCAGCGCCGCGCCTGCCATCGCGGCGATCAGCCCGGTCACGTGCCCTCGTGTCACCGGCTCGCGCAGCACCCACAGGTCCATCAGTGTCGCCACCGGGAGTCCGCTGAGCGTGAGCATCCGCACCGCCCACATCGGCGCGCGCTTGAGGGCGTAGTAGTAGAGTACGAGGTTCGTGCCCCACACGAGCGACGACAGCGCGACCAGCCCTGTCAGCACCGGCAGCGCCAGCAGCGCCCGTGCCTCCGGCGCGAGGCCCGCCGCGCCGATCCAGATGCCGAAGACCACGAGCTGCACCACCATGCTCCCGAGGATGATCAGCTCATTCGGGATACCGGTGAGCTTCGACTTGACGATGAGCGCGTTGACCGCGATCGTCAGGCCGGTGATCGCCAGCGCGGTCACCCCCAGCGGGTGGAAGTGAAGCTGCATCGAGCCCGCGAAGGCGACCGCGACTGTGCCGTAGACGACCAGCACGGTGCCGAGCCACCCCGTTGGCCTGACCGGCTTGCGCAGCACGAAGTACGAGAAGATGAAGACGAAGAAGATCTCCGAGCGCTCAACGACCGCGGCGGTGGTGGAGGAGGTCTCGTTGACGCCCCACTTGCGGCAGAAGTGCATCACGCACGCCACGAGGCCGAGCAGCAGCAGCCAGCGCGGGGAGAATCCGGGGTAGCGGAGGCGGCCTTTGTGGCGCAGGAGGAAGATCGGCGCCATGATCGCGAAGAGGCCGATCACGTTGAGCAGGTGCATCATCACCGGGCCGATGACGCCCTGGGCGAGCACGTACTTCTGGAGCGGCCATGTCACGCCCATGACCGCTCCGCTGAGGAGGGCCGCCGCGAATCCGGCGGCCCTGCCGGGTTGCCCGTCGCCTGTTCCACTCATGCCGCCGGGACTTCGCCGGCCGGTGCGCAAGCCCCTTCACTCGCACAAGCCGTTCCCCCCTTCACCGTTCACCTTTCACCCGTCACCGTTCGCGGCCAGCAGCGCCTCGACCGCCGCGCCCACCTTCTCCGCACCGGGACCGGTGAACTCGTAGCGCAGGACGCCGCTCGGGTCAACCACGCGCGAGGACGGCAGCGTCCGCCTCGGGACGTAGGCGTCCACGACCTCCGGCGGCGCGATCGCCATCGGCAGGGTGAGCTCCGGCCGGCCCTTCAGGAAGGCCGCCACCGTTGAGGCGTCGCCATCGAGGGACATCCCGATGTAGGCCACCTTCTCCCTGTCCCAGCTCTCATAGAGCGCCTGGTAGTCCGGCAGTTCCTGTACGCAGCCCGCGCACCACGTCGCCCAGAAGTCGAGCACGAGGACCTTTCCCTCGTAGTCCGCGAGCTTCGCCTCGCCGCCGCTCACCAGCCGCACTGTGAACTCAGGCGCGGCCGCGGGGCTCTCGACCTCCTTGATCTCCGGCGCTTCCTCCACCGGCGGCGCGGCTTCGTCCGTGCCATCCGCTACGGGTGTTTCCTCCGGACAGCCCGCGAGCGCCAGCGCTGCCGCCACGAGCGCAACCATCAGCATCCGCACGATCATCGCCAAACCGACCCACCTCTCGTGATATCCCGTCATCCCCGGCCGGTGTGGCCGAAGCCCCCGTCGCCGCGCAGACTCTCTCCCAGCTCATCCACCGGGCGCAGCTCCACCCGCATCACCGGCGCGACGATCATCTGCGCGATCCGCTCGCCGCGGTGGACTACGAACGGCTCCTCGCCGAGGTTCACCAGGATGACCGCGACGGTGCCGCGGTAGTCGCTGTCGATCGTCCCGGGCGAGTTCAGCACGGTGACGCCATGACGCAGCGCCAGCCCGCTGCGTGGCCGCACCTGCGCCTCATAGCCGGGCGGGATCTCCACGCTGAAGCCTGCGCTGACGAGCGCCCTTGCGCCCGGCTCGAGCGTGAGCTCCTCATGGATGGCCGCGCGCAGGTCTATCCCCGCGGCGCCCTCGGTGGCGTAGGCGGGAAGCTCCAGCCCCTCGCCCTCAGGCTTGATATGCAGCGCGATCGTCACCATCATCGTATCTCTCGATTCACCGTCGGCGGTCGGCACTCCTGTCGCGGCGGTTGCCGGACGTGAGTTTCGCCGTCGCGCGGCGGAGTGCCTGCCGACCGGACAGCATCGTCATCCCCCGTGGCACGGGCGTCCCGCCCGTGCGTCGTTAGCCGTTGTCGTGGAGGGGCCGCTCCTCGCCCGCCGTCGTTTGGCGGCGCGAGG
>DHPY01000078.1:15200-18312 GCA_002411015.1 Armatimonadetes bacterium UBA5352 | reverse complement strand
GCCGACGAAGCCGCTGTGCCGGCCCGCCGTTGGTGGCGGCAAACGACAGGGCCGGCACAGCGGCTGAGCCCCCAGGCGGAACTCACCCTCGCGCCGAGAAGCGGACGCTCGGGCGGCCCCTCCACGACGGCTTCCAGCCTGCCGCCGCCTGCCGCCGCCTGCCGTACGCCGCGTCGGCGTAGCGACGGGCATCCTGCCCGTCCGTCGTTGGCGTCGACGCCGTCCGGCACCTGAGTCGCGTCACGCCCTTGAAGGAGGGGCCGCACGAGCCTGGCGAGCCTGCGAGCGAGGCGAGGTCGGCCCTCTTCCGGACGCTCACGCTGAGACGCAATGGGCCGACCTCGCCGCGATAAACGACAATCGCGGCTCGTGCGGCCCCTCCTTCTCAAAGCCATGCCCGTAGAAGGGAGACTCCGCCTGTCTCGGCGAACCTTGCCGTAGGTCCGCCGATCGCCGAGCCTCCGGGAGCGTGCTATGTTCGACCGTGAGATCGTGGAGACTGTCAGGATCGCCGCGAATCCCGCTGAGGTGTGGTATCACCTCGCCAACTTCCGGTCCTACAGCGAGTGGAACCCGTCCATCAGGAGGATCAACGGCGAGTTGCGCGTGGGCGCCCGGCTGACCGTCAGGATGCAGATGGGCTCGCTGCCGGCGGTGGTATTCCGCCCGCGCGTGCTCGTGGCAGAGCCCGAGCATGAGCTTCGCTGGATCGGCGGGACGGGCGCCCCACTGTTCGAGGGCGAGCACGCCTTCATCATCGAGACGCTGGGGATAGACAGCGTGCGCTTCACGCAGTATGAGCGCTTCGGGGGTCTCGCGACTCCGGGGGCGCTGCTGCTGGCTGAGGATGATGTGCGCGATGCTTTTCGGCGCATGAACGAGAGTCTCCGGCAGCGTGCTGAAGCCTCACACGCGTCGCATCAGGTGGCTGCGGCGCAGCGGCGTGAGAAGATGCACTAGCGGGCCGCAGAAACCGTGTGAATCGCTTCAGCAGGCCATCTCCGCAGTGCTTCAACCACCCCGAATCCCTGTGATCGTGCCCGTTTTCTCTCCACTTTGCGAAACGTTATCAACAATCCGCACAACTACTGCTTCCACGTTGTAGCGGCCATTTCAGAGCGACCGGAGGGGCATATTCCGCTGTAGCGCCCGCTGAACGTGGCGTAGCGGCGATTCTACGCGTTTTGCAGATTCCCTTTGCATTGCGGTTCTCGTTCTGCTATACTCTGGCCACGTGGGGACGGTCGAGAAGGTTTTCCACATGTGTGGAAAACGGTGTGGAAAACCTGTCAGACCAAGGACGCCGCGGCTTGTTGGCTGGGCTTGCCGCGTACGGAGCCACGATTTTCCACCGCAATTCATCGCAGTCACTCATCGCTAGCACTGTCCGAATCACCACCTGACGCTCTTCGCGAGCGTTACCCGCCCGCCCTGCAAGAGGAGTGCATGCGCACTGCTACACGCCCCACATTCACGGCAAAAGGACGGGTTGCACCCATGGCAACCGATACACAGCTGTCCGGGGAGCAGATCTGGCGCGCAAGTCTGCCGCTGCTGGCTGAGAAGGTGAGCCCCGCAACATACGATGGTTTCCTGACGAACGCAGCCGCCCTCGACTTCAACGACAACCGCCTCCGACTTGGTGTGGTGAACGATTTCGCGAAAGACTGGCTTGAGCGCCACCATGTCTCGGTGATGAGCGAATGCGTCTCCGAGGTCGTGCAGAGCGATGTGACGATTGAGGTCGAGGTGCTCCCCGAGGAGTTCGTGATTGACCCGACGCCGGTCGCTGAGTTGAGGCTGGTTGAGGAGAGCGCTCCCGAGCCGGCCATTCAGGCCGCTCCCGTTATGGAGGCCACTCCTGCTCCTGCGCCGATCCCTGCGCGCCCCCGTGGCGCCGCCTCGGTCTCGCTCATCCCGGACGCAACCGGAGAGCTTCGCTCGTCGCCGCTGAACCCGAAGTACACCTTCGAGAACTTCGTGGTCGCGGACTGCAACCGCTTCGCTCATGCCGCGGCCTTCCAGGTCGCGAAGTCTCCGGGGCAGGCCTACAACCCGCTCTTCATCCACTCGGCCTCGGGGCTCGGGAAGACCCACCTCATCCAGGCGATCGGCCACTCGATCATCTCCACGCACAGCGACGTCAAGGTCGTCTACATCTCGGCCGAGGCGTTCGTGAACCACATGATCTCGTGCATGCGCGACAACACCATCGACCGCTTCAGGCGCAACTACCGCTCGGTGGACGTCTGGTTGGTGGATGACATCCAGTTCATCGCCGCGATCGAGGGTCCGGCCTCCGAAGAGGAGTTCTTCCACACCTTCAACACGCTCTACGAGACCAACCGCCAGGTCGTCATCGCCTCCGACTGCCCGCCGCGGCACCTGCAGCTCATGAACGAGCGCCTGCGCTCGCGGCTGGAGATGGGGATCGTGGCCGACCTGCGCGTGCCGGACGTGGAGACGCGCGTGGCGATCCTCGAGAAGAAAGCCCAGGCTGAGGGCGTGCCGCTTTCGCGCGACATCCTCGAGTATGTCGCCTCGAAGATCGAGTCGAACATCCGCGTGCTCGAGGGCGCGCTGCTCAAGGTCTGCGCGTACGCCTCGCTCAACGATGTGCATATCACGCGCGCGCTGGTCGAGGACATCATCGGCGACTACTCGACGGCGACGAGTGAGCGCCGCATCTCAGTAGCGGAGATCGTGGCGCTTGTCGGCGGCGAGCTGGATGTCTCCGAGGACGACATCGTCTCGAAGAAGCGCTCGGCGGATATCGCCTGGGCACGACAGGTGGCCATCTACCTCTGCCGCGAACTCACCGACAACTCCCTCGCCCGCATCGGAGAGCACTTCGGCGGGCGCGATCACTCGACCGTCCTGCACTCCTACAACAAGGTCGCTGAGGCGATTGAGCAGGATCAGCAGGTGCTGTGGCTCATCAATGACCTGAAGGCCGCATTCGAGTAACCGCTTCATCCATTCCATCATCCATATGCAGTGTGGCGTGTAGAGGCCGCTCCCCGGAGCGGCCTCGCGCGCATCTGGGGCCTCGCCCGCCGGCGCAGACGGCCTTCGCCGTCCGTAGCGGCGGGCTTCCACACATATTCCAGAA
>DHPY01000078.1:0-14919 GCA_002411015.1 Armatimonadetes bacterium UBA5352 | reverse complement strand
GCAAGGTCAGCTCTTCGAGCTGCGTTCGCCCCTCCTGAACGACTACGTTCTCGTCCGCTCAGGCCAATGAGCCTTAGGCCACGCGCGATTTCTCGAATATGTGTTCCAGTCCGTCATCGGTTGTGAGGCCCGAGCCTGTTGATCTACCTTGAATCCACTCTAGACTTTGTGCGAAGATGTCCGGCCAGGCTCTTCCGGTGTGGGTTCTGTAGAGAAGCTCGCTTCTTCTGCAGACCTTCCCTTCCGATTGTCCAAGACGGCAACTCCGAGGTCCCGCGCATGATCCACATCTTCCACGAGCCGGCCGCGCCGATCTTTCCAAGATACCTTCAGCCGGTCATGGGTCATGGGGCCGCTAATCCCGGCGAGACATGGGGACTTACCCGGGTTCTTCCACAGGATTCTCCGCATGTTGCCTTCAGGTGCGTGAGCTCACGGGGGCCGCGGGAGCCAGCTTGTCCACGCTTTCAACGGCTGTAGTAGTAGGAGTAGTAAGGTATTAAAGGGCCGACGACGTACCACTACCCTCGTGCAAAACCCGCAGATCAGGCAAGGCTAGACTGCCTGGAATTCAGAGTGTGGCTTTTGGTCAGGGGCGGAGGTCTCGCCTACCTCTGAGGCGAATCCACTTGACGGCCCGGCAGCGATGCGGTTAACTGGTCATTGTGCTAACAGCCACTGTGCTGGCTATCGGAGGAGGACCTGCCAGATGTTGAACCTCTCCTGTCCTCAGGAACAGCTTCATGTGAGCGTCCAGACCGTATCACACGGTGTCTCCGGACGAAGCACCCAGCCGGTGCAAAACAACATTTACCTGGAGAGCACCTCGTCCGGGATGCGCCTGGTGGCCACCGACCTCGAGTTCATCAGCCTCGAGGCCAACATCCCGGCCACCGTGCGCGATCAGGGAGCCGTGACGGTCCCGGCGCGGCTGCTCACCGAGGTCATCGGCTCGCTCGCAGGCGAGGAGATCAGCCTTGAGGCGGACGACCACAGTACCCTGCGCGTAACCACCGCGCGGTCGAGCTTCCGCATCCGCGGGATGTCCGCCGCGGACTTCGAGATGCTCCCGCCGATCGGCGATGCAGCCCGCCTGGAGATCCCTCAGCGCGACATGCACTCCATTCTCTCGCGCACGGTCTTCGCGACCTCGCGCGATGAGACCCGGCCGATCCTCACCGGCGCCCTGTTCAAGATCGCCTCGGGCGGCATAGACGTGGTCGCCACGGATACCTACCGCCTCGCGCTGTCGAACCTGACCGTGGACACCACGCTCGAGGACGGTCGCAGCGCGATCATCTCGGAGCGCGCGCTCAATGAAGTCCTGCGCATCATCGCCGCGGATTCGGACGAGCCCGTCGGGATGGTGCTCTCGGACTCGCAGGTGGAGTTCCAGGTTGGCGCGGTGAAGGTTGGTTCGCGACTGATCGAGGGGCAGTTCCCGAACTACGAGAAGGTCATCCCCGATGACTGCGATCGCAGCGTCACCGTTGACCGCGCGGAGTTCACGAATACCCTGCGGCGCATGCTGATCGTCGCCCGGGAGGACTCCAACCGCGTCGTCCTGCGCGGCAGCGAGGGGACGCTCTCGATCACTGCCGACTCGCAGGACGTCGGACATGCGGAAGAGCAGATCCCGGCGAAGCTCGAGGGGCCGGAGCCGGAGATCGCCTTCAACGCGCGGTATCTGCTGGATGCGCTGGGTGCGCTGAGCCATGATGAGATCGTCATGCAGCTCTCGCAGCCGCTCTCACCCGGCATCCTCAAGCCGGCCGATGCCGACGACTACACATACGTCATCATGCCGATGCAGATTATGTGAGGCCCTTACGGGCCGCGCGTCGAACTGGTTAGATGGTGTCATGGGCACAGGCGACCGTCTGTGCCCTGATCGTCTGTGGATGTCAGCGAATCATGTATCTGCAATCACTCACGCTGGAGAACTTCAGATGCTACGAGCGGGCGGAGCTTGAGTTCCGGCCGGGGCTGAACGTGATCCTCGGCCCGAACGCCTCCGGAAAGACCACGCTCCTCGAGGCGATCTACCTGCTCGCGACCACCACCACTCCTCGCGGCGGCCGAACGCGCACGGCGGTGCGCCACGGGCAGCCATGGGGGCGCGTGAGCGGCCGCTTCGCGGTGCAGGGCCGCGAACTCACGCTGCGCGCCACCCTCGGCGACCCGTCTGGTGAGCGCTCCAGCGCCCGGACGCTGGAGGTGGACGGGCGCGAAGTGGCCTCCGCGCGCGAAATCATCGGGCGCATCCAGGCGATCCTCTTTTGGGTGGGCGAGCTTGACGTGGTGAAGGGCGCGCCCGCCGATCGGCGGCGGTTCCTGAACGCTGCGCTCGGGCAGATGAGCGCGCGCTACCTTGACGACCTGCAGCGCTACCGCCGCGCGCTGCGCCAGCGCAACGAGGTGTTGAAGAGCCTCGGGCGGCGCGAGAGCGACGGCCACGTGCTGGGGCCGTGGACGCATGCGCTCGTGGAGTCGGGAGTCCCCGTCACCCTCGACCGCGCGGCGTATCTCGCGGCCCTCGCGCCGGAGGCGGCGGCGCTGCATCAGCGCCTGGGCGTCGGCGCCGAGCAACTTGTGGTGCGCTACGAGCCATCGGTGGAGCCCGCGGACGCCGATGGCGAGCTGGCAGACGAATTCTACCGGCGCCTCGAGGAGACGCATCGGGGTGAGGTGGATCGCGGCTCGACGCAGGTTGGGCCGCACCGCGATGACATGCTGCTGGAGATTGACGGCGTGGACCTCCGCCGCTTCGGCTCGCAGGGGCAGCAGCGGACGGCGGCGCTGGCGCTGAAGCTCGCGCAGGCGCGGGTGGCGCTGGCGCGCACCGAGCAGCAGCCGATCCTGCTGCTGGATGACTGCCTGTCGGAGCTGGACCCGGACCGCGGCGCTGCGATGCTGGACCTCAGCCGCGACCACGAGCAGATGATTGTGACGAGCGCATGCTGCCCGGAGCACCTCGCGGATCGCGTGGCGGATGCGCACCTGATCGGCACCGGCGGCGAGCCGGCGAGTTGCGGCGGGTGCGCGACGGAGGCGTGAGGCTGGCAGGCAGGATGCCTGCCCCACGGATTGACGGGGAAGCCCGTCACTACGAACGACACGGCACCTCCCCCTCATCCGGAACGGGGGCCGGGGGGAGAGGTCTGAACGGATTCACGGGCTGGAAGCCCGTCGCTATGAACGACACGGCTTTCCGCAGCGGCCATGGGGCATGGAAGTCGTCATGGAGGGGCCGCCCGAGCGTCCGCTTCGCGGCGCGAGGGTCCCGCGAAGCGGGAGGTTCCACCCCGGCCCACGTCGTTCGCGCAGGGTCACTGGAGTGCACAGCATGTCCGAGGGACGCAGCAACCCAATCCGGATGGCCGGCCAGGCGCTGCAGGCATTTCTGAAGAGCGCCGGGCTGCTCGATGAGTCGCGCGAGTCACTGTGCGTCATCGCGTGGCCGAAGATCGCGGGCGAGTGGTACGCGCTGCACACCTACGTGGTGAGTCTGCGCGGCCGGACGCTCTACGTGCGCTGCGACTCGGCGCCGCGCGCGCAGCAGATGCAGCTCGATGCGCCCGAGCTGATCCGGCGGCTGAACGAGCAGCTCGGGGAGGAGCTGGTGGCGGAGATTCGCCCGAGCAGCGCTGCGGTCGGCCGCGTGATGGACGATCTGCCGCCCGCCGCCCCCGAGCCTCCCACCGCGCCCTCGCCTGAGGAGCTGGATGCCATCGAGGTGCCGCAGGAGAGGCTGCAGGAGATCCTCGAGGTCACCCGCGACATCGAGGGCGAGATGCGCCAGCGCCTCCAGGAGCTCCTGCTGGCGCAGGCGCGGCTGGCGATCTGGCGCTCGCAGCACGGCTTCGTGCAGTGCCCCGGCTGCGGGGCGTGGCATATCGAGAGCCCGGACTGGTGCCTGACATGCCGCCCGCGGGAGCGGCCGTCTCAGGGCGGCGGCCACGAGGGGCTGTCGGCGTTCTTTCAGCAGCACTGACGGGCGGCTGGCAGGCAGGATGCCTGCCCCACGGTTGTAACCAGGTTGGTCCGTGGCGCGGGCTTCCAGCCTGCGGCGAAGGGAGGCAGTACGATGGCCGAGACATTCGACGGCACGATCGAGCGCTTTGACGACTACCGGTGGCGCATCCCGCGCGATCCGGACTCCTGCATGCTCACCGACGGCATCCTCTACGCCGATGACGAGCTGTTCGAGCAGATGCGCACCGACGCGGCGCTCACGCAGCTTCGGAACGTGGCCTGCATGCCCGGGATCGTCGGCCCATCCATGGCGATGCCCGACTGCCACTACGGCTACGGCTTCCCGATCGGCGGCGTTGCGGCGTTCGACTGCGACCAGGGCGTCATCTCCCCCGGCGGCGTCGGCTATGACATCAACTGCGGCGTGCGGCTGCTGCGCAGCGACCTCACGGAGGCCGACGTGCGTGAGCACCTCGACGCGCTCGCCAACCAGATCGTCCGCGACGTGCCCGCCGGCGTCGGCGAGTCCGGCCGCATCCGCCTCGACCACAGGCAGCTCCACCGCGTGCTCGAGCAGGGCTCAGGTTGGGCCGTCTCCCAGGGCTACGGGACGCCCGAGGACCTGGATGCCACCGAGGAGCGTGGCTGCCTGGAGGGCGCCGATCCGGCCGCTGTCTCCGAGCGCGCGATGGAGCGCGGCCTGCCGCAGCTTGGCACCGTGGGCTCGGGCAACCACTTCCTGGAGATCCAGCGGGTGGAGAGCATCTACGACGAGCAGGCGGCCCGGGCGATGGGCATCGAGGCCCCCGGGCAGATCACCGTGATGATCCACACGGGATCCCGCGGCTTCGGCTACCAGGTCTGCGACGACTCGCTCAAGCCGATGCAGCGCGCGGCGCAGAAGTATGGCTTCGAGCTGCCTGACCGGCAGCTTGCCTGCGCCCCCATCCGCTCTCCCGAGGGCGAGGCCTACTTCGCCGCGATGGCCTGCGCGGCCAACTACGGCTGGTGCAACCGCCAGATCATCAGCCACTGGGTGCGGGAGGGCTTTGCGCGCGTTCTTCGGCGAGGAACCTCGCACCTCGGGCTGGAAATGGTGTATGATGTAGCGCACAATGTAGCCAAGTTCGAGGACCACGAGGTCGAGGGCCGCGTGCGGCAGCTTTGCGTACACCGCAAGGGCGCCACGAGGGCCTTCGGGCGGGGCCGCGAGGAACTGCCGAAGCGGTACCGCGCCGTCGGTCAGCCGGTGATCGTGCCCGGCGACATGGGCACCGCTTCGTGGCTGCTGCGCGGCACCGATGCGGCGATGCAGCAGACCTTCGGCTCAACCTGCCACGGCGCCGGGCGGCAGATGTCGCGGAAGGCCGCGATCAAGCGCCAGCCGGGGGCGGAGGTTGCCGAGGAGCTGCGCTCACGCGGGATCGTGATCCGCGCGGCCGGGATCAAGACGTTGTCGGAGGAAGCGCCCTACGCATACAAGGACGTGGATCGAGTGGTGGCAGTGACGCATGGCGCGGGGATCTCCTGCCGCGTTGCGCGGATGACGCCGCTGGCGGTCGTGAAGGGCTGATCGCCCGCGGGTGTCTGACTGCCGTTATCCTTGTGCCGCGCGCAGTCTGAGGAGAATCGCTGATGCAGAAGCCGTCCGAGCAGGGGCAGCAGGACCAGGCCTGGTACGCTCGTGATGCAGCAGAAGTAGCCGATCTGCTGGCAACCGATGGCGGTAGCGGGCTGACAGCCGGCGAAGCCGCCCGTCGTCTTGAAGACCATGGCCCGAACGAGCTGGATAGTGGCGGCGGCCCGAATCCGCTGAAGATCTTCCTCCGCCAGTTCGCGAACATCCTCGTGATCGTCCTGATGATCGCCGCGGTGGTGTCCTTCGTCATCGGCGAGCGGATTGACGCGATCGTCATCATGGCGATCGTCATCATCAACGCCATCCTCGGCTTCGTGCAGGAGTATCGCGCGGAGCAGGCCGTGGAGGCGCTGCAGAGAATGGCCTCCCCCACCGCCACCGTGCTGCGCGATGGTAAGCAGGTCGAGGTGGAGTCGCGCGAGGTGGTGCCGGGAGATATCCTGGTGCTGGAGACCGGCGACAAGATCGCGGCAGACGGCCGCGTCAGCGAGTCATTCAACCTCGAGGCCGACGAGGCGCTCCTCACCGGAGAGTCCGTGCCTGTCAGCAAGCACGTTGACCCGAACGCGCCGGAGACCGATCTCGCCGACCGCAGCGCTGAGGTGTTCATGGGCACCCATGTCACCTACGGCCGCGGTCGGGCGATTGTCACTGAGACGGGCATGCAGACCCAGATGGGCCGCATCGCCCAGCAGGTCCGCTCCTCCGACGCCACGCACACCAGCCTCGAGCAGAAACTCGAGCGCCTCGCCACGTGGCTGCTGATCGTGGTAATCGGCCTATGCGCGATCGTCTTCCTGATCGGCTGGCTGGTGCGCGACCGCGAGCCGCTCGGTCTCTTCATGGCCGTGGTCAGTCTTGCAGTGGCCGCGATTCCCGAGGGCCTGCCCGCAGTCGTCACGCTCTCCCTCGCGATCTCCGTCCGGAACATGGCGCAGCGTAACGCCATCGTGAAGCGGCTCTCCGCAGCCGAGGCGCTGGGCTCGACCACCGTCATCTGCAGCGATAAGACCGGCACGATGACCGCCAACGAGATGGCTGTCGTCCGCATCCGGACCGGTGACGGCACCTTCGAGGTCGAGGTCGACGGTTACGCGCCGACCGGCCAGGTGCTGCTGGACGATCGGCCAGCGGGCGAGCAACCGTCGCTCAGAGAGTTGGCCCGGGTAGCGGTCCTCTGCAACGACTCAAGTTTGCACGAGGACGGCGACTGGACCATATCCGGCGACCCGACTGAGGGTGCGCTACTTCCCCTCGCGCGTAAGATTGGAACCAACGAACAGGAACTGCGCGCTCGGTACCCGCGCGTGCAGGAGGTCAGCTTCGACTCAACGCGCAAGCGCATGAGCACCATCCATAGGAGCAACGTGGCCTACTTCGTGGCCACCAAGGGCGCGGCTGAGAGCGTCCTGCCGCAGTGCACTCGCGTGCTCCGGGGCGGCCAGGTCGTTGAGATGGATGACGAGACGCGGTCGAGGATCCTCGAAGCGGTCTCCGACATGGCCGCAGACGCCCTGCGCGTACTTGCACTCGCGCGGCGGGAGATGGACGAACTGTGCGATCCATGCAACGCCGAGACCGTTGAGCGCGACCTGACCTTCGTCGGCATCGTCGGGATGATCGATCCGCCGCGACCGGAGGTTGCCGAGTCGATCAGGCGCTGTCGCGAGGCGGGCATAGATGTGAAGATGGTCACCGGTGATCACAAGGATACAGCCGCCGCCATCGCCCGAGACATCGGCCTGCTCAACGGAGATCGCGTGGTGGATGGACGCGAGCTCGATACCATCAGCGACGAGGAGCTCACTGACGCCATAGATGAGATCGCGGTCTTCGCGCGCATGGCGCCCGACCACAAGGTGCGCATCCTGGAGGCACTCAAGGCGCGCGGCGAGATCGTCGGCATGACCGGTGACGGTATCAACGACGCTCCCGCCATCAAGCGCTCCGACATCGGCGTCGGGATGGCCAGGAAGGGCACCGACGTCACACGCGAGGTCTCCGACATCGTCCTCGCGGATGACAACTTCGCGAGCATCGTCGCGGCGGTCGAAGAGGGACGCGTAGTCTACGACAACATCCGCAAGTTCACGCGCTTCCTGCTGTCGGCGAACTTCGGTGAGCTGCTGATCATCTCGATCGCGGTGCTCGCCGGGTGGCCCCTACCCCTGCTTCCGCTGCAGATCCTGTGGGTGAACCTCGTGACCGACGGCCTGCCCGCGCTGGCCCTTGGCATGACCCCCAGCGAGCCGGATATCATGCGCCGCCCGCCACGCGACCCGAAGGAGAACATGCTCGCCGACATGATCCCCTACCTCGCTGTCGTGGCGACCCTCTGCACCGTCGGCGCCCTCGGTGGCTTCGTCTGGGAGATGCATGCGCACGGCTTCGACTACGCAGGCATGGTCGCTCTCGCGGACTACGGTCACGGCCAGATGATGCCCCCGGAGGGTCAGCAGGCCCTGCGGATGGCACACACCGTGGTCCTCACCCAGATCGTGCTCTTCGAGCTCTTCGTCGTCTTCAACTGCCAGTCTGACCGCAAGTCCTTCCGGAACGTGGGATTCCAGAACAAGCACCTCTTCGGCGCCGTCGTGATCTCGCTGCTGCTCCACGCGGGGCTCATGTACATCCCGGCCGCACGAGATACCTTCGACCTCGGCACGCTCTCCCTCGACGACTGGGGGCGGGTGCTGATCCTGGCGCTGCCGGGGCTGCTTATCAGCCCGCGCGTGCTCGTGCGGCACCACGGCAAAGAGGATGACAACGCAAACCACGCGGCATAGGCGCCCAGTCCGCGCGCATCCGCAGAGTCGCTGACGTGCGAGGAGAAGACAAGATGATCGACCACAGAATCATCCGCGAGACCCCGGAGATCGTCCGCGAGGCGCTCCGCAAACGCCACTTCGACTATGACCTGGACCGCCTCATTGAGCTTGAGGTCGCGCGCCGTGAGCTGCTCCAGGTCGAGAACCTCCGCGCTGAGAAGAACCGCCTCTCCGACGAGATCGGCGCCGCCTATCGCTCGGGAGAGCGTGAGCACGCGGAGGAGCTGAAGACACAGGTCGGCGCGATCTCTCGCGAGATTGAGGCGCAGGAGGAGCAGCTCAAAGAGGTCGAGAAGCAGTTCAGCGCGATGATGCTCGAACTGCCCAACATCCCGCACGATGACGTGCCCGAAGGTGCGGACGACTCCGAGAACCCGGTGCTCTACGAGAAGGGCCCGGAGCGCTCATACAACTTCGAGCCTCTCCCCCACTGGGTCCTCGGAGAGCGCCTCGGCATCCTGGACTTCGAGCGCCCGGTGAAGATGGCCGCCGCGCGCTTCGTCATGAACGTGGGCCTCGGAGCCGCCCTCGAGCGCGCGCTCATCCAACTGATGCTCAACACACATACGCGCGAGCATGGCTACACCGAGATCTTCCCCCCTTTCCTTGCGAACAAACGTTCGCTTGTAGGCACCGCTACCCTGCCGAAGTTCGAGGAGGACCAGTTCAAGACGCGCGAGGGCCTCTACCTGATCCCGACCGCGGAGGTGCCGCTCACGAACATTCATCAGGATGAGATCCTCAGTGCCGAGGAACTCCCGCGATGCTACGTGGCATACACCGCCTGCTTCCGGCGCGAGGCCGGCTCAGCCGGACAGGAATCGCGCGGGCTGATACGCCTGCACCAGTTTAACAAGGTTGAGCTGATGAAGTTCGTCAAACCTGAGCAGGCTGATGAAGAACTCGAGAGGCTCACCCTCAACGCGGAGACGATCCTTCAGCGCCTGGAGCTTCGTTACCGCCGCATCATCCTCTGCACTGGCGACATGGGCTTCCAGCCCCGGCGCACCTACGACCTCGAGGTCTGGATGCCAGGCATGGACCGCTGGGTCGAGATCAGCTCCTGCAGCCAGTATGGCGAGTTCCAGGCGCGCCGCGCGAACACCCGCTACCGACCGGAGCCGGAGGCTGCACCACAGTTCGTTCACACGATGAACGGATCTGGCCTCGCAGCGGGCCGCTGTATGGCCGCCGTCATTGAGAACTACCAGCAGGCGGATGGCTCTGTCACCATCCCCGACGCCCTGCGCCCCTACATGGGCGGGCTGGTGGAGATATCGGCGCCCGGCGCCTGATCGACGGAGAGGGTGACCGTCTGCCGCGTCTCGAGGGCACCGTCCGAACGGGCGGTGCCCGCTGCATTGCGGGCCGGCCTCCCCCCGACTTTCGTCAGGCGCAGGTGGACGTGCCTGAGCCGGCGAACCCGCAGGTGTCCTGACAGATTCGCACGGGAGGCCTGCCATGAACATCGAGCGGATCTCGGCCTGCACCTACCCCATGCGCGAGAAGCCGTACGACTACGCGCTGCGCGTTCTGGCTGATTCCGGCGTATATCGAGCCGATCTGTGGGGGCGCGAACCGCACTTCCCTGAGTTGCCGACCGATGACCAACTCACAGCAATCGAGGCGGCCTCCACCGCCACGGGCGTCGCCATCGCGAATATCGGCAGCTATCCCGGCCGAGACTTCATCTCTGACGATGAGGCCGCCAGAGATGCCGAGATGCAGAGAATGCGCGTCACGATCGACGCGGCGCGCCGCCTCGGTGCCCGCTCGATCCGCGTCATGCCCGGCCAGGGCGATGATCCCGCAATCGTGGACCGCATAGCCCCACTCATGGCCGAAAGCGCGGCCTACGCCGAGGAGAGAGGCGTCTACCTGGGCATGGAGAACCATCGGGGATCGATCGCAGGAGACCCGGCCACCATCCTCCGCCTCTGCGAAACCGTTGGCTCCAGTCACTTTGGAGTCTTATATGAGCCCTGCAACCTGTGGCACGCGGGCGTAGACTACCGTGAAGCCTTCGCCCTCCTCTCTGATTGGATCATCCACGTGCATATCAAAGATGGACGCCGTACGCCCGACGGCTTCGAGCGCGTCCACCTCGGCGAAGGTGACATAGATGCGCAGTGGGTCGTGGAGGCACTTGAGGCGATCGGCTACGCAGGGGACTACGCGCTGGAGTACGAGATACCAGACATCGAGCCAGTGGAGGCAGGCCTGCGTAGGTGGGTATCGCTCTTCCGCGGCATCCAAACGGCAGCTCACTGAAAGTATGGAGAACATATGAAGACGCCGACCAACCAACCACCAGGTCCTGCGCCGACCGGCGAGGAGACGCCTGATAGCCGCGAGGATGGCATCATCGGTGAGATCCAGACCGAGGAACCACGTGAACCGAGGCCCTCATTCGTAAAGCCACACCGGCGGAGGCCCCGATCGAAGATGATTGGGTGTCTGCTGGCGCTCCTTGGAGCACTAGCTGGAGGTGGCCTGGCGATCTGGTACGGGCGAGAGAGAGCGGCGGTGCCACCCGCTCACAGCGGGCTACACGCCCCGCTGCCTGCGTCAAGCGCTGCTTCGCCAGCCCTGCTCTTCTCCCCCACTCCTGAGCGGCCCGATCAGACCCCTGAGATCATCAGTTCCGAGACCGACGTGATCTGGGCGTTCTACGATCTCCCCGGCATGCCATCCAGTGCCGCCCTGTCGGCCAGTTGGTTCCTGAAGGATGAGCAGCTTGGGGAACTGCCTCTGGACCAGCTTCAGCCACAGAGTGGAGCAGACCACGCCGCAGGGCAGTTCGCCATCCATGCGCCAGCCACCGGTGGGGTCTCTTCAGGCGGCTTCATCTCCGGCATCTACCGGGTGGTCATCACGTCGCCCGACTACCCCGACATCTCTGCGGAAGCGAGCTTCGTCGCTCTCCCTCGCGCGGCTCAGATCCTCCAGGGCGGCGGTGAGCCTGAAGGACCTCCCGCTGTTCGCTCAATGCAGACCGCGAGTGGAGTGACCGACACCGGAGAGTTGATCGGCACTTCTACCTCGTTCCAGCCGAACGCTGGGCGGGTCGTGGCTGTGTTTCATTACGAAGGGATCATTCCCGGATCCGCTCTCACCGTGAGATGGTACCTCGAAGAGACCGAACTGACAGCGGCGCGCACCGAAATTCCCGTCACAGCTGCCCGAGGACGCGGTGAGGCCTGGCTGGAGACCGGTGAGGGCGATCTGCTCCCCGACGGAAGCTACCGCGTCGTCGTGTTCCTGGGAGACGAGGTCGAGCCGCTGGCGACGACTGGCTTTGAGGTCGCCTCTCCTGCAGGATCCACAGCCGCCAGGCAGTAGCCAATGACAGTCATGCGTACACACAGAGACCAGCGTTCATCGGGCTACGCTGGTCTCACAGGTTACCTGCTCGACTACTGCGGTCGGACGTCACCCAATCGAATGTAGCTCCTCGGCTGCCGCGGAGCTATCATCGCCAGCAGACGGTCAAGATCCTCCGCATCATGATACACGATGTGGATTGTGCCGCCGCCTTTAGACTTTGGCAGGACCGCCACCTTCGTGCCCAGGTTGTCCCGTAGACGCCGGGTCACCTCTTGTATGTGTGGATCAGTGGGCTGAGCCCCTGGTAGCGGCTCCCCCCCCGGTTGCTCCTGATGCTCGCTCTCCTCGATCGGCGGCGTTTCGCGCACGAGGGCCTCTGTCTCACGCACTGACAGTCCCTCGTCAACAATTCGCTGGAAGATCGCATGCATTCGCTCGGGCTCGTCAGAGAGAGAAAGCAGCGCGCGCGCATGCCCTGTGCTGATCAGGCCCCCGGCCAGTGCCTCCTTGATCTCCATTGGGAGCTCAAGCAGTCGTAGTGAGTTCGCCACGCTCGAGCGGCTGCAGCCGATCTGCTCGGCCACCTGGTCCTGCGTGAGCCCGAACTCCTGAACCAGATGCCGCAGCGCCATCGCGGTCTCAATTGGACCAAGGTCGTTCCGCTGAAGGTTCTCCACCAGCGCGATCTCCAGCATCTTCTCATCGTCAGCCTCATGGATGATGCACGGGACCGTCTGCAGCCCCGCTCGACGCGCCGCGCGCCACCGCCGCTCCCCTGCGATTATCTGGAAGACGTCCTCCTCCGGCGTGCGGCGCACGACAACCGGTTGGACCACGCCATGGGTCTCGATCGAAAGCGTCAGCTCCTCGAGCGCCTCCTCATTCATCGCTTGCCGGGGCTGATAGGGATTTGGCTCCAGCTTGTCTATATGGACCTCCAGAACTGCTCTTGTACGAGCGAGCGCCTCTCCGGAGATCAACTCACTCAATCCCCGCCCAAGACCTGATCTACGCATCTGCAAATACCTCCCAGTACAGCCTGCGATATGCGGCAGAGCCGGGGCAATGCTTGTCATATACAACCGCGGGAAGCCCGTGGCTGGGGGCTTCGGCGAGACGTACGTTCCGCGGGACCTTAGACTGATACGTCCGATGCGGAAAATTCTGCCGAATCTCCTGCGCAACATCCTCAGCGAGATTGGTTCTGGCGTCGTACATCGTCAGAATTGCGCCGGCTATAGTGAGTGGAGGGTTGATCTCAGCCTGCACCATCGCGATCACACGCAGAAGCTGGCTCAGCCCCTCCATCGCATAGTACTCACATTGCATCGGTATCAGCGCCTGGTCAGCTGCCGCAAGCGCATTGATGGTCATGAGCCCAAGCGACGGACCGGTGTCTATCAGTATGATGTCATAGGCGCCTCGCACGGGCTCGAGCGCCTTGCGAAGTCGGAACTCGCGTGCTATCATGTTCGCAAGGACCATCTGTGCGCCGGCCAGGTTGATTGTTGCCGGCAGCACATCCAGATTCGGCGTCGCAGTCGGCAGGATGACCTCATCAGCAGCAACCTCACCGTCGCCGCAGATCAGGTCGTACAGGCAGCCCTGAATCTGCTCACGGTGAACACCCAGGCCACTGGTGGCGTTTCCCTGCGCATCGGCGTCCACTACAAGGACAGATTTCCCCTCAAGAGCAGCGACTGCGCCAAGGTTGATGACCGTAGTCGTCTTCGCGACGCCGCCCTTCTGATTCACGACTGCATAGCATCGAGCCACCGAGGAATCCCTCCGCGAATTGTCTGAGGCGCTACTCCTGCGCCCACATATTCCACAAGGTTTTCCACAGAAAACCGAGAGTCATCTTCGATAGCAGGTGATGGACAGCTCAGGCAACGTCGTCGCCGATGTCCCAACAACCCTCAGCGGCTCGACAGGGCTCTGAAAGCTGCTGTCGCCCACGCGATGGAAAGCCCCGAGATAGCCGTGCGGCCGAAGAATGCGTGCGGCCGCCGCGAGTGCCTCTGGCCCCGGTGCCAGAGCACGGAACACTACTCCGTCGTACAGCTGCTGGAGTTGCCCGATATCGGCATTGACCGGGGTCGCATTGACTAACCGCATGCGCGAGACCAGCAACTCCGCAGCAGTATACGCTCTCTTCGCACGATCCACAAGGTGAATCTGCAGTTCGGGAGCCAGCAGGGCGATGGTGGCTCCCACCGCACCACTGCCTGAGCCAAGATCGGCCACGATGCCAGTGCGAGGCATCGTGTCAAACGCGAAGTAACTCAGTGCGGGACCCATGGCGCGCAGAAGCGCAGAGCCCGGATCGCGGTATTGCGAAAGCCCGGAAGCGCGGGCCGCGGTCGCCAGCCATGCCGCGCCAACCTTCAGACTTTCACGCTGCGAATCGGATAGTCTCAGGCCAACCGATGATGCAAAGCTGCTGAATACCTCCAAAGCTTCGTGCATGGTACCGCAATTCGCCACTCGCACGCGGGCACCTCCCGTTGTTTCACGTGAAACAACGCAACAGCCACCCACTTGCCCGGTAATGTTTCACGTGAAACACTTCTACATGCGTGGGAGGGGTGAAATCGCGCGGATGTGCCGCTGCGTCGTGCGGAGTGGAGTGCAGTGTGGTGTGGAAAAGTATGTGGAGGTTGGGGAGGAATCGCTGGACATCCCTATGAGCGGGGTTGAGCGCTTGGGGCCGAGTGTTTCACGTGAAACATTGGTCGGCTTACAGGCTGGTACTGACCTCACGGTCCGTAGCAAGGCATGGACACGGCGAAGCACGCATATCCGGGCTGCGGATTGAGCGGAATGGGCGTTCTTCCGGCTGATCAACGGCAGTTGCGGCGTAGCCTCACCCTCGGCCCTAGCCATTGAAATGGAGGGGCTATCTCACGCCACTGGTCGCGGTAGCAGCCGGGGGCGCGCATAGGTGATTTCAGGCCACAGTCGGTGTGCGGAGTAGGGCGCGGCACCTGGCGTGTCTTTCCAGCGGCCCGATCGCCATATGAGGAGTTCAGGCACATTCACCATCAGAGTGCGGGATCGGGTCTAAGCGCACCACGGGAATCCTGTTGCTTCATCTCGGGATGGCGTTCCTGCGTCGCGGCGGTTTCAGGCGCATGCCATCATCGCTAG
>DHPY01000048.1 GCA_002411015.1 Armatimonadetes bacterium UBA5352 | reverse complement strand
GAACGGATACGGCGGATGGCGGGCTGGAAGCCCGCCGCTACGGAGTGAGGACTGCTCGACCCCGTGGCGCAGGCTTCCAGCCTGCGAGTCGTTCAGGCCTCAGTCAGCGGCAGACACCCTCCCGCGTCAGCCGTTGCCGTATCCGTTCACGTCTTCCGCTCTTTGGTCTTTGCGGCGGGGAAGAGGATGTTGTTGAGGATCAGGCGATAGCCCGGCGAGTGCCGGTGCAGCGACAGGTCCGTCGCGTCCTCGCCGATGATGTGCGCGTAGTCCTCCGGATCGTGGCCCGCCAGGTACGTGAAGGTGCCCTCGAGATAGCCCCCGTGCACATACTTCACGCGGTCCTGCCCGGGGAAGTCGCCAAGGACCACCACGCTGTCCTTCAGAGCGCCTCTGCGGAACGCCGTCGTCTGGCCGAGATAGTCGGGGACCTGGGCGACGTGGCACTGCGTGAGCATCGTGGGGATCGGGTCCTCGCGGGCTGAGAACTCGAAGAGCTCAAAGGTCTCGCCCGCGGACACCACCGCGGTCTGGCCGGGGGATACGTCAATATCCGCGATCTCCGGCGCCATCGGGTTGGGCTCGAGGCGGAAGTCGCGGAACGCGAGCGTCGCGGCGAAGTTCAGGCGCGCGTCGGCATCCGCGGGCACCGGGGTACCATCCACGGGCGCGACGACGAGGTCCACGCTCTGCCCGGCGAGGGCGATGTCGAGGCTGTCGCATGCCGAGCACATCGCGAAGAGGAAGCCGCCCTCGGCGACCCAGCCGGCGATGGTGGCGGCGACGGCTTTCTTGCAGGCCTGAACATCCGCGAAGCCCAGCGCCTCCGCCGCGGCGCGCGACTCGATCACCTGGCGGCGATACCACGGCTCATCCGCGAAGGTGCTGAAGAACTTGCCGTAGTTGCCGGTGAAGTCCTCGTGATGCAGATGCAGCCAGTCATACTCTCCCAGCGCCCCGCCGATGACCTCGTGGTCCCAGATGCGGTCATACTCGACCTGCGCGTAGGTGAGGGCGAGGGTGACGGCGTCATCCCAGGGCTCGGTGTAGGAGGGCGTGTAGACCGCGATGCGCGGGGCCTTCGTGAGGTGCATGCGCTGCATGTTGCCATCGTCGATGGACGCGGAGATGCGTGCGTCCTCCGCCGCGGAGACGGGCTTGACGCTCACGCCAAGCTCAGCGGCGCGGGCGCGGACGTCGGGCAGATCGGGGAGGGTGAAGGCGCCGGCGCGGTAGTTCAGCAGCCACTGGCACTCGTAGACGCGCGGCTCCTGCAGGCACCACCAGGTGAGGCCGTAGGCGCGGAGGTGATCGCTCTGCGCCTCGTCCATCGGCACGAGAAGCTGTTGCGCGCGCGCCGGGGCGAGCGTGATGAGGAGGGCGATGACGGCGGCGAGGTGGCGCATGTGGGGAGGCTTCCTCGTGGTGCGGTGCTGTTCCTGCAGATACGAAGAGGGGGCGCCGGCAAGTCGGCGCCCCCGGTAGGCGCGAGTGCTACTGCGCTCAGGTGCTGTGCTCGGTCGCGATCTCGCGGTGCACGTAGCGCGAGCTCTCCGCGAGCCTCCCGAAGAAGGAGATCGCCCACAGCGCTGCCAGGCCGACAAGCACGTAGATGATCGTCCCGACCGTACCCGCCTGCCCCGGCTCACCCGTGCCGAAGAGCGATGCGACCAGGTCGAAGTTGAAGAGCCCGACGAGGGCCCAGTTGATCCCACCGACGATCAGCAGGATCAGCGCGATCGTGTCCACTGCCTTCATCTTCCTGTCACCTCCGCCGCCACAAAGACTGTTGTGCTGCGAATGACAGGTGAATCGTACTCAATTGACGTAGATCAGTCAAGGGCGAACCGTGGGAACGACGTACGACGTTGCGGGCTGGAAGCCCGCCGCTACGAGGTGGGGGGCCTATGAAGGATCGCCGGCGCCTATGGGGAAATGGAGGCTATGCTTCAGCCCACCTACGCGAGCCTCAACCAACGCCCGCGCGCCGTCTTCCTGCGCAGGATCGGCTCCATCCTGCTGCTCGTCGGCCTGACGCTCAACGTCTGGCTGCTGATCTCCCGCGCGGAGGTCGGGTGGCGGCTGGGGCTGATGGCGATCATGCCCGGCGCGCTGCTGTTGTTCACCGCGTTCCTCGTGGAGCGCACACCCTCGATGCGCGGCTGCCTGACTGTCTTCGGTGTGACGATGGCCTTCGTCATCGGCTTCTGGGCGTGGGCGGGGATAGTCACGGCGCTCAATCCGGAGGGCGAGCCGCCGGAGATGTTCCGGGATGCGCCGACGAATGAGCCCGCGCAGGGCGAGGATGCTCCGGCGAACGAGCCGCAGCCTACTGCTCATTCTCCGGGAAACGCGGGCCGGTAGTCCAGGTGGTGGCCCACCAGGAGGTTTTCTGCCGGGTGAGGTTGGCGCGCTGGCGGATCAGGTGCAGAAGCTCGCGGCGGCCGTCCACGTACGGCGGGATCGAGCAGTCTATGCCGCCGGCATCCAGCTTGATGAAGCCATCGCCGCAGAGGCCGCACGGGTTCACCACGCTCAGCTCGATGATCTCACGCCACGGGAACTTCCGCCACTCGCCGTAGGGCGGGAGGATGCGCAGTCCGGAGTGGTCGGCAATGATGCGCTCGCGCTCGAGCCGGTCTCGGAACTTGAGCGCGTTGTTGGCGCCGACGAGGATGCCGCGGCCCCCCGCGAGCGCCAGCACCCCCAGGACGTATGCCATCTCGATGTCCCACACGCCGCGGAGCACCAGTGCCACGATGAGCCAGATCGGCAGCGCCACGTAGACGAGCGTCTTCGGGATGATCAGATAGAACGGGAGCAGTGCGCGCCAGTCCGGTGTGAAGCCGAACTCCTGTTGCTCATCGCCCATGGGCGGTGGCCTCCTCGTTGGGTGCTCCGGCGACACTTCCGACCGCCAGCACGATGAGCACGGGCAGGAGCGGGAGGAAGAGCCGGACCTCCTCCAGCCGCGCGATGACCAGGTGCAGCAGCAGGTAGGGCGGGATGACGAGCGTCGCGCGGGTGAGTGCCGGTGGCCACTGGGCGATGGGCCGCTGCAGGGCGGCGATCAGAAGCGGGGCCATCAGCAACAGCGGCGGGGCCCAGCGCCAGGCGCTCTCGAGGTTGTACGGCAGCATGACGACCTCTACCGAGTAGGGGCGCATGCCGTAGATCCCACGAACGAGGCCGTATGCCGCGCCCCATGCGAGCGTTACGACCAGCGCCTCGGAGGCAAGCTCGCGCTTCGGCCGGGGCCACTGGATGAGCACGAAGTATCCGAGGAGCACGAGGATGCTCTCGCGGTTGAGGGCGCCGAGGAAGATGGCGACGAGCAGCGGCCAGAACCTCCCATGGGCGATCGCCCACAGGCCGACGGTGACGAACATGAGGTTCATCGGGTCGGCCACCTGGATCTGGCCGCGGAGGTTGGCGATGGCTGCGATGGCCATCAGCAGCGCGCAGGCGAGCAGCGAGGCGCTCTCCGATAGCCATCGGCGGGAGAATGCGACGAAGAAGAGTCCCGCGACAGTGAATGCGACGGCATGCAGCGCGAGGTAGGCGTAGCGCAGGTTGCGGAGGCCCTCGTCAGACGAACCCGGGTCCGTGAAGACGTAGAGGGTATGGGCGAGCATTGGTGTAAGCAGGCGGTACTGGTCGGGCGCCGGCGCCTCGCCGTTGATGACGCTGAGGTGCCAGCCGCCAAGGCGCCTGTCGTGAAGCGTGTTGGACCAGCCGATCGCGGCGACGATCGCGAGGAGGAGGATGAGGGCGATCGCGCTGAGCGGCGGGCGGCACAGTGGTTGCTGCGGCTCCCGTGATGCCATGGGCATATGATGCCGGATTGGGCGGCGGGGTGCAAGGGGGAATGCGGCCCGTCTGGACCTCTCCCCCCCGGCCCCCCTCTCCGTTCCGGGAGAGGGGGAGGACGGCGTGAACGGCCCTACCTGTGGCACGGGCGTCTCGCCCGTGCGTCGTTAGCCGTTGGCGTTGTGGCCCCGGCGCCCTCGCCGGGGAGATGACGACGCAACGGCCCCTCGCGGGGCGCGAGGGCCACAACAACTACGGCTGACGACAACGACCGCAGGCAGGAATGCCTGCGCCACGAACGACAACGGCGAACGACACACGGCGGACGGCTGGCAGGCTGGACCACGGAAGGCGATGGCGAGGTGCGGAGAGGTGCGGGCAGGGGGCGGCGAGGCAGGTTCGCGGCGGGGATGGGTGGAAATCACCTCGGCCAGCGGAACGCTCGGAGGCAGTGAAGTCGCACAGGAGGAGCAAGGATGTCCATCACAAGAGCGATCGGGATCAGTCTCATCATTGCGCTCTGCGCAGCCTGTGCGTGCGCTCAGGGCGAAGGGCAGCGGCTCAACAACTTCGTGGTCGAGCTGGCGGACGTTGACCTACGCGCCGCGGATGCGCCGGACGCCGTCTCAGGCGCCATCGAGCAGCCCGGGTGGCTGTTCATCTCGCTGAGCGGCGAAGGCCCCGCAAGCGCAACCCTCAGCGCCGGCGGCGAGGAGACGGTGGTGCTCGAGGCTCCGGGCGAGACGATGCGCTACGTGGAGGCGGGGGAGATCGAGCTTTGGGTCACGCGCGGCGAGGGCGCGGAGTTGGAGCGGCTGATCCTCCGGCGCGTGCCGGAGATCATGGTCTACATGTATGAGGGGCAGAACCAGGGCAGTCCGCAGGGCTTCCTCACGCACTCGTGGGAGGACCTGGACCGGTGGATCCTGCACTCGGCGAACCTGATCGTGAGCCCGGCCTCGGACGCCTACATCCCCTACGCGCAGGCATGGCACGAGCGAGGCGGGCGGTGGCTGGTCAACCAGAGCATGAGCCAGTTCCGCGATGAGACCTTCGACGCGGCGGCATACTGGGCCGGGGTGCTTGGCGGGACCGTCTGGGATGGCACGATCCATGATGAGGTTCTCAGCCAGGACCGGCCGCACTTCGGGCGCTACGCGGAGGGCCTCGCGCGGTTCATGGAGATGCCGGAGAGCGAGGGGAAGACGGTCTACCTCTTCTGCGGCGGCTCGGCGGCGATCGGCGACCCGACGCTGCTCGACTTCTTCACGCCCACCGAGGAGGCGGCGTTCGATGGTGAGCGCTCGATCCGCTGCGCGCCGGCGGAGAGCGCGGATGCGAGCGCGCGGCAGATGGATGTGGCGCTGGAGCCGGGTGTGGAGTACACGATCTCGGCCTACATGAAGACAGAAGACTGCGTACCCGGAACCTACTCGGGCGTGTTCGTCATAGACGAGGGATGGCATGCGCTCTACGGGCGGCTGGCCGCGCCTGAGGGGACGAGCGACTGGACGCGCTACGAAGCGAGCTTCACGCCACGCGAAAGCAGCAACGGGCTCTACCAGGTGGTCGTGATCGGCCCGGCGCAGGGCGGGATGTGGATGGATGCGGTGCAGATCGAGCGCGGGGCGGAGGCGACGGAGTTCGCGGCGGGCGAGCCGAACGTGCTGGAGAACCCGAGCTTCGAGGACGGCCTCGTGCGCTGGATGCGCGGGAGCGATGATGAGAACCCGCTGCGCGACGCGGTGGTGGAGTACAAGCAGGCCTTCGCGCCGGAGATCTACCTGCACGAGCAGGCGACGGAGGAGCGCGCGCAGGCGATGATCGACTCGCGGTTGGTGCGGCTGCCGGAGTCGTGGTCGCGGCACTACCCCGGCGTGGGGCCACGGTCGCTGATTGTGCTGAGCATCGGGGACTGCACGCTGCGGTACTCGAACGACCAGTCGCCGAGCGTGAACTGGAAGGTCCTGATGGACATGCAGATGCACGCGATGGCGGCCTCGGAGAATGGCTCGACCGACCTGCGCGGCGTCGGCTTCTGGAGCGCGCACTACGGCAGCCCGGAGGCGATCCGGTGGTACGGGGCGCTCTTCCGGCACTACTGCATCGAGGGCAGCCGGGAGCGGCTGACGGATGACCCGTACATGCTCGATCACGTCGCGAACGCGGGCTTCGAGGAGGGGCTTGAGGGTTGGGAGACCTCGGGCGCGGTGGAGACGGTGCCCGTCGCGCAGATGCTCGACAGTGGCAGGCGCGGGCGCTACTCCGCGGTGCCCGAGGGGGCGAACGTGCTCCGGACGGTGCGGGCGGAGGGCGGGGCGGCGAACTCTTTCGCGCAGGCGGTGCGGAACCTGGAGCCGGGGCGGCTGTACTCGGCGAAGGTCTACTGCACCGACCCGAGGTACTCCGACCGGCTGATTCCGGCGGAGATCACGATCGAGGGCGGTGAGGCGCTGCCGGAGTACGCGTGGGACAACGTGTGGGTCTCGGCGGACAACGAGACGCGCTGGACGATGCACCAGCGCGTCTTCCGCGCGACGGCCGATGGGGGGCGGCTGACGGTGGGCGATGTGGAGCCGGGCGAGGTCTACTGGGACTTCGTCCAGGTGGAGCCCTTCTTCGGCGAGATCCCCGGCAGCGCTTAACCGCGCGGCACTCGATCGAGTCGGCGCAGTCGGTCTCATACCGGCCGGAGAGCTCATCGTGGGCCTGCACGATAGCCTGCGCGATCGCCTCAGGGAACTCGCCGTGGCGGATCAGTTCGCGGATGCGCTGGCCGACATCATGCAGCTCGCGCGCGCCCGAGTGCAACTCACCGACCAGCGCTGGATGCGGTCGGCGAGATCATTGGCGGCGAGGTACTCGCGGTAGGCCTGCGCGGTGGTCGCGAAGCCATCCGGCACGCGCAGGCCCTGCTCCGAGAGGCTGCTGAACGTCTCGCCGAGCGACGCGTTCCTTGCCGCCGACGAGTGCGACATCATCGTTGGTGAGCTCTGCGAAGAACCTGACGTAGTCTGATCGTGGCATCTCCTTGTCCTCCTCCACGCGCGAAGGTCCTCCGGGTTGAGCTCTGCGTGTGGAGTGGCCGGGCTCCTGCCCGGAGGTGCTTGAGACGGGAGGTTTCGTGAGCTTCATGCGGAAGTCTCGCGAACGCGTAGATATCGTGGCGGGGAGGCGACACTCATGAAGAAGCTGATCAATGACCCGTTCGCTTTCGTGGATGAGACCATTGAGGGGATCCTGCTGGCGCACCCCGGGCACCTGAAGCGCTGCGATGGGAGCAAGCGCGCGCTGATGCGGGCGGATGGGCCGATCGAGGGCAAGGTCGCGATCGTCACCGGTGGAGGATCGGGGCATATTCCGGTCTTCCTCGGGTATGTGGGGCCGGGGCTGTGCGACGCGGTCTCGGTTGGGAATGTGTTCTCCTCGCCCTCGCCGGACGAGATGCTGGCGGCGACGAAGGCGGTGCATGGCGGCGCCGGGGTGCTGCACCTCTACGGGAACTACTCAGGCGACAAGATGAACTTCGGGATGGCCGCCGAGATGGCGGAGATGGACGAGATCGAGGTCGCGACGGTGCTGGTGAGCGACGACGTGTCATCCGCGCCGCCGGAGGAGGCCGATCGGCGGCGGGCGGTGGCCGGGCTGTTCTTCGCCTACAAGATCGCCGGAGCGCGCGCGGAGGAGGGCGGGAGCCTCGCCGAGGTGGTGGCGGCTGCGGAGAGCGCGGTTGCGGCCACGCGCTCGATGGGCGTGGCGCTGACGCCCTGCACGATTCCGGCGGCCGGGGCGCCCACGTTCGAGATCGGCGAGGGCGAGATGGAGATCGGGATGGGCATCCACGGCGAGCCGGGGGTGCGGCGGGGCGAGATCATGCCGGCGGACGACGTGGTGGATGAGCTGCTCGGGCATGTGCTGGCGGATCTGCCCTTCCGGGCGGGCGATGAGGTCGCGGTGCTGGTGAACTCCCTCGGGGCGACGCCGCCGGAGGAGCTCTACATCATGTACCGGCGGCTGCACCGGGTGCTCGGTGAGGCGCGGATCGCGATCCACCGGTCGTTCATCGGCGAGTACGCGACATCGCTGGAGATGGCGGGCGCGTCGATCAGTCTGCTGCGGCTGGATGAGGAGCTGAAGCGGCTGCTGGATGCGCCGGCGTACTCGCCGTTCGTGCCGAAGCTGGGGGCGTGAGGGGGGCGGCGGGCGGCGGGGAACGGCTTGCGGCAAC
>DHPY01000073.1:21043-36416 GCA_002411015.1 Armatimonadetes bacterium UBA5352 | reverse complement strand
GCCGCTGTGCCGGCCCGCCGTTCGGGGTGCCAAACGACAGGGGCCGGCACAGCGGCTGAGTTCCGCGAGCGGAACTCACCCTCGCTGCGCTCGGGCGGCCCCTCCACCACGGACTGCGACCAGTTCAGAGATGTGCGTACTGCATCTATCCGGAACGGGGAGGGGGCCGGCCCCATCGTTTCCCGCCGATGGAGGGGAAAGGCTTTCGCCGTGGAATATCCAAGTCCAGGTCGTTGCCGCGCAAGATACGGGGTGCTTCCCATGGTGAGGTGTGAGATAGATGGGTGAGATCAGGGTGATGGTATCCGGCGCCGGCGGGAAGATGGGCCGCGCCGTCGTCGAGGCGGTCACCTCCGCGCCCGACATGGTCGTCATCGGCGGCGTTGACCCGGCGTTCCCGGAGACGCTGCTCTCCGAACTGGTCGCAGGCGCGCCCCGTGAGCCGATCCTGCCCTCGGTCGAGGCCGGGATCGACCAGTGGGAGCCCGATGTGATGGTGGACTTCACCGCTCCCACCGCGCTCCTGCACAACCTCCCGACCGCGCTCTGCCGCCGCGTCGCCTGCGTCGTCGGCACCACCGGCGTGCCCGAGGAGACGCTGCGTAACGCCTGCGAGCTCTGCTCGCAGTTCAACACGCCCGCGGTCGTCGCGCCCAACTTCAGCATCGGCGCCAACCTGATGATGAAGTTCGCGGCCGAGGCTGCACGCCTGATGAACTACGCCGCGATCATCGAGGCGCACCACGAACGCAAGCTCGATGCCCCCTCCGGCACCGCCCTCGCGACCGCCAGGCGCATGCGGGAGGCACGCGGGGAGGATTTCGCGCACCAGACGACGCAGCACTTCACGCTCGACGGCGTGCGCGGCGGCGAACACGGCGGCATCACCGTGCAGTCCATCCGCATGGAGGGCGTCGTCGCGAACCAGACCGTGATCCTCGGCGGCCCCGGCGAGACTCTGAAGATCGAGCACGTGACCACCGGGCGCGAGTGCTTCATGCCTGGAGTGCTGCTCGCGATCCGCGAAGTCCGCAACCTCGACGGCCTCGTGATGGGCCTCGACAACCTGCTGATGCACACCTAGGCACAACCGAGAACAAGCCGCACGAACACTAACAAGACAGGTGCAATCACTGAAATGGCATACCGAGTTGGGATCGTAGGCGTTGGACCGGTCGGAGACAGGATCTACCGCGTACTGAAGGAGCGGAGCTTCCCGATCGAGGGCAGGCCTGTCGTGATGGCCACGCGCGAGCGCACCGAGACGCTCGCCGACGAGGAGGTGCTCGTGCGCGAGGTCTCCGAGGAGCTCTTCGAGGGCCTCGATGTCGTCCTCTTCGCCGGGCGCGAGGGGGCCAAGGGCGCGAGCGTGCAGTGGGGCAAGGTGGCCACAGACGCCGGCGCGTGGGTGATCGATAACGGCAGCGACTTCCGCATGACCGAGGGCTACTCACTGATCGTGCCCGAGGTAAACATGGACGCGGTCACACCCGCGAGCAAGCATATCTGCAGCCCAAACTGCTCGACCATCCAGATGGTCGTCGCGATCGCGCCGATCCACCGCGCGGTCGGGATCAAGCGCATCGTCGTCTCCACCTACCAGGCCACCTCCGGCTGGGGGCAGGCCGCGATGGAGGAGTTCGACCAGCAGGTGCAGCAGTACGCCGCGGGCGAGGAGATCCAGTGGGACCCGGGCATCTTCGACAAGCCGATCGTCTTCGACTGCCTCCCGCGCATTGACGCCTTCCTTGAGGACGGCTACACCAAGGAAGAGATGAAGATGGTCGACGAGACGCGCAAGATCATGGGCGCGCCCGGGATGCGCATCACCGCCACCACCGTCCGCGTGCCGGTGGTCGTCGGCCACTCCGAGGCGATCAACCTCGAGCTTGAGGCGCCGCTCTCCCGCAAGGAGGCGCTGGAGATCCTGCGCGATCCGGCGCAGTCGCCCGGCGTCACAGTCATCGATGACACCGAGAACAAGAAGTACCCGACCCAGGCCGACTGCGTCCTCGATCAGTACAAGGACAACGTGCTGGTCGGCCGCGTGCGCGAGGACGTCAGCGTGGAGAACGGGCTGAACCTGTGGTGCGTCTCCGACAACCTGCGCAAGGGCGCGGCGACGAACACGGTGCAGATCGCCCAGGGGCTCGTCGAGCGCGGGTTGCTGTAGGCCACATCGTCTCTCACGGGTGTCCAGTCACGCTGGACGATCCTCCAGTTTGATTGGACACCCCCGGATGGTCCGGTCGCCTGCCGCACATTCCTTCTTGAGGTGAGATACGCAATGCCTGAGCTCGGCAACCTCGTCACCGCGATGGTGACCCCGTTCGATGACAGCCTCCAGGTTGACTACAACCGCCTCGCTGAGCTTTCCGTGCGTCTGGCCGACGCGGGCTCGGACCTCCTCGTCTCCGGCACCACCGGCGAGTCGCCCACGACCTCGGTCGAGGAGAAGCTGGAGATGTTCCGCGTGGTGCGCGAGGCGGTGGGCGATGATGTCTCCATCGTGGCGGGTACCGGCAGCAACGATACCGCGAGGTCCATCGCGCTGACCGGGCAGGCGACCGAGCTCGGGGTGCTGGACGCGATCCTCCTCGTCGGCCCATACTACAATAAGCCGTCGCAGGAGGGCTTCTACCAGCACTTCCGCGCGGTGGCGCAGAGCACCGACCTTCCGGTGGTGCTCTACAACGTGCCCGGCCGCACCGGGAAGAACATCGAGTGCTCGACCGTGGTGCGCCTCGCGGAGGATGTTGAGAACATCGTCGGGATGAAGGAGGCCAGCGGCGACCTCGACCAGATCTCGGAGATGTGCCGCGACGTCCCGGAGGGCTTCCGCGTCTGGTCCGGCGATGACGCGATGACGCTGCCGATCCTCGCGGTGGGCGGCGTGGGCGTCATCTCGGTCGCGTCGCACATCGCACCGGAGGAGATCGGGGAGATGATCGACTGCTACCACAACGGAGATGTTGTGCGCGCGGCGCAGATCCACGGTCGGCTGCTGCCGCTCTACCACGCGTGCTTCCTGGCCTCGGGCAACCCGCCATGCGTGAAGCGCGCGCTGGAGGTCTGCGGCTTCCCGGTCGGTGGCACGCGCCTGCCGGTGGTCCCGGCCTCCGACAAGGACACCGCCACCATCCGCGAGGTCTGCGAGAAGCTGGGGTACGCGTGAACGCCGTCGCCGTATCCGTTCAGTAGGTCGGGCTTCCAGCCCGACGCCGTTTGCCGTAGCCGCGCCGGAGTTAGCCATGTCCCTCCTCGACGCCATCGCCGAAGAGATCCGCGCCTGCGCCCGCTGCCCTCTCGCCGAGGGCCGGACGCAGGCTGTACCGGGCGTGGGGCCGCCCGATGCCTCCATCGTGTTCATCGGCGAGGCGCCGGGCTTCGATGAGGACGCGCAGGGCGAGCCCTTCGTGGGGAAGGCCGGGCAGATGCTGACGCAGCTTCTCAGGGGCGCCGGGATCGACCGCGCGGACGTCTTCATCACGAACACCTGCAAGTGCCGCCCGCCGAACAACCGCGATCCGCACCCCGATGAGGTCAGCGCCTGCCGGGAGTTCCTCGACGGCCAGATCGCCTGCATCCGCCCGGCGCTGATCTGTACGCTCGGGCGCTGGGCGATGCACACGGTGCTGGAGGACCCGTCGCTGTCCGTGATGAAGCTCAACGGGCGGCCGATCGAGCGCCGGGGCTTGAGCTTCGTGCCGCTGATCCATCCCGCCGCGGGCCTGCACCAGGCGAACATGCAGCAGCCGACCGAGGAGGGCTTCCGACGGCTGGGGGAGCTGCTGCGGGAGCGGGGGTAGGCCCTATACTTTCCGCCTGCTAAGCGTCAGGCACGTGGCGGCGATGTGCTCCTGCAATCTGGACAGTATCTCCGGTGTCGGGGCGGCAACTCCCGTGAGCGACTTAACCCAAGATCGACCCGGATGCAGGACATCCCACTCAGAAGGCGCCTGGCCGGCGCGTCCTCCGCCAGGGTGATGGATACCAAACCCCTGCACGCAAGTGTTCCAAGGGGGGCAGAAACGGCTGATAAGCAGTGCTTCCCCCAGAGGGATCCAGATGTCATCCACCAGCAGAGCTCGCACCCCGAAATCCTCAACCGCTAGGTTACTGGCGGCATTGATCGAACTGCGGTGCTCGCACAGTCTCTTGTAGAGAGCCTGCTTGGGGTCGGGGTCAAGTCCGAATTGGCCAGTGCGCGATCCGGGGGGGATAGCTTTGCCTACGTATATCGGCCACTCGATGCCCTCGCGACCACAGAAGGACACCATGTCCGCGTAAAGCTCAAAGTCACCGGAGTAGTACAACGCGTATATCCCAGCCCCCTCGAAGGGCTCCAGAGTGGCAAGAGATTCGAGCGGCTCATCGATGACTGCGTCAGCGACGCTTATTCCTAAGTTCTTCTTATCAAGCGGGTTGAACCTTGTTCTTGTCATCAGTTCCTCCGCCCGTGCACAAGAAGGGCCTTGCGCACACTATTCGCGAGCAGCCGAGCAAGAGTCACCGGGACTGCGTTCCCCAGTTGTCTCATGATCTCAGTACGTGAGCCGTGAAAGAAGAAGTCGTCCGGGAATTCCTGAAGCCTCGCGCACTCACGGACGCTGAAGTAGCGTACGGTACCGTCAGGTCTCGCCAGCATATTCTCCCCGCCAGGAACGCCGTGATCCCCGGCCTTCAGGGTCTTTGCCGGCTCGTCGAGAGGACTTCCCGTATGACCAGGGTACACGCGCGCCCCATCCACGAATTCGTGGTTGGCTATTCCTGGCACGCCTCGAGGCGCAGGGCTAGGCAATCCCACAAGGCAGTCTCTTACCGTTCGCCATGGTTGATCGAATGCGAGACAGTCCATCCTGCTCGACGCCTGCGCAATTCGTGCACGGTGTCTTTCGGCCGGTCCGGGACGGGCAGGAGGTGCCACGCCATGGCGCTCCCAGTACTCGCCCGTCACCCACTGCGAACGAAGGAGGGCCTCCAGCGAGTGCGTCGCTTTCGGGAACGACCATTCAAGCCCCAAATCCGAACGGAAGCCGACGATGAATACCCGCTCGCGCCGCTGCGGAATGCCGAAATCGGCCGCGTTCAGGACCCTGAACACAACCTGGTACGTAAGATCAGGCATCGTCCGTGCTGTATGAATCCGCTCCAGCCGCCCTACGTGGTCCTCCCATGACTCACCGTCGTCTCTGACAATCCCCGGGTACGTCAGTTGAAGGATGATGTACTCGAAGTAACGCCTGAACGAGGGACGAACAAGACCCCGGACGTTCTCCACGAGGAGTGCTCGCGGCCGCAGCTCGCGGACAGCGCGCGCCACCTCGGGAAACATGTTCCTCTCATCTCGGTGTCCTCTATGTTTCCCGCCTAACGAAAAGGGCTGGCAGGGAGGTCCTCCCATGACGAGATCGACGCCCGGTGCGATCGCGGAGTAATCGAACGCGCGGACATCCCCTTGAAATATCCGCCAGTCCTCAAGATACGGAGTCTTTGCACGCTTGTTAAGGCGAAGTGTCTCGCATGCGTTAGCGTCCCATTCAACCACTGCATCATGGCTGAAGCCAGCCATCGATGCCCCCAAAGCCGAACCACCAGCACCTGCGAAGAGCTCTACTGATCTCATCAATCCCCCTCCAAAAAGGAGCTAACAGCATCTTGGACCTGCGTAATACTGGCGAGTTGACATTCCCAGATAACAAGTACGGACCAGCCCATTGCGTGCAGTTCCCGAATTGCCCTCTCATCCCTCTCAACATTGGTCCTCAGTTTGGGCAGCCAGAAATCGCGACGGGACTTTGGCATTCTGTAGTGACCGCATCCCTGATGCTGATGCCAGAAGCAACCATGCACGAAGATCGCTTTCTTCCTGCCTATGAACGCCATGTCAGGCCTGCCAGGCAGATCTGCACGGTGGAGCCGGTATCTGTAGCCCATTGCGTACACGAGACGCCTAACGATTAGTTCCGGCCCTGTGTCCTTTTGCCGTATGCGGCTCATGCGCTCGCTGCGCTGGGCAGGTGAGAGCGGGTCCATATTGCTCACCCCGATTCTTCAGCCCTTTCTTCGGCGGTGAGCACGTAATACCTCCAGGAAAGCAGGCCATCTCCCCCCTTGCGTCGAACCACCTATCAGGCGCGTGCGCTCCCCGCGCTGCTGCAGCACCGTTTCTCCCTGAGTTCGCGCGTTATCAACCCTGACAGGATAGAGGACCACACATGGCACGAGACGATACGCTGCGCATCATCTCACTCGGCGGCATCGGCCACATCGGCAAGAACATGACCGCCTTCGAGCAGAACGACGAGATCCTGATCCTTGACTGCGGCATCATGTTTCCCGACGAGGAAGAGCCGGGGATCGACGTCATCCTGCCCGACATGACCTACATCTACGAGAACTACGAGCGCGTGGTCGGCGTGATCCTCACGCACGGCCATGAGGACCACATCGGCGCCCTGCCGTATCTGCTCGAGCGCATGCCGCTGAAGGTCTACGGCACCCGCCTCACCCTCGGGCTCGTGCAGGCGAAGTTCGACGAGTTCGAGATCGAAGAGGGCTGCGAGTTCCACGAGATCGAGCAGCACGACAAGATCAAGATCGGCTCCTTCGAGCTTGAGCCCATCCGCGTGAACCACTCGATCCCCGACGCCGTGGGCTACGCCATCCGCACGAAGCAGGGCATCATCATCCACTCGGGCGACTACAAGATCGACCAGACGCCGACCGACGGCCTCCCCACCGACTTCCACGCCTTCGCCCGCTACGGCGCGGAGGGCGTACTCGCGCTGATGCTGGATACCACCAACTGCAACGAGGAGGGCTACTCGGGCTCCGAGCGCGTGGTCGAGGAGGCGCTGCGGGAGATCATCGAGGAGGCGCCCGGGCGGGTCATCATGACCACCTTCGCCTCGAACATCGGCCGGATGCAGCACGCGATCGACGCCTCCGTGGACATGGGCCGCAAGGTCGTGATCATCGGTCGGAGCATGGAGCAGAACGCGCGGGTGGCGCAGGAGCTTGAGCGGTTGGAGATCCCCGAAGGTGTGCGCGTGGACATCTCCCAGCTTGGCGAGATCCCGGACCGCCGCGTGACGATCCTCGTCACCGGCAGCCAGGGCGAGCCGCTCTCGGCGCTCTCGCGGATCGCGCGCGGCACCCACCGCGACATCACCGTGCACAAGGAGGACACGGTCGTCATGTCCTCCTCCGCCATCCCCGGCAACGAGGCGCTGATCTGGAAGACCATCAACGGCCTCGCGCGACAGGGCGCGCATGTACTCTACGGTGAGGGCTATGTGCACGTGACCGGGCATGCGAAGGCCGAAGAGGTCAAGCTGATGATCAACCTCACGCGGCCGAAGCACGCGGTCCCGTTCCACGGCGAGTACCGCCACCTGCTGGCCTTCAAGGACCTCGCGATGGACCTCGGAATGCGCGAGCAGGACGTGTTCATCCTGGAGCCTGGCGGCGTCGTGGAGTTCCGCAACGGCCGCGGCCGTTGCGGCGAGTCGGTCCAGGGCGGCTCGGTGAACGTGGATGGCCTCGGCGTGGGCGACGTCGGCGACGTGGTGCTCGAGGACCGGCGGCTGCTCGCGCAGGAGGGGATCGTGCTACCGGTGCTGGCCATCCGCAAGGACAGCTGCGAGCTGGTGGCGGAGCCGGAGATCTACTCGCGGGGGTTCGTCTACGTGCAGGAGTCGGAGGCGATCATCGAGGCGATCCGCAACGAGGCGAAGCAGACCGCGGAGGACCTCTCGCGGCGGGGCGTGAATGACCCGGAGAAGCTCTACGAGCAGGTGCGGAGCCGGCTGGGCGGGTTCATCGAGCGAACGACGGGGCGGCGGCCGTTGATACTGCCGTCGATTGTTGCCGTAGAGCGATAGGCGCCGAGGTCTCAGGAGAGAGCGTGGAGCCTGCCACTCATCTGAAGGTGAGGGCTGGCTCTCGTACATCTGGGCCAGAGACGCACCGTGGGGCAGGCTTCCAGCCTGCCGCCGTTCCGGATCTGGGCCAGTCTGCCTTACAGAAACCACTGTGGGGCAGGCTTCCAGCCTGCCGCCGTTGTCGGCCTCAGTCGCCCGCTCCGAGTCCGTCCTGGCCTGCCGATCGCCGATGGGAGCCGTGCCCCGTCCATGGCCAGTCCTCCGGCCGCGTCACAAGCCCTGCTCGGACGGGGTTCGTCCAGATGTAGTGTGCCGTCTCCCGCTGATCCCGCTCGTTCCGGATGCTGTGATCGTAGGCCTCGTCCTGCCAGAAGCCGCCGGTTCGCTGAAGCCGGCGGTTTATCTGGTTCGCCGTCCAACTTCTCAGGCTGTGCTTGATATCAGACAGGGTGTGCCATCGGCCATCAGACCGCTTGAGCGGCTTGAGGATGAGGTGCACGTGATCTGGCATAACGACGTAGTCGAAGAGAAGGTAACGCGTCTCGTGGAAGAAGTGCAGGGCGTCGATGATAATCGGAGCGATCCTCTCGTGACAGAGGTTGCAGGCCGACGAATCTGCCAGCCTGAAGACGAGTGCGTAGCTGGCTCCGGGGTTCTCGTGGTGAGGAAGGCGACGGTGCCAGCGCCTGTAGCCGTCTGGTGGCGGCTCCGGCAGGTCCATCGGCTGTGGTGCCCCCTTCAGATGAGCTGGCAGGCTGGAAGCCCGCCCCACGGTCTGTGATGCTGGCAGGCTGGAAGCCCGCCCCACGGGTCTGTACTGCTGGCAGGCTGGAAGCTCGCCCCACGGTCTGTGATGTTGGCAGGCTGGAAGCCCGCCCCACGGTGTGTGCTTGTGGCAGGCTGGAAGCCCGCACCACGGTGTGTGCCTGCGGCAGGCTGGAAGCCGGCACCACGGATCCCCCTCAGTCCCCCACCAGTCCCGCATACTTCTTCCCCAGCAGCACCGCATCCTCGCTCAGCGACTGGGCGCGGTTGAGCAGCGCCATCACTGTGTCCGGCGTCAGCGATGCCCGCTGCTGGTGCTGGCTGTCGAGGTAACGCCAGCGCGCGAGCAGCATGTCAAGCTGCGCACCGCCATCAAAAGGTCGCGCCTCGGCAGGAAGCCTCACGTACGCCTGGTAGGCGTCAGTGATGTAGCTCAGCGCCGTATCCAGCTCCTCACCCAGCGGCGGCAGCTCGAACGGCATGTTCTCGGCGCGCAGCGCCATCAGCGCTGCCATGCCCTCCACGACCTGCACGGACAGCTCCACCTCGCAGCGTCCGCCACGCTGCACCTGGTAGGTCACCGGCAGATCGCGCGATTCGCCTGGTGTGAGCGTCAGCTTCGTGGTCTCGAACCAGTGCGCGCGGCGGCCGCTGCCGCTCACGCGAACGTTCACCTTCACGGTCTGCTGCGCCGTGCCGAGGTTCGTGAGCCTCACGGGCAGCGTGTTCCCGCCGAACCAAGGATTGCTCGGCGGCTCTACCTCAGCCCGCAGCGGCGGGTGCCCGAAGACCATCGTCCCGAGCCCGCCACCGGTCATCGAGCTCCGTTCATAGATCCGCGGCGCGTGACGGCGGAGATTGAAGCCCCACGCGTCCCCCGCCGCAGGCATCCCTTCGGTGCCGAAGATGTAGGCGATCTCGACCTGCCAGCCCGCATCGCCGGAGGCGGCCGCTGAGCGCCAGATGACGGTGGCGTCGGTGTTGCCGTCGAGCGTATCAAGCTCCACGCCGGCCGCGTTCACCGCAAGCTTCATGACACCCGCGCCGTCATCGCCCGGGTCGAGCATGACCGCAAGCGAGTCGTCGGCCTCCACCGCGCTGTCCCGCGTGGTGGCGGCGCACTGCATCTGCGCAGGCCGAGGGTCGGCGACGCGCGCCGCAACGTACAGCGCCGTCTCGTCGTAGCCTACGTAGGCTTCCGTGACCTGCGAGGGCAGCCCGCCCCCTTCCAGCACGAAGGGCCCGACGGCGCCGGCCTCGCTCCACTCATCAGCACCAATCTGACCATCAATGGCCGGAGCAGCCTGCAGCCGCGGACAGACTACCGCCGCCGGGCTCTCAGCCGCATATGCGCCGGTCGCCGCAATCGCCACCGCACCGATCACGATCAACGCGCGTCGCATCGCCTTCGCCTCCCTCCGCAATGTGCGAACATACACTGCTTCGCCGGGGCGCGCGCAATCCCCTCCCTCTGCGGCCGAGGGCAGGCCACGCCGCTCGCGGGGATCCCGCGAGACCGCGGGCCGCGGAAGGTATGCCCGCAGTCGAGGGCGAACCCTCTCGAATATCGAGCACGCACCCGTGCTCTCGCATCGATATCATGGATCCGGGAGGCTGCACGATGCCCGTTTTCACACCGCAGGAGTTGCGCGACAACCCCGACCTCTCCCCGCAGTTGTCCGCCTACGGCGTGATGAACCTCGAACGCGGACAGACGATCCGGCCGCACTTCCACGACTGTGATGAATGGTGGATCATCACCGATGGCCACGCCCTCGTCACCAGCGAGGGCGTTGAGTATGAGATCACGGAGGGCCACTGCGTCTACACGCCGATGGGGGAGGAGCACGGGCTGATCGAGATCTACCGCGACCTGCGCGGCGTGTGGTTTGAGGGAGTGCTACAGGGCAAGAAACGCCGCGGGCACCTGCACCACCCGGAGGATGACTGAGCCGGCGGCTGACGGCTGCTAACACGATGGCGCTGCGCGCCAGCAGGATACACGGCAACGGCACAGGATACGGCTGGCAAAGGTGTACGGCTGGCCCTATTGAGGGTTAAGTAGTGCGGCTGCCCTCGTCCGCAGACGGAACTGGTTAGGCAGTGCGGGCGCCCTCGCCCGCACACGCTGTGTGACAAGGCTCAGGGATGCCGGTATGCCGTCATCAGGTGGGGCGAGGGCGCCCCACCTACTTAACCTAGTGGCGGTTGCGGAGCCGCGAGAAAGGAACCGATCGCTCATGACCCTCGACCTCATCATTCGTGGCGGCACCGTCGCTGATGGCACAGGCGCACCAGGCTTCGTCGCAGACGTCGGCATCGTCGGCGACCGCATCCACGCCATCGGCGACCTCGCCGCGGCCGAGGTCCGCGACAGCATCGACGCGACCGGCCTGATCGTCGCGCCCGGCTTCGTGGATGTGCACAACCACGCCTCCAACGAGATGGATGGCGGCATCCTCAACATCCCGACCGTCGAGAACCAGATCCGCCAGGGCGTCACCACGCTCATCTCCGGCAACTGTGGCGGCTCGCCATGGCCGCTGGGGGAGCATCTCGACGCTGCCGCCACACTGCCGATCCGGCAGAACTACGGGCTGCTCGTCGGCATGGGCACGCTCCGCGGGCAGGTGAACATCGGCTCGCAGGAAGCCTCACCGGAGCAGGTCGCGGCGATGCAGGACCTCGCGCGCCGGGCGATGGACGAGGGCGCGTTCGGGATGTCCACCGGCTACTTCCCTGACTTCGTCACCACCGAGGAGATCGCGGCGGTCGCCAGGCCCATCGCTGAGGGTGGCGGCGTCTACGCCACACACATGCGCTCCGAGGGCCCAAGGCTGCTCGAGTCGATCGCGGAGACGATCCGCATCTGCGAGGAGTCCGGCTGCCCCGCGCAGATCTCGCACATCAAGACCTGGGGCGTCAGCGCGTGGGGGAAGATTGACCGTTCGCTCGAGCTGATCGACGAGGCGGCCGCGCGGGGGCTGGATATCACCGCCGACCGCTACCCCTACGTCGCGGCCTTCAGCGGCATCGCGAACACCGTGCCGACGGCCCTGCGCATCGAGGCGGCGAACCGGGGCGGCCTGGAGCACCTCTACGATGAGGACCTCGCGGACGCGGTGCGCGATGGTGTGAACGCCTACGTGGCTGAGCTCGGAGGGCCGGAGCACATTGTCTTCGCGCCGCTCGACCCGATGCCGGAGATCGACGGGAAGAGCCTCGCAGAGGTGGCTGCCGAGCGCGGTGAGGAGCCGTGGCAGAGCGCGGTTGCGCTGACGATCCAGGGCCGGGTCTCGTGCATGTGGTTCGCCATGCGCGAGGAGAACATCGCGACCTTCATGCGCCACCCGCGGGTCTTCGCGGCCTCCGACGGCCACCTGCGGGTGCTCGGCAAGGGCGTCTCGCACCCGCGCAACTACGGGACCTTCCCGCGCTGGATCGGGCACTACGGGCGTGACATGGGGCTCTTCACCGTCGAGGAGGTCGTGCGCAAGTGCAGCGCGATGCCCGCGAGCAAGCTCGGGCTGCATAATCGCGGGACGCTTGCGCCGCAGAAGATCGCGGACATCACGATCTTCGACTGGGAGACCATCATCGACACCGCGACCTTCGAGGCACCGCACAGCTACCCGAAGGGCATCCCGCACGTCATCGTCGCGGGCAAGCCGGGACTGCGGGACGGAGCCGTGGCAGAGGCATCATACGGGCGGGTGTTGCGGCTCGCGCAGTGAGTCGCGGGGAGAAGTTATCCACAGACCGGACGCTTCCGCGAGGGCGCCGGGTGTGCAGGGTTGAGGCCTCAACTTGAGCCTCGAACGCGCGACTGTCCACATTTAGGGGCGGTTCTCCACCACCTTTTCCCACGCCCGAGGGTCCGCGGCCGGTGGATTCACAGCACCTCCACAATCCTATTACACTCTCTCCACATCGTACCTAACTCCTTCTACCCACAGTGTCCACGGAGTTCTCCACATACCGCGTCTGAAGAGTGGAAAAGGCCGGGCGAAAGCCATCCGCCCGGCCTGGATTCGTCGGCTGTGAGCGCCGCGGCTACATCGGCGTGAAGTCCGTCTGCTCGTTGATCTTCGCGACCGTCTCAGCCACCAGCCTCGCGGCGTTCTCGAGGTCAGAGAGCGAGATGATCTCGACGGGCGTGTGCATGTATCGGTTAGGAACGCTCACCAAAGCTGTAGCGACACCCGCGCGGGTGAGCTGCATGATGTTGGCGTCGGTGCCGGTCCCGCGCGCCGCAGCCTCGACATGCGCCGGGATGCCCTTTTCCTCCGCGGTCTCCTGCAGCATCTCGCCCAGGCACGGGTTGATGTTCGCGCCACGCGCGATCACCGGGCCGCCGCCCACCTTGATCTCGCCCTGCTTCGTCTTGTCGCAGCCGGGGTAGTCGCTGGCGTGCGTGACATCCACCGCGATCCCGGCGATTGGGTCGACGCAGTAGCAGCTCGTCTGGGCGCCGCGCAGCCCGATCTCCTCCTGCACCGTGGAGACCGCGAAGAGGCCGCAGTCGATCTTGCGGTCGGAGAGGATCCGCAGCGCCTCCATGCAGACGAAGGTGCCGATCTTGTCGTCGAAGCCCGCTGCGGCGGCGAGGTCGCCCTGAAGCTCCTGGAAGGGCGCGTCGAAGGTGGCGGGATCGGCGACCGCTACGAGCTTCTCGGCCTCCTCCTTGTCCTTCGCGCCGATGTCCACGAAGAGCTTGTCGAGCTCGAGCTTCTTCCCGCGCTCCTCTTCCTTGAGCAGGTGGATGGCGGTTCGGCCGAAGACGCCGCGGACGGGCCCGTTCTTCCCGTGGATGAGCACGCGGCTCCCGGGGACGATGCCGGCGTCTATGCCGCCGATCGCGGACATGTAGATGAAGCCGTCATCGCTGATGTAGCGGACGATGAAGCCGATCTGGTCCACGTGGCCCGCGAGCATCACGCGGGTCGGGTGCTCGGGGTTTTTGGCGCAGATCACGTTGCCGTGCACGTCGGTGCGGACCTCATCCGCGAACTTGTCCATCCGCGCGCGCACGATGCGCTGTGCGGGCTGCTCGAAGCCCGAGGGCGAGGGCGCGGCGATCAGGTCCTTGAGGAATTGCAGCGACTCCTTACGCATGGGGATCGTCTCCCGATTCGTTGTGGTGGACTGAAAGCTCGCCGCAGGTTCGCCGTGCGCATCCGGGCCTCCTCCACGTCGCCCACCGTCCTCGCCCTATCAGCAGACGGGCGCTTGCCTTGGTTTGTGATTTCAGTTACAATAGGCCCAACGGGGATGGATAACGGTCAGACCCCATCATTGCACCACGGCCCGTGCGCGCCATCAGCGCGTTTTCGATTGTACGTCCTGAGGTAGGGGGCTCAGGGCGCGTTCTTGTACTGATAGAAGGACGCGACGGGAGTTGCTTACTGTGGCTAAGATACGTATCGTGGACGTGACCAACCGCGACGGCGAACAGACCGCCCGGGTGGTTCTGAGCAAGCTCCAGAAGACGATCATCAATGTCATGCTCGATGAGATGGGAATCTACGGCTCCGAGGTCGGCTTCCCGCTCAACCCGCACGAGTGGAACTACCTCAACGCGAACGTTGAACTGACCAGGATCGAGAACAATGACGGCGTACCGGCAATCCGCGATCTGCGGCTCGAGGGCTGGTCGCGCGCCGTCGCGTCCGATGTCGAGCAGGCACTCGCCAAGACCGGACTCACCCATCTGAACCTGTCGATCTCCACCTCGCAGCAGATGCTGGAGTGGAAGTTCCGCGGCAAGTTCAGCAAGGATGACATCATCCAGATGATGGTTGACGCCGTCCGCGCGGCTCTCGAGGGCGGCTGCGTCTCCGTCGGCATCAACGCCGAAGACGCCTCCCGCACCGACATGGAGTTCCTCAAGGACTTCGGCCGCGCGGGCAAGGAAGCGGGCGCGCAGATCCTGCGCTACTGCGATACGCTCGGCTACGACGACCCCTGCACGATCGCCGAGCGCATGGGCGAGCTTGCGCGCGAGGTACAGATGCCGCTCGAGACACACTGCCACAACGACCTCGGCCTCGCGGTCGCGAACTCCGTCGCGGGCGCAGTCGCCGCCTGCGATGAGGGCCAGGACGCCTACATCAACACCACCGTCAACGGTGTCGGCGAGCGCGCCGGCAACGCCGACCTCGTGTCGGTCATCCTCGCGCTGCGCTACTCCTCCGGACTTGCTGAGAAGGGCTACCTCGACGAGCGCGTTGACACGACGAAGTCCTACAAGATCGCCCGCTACGTCGCCAACTCCTTCGGGCTGCCGATCCCGATCAACCAGCCCGGCGTGGGCGCGAACGCCTTCGCGCATGAGTCCGGCATCCACGCCGACGGCGCGCTCAAGGACCGGCACAACTACGAGCTCTATGCCTTCGAGGACCTCGGCCGCGGCCATGACGAGATCGCCAAGACCGGCCGCGAGATCCTCACAGGCCAGCACGGCGGCACCTCGGGCCTCGAGTACGTCTACTCGCACATCGACCTCGCGTTCCGCGACGGCGAACACGCGCGCGAGATCCTCAAGCTCGTGCAGTTCGCGAACCTCGCGAACCAGCAGCCGCTGACCGAAGAGGAGCTGCGCTTCATCTACCACTACCCGGAGGTCGCGCGCAAGCTGCTCACCTATACTCCGTAACGACGGCGCACTACGGCGAACGGCTGCGAACGACTGCGAACGGCTGCGAACGACTGCGAACGACTGC
>DHPY01000073.1:17601-20905 GCA_002411015.1 Armatimonadetes bacterium UBA5352 | reverse complement strand
AACGACTGCGAACGACTGCGAACGGCTGCGAACGGCTGCAACAACCACGCCAACGACATACCACGCCCCTCCGCCTGATGGTGGAGGGGCGTTTTGCGTGTGCCGAAGGTCCCGAGGAGCTACCGGGGAATAGCCCTGCTACGCACCACAGGACGCCACCGAGGACTATGCCGATGGAGATCTTCGCCAACCACGCACATGTCTTTCCCGAGGACGTCCGCCAGGCCGGGAGCATCGAGAGCCTGCTCCGGCTGATGGACGAGTGCGGCATTGCCCGCGCCGCCTGCTTCGCCCCCCATCGCAAGAACACGATCGACGCCGGCTACCCCGAGCCCAACGCGTGGCTGGCAGAGGCGATCGCCGATGAGCCGCGGCTCGTCGGCTTCGCGTGCATTCGCTGCGTGGATGATGACGCGATCGCGCGCCTCGAGGCCGCCGTCGAGATGGGCCTCTGCGGCTGCAAGATCCACCCCGCCTCCGACCGCTTCGACATCCTCGATGAGGCCGCGATGGATTTCTACGCCGCCGCCGAGGAGCTCGGCGTAGTCCTCGACTTCCACACGGGCCCCCACTGGTACCGCATCAAACACTACCACCCGCTCGGCTTCGATGAGATCTGCTTCCGCTTCCCGAAGCTCAAGATGGTCTTCGAGCACATCGGCGGCTACCCGTTCTACCACGACATGCTCGCGGTGCTCGGGAACAACCTGCCCTTCGGCCGCCCCGGCCACCTCTTCGGCGGCGTCAGCAGCATCCTTAACCGCGAACTGCAGCGGCTGTGGTACCTGGGCATCGAGACCGTCGGCGACGCCATCTTCCGCCTCGGCGAGGACATGCCGATCTACGGGCTCGACTTCCCCTACAACGAGGTCGAGTTGATCCAGGACGACCTCCGCCAGCTTCGCACGCTCGACCTCAGCGAAGAGGGCTTCGCGAAGCTCTTCGGCGGCAACCTCGAGCGTGCCATCAACCTCCACCCCGGAGCCGAGCAGCCCCAGTGAGGCGATGCGACCGTGGCCGATGACCGCTACTCCATCCACGTGCTTCAGCGCCCGTTCCCCGAGGACTTCATCGCGTTCTACCCCTACATCAAGCCGGAGGTGCTCGACAAGCACATTGCCTGGCGGAGTTGGCTGAGCCGCGTCGTCTTCGACGGCGTGCCGGGGGTGAGAGACCTCATGGTCGCCGCTCGCGACGACGAGAGTGGCGAGTGGGTGGGCGTAGTGTGGCTGTCGGTCTCGGAGACGAGCCCGGAACTCGCGCACTTCGGCTGGTTCCACGTTGATCCGCGCTGCCAGAGCCTCGGCGTGGGCGCACGGATCGTGGATACGTGCCTCGAGACCCTCGGGGCGGCGGGCGTGCAGATGATCATGCTGCCGACGCAGATCGAGAATGAGCGCGCGATCGGGATGTACTTCCGCCGCGGCTGGCGGATCACGATCGCCCACCCGGAGGGGGATGTATGGATGGTGCGTGAGCCCGACGGCCTCTACGAGCGCACCTTCACGCCTGATCCGGCGCGGCCCATCACGGCGAGCGAGCCGCGGCCGAGCGACTTCGTGGCGCTCGACTACCTACTCGCGCGGCCGTCGGCGCCGATCAGACTGCTGCCGCTCGGGCTGGTGGGGAGCCGCCGCTTCGTGAGCTTCGTGCATGACTGGCAGGGCGCGCGGCATGCCGTCGCGCGGCAGGATGAGCGGCCGATGGCGATCGCTGTGGACGTCGAGGGCGACGGTGGAGCGAAGCTTGATGTCTTCGGAATCGACCGGCGCGCGATGGTGGTCGCGCTGCGCGAGGTGGCGGAGGGCGCGGCGAAGCCATGGGCGGAGGTCGGAGCCTCTGATCGTCTGCGGCGCGCGGTCTTCGAGGAGCTTGGCTTCCGGATGACAGGCACACGCTGCGAGACTCTCGCCCGGGCGCAGATGGAGCTGTGCAGGTACGAGCTGTAAGAACCACGTCGTTCATCCTCCGGGAGGGGAATCACACCATGAAGCGACCCGTACTGCTGTTGTTCTGTTCATTCTGCGCGACCGTCGCGATTTGCGGCTGCGGCGGCGGAGGTGGCGCCCCGTCTTCGGGGGCGAACTGGGTTATCGGCAAGTGGAGTGCTGACGCATTCTCCCTCACCCTTGACGGCTCACGCTACGCGTTGCATGTTTACGGCATGGTCGGCCTTTTTGAAGTGTCGCAGGATGGTACGTATCTCGCTTACGAATATGATCCAGGCCAAGGCGAGCGCTGCTCGGCTGGAAGATGGGAACAGCGGGGCGGTGACGCCTGGGTCTTCTCGAACACCAGTGACGGGCGGACCTCGATGCTCTTCAGGCAGGGCGGCGAGCTGTACAAAACTGGGCTGGTTGGCAGTCAGCAGGTCTGGATCTGGTACCGGCCAGACACTAGCGCCATCCCGATCTGTCCACCGACTGGCCCAACCGCGATCACGTCACGACTGTTTCAGGCAGCCCCTGGTGAGACATCCGTGATCAGGACCTCTCTATCAGGTCTGACGCCTCCAGCCGACAGGAACGTCCTTGGCTGGTTGTTCTACCGAGCTTCATCGTCAGGCAGTGTCTTCGATGATGAAAGCCTGGTTGGATGGGTGCGCGGTGAAAGCCTCCCCGGTGGTGTTTGGGACGACAGCGGACGTCCTGGCTCGCCCCAAATTGTCTCGGAGGACATCAGGTACTCCACTACGGCAGGAACCATCGGCAGCGTGCATGTCGAGGCCACAGTCACTTCCCCCACGATCAGCGCTGGTGAGAGGCACCGGCATCGCGTCCGTTGGGTCACCGAGGTGGCGACTGGTATCCCGGCTGCGGGCGCTGGCTTTCCGCCCTCCGGAGAACCTGTGATGCTGGCACAGTCGTTGCTGCACGTTCAGCCGCCGGAGGCTCTTGCACCGTTCAGCAACCCAACAGCGCCGTTGACTTACATCATACCGCCGGTACTGCACGAGCCTTCAGACGGGGCTCAGAACCAATCTACCGAGTCACTGACGTTCGCGTGGAGCGCCACGGCGGGTGCAGACCAATATGTATTGCAGGTCTTTGCAGCAGACGATCCTGATGGCGTAAGGACACCCCTCCACTCGGTCCCAGTGAATGATACCGCGGGCGGAGCCCTGTCCCGCACTATCAACGGACCGTTTGCCAGCAGTACCGGATTCTACTGGCGAGTAGGGGCCCGTCGCTCAGGGGAACCATTGCCCGAGAACGGCCAACTGAACCAACGTGGTTGGCTCTTCAGTAACATTCGGTATCTGCGTACGACGCTTGCACCTCCCACGCCACCCACGCCACCCACG
>DHPY01000073.1:0-17388 GCA_002411015.1 Armatimonadetes bacterium UBA5352 | reverse complement strand
GCCACCCACGCCACCCACGCCACCACCTCCGTTCTAGGCCGAACTGGCGATTCAGCTTCGGAGGAGTATCCTCGAACATGCGCGAATACTCCCGTATCAGCGGCTGTCATACAGCGTAAGCCGACAACAAGCCCGGCGCGGCGGCATGGCCGCAGCGCACGGGTGTCGCATCACGTCAAGGAGGAGCAGGGATGAGCGACCATATCTTTGTTGATGTCGCAGCGGGGAACCACGACCGCGAGAACACCGTGGTCTACGCGCCGATCATGTGCGAGGGCGATCACGAGGGCCACGTTGTGCATGAGGTGAACGAAGACGGGAGCGCCGGCGCAGTCGTGCCGTCGCAGTGCGTGGGCATCTGCGAGTGCGACGAGGACCTCGACGAATGCGAATGCGGCTGCCAGGTGGCGTTCATCGTGCCCTCGATGGCCGCGGGCACTACGAAGCGCTTCGCGATCTGCACCGACGAGTGCGAGGCCGGCGACTTCGAGCAGGTCACGGTTGAGCTGGATGAGGACGCGAAGACCGCCGCCTTCATGGTGGGCGACCAGATGGTCACGCGCTACAACTTCGACTTCGAGAAGTTCGTGCGCCCGAACTGCTACCCGGTCTACGGCCCGAACGGGCTCGAGATCACCGAGTATGCGCAGACCGATCACCCGCACCACAAGTCCATGTATGTGGCGCTCGGCGAGGTCAACGGCGAGGACAACTGGTCGGAGATGGAGGGCCACGCGTACACCCGCTGCAACAGCGTGGAGGTGCTCGCCGAGGGTCCAGTCTTTGCGCAGATCCTCGCGATCAACGACTGGCTCGACAAGAAGCAGAACAAGCTCATGGAAGAGTGGACGATGATCACGGTCTACAACATGCCCGAGACCGGGCGGATCATCGACTGGGACATCACCTTCGTGGCCTCCGAGAAGGGCATCCATATCGGCGACACCAAGGAGTCCGGCACGCTGTCGGTGCGCATGCTCACTGAGCTGCACGAGAAGGGCGGCACCGGCAAGATCGTCAACGCCTACGGCGGCGTGGGCGAGACCGAGAACTGGGGCAAGCCGAGCCCGTGGGTTGACTACTCCGGCGAGCTTGACGGCCAGAAGGTTGGCCTCGCGATCTTCGACGCGCCCGACAACCTGCGCTTCCCGAGCACCTGGCATGTACGCAGCTACGGCCTGTTCACCGCGAACTGCTGGGGCTACTCGTACTTCACGAACGACCAGTCCAAGCGCGGCGACTACGTGATGCCGCAGGGCGACACGCTGAACTTCATCTACCGCGTGTATGTCCACGGTGGCGACACCTGCGAGGCGAAGGTCGGCGACCGCTGGTTCGACTTCGCGTATCCGCCGAAGGTCACCGAGGTCAAGGAGTAAGCTACGCGACACGCGCAGCATCTGCGGCCGGGCTGGAGAGGACTCCGGCCCGGCCGATTCCATTCCAGGTCCCGGGTGTGCGCTCGGGCGCGCAACCGTGTATAATGATGCGGGTGAGACCAGCCATGAAGATCGTCCACACAAAGAGTGATGTCCGCGCCGCGGTTGCGGCCGCGCGCGCGGAAGGGAAGACCATCGGCCTCGTGCCGACCATGGGCGCGCTCCACGAGGGCCACCTGTCGCTGGTGAGCGGCGCCGCCGAGGCGTGCGACTTCGTCATCGTCAGCATCTTCGTGAACCCGACGCAGTTCGGGCCGGGCGAGGACCTCGAGCGCTACCCGCGCGACCTCGAAGGTGACGCGCGCAAGCTCGAGGAGATCGGCGCGCACCTGATCTTCGCGCCCGACGCGTCGGAGATGTACGCCTCGGACGCCTGCACGGTCGTCAGCGTGCGGGCGCTCATAGACGGCCTCTGCGGCGCATACCGCCCGGGGCACTTCGACGGCGTGACCACCGTCGTGAGCAAGCTCTTCAACATCGTCACCCCCGACCGGGCGTACTTCGGCCTGAAGGACTACCAGCAGTTCGTGGTGATCCGGCGGATGGCACGCGATCTGGAGATGCCGGTGGAGGTCATCGGCCTCCCGACGGTGCGCGAGGATGACGGGCTGGCGATGAGCTCACGCAACCTGTATCTGACGCCGGAGCAGCGCGCGGCGGCCCCGAGGCTCTACCAGGCGCTGCAGGCAGGCGCGGAGGCCGCGCGCGGCGGCGCGACCGGAGACGAGGTCCAGCAGATCGTGACCGAGATGATCGCTGGCGAGCCGCTCTTCAAGGTGCAGTACGTGAAGGCAGTGGACGCCCACACGCTCCACCCGATGGACGGCAACCCCGGCCCGATGGTGATCGCAGTAGCGGCGTATCTGGGCGATACGCGACTGATCGACAACATCACAGTTGAGGGATGATGGCATTGCTCCGCACGATGTGCTTCGCGAAGATACATGGCGCGACCGTGACCGAGGCCGAGTTGCACTACGCCGGCAGCATCACGATCGATAGAGAGTTGATCGAGGCGGCGGGATTTCTGCCGAACGAGCGCGTCCAGATCGTGAATCTCAGTAACGGTTCGCGCATTGAGACGTATGTGATAGAGGGAGAGCCCGGCTCAGGCACGATCTGTCTCAACGGCCCGGCGGCCCGCGCGGCGATCGTCGGCGACGTGGTGCACATCCTCTGCTACGCCCAGTTCGATGGGGAGGAAGCCGCGCAGGTCACGATGAATGTAGTGCATGTGGACGAACGCAACCGCATCACGGAGCGATGATGGCAGGAGCCGCTGCAGCAACCACCGTTGCCGCCGTAGATCCGCGAACGATCGCGGAGATCGTTCGCGCCGCGTTGCATGAGGACATCGGCCGCGGCGACCTTACGAGCCTGCTCACGATCCCCCCGGAGACCCGCGCGCGTGGCGTGCTGCTCGCCAAGCAGGATGGCGTGATGGCGGGCGGGGCGGTCGTCGCGGAGTGCTTCCAGCAGAACGAGCCGTGCTGCTCGCTGTCGGCGCTGCTCCCCGATGGGAAGGCGTTCAAGGACGGCGACCACCTCGGGCGGATCGAGGGCACCGCACGCGGACTGCTCGGCGCCGAGCGCGTGGCGCTGAACTTCCTGCAGCGCCTGTGCGGCATCGCGACGCTCACGCGCCAGTTCGCGGACGCGGTCGCGGGCACGAAGGCGCGAGTCACCGACACCCGCAAGACTACTCCGGGCCTGCGCGTGCTGGAGAAGGCCGCGGTGCTGGCGGGCGGCGGCAGCAACCACCGCTTCGCGCTCTACGATGGCATCCTCATCAAGGACAACCACATCCGGCTTGCAGGTGGCATCGCGCAGGCGGTGGCGCGCGCACGGGCGGGCGCGCCGCATACGCTGAAGATCGAGGTCGAGACCGCGCATCTCGGCGAGGTCCGGCAGGCCCTGGAGGCCGGCGCGGATATCATCATGCTCGACAACATGGACGACGAGACGATGGCCGAGGCGGTGCGCATCGTGGGCCGCAGAGCGCTGGTGGAGGCATCCGGGGGGATGCGCCTTGAGCGCGTCCGGGAGGTCGCGCAACTGGGCGTGGATCTGATCTCAGTCGGCGCCCTCACGCACTCGGCGACCGCCGTGGATATCAGCCTGGAGCTTGAGCTGCTGCATTGACGCAACGGGAACGAGGGAGGCATCCGGTTTGGTCCGCACGCGATTGGCCGTCTGGCTGATGGCTCAGATGCTGATCCCGCTCATCGCAACCGGCGCCCTGGCGCAGGACAACCTCGCACTCAACCGCCCGTTCCTTGCCACCGGCGATCTGCTGGCCGGCTGGAGCGGGCTGGTCGATGGCGTCTACGATTCCGACAGCGCTCCCGGTTGCTTCGCCACCGGCAACGCCAACCAGTTCCCGAAGTCGGTCACGATTGACCTGCAGCGCCCGTGCAACATCAACCGCGTGACCGTGCACAACTCCGCCAACGGCAACACGCGCGCGATCGTCATCTACTGCTCCGACGACGGGCAGCACTACGAGCAGCTTCGTGAGTTCATCTTCCCGGATGGCGAGGCGCTGGTGCTGAATCACCGCTTCGGCGACCGGCCGGCGCAGTTTGTGCGCATCGAGTTCAGCAACACCTGGGGCGGCGGCCTCGGCGGCGACAACACGATCTTCTGCCGTGAGGTGGAAGTCTTCGGCACGCCAACCGGCGCTGATCCGGTCGCGGCGCCGATGCCGCAGCCGATCGGCCCGCCGGTGGTGAGCACCCGCGACGCCAGGCTCTTCCGGCGCTGGGCGCTGGCTACCGACCGGCCGCTGACGATCGCGGTGCTCGGCGACTCCTTCGGTGCATGTGATGAGGACACCTGGCCGCAGGCGGTTGCCGATGGCCTGGCAGCGGAGCGGCCGGAGGACGCACAGGTGTCGCTCTCGGCGATGACCGGCGAGGGCGTGGAGCCTGCCGCTGACCTCGGCCACGTGGGCCTGACGGTCGAGACCCAGCCGGACCTGATCTTCGTGACCTTCGGCAGCGACCTGAGGCAGTGGGACCGTGCCGCCTTTCGCAGCGGGCTGACGGAGTTGCTGCGCCGGCTGCTGAGTGACACCGACGCGCTCGTGGTGCTGGTGGGACCGGCTGTGAGCGATGCGGACAGGCTTGCCACGGGCCGCCGGGCGCTGGCTGAGATGGAGACGCTGTCGGGCCTGCTCTCGCTGCCGCTGGTGAGGACGGAAGCCGCACTGCTGCGCGAAGGCGTATCGGCTCAAGAAATCGCAGACGAAGATGGGAGTGTCTCGGAGCGAGCGCGCGGCGTCATCGCCGACGCGGTCCTCGAGTTGCTCCTGCAATCGCAGATCTGATTGTCGGGGTGTGATGGCAGATGAGGCGCCTGCTGGGCGTGGTGATCGGCTTCGCGCTGTTCTTTCCGGGAGCGCTCGTGTTGCGCTGGCTGGTGGTGGATGAGTTCGGCATCTACCAGGACATGACGCTCACCGACGCGCTGCTGGCGATCATCATCATGCTCGCCGGCGCGCTGCTCTTCGGACAGCCGCGCAAGCCACTGACGGCGGAGGAGCTTGAGGAGCAGGCGCGCAAGATGGAGCTTGCCTCGCGGCGGCTGGAGGCGGCGCAGAAGGCGCATACCGACGTCCTGCGCTCGCGCCGCGCGTCGGTCCGGCCTCCCGCGCAGCGGAGAACTGCCGCTCGCCCACGCGCCCAGAGCGCGCCCCCGAGGTCATCTCGCTCAGCACCCGCGCAGAGGCGCCGCACGCGGTGACGGGCGGGCTGATCTGCCGGCCCGCGGTTGCGCCGGCGCAATGCGCGCGGCTTCGTCATGAAGAACAGGAAGCGGCCGGGCTCGATGGTGAGCCCGGCCGCTGTCTGTCAGAATGAACCGACTGCTCTACCCGAGGCTCACCCCACCGGCGCCTGCCTGATCGCCCACCCGCCACTCAAGCTCGACCTCCAGGCTCCTCTCCAGGCCTGAACTGCCGGTCTCTTCCTCGAGCTTCACCTCCAGCGTGATGCTGTCCGGGATGTCGACGGGCGTCTCCTCCGCCCCCTGCTTGAGCACTACGGAGTTCGCCTCGATATTGTCGGCAAGCTCCCTGAGGAATGCGCAGACGTGCGCGCGATCCGTTCGTTCTTCGCTCTCGAAAAGGACCACTTCTCGACCCATCGCTCCATCACTCCTCCGCTCGATTGTGATCGCCTGCCCCACCCGCTGACCCGATGACGGCTCGCCCCCGGGCGCGGCCGTCAGGCCGGGCATCCGCTAGGACGGCCGGTCATACGCTGAAGTTCTTCAGGAAGTCCACCGCGGTCTGGATGTCCTTGACCGGGTTCTCGCCAACCTCGCGCTCGATCGCGAAGTAGCCGTCGTAGCCGTGGTCCTTGTGCAGCTTCCCGATGAAGTTGTCCCAGTCCACCCAGCCGGTGCCGAAGGCAACCTCCTGCCGCTCGCCGTTGTCATGCACGAGCGCGTCCTTGGCATGGACGTGCACCACGTACTGCCCGACCATGTCGAGGCCCTCGACCGGCTGGTAGAGGTCCATCCACTTCTGCTTGTCATACTCCTCGCCGGCGTCCTTGGCATACTTCGCGGGCCACAGGATGAGGTTCGCCGGGTCCCAGTTGAGGCGGATGGTGTCCGAGCCCACGGTCTCGATGAGCCGCTTGAGCACATACGGCGGCTCCGGCCCGGTCTCGATGGCGAGGACCGAGCCCACGGCCTCGGCATGCTTCGCGATCTCCTCATGATGCCGCACATGGTTCGCCCAGCCCGGGTCGTTCACGTCCTCGGGCATGATCCCCACGTGGCCCTGCCAGATGCCGCACTCGAGGTCGGCGGCAAGCTCCAGGACGTCCTTCGCCTGCGCGATCGCCGCGGCGCAGTCGTCCTGCTCCAGGTGCACGGCGCCGCCCCAGGCTGAGAGGGCGGAGATCTCCAGCCCCAGCCCGTCGAGGTGCTTGAGCAGGTCCTTGCGGTCCTGCTTGGACATGTTCTCCGGGGCGAACTGCCCGCTGCCCACGCCGAGGTGGACACCGGTGACTCCCATCTCCGCGATCTTCTCAAGCCCCGCGTAGGGCTCCATGCGCAGGCTGCTGAGCATAACGGCTATCTTCAGGTCGGCCATGACGCGCCTCCAGTCAACTATGCTGAGATTGCGGCGTGGAGGAGTTCGCCGAGAGGCCCGCATATCCTCCACCAAAAGGACTCCACCCCCCTCCGGCGAACCTGCCCCGGTCTTTGCGCTCACTGATGCTTTGAGGGAGACCGATCATGTTTGACCTCTTCAGCGCTCCCGGAGAGTGGCTCCGGGGCAATCTGCATCTGCACACCACCGTCTCCGACGGCGAGCTCAGCCCGCAGCAGGCCGTGGATGGCTACAGCGAGCAGGGCTACGATTTCCTCGCGATCACCGACCACAACATCGTGGTGGACGTGGATGAGCTTGACCCGCGCGGGATGACGCTCCTGCACGGGCTGGAGATCGCGCCGGTCGGCGGCGACCTCGGTCAGACGGTCCACACGGTCGGCGTCGGCGCGAGCGGCGAGTGGGAGAGGATCGAGGACGAGCCCTCGCAGGAGACCTGGGGCCGGCTGAGCGCGCTGACGCAGTTCCGCTTCGTCGCGCACCCATCGTGGTCGAGCCTCATCTACGCCGACGTGATGTCGGCGCCGGACGTGCACGGGGTCGAGGTCTTCAACACCACCTGCCATCGCGGTATCGGCCGGGGGCTGTCGGAGGTCCAGTGGGATGACTGCACCGCGCGCGGCCGCTCGCTCTATGGCATCGCGGTGGATGACGCGCACTGCCACTACGACGACCTCTACGGCGGCTGGATCTGGCTGCGCGCGGAGGACCGGACGCCGGCGGAGATCTACCACGCGCTGCAGGCAGGCATGTTCTACGCCTCCACCGGCCCGACGATCGCGAGTGTCGAGGTGGATGGCCAGACCGTGCGCGTCGAGTGCTCGCCGTGCATGGAAGCACTCGCGGTCTGCCCGACGGCCGGCCGCGGCTCCACAAGCTGGCGCGCGGGCGAGTGTCGCGAGGAGCGCACGTCCTTCGAGTTCATGCTGAAACCTTCGAGCAACCCGATACGAATATGCGTGGTGGATGCCGCTGGCCGGAGGGCCTGGACGAGCTACTACGCACTGCCTGAGTAGGGGAGGCGGACGCTTCATGCGCGCTACCACAGCACTGCTCATCGCCGCTATGCTGCTGACACTCGCTCTCGGAGCTCACGCGGGCCCGTGGGCATCGAGGATCCCGGACCCGGATACGGTGAACTGGAACTCGACCGACCGCCCGGGCTACCACTTCCGCGGGATGCAGCCCGCGCACGAGCGCTTCTACGCCTACATCCAGTCCAAGCGCGCGCGGGGCGAGGAGCTCTCGTGGGGCGATGAGGCGATGATCCGGCGGATGCAGACCGCGCGCCGCTGGCCGGAGGCGCCGGTGCCGAACGACTTCTGGCGGGATTTCATGCGCTATCTGCGCGAGCAGCCGAATGAGGAGCTGAACATCGCGCAGACGCTCATGCTCAACGAACTCGTCGCGCGCGGGCTGGCGCCGTACGACCCGCCACCGAACCCGCAGACGCAGAAGTTCGTGGACTACCTCAACTCCAAGCCCTACCGCGCGCGGAACTGGTTCGAGCGCTGCTTCGGCCGCGTGGAGCCATGGATGGACTACTACATGGCGAGCTCGGGAGTGGACATGAGGGGAGGGGGCGGCCCCGGCGGTGGGGTCTTCCCGGCGACGGGCGACTTCAACGGCCTGGTGATCAACTACAGCTTCGGCGGCGTGAGCCTCGGCGCACCGCAGGACAGCGAGGGCTTCACCTGCAAGCGCGCCTACACCGGAACCGTCGGCCCGGGCACCGTCACGATCTCCGGCTCAGGCTCGATCAACAAGGGCTGGGGCGCAACGCTGGAGATCTACGCGCGCATCGGCACCGAACGGATCGAGGAGCAGTTCGAGATTACCTCGCCCGGCAGCAAGGCCTTCAGCTATACTATCAACGTCCCGGCGGACGCCGATCTCACGTGGCCGCCCCCGCAGATGTGGATCGAGCTGACGGGCCTCTACTCCACCGCTGGAGCAGGCTCCACGCAGGTGACGCGCGGGCTACTCGTATCGGCGAAGCTCGAGCCCTCCGCGGAGGTCGTGCAGGCCCAGCAGGACCGTGCCGACGCTGAGTGGCGCGCGGAGGTCGAACGGACGCTGCGCGAGCTGGGGTATGAGGAGACCCCGGCCGGGCGCGACGTGCGCGAGATGCGCGAGGCGCTGGCGGACGGCGACGCCGCTTGGGCTGCCTACGTGGATCGCCGGCAGCGCGAGCTGGGCTACCAGGAGGCCGGGCCCGAGGCGATGATCGACGAGATCAACACCGCGCTGCAGACCGGCGGCCCGACCTGGGAGCAGTACGCGGCGGCCAACGGTGGGCCGATCCTCCCGATCCGCCCCGGGGAGACGCCGATGCCCGCACCGCTGGAGCCGGGCGCGCCGCCGCCGGCCACCCCGCCGCCGATACCGCTCCCAACGCCGCCTGCTGCGCCACCGGCGACGCCCGCTCCGCCAATGAACCCGAACACCGGCGACATCGGCGGACTTCAGGTAGGCACCGGGACGGACGGCGGCACGACGACCGGCGTGGCCGACCACTTCGCGCAGGCCAGCAAGATCGCGGCGGCCATGAACTACGAGGACATGCCGACGGGCAGCGTCGCCGTGGCGGTCTGGATGCACAACGGGGAGGAGCTGACACGCACCGAGCGGCCCCTCAGCGGCACGAGCGGCTGGGTGTCGTTCTCCGTCTACACGGATGATGCGGCTGGCCTGCAGCCTGGAGCGTACACGCTGACCATCACCGTGGGCGACAGGATCCTCGGGCGGAAGACGTTCGCGATCGGGAACTGAGGAATGGCGCCAAGCCGTACGGAGGGGCCGCACGAGCCCTGCGAGCGCGAGCGAGAAGGGCGAGGTCGGCCCATCTGCGTGGTCTGCGGCCCCTCCGATGGCATGCGGCAGGCACGATGCCCGCCCGGCGGAACGACTTGACGGGCTGGAAGCCCGCCGCTACGAACGGCATGGCAACAACCTACGACCACAGCCGTTAAGGCCTCGACCTTCGGATTCGCAGGCTGGAAGCCCGCGCCACGGTGGGTATTGCCAGGAACCCGTGGGGCAGGCATCCTGCCTGCCGCCGTTCGGGGAAGCCTTCAGCGAGCACGCACGGGGTTCCTGCCTGAAAGAAGGTGGGGGGAGACGCGCTGAGCGGGCGCTCAGGTGAGGCGGAAGACCGCGTACGGGCGAGCCACCGCGGGCATCGGGAGCGGCTCGAGCAGCCCGTCATCGAGCGCCTGGCCGATCCGGGCGGCGACCGGATCGCCGCTGTCGAGCGAGGGGAATGCGCCGAAGTTGATCATCACGTGCGTGACGCCGAGCCGCCGCCACTCCGCCACCAGCGCCTCCCCGGTGGTCGCGGTGTCGTAGTCAATCAGCGCCGAGTGGCCGCGCTCGGCCCAGAGGTAGTCGCGGTCCAGGTAGTAGCCGCGCGGCTCGCCGTAGAGCGCGACCTTCGCATTCGCGGGCGCACGCTGGTTGATGACCTCCGCCGCCGCGTGGAGCGAGACGCCCGCGAGGTAGTCATCGGCGCGCACGACGCCGAGCGCCGCCCGCGTCTGCGGGAGGGCATAGAGGCAGATCAGGCCGATCGCGATGGCGCTCCAAGCGGTTACGACCGAGCGCACGATCGTGCCGAGCAGGGTCGAGTGCCGCTCCGCCTCCACCACCGCCCAGCCTGCCGCAGGCGCCACCAGCGCGAGCGTCGGCAGCAGATAGCGGTTGAGTTGCATGCTCCAGAGCCACCAGACCCACAGCGGCAGCAGCAGCCAGAGCATCCAGCGCACTGGCGGCGGCCGGCGGAAGAGCGCTAGCAGCGGGAGCAGTGCCAGCCATAGCGGCCCGATCGCGTCGGTCGCCCAGACGCCCAGCGGCGAGAGCGGCACCGTGAACTCAACCGGGCTGAGGGTCACGTTGAGCGGCGCGAGCAGCAGGTTCAGCGGCGCGTGCGGCCCTGCGAAGGCGCGCTCAAGCGGCGACATGCGCGCATGCTCCTCCGCCGACGGTATCTCGCCCCTGCCGTAGTCGCGCTGGCTGAGGTGGTAGGCCTCCGCGCGGTCGGCCGACCAGTACTTCCCGCCGAAGATCGAGTATGCGAAGGGGTAGACCGGGTTGCCGGTCCAGAGGTAGCTTTTGAGATACCACGGGCCGCAGACGATGAGCGCGATCCCCACGAAGGCCGCCGCGCGGAGGATGCCCGTCCGCAGCCTGCGCCGCAGCACGAAGAGCACCGCGAGCCCCAGCAGCCCCAGCAGGGCGATGCCCTGCATCTTCACACCCGCGCCCGCACCGGCCATGAGCGCCGAGAGCCAGAGCAGCCAGTCCGCGCGCTCCTGGGCCCAGCGGATGAAGAACAGCAGCGCGAGCATCCCGCAGGTGATGGCCGCAAGGTCCACGTACGCGACTCCCATGAGCCACGCGAAGCCGGGGGTGGTCGCGAGGATCAGCCCGGCCCAGGAGCCCGCGGCAGGCGCCAGCAGCCGCCGGCCAGTCACCACTGTCGCCGCGATCGCCATGACGCCGAAGCCCCAGTGGAAGAGCTTCGCGGCGCCCGGCAGATCGAAGACGTGCGCGAGCAGGTAGAACATCTGCAGCGTCGCCGGGAACTGCGAGTGGTGGTCGTACCAGAGCGGGTGGATGCGCCCGTCTCGCGCCCACTGCTTCGCCATCGCGAGGTGCTCGGCAAGCCCATCGTAGTCGGTCGGCAGCGGCGGCGCGAGCGCGGCAATAAGCTGCAGCGCGATGATGATGACGATTGCCCAGTGGATGAGCCTCAGCGGCGAGCGCGTCAGCTCCCACCACAGCCGCGCGAGCATGCCGACCACGGAGCGGAGGCAGTCATCCAGCGCGCGCAGGCTTGCAAGCGCTGTGAGCAGCAGCAGGTGCGCGAGCACCCACCACTGCAGGCAGCCGATCAGCCCCGCCACGAGGATGAGCAGGGCAAGCAGCACGTGACCGACGACCAGCGCTGCGAGCGCGCGCTGTGCGCCGTCATCGGGGGACAGGCGCACGAGCCGCAGAACGCAGATGCCGGCCATGTACGTGGTGAGGATGACAGCAAGGTAGACTACTGCGCCAAGCAAGGCGTCACCATTTCAGCAAATCAGATCCAGAGTCGGTGCTCAGCCGCCCAGGCCCTGAACGAGCGCGCGGAGGAACAGGGCCAGGACGGTGATCAGCCAGAGCGATCCCACTGCGGTTCGCCAGTCCATCGCCATCCGCTCACTCATCGGCAAAGCTGCGCGATCAGCAGTTCAATGATGGTGCGCTCGTCGAGGCGCTTTCCCCCGCCGCCCTTAAGCGCGAGATCGGCCTGGCAGAGGCCGTCGAGCGCGCGCGCAAGCTGCGCGTCGCTGAAGAGCGCCGCCTGCTGCGTGAACTTCTCCGCCAGCCAGCCGCGATTTCCGGAGGTTGCCTCGACGAAGTTGTGCCGCTCGGGGAGCCGCGCCGCGACCTCGTCGGGAATGTTCCTCGCACCACCCACCGATACCTTGCACTGGCGCAGATACCTCGCCTGCCAGATCAGCCGAAGCTGCCGCCCGAGCATGCCGATGAAGCCGAGGAACTCGCCGGTGTCCGCGCCCTCGTGCAGCACTCCGTCGAGCATCCGCAGCGCCTTGCCGGCGTCTTTCTGCCCGATCGCGTCCATCAGGGCGAAGATGTCGGCCTGCCGGAAACTGACCGATACCTCCTCGACGTCCGCCACCGTGACCTCGCCGCGATCCCCCACGAAACTCGCCAGCTTCTCGATCTCCCGCACCAGCCGGTCCACGTCACCCGCCACGTTCTCGCAGAGCAACTCCGCCGCCTCGAAATGCAGCGCCTTCCCCAGCGCCTCCATCTCCCGCACCGCCCAGCCGGGAAGCTGGCGCTCGCGCGGCGCGCTGAGCTGCACGATCTGCCCGGCGGCCTCGACTGTCTTGCGCAGATCCGCCGCCACCGGAACCTTGCCGTAGGCGCGCTCGCTCGCCTCCTTCGAGACGAGCATCACCACCGTCAGGCCCGGTTGAGGCGCCAGCCGCGTAGCCAGCTTCTTCTGCTGCGCGTTCGTCAGCTCCGTGACGTGATGCACCACCACGAGCCGCTTCGGCGCCATCAGTGAGCCCGACTGCAGCTCCGCCACGACGCCCTCAAGCCCGGCCTCGTCCGCATCGAGCCGGATCAGCCCGTACTCGCGCTCGTCCGGATCGAGGACCGCGTCCACAAGCTCCGCCAGAGCGCGCTCCTTCAGTGTCTCGGCATTGCCCCAGAGCAGCGTCACCGGGACGTTTGTTCTGACACCTGAACTCACGAACTCTTCACTCCGTTCCGTCGCCGACGCCGGGACCTGCGCACCTCGCGGCGCAGCTCGCCGAGCAGGCTCTTCGCCTCCGCTCCGGCCCGGGCGATCTCCTCATCGGTCGGCTCACTCCGGCCGTAGCGCTGATCGTAGAAGGTACGCGTGAAGTTGTCCAGCCTCTCACGCGTACGCTCGCTCCGCACAAGCCCGGCATCGGCCAGCGCCAGCCGCAGTTCATCGGGCGTGCGCCACCGCTCCAGCCGCGTGCCGGCCACCCGCGCGGCCTTCCTGCGGAAGCGCTCGTATGCCAGCCCGAGCCTCTCTCGTGGTGTGCGCCGCCGCGCCCGGCCTCGGACCCAGCGCAGCACCACGCCCGGTCCGAGCACCGCGCTCAACAGCGCGCCGACGATCAGCGCGACCATCGCGATGTTGCCGACCAGGGTGAGGACATCTCGAAGCTCCCGCCGCCAGCGGCCCTCGCGGAGGAACTCAAGGATCCCCTGGTCCTCCTCCTCCGCGGCGATGTCGAACGGCACCCAGCCTGTGCCGGGGAAGTACAGCTCCGCCCACGCGTGCGCATCGCGCTGCAGGGGGACGAACTCCCCCGTCTCCGCGTTGTACTCACCGGTCTGGAAGCCCGTTGCTACGCGCGCGGGAATGCCTGCCAGCCGCGACATCACCGCCATCGAGGTCGCGAAGAGGGTGCATGCGCCCCGGCGGCCTGTCTCCACGAAGTAGACTGCGGCGTCCTCACCGTAGGGGATCGCGGGCGCGCGCGTGGTGTAGACGCAGGTGGTGCTCAGGAAGCTTCGCAGAGCCTCGGCCTTGTCATACGGCGTGGAGGCGCCCTCCGTCACCTCCGCCACCACGTCGGACAGCTCCAGCTCAGCCTGCGCCTGCATCTGGTCGACGTAGAGCTCGACGATATTCGGAGGATACTCCGTCGGAGCCGCACGCAGGGTGTCCGGATCAGTCGCCGGCATGACTGAGAGAACCTCAAACTCGGTGCCGGGGGTCATCATGTACTCTGAGCGCAGGGTCTGGTACGGGTCGACCTCGATGTCGTGGCGCATTCGGGTGCGCCGGAAGCTGTCCTCCGTCATCCGAACACGCACCGGACGCGCGGCCGCGTAGATCGCCCGGCCCTCCATCGTGTCCATCGAGATGAGCTGGCGGTTGACAGTGCCCTCGAGGTCCTCCGTGCCGGGAACGCTGTACCAGCCGTCATCCTCAGCGATGAGCGGATAGGTCCGTTGCAGCGTACGTCTCCAGCCGGTGCCGGTGTAGAAGTCATAGGCGGCGCCGCGCCACAGCGCCGGCAGGTCGGCCTTCACGCGAATCGCCGGCGCCGACGAGAGCATGATCGGCCCGCGCCCGACCGAGAGCGAATCGAGCACGCCGCCGTATGTCAGCAGGTTGCGCTGGAAGTACTGCGCGTACCGCGCGAAGCCTTCCGGACCGATGAACAGTCGCGGCCCGATCAGGTACAGGCCGCTGCCGATGGCGATCCCGACCGAAAGCAGCACGGCCACCAGCAGGCTGCCCGCGACCGCCTGCGTCCGGGCGATCCCGAGCCAGCGCATTCCATCACCGGCGCGCTCCGGCAGCCCCTCACCGACGTTGAGGAGGTGCTCGTATCCCCAGATGAAGACCACCGCGAAGATGAAGACCGCGAAGCTCAGCAGCATCACGACGTTGAGGTTCACGGTGCCGACGAGACCGAAGATGGCGAGCCCCGCGACCAGCGGGAAGATGACCGCGCGCCGGCTGCCGATCATGAAGCAGAAGCCGACCATCAGCCACGCCCAGAGCGTGGCCCAGGTGAGGTCCTCATCGGCCACGACCTCCGGCGGGTAGATCAGCTCCACCCCCGGGGCCGGGGCGAGCCGCTGGGTGAGCGCCGCGATCGCCACGGCCATCATCCCGAGCCCCAGGAACGTGCTCCAGCGGCCGAGGAAGGCGGCGGAGAGGATGCTCACGACGATCATCGCGTGCAGGATGAACTCGAAGGTCGGCTCGGCGAGCAGGGAGGTCATGCCCGTCGCCGCCGCCGTGCAGGCGACCAGCGTCGCCGCAAGCAGTGGCGCTACACGCAGGAGATCCTCGCGCGCCTCAACCCGCACGCCGCACCCTCCTCATCGCAAGCCCCAGCTCATAGCGCGGCGCGACGGTCCAGGCATCCACGCCACGATCCACCAGCCGCGCGGCGAGCTGATCGGGCCGCATCTCATGCGCCGCAGAATCACGCTCCCCGAGCGCCTCGACGATCATCCAGATCACCTCGTGGCCGCGATCCGCGAGGTCCGTCACGATCGGCAGCCCGGCCTCGTCAAGCCGCGGCGAGATGATGATCGCCAGCCCTCCGCGGCTCAGATAGGGGAGATGGCTCGCGACCGTCTGCCGGAACTGCTCCTGCGCGTCCGCCTGCACTCGCGCGAGCGTATCCATCAGCCGCGCCCTCTGCTTCGGCGTAGCCGACGGCGTCACCGACCAGTCCTCCTCAGCGCCCACAGCGATCATGCCGACGCTGCTGCCGCGGTCGAGAAGCTGCTCAGCAACCGATGCGGCGAGCTTCACGGCGCGCTCGATGGTGGCGTCATCGCCCTCGCCACGGTGCACCCGGCGCTCGAGATCGAGCATGATCGTGGCGTCGGTGGCCTCGGCGCGCTCATACTCGCGCACAATGAGCTGCCCTCGCCGGGCGGTCGCGTTCCAGTCAACACGACGCAGGTCATCGCCGGGCACGAACGGGCGCGTGCCGTAGATCTCCGTGCCCTCCGAGCGGAAACGCCTGCGGGGCCTCTCCGGCGCGCGCAGCGACGCCACCTGCGTCCAGATGCGCGGGATCTTCACCGGCGTCGGGTGCACCACCAGCTCATCGGCGCGGCCAAGCTCGCGGTTGAAGTCGAACATGCCGATGAGGTCGGAGTGCCGGAAGACCGCGGGGCCGATCCTGTACACACCGCGGCGCTTCGCCTGGAGAACATAGTCGGAGCTGAACTGCTCCTCGCTCGCCAGGCTCGGGACGAGCGTGCGCCCGTTCGCCTCGTCTATCGCCTCGAGGCCGTCGGGGAGATGGTCGCAGATCGTGAAGAAGTAGCGGCGGCGGACGCCGGCGTTGGTGACGGTGAGGCGCACGCGGCGCTGCTGGCCCTCCTTCATAAGCCCGGGCGCCTCGCGCCGCACCTCCAGTGTGTCGAGCGTGTCGCGGGAGAGAATGTATGAGACGGGGGCGAGGAGTGCGAGGACCGCGAACATGATATAAAGCTGCTGGATCGCGAGCACGAGGCCCACGAGCAGCAGAAAGACCGAACCCCAGATGAGTATATGCTTCTTCCCGAATTCCATGAAGTGAGCTTTCGGTTTCGGCTGTCAGCTTGCAGCTTTCCGCTGTCAGCCGTCAGTCCGTCGGCGTCGGCACGTTGCGCAGGATGTCCTCCACGATCTCCCGCCCGCTCAGGCCGTGGATGCTCTGCTCGGACTTCACGATCAGCCGGTGCGCGAGGCACTGGACCGCCACGCGCTTGATGTCGTCGGGCTTCACGTAGTCCCGGCCGCTCACCGCCGCGATCGCCTGCGAGCAGCGCATCAGCGCAAGTGAGCCGCGCGGCGAGGCGCCAAGCTCGAGGTCCGGATGCTCGCGCGTGCGCCCGACCAGCGCCACCATGTAAGCCTTCAGCGACTCCTCGAGGAAGACGTCGCGCACCGCTATCTGAAGATCGGCGGCCTCGCCATCATCGAGCACCTGCGTCACATCGTCCACCGGATGGTGCTTGATCTGCCGCGTGAGGATCTCCACCTCGTCCTTCGCCGAGGGGTAGCCGAGCGAGACGCGCATGATGAAGCGGTCAAGCTGCGCCTCCGGAAGCTGGTAGGTGCCCTCATACTCGATCGGGTTCTCCGTCGCCATCACGAAGAAGGGCTTCGGGAGCTGGTAGGTGATGCCATCGGCGGTCACCTGGAACTCCTCCATCGCCTCCAGCATCGCGGCCTGCGACTTGGGCGTCGCGCGATTGATCTCATCCGCGAGCACGATGTTCGCGAAGACGGGGCCCTCGCGGAAGATGAAGCAGCCCTCGACCTGGTTGAAGACCGAGCTCCCGGTCACATCCGCGGGCAGCAGGTCGGGTGTGAACTGCACGCGCTTGAAGCTTCCGCCCACCGACTTCGCGAGGGTCTTCGCCAGCATCGTCTTCCCGACGCCCGGGATGTCCTCGATCAGCAGATGGCCGCCGGAGAGGAAGCCCGCGACGGTCAGCTCAACCGCATCGTGCTTCCCGACGATGACCGTCTCGATCGAGTCGATGATCCTCTGCGCGCAACTCGTCACATGGGTCAGTTCCATGTGCATCCTCCCGCTTAGGCGTCAGGAGCTCAGATTCCAGAGATGGGCTGTGGTCAACGACAGCGGGCCTTCGCAGGTCTCCAGGAGGGGCTGCTTTTCCCGACGCCGCCTGCGGCGGAGCGAAAAGGGGCGCCCGAGCGTCGTTTGCGAGGGCGACAGCTTCCTTGCCAGCCCGCCGTTAGTCTCTCGATGGACTGCTCGGGCGGGCAAGGAGGTTGTGTTC
>DHPY01000018.1:6172-10390 GCA_002411015.1 Armatimonadetes bacterium UBA5352 | reverse complement strand
AGTTCGATCAGGGTGAAGCCCTTGTGCATCTTGCACTACCTCCATGTGTGATCATGCGATGCGTCCGACGTTCTGCGAACCACAGACTGAGGGGGAAATCTGTGTACTTGTGTTCCTCTTCGTTGAGAGCACGACCATTCCTCCTTCGGCGGCAACTTTTTCATAGCGAACTGTGCCGGTCCGAGCGGCACTGTCATCGATCAGAGCGGATACCTTCCGTGCCGGTAGAACGCGGTGTATAGCGCCTCAATGTTCTCGAATGGCACCTCCTGGCCGACCTCGCCGTGAAGCATGCATCCGCCGTCCTCCGTCGCGAACGCCTCGATGGCCTCGACCACTGCCGCCTCCACCTGCTCCGGCGTCCCGAACGGGATGGTCCACTGACGGTCTATGTCTGTACGAATACATACCCGTCCGCGACACATATTTCCGACATTTTTCGCCCCCATGCAATCATGTTGCGGGTTCAATAAGGTCACGCCGATCTCGATCAGATCGTCGATGATCTCGAGGATCCAGCCATCGGTGTGGAACCACACGTGCGCGCCGGCGTCGCGTGCGGCCGCGAACATCCTCGCGTAGCGTGGCTTGAAGAAGCGTCGCCAGGCGTCGGGGTGGATGAGCAGCCGATCCTGCCCGCCCCAGTCATCGCCGAAGCGAATGCAGTCCGCTCCCGCCGCCAGGTAGCGCTCGATCTGATGGAGGTTGTGCTCGACCATGCGATCGGCGAGTTCGTGCGCGCCCGGGTGGTCGTCGGCGATGTCCATGTAGAAGTTGGCCGGCCCGCGCATATGCGACATGAGCTGGAAGAAGCCGCCGCCTGCTGCCGCCACAAACTGCTCCGGATGGCGCTCGCGCACGCTCGCCGCGAACTGCTCGAACTGCTCCTCCGATGGCCGGGGCGGGAACTGGTAGCTGCGCCAGGCGTCCCAGTCGGGGATCGCCGGCCGCAGCACCTCGCCTGAGGTGTAGCCGCGCAGCCTGCGCCAGACCGTGCCCCATGCGTCCTGGTACTCGACCACGTCCTCATCGGTCTGGTCGCCCTGAGGCATGTTGCGGAGGTTCGCCTCGATGCTCTCGTTGCCGAAGTCATCGGGGTAGCGCTCAACGAGATCGAGCAGCCTCTGCCCGTGCCTCCAGAGCGCGCCGGGGAAGATGTAGTGGTGGATCGGGCAGCGATCGGGCCCGGCGAACTCGATCGCTGCGAGGATACGCTCGCGCGGGGTCATTGTGTCGCTCGACATTGCGTCTCGGCCTCCAGTGCGATCTGTTCTCGGGAGATGGTTGGTCTGCACAGGTCACTTCAGCGCGCTGCGATCAAGCTCCATCGCGTCAAGCTGCGCCTGCGACGGAAAGGCGCCGACCCGCCAGCGCTCCGGATAGCAGTCGGTCGGCTCCATGAGATCGCCGCAGACCTCCGCCACGCGCTCCCACGATGCGGTGCCGAGCACCTGCGGGTTCTCCGCATCGCCAACCGTGAATGCCACCCGCTCCGCGCGGGGGAGGAGCATGGCAAGATCGTCGATCCACAGCGCCATCGTGCTCAGTCCATGCGTGGCGCGGTCCTCGTGCGCCGCGAAAGTGCCGACGTGGATGTCGAGCCCGCGCCTGGGGTAGAGTTGGTCGAGGAGGCGCTTCTGCTCATCGTAATCGCGCCAGACGGTGGCCACGTGGTGCCGGTGCAGGCCCGGGTACGCGGGGCTGTCCTTCGGCGGGAGGAACGGCCGCCAGCCGTCGTCCTCGAGCGAGAGCGCGATGCCGGACTCGAAGCGCGGCTCGTTCTCGGCCTTGCTGATCATGCGCGCCATCTGCAGGAGCGCCTCGTGGTCGGCGGAGCCGGTGATGATCAGAAACTCGCGGTTCGGCAGCGCTACCACCGGCCGGCCCTGCACCTGCAGACGGCTAATCATCTCCGGCTCCACGATGCGCGAGGCGGCGAATGAGTCGTCCCAGGCGCCGAGGTAGATACGTCCGGTGGTGCCTTCGAAGGCGCCGCCGATGGCGCGGATGTTCTCGTGTGCGGCATCGAAGGCGGCGTCAGTGGTGACGCCCCAGTCCTTGAACTGGCTCGCGGGGAGGTAGAGGATGCGGTTGGGCATGTCGTAGGCGAGCATCTCCACGAAGTGCTCGCCGATCACGCGCGAGGGCACGTCGATGTAGTCGTCGCCATCGATCTCGGCCTGCAGCCGCATGTACTCAGGGTACATGCGCCCGCGCACGACCGGCCGGAGGTTCGGCGCGGCCTCGTCGAAGCTATCCGGAGTGAGGTCCTCCGGCGACACGAAGATCCCGAAGGCAAAGTGCTCGATGACCTGGCCGCGGAGCTTGCGGGGAGCGGCGTGGTACTCGTCGTAGGCGTTGCCGAGGAAGACCTTGCGGTCCTCACCGACGTGGAGGGCGAAGTCGGCGGCATCATATTCCACCGGGTCCTCGAGCCCGGCGCGGCGCATGGCCTCGATCATCAGCAGCGCGAACTTCTCTTTCGTCACGCGTCCACTCAGCCAGTCGAGCGGGCCCATGGCACTTCCGCTCCTCGAAGCAGCGTGATGACGAGCGCGTGGCTGCACAAGGGAGTTCGACGTCGCTGTGGAAATCTCTTCCCCGCACACGGAAAGTGCGCAGGCTGAAGGAGCTGTCGGCGATGTCACGGCGTGTCTTCTTCTATGATGAGCGGGAACTCGACGCATGCCACGGGCTGCACCTGGCGTACGGGCCGGTCACGAAGCTCGGGCTGATCGACTGGCCGCGACCTGAGTGGGAGCTGGAGCAGGCGTCCGTCTTCGTCGGCAGCCTGATCGCAATGCCCGGCGGTGGCTGGCGGCTCTACTACTCCGGCCGGTGCCCCACGAAGGAGCGCACCTTCGGCCTCGCAGTCGCGGAGAGCGCCGATGGCGTGAGGTGGGAGAAGCCGGCGCTCGGGCAGGTTGAGATCGGCGGCGAGGACACGAACCGGATCGTCTTCGGGAACGAGCCGGAGTTCGGCAGCTTCACGCAGGAGCAGGTGGTGCTGATGCCCGACGGCCAGTGGCTGATGTGGTCGTGGTGGCACGCGCACGATCACGGCTACGCCCGCTATGTCCGCGCGCAGAGCGCCGACGGCATCCACTGGACGCTGGACGACCTCAACCGGCCCGCGGTGATGCACCCGAGTGACTGCGAACTCGGGCAGAACGCGTGGGTGGTGGGCCTCACAGCCGCGAGCGCCGAGGACAAGTTCGCCCACCAGCGCACGATGGACTGGATGGCCGCCAAGCGCCTGCGCTCGAACGACGCCACGAGCGTCTACTACAACGAGGCGCTGCGGCAGTTCGAGATGTACTCGGTCTGGCTCATGCCCTGCGACCCGGGGAGCTATCGTTACACGCCGCATGACAACGCGCCGCGCGTGCTGCGCACGATCCAGCGGCGCACGAGCACCGACGGGATCGAATGGTCGGACCCGGAGATGCTGATCCTCGCCGATGAGCACGATCCGATGCACCAGGAGTTCTACTACCTCTCAGTGGAGCCGCTCGGTGAGTGGAACGTGGGGATGCTCGGCCACTACCGCTGCTGGGAGCAGACGATGGACCTCGAGCTCTGCTTCTCGCGCGATCGCCGGGAGTGGACGCGCCCACTGCGCGGCGGCTGGGTCCCACGCGGCAGCGTGGAGGAGATAGACTACTGGTCAATCTACTCGACGAACCGGCTGCTGGACATGGGCGATCGCTGGCGCGTTATCTACCGCGGCGGGAACTCGAAGCACAATCACCAGCTTCCGGAGGGAGTCGCGGAGGAGAAGCAGGAGACGTTCGTGGCGGAGGCGCCGAAGGGGCGCTTCGCGGGCCTGAGCACCACTCATCGGGCGATCGGGGCGATGACCCTAAAGCGCTTCAATCACACCGCCGAGCAGATCACCGTGGACGCGGACGTTCGCGGGCGGCTGCAGGCGGAGCTGCGCGACCCGTACGGCCGGCCGCTGGAGGGCTTCGAGCTGAACTCCTCCACACCGATCACGGGCGACTCGCAGAGCCACGTGCTGACGTGGTCCGGCGGGAAGACTAGCGCCGAGTACCGCTACGACGTGGTCGGCCTGCGCATTGAGGTAGAGGATGGAGTGGTGTACTCGGTGGAGACGTGAAGGCCTCCCCACTGCGCTGGCCCACGCACAACGGTAACCGATCGTGTGAACGACAGGGGCCGGCACAGCGGCTGAGGCGCTGGCGCGCCTCACTCCTC
>DHPY01000018.1:0-6053 GCA_002411015.1 Armatimonadetes bacterium UBA5352 | reverse complement strand
CCTCACTCCTCGCGCCGCTAAACGACAGCGGCGCGAGGAGCGGCCCCTCCAACACAACGGCAACGACCGCAACCGGCGAGGCGCCCCACGCACCATCTCCCTACCGTATCTGCGCCACCACGCCGATGTTACGCGCGCCGAGCGTCTGCTCGATGATCGCCTGGCCGTCCTCGATCCGCGGCGTCAACTCCTCGCCGGTCCACAGGTCGCGGTAGGTCGCGCCCTCCACATGCGGCACCGCCAGCACCGGCCCCTCGAACTGCTGAAAGCGGCCGTTCCAGAAGGTCCAGACGGTCTCGTTCGCGCCCGGGAAGGCGTTGCAATAGACCTCCTCGGCGAGCGTCGGCACGAACATCTCCGGCCGGTCGGTGAGGAACGCGTCCTCATGCTCGCGCAGCACCGCCTGTGCCTTACGGATCAGCTCGAAGGCCTCGTCCTCATGCCCCCATGAGAGCGAATAGAGCGCCGCTCCGTTGAAGACCGAGTAGCGCAGCCCGTCCCAGATGCCATGCGAGAGGCTGCCCGCGCTCGTGATCGGCAGGAGCTTGAAGTCCGGGAAGGCGAAGCGGTGAATGTGCACGTAGCCGGGCGTGATCTCGGCGTCGGAGCGCCCGAGGGCGGTGACGTAGCCGCCATCGATGTACGGGATGACGATATCCGCCGGGGCGTGCTCGGTGTAGAGCACGACGCCCTCGGGCAGCTTGCTCTTCGTCATCCGGCAGAGTTCGAGGAAGCCGTTGGGGCTGCAGGCCGGGACCTCGTGCGGGTGGTCGTCGCGCCAGCACCAGTACTGGCCGAGGTCGGTGCCGCCCTCATCGAGGTAGATGCCATCGGCGCCGGTCTCGCGGGCGACGTCGGCGGCGCGAGTGGAGAGATACTCCTGCCAGCCCGGGTGCCACTGGCACATGTTCCAGAGCGGGTCCTCGGGCGTCGAGTAGCCGCCAGGGAAGCTGCCATCCTGCCGCTGAACGGCCCACTCTTCGCCATGCGCCTGCCCGATGCGCGAGAGCTTCGAGCACAGGAAGACATCCATGTAGAGGCCGACGCGCGTCCCGTGCTCCTGATGGTATGCCACCATGTCGCGGAACTTCTCGAGGCCACCGAACTCGTCGTAGTGGTTGTAGTCGCCCCAGCGCCCGAACTCATCGCTGTAGCGCCAGTCGAAGAAGTGGTTCATGTCGACCGGGCCGAAAAGCTCGTTGTCGCGCGTGAGGCGCTCCTCGGTGAGGTAGGTCTCCGTCTCGGCATCGTACCATTTGTCGCCCGCGAAGTACTTCAGCCATGAGGTGCGGAAGTTCCAGACGCTCCGGAACCACTCCTCGCGCGGCTTCATCGGCTCCATCCAGGTTGCGAGCCAGTCGCGGTAGCGCTGCCAAGGCGCGTGCCAGTCGCCGGGGTGCACACCGAGGTAGACGCTCGGGAACTCCCGCGCCTCGCCGGGCGCGAAGTTCGCCTCGCGGAACTCGACCGATTGCCGCACCTCGTTGCCCTTCTTCGAGAGCACGTATTGGCGGTAGATGCCGGTGCGGTCGCGGGTCATCAGCGACACCCCGCCGCCGCTGGTGCGGTCGTAGACGTCCATGACCTGGGTCGGGAAGTAGCCGTCCTGCGACTCGCGCAGGTTCCGGTCGAGGTTCGTGTGGATGACGCCGAGGCGCGGGTAGAAGTACCAGAGGTCATCGCCCGTGACGGCAATACGGCCCGTCTCGATATTCAGCCGCCGCGGCTCCTCCGCGAGGTTGCGCACCTGCAGGCCCAACTCGGCCTCGCCGTCTGAGCGCGCCGCGATAGTCACCGTGACCTCCGCGCGCGCATCGTCGCTGCGGAAGCGAAGCGTAGCCCCCGCATCCGCCACGTCGCAGCTGGCAAGCTCAAACGCGTCCGCGTCCCAGTGCGCGAACTCCTCAGTCACGCGGAAAAGTGGGCGTGGGGCCGTAGCGACCGCGCGGTCATAGTAGTAGCCATTAGTGATCGCGGTCAGCGCCGCGCCCGCGGCCAGGTCAAACGTGAGCGTGCCGCCGGTGGTCCGCACCGTGAGCGTGTCGCCATCGCGCTCAACCCGCAGCTGGACAGGCGCCGGCGTCTCGCCGGCAGGCACGAGCTTCGCGTCACCCGGAAGCTCCGGCATGAGGCGATTGTCGGCTGCGCTGGCGGCGATCAGCAGATAGCTGTTGCTCTCGTCGCCATCGTAGAAGGTCATGCGCTCGATGGTCTTCGCCGGGTCGGCGAGCAGGGCGTAGGCGTGCAGCCCGCGCCAGACGCCGAAGCCCCGGCGATCAACGCACCACGGGATCTGCTCGAAGCTGCTGCCATCGCTGTAGTGCAGCGTGACGAGGAACTGCGAGGGCCGGAAGATGCGGTCGCCGTTGAGGTAGCCGTGGTAGCCGAGGAGCTTCGGAGCGAGCTGCCCGCCCATCAGCAGGTGAATCTCGGGCGCCGCCATGCCGATCGGGATCTCGACCGCGGTGTCCTCGTCGCGCGGCGTGGCCAGCGCAATCGGCCCCTCCGCCGGCGCCTCGAAGCGCGCGCCGGCGACCTCGACCGCGGGCGCATCGAACCAGTCGGCCAGCGCGAGGGTCTGCTGCACGCCGGGCAGGTCGAGGTTGCGCACGCCATCGAGCGCGATCGGCCGCACCGGCGCGTCAGTCGCCTGCCACGGGAGCGATGTGGCGATCTCGAAGCGCGGCTGCTCGGCGCTCAGGCGCATCCAGTCGATCTGCAGCGTCCCCACGCGCCCCTCGGTGCCCGCGAAGCGCAGCGCCAGCCTCGCAAGCCGCGGAAGCTGGACGCCGGCGGTCAGCACGTGCCAGTCGCCGTCCACGATCAGTTCCTCGGCGTAGATGAGGAAGTTCTCGCGCTTGGTCGCTGACTCGTCGCCCTCGTCGCCCCAGATGAAGTAGGACGGGAGGTTCGGGTCAATGTCCTCGGCGCGGTAGCGGATCGAGAGGTAGCGGATGCCGGACAACGGCCCGCCCTCGAGCGACTGCAGCCATATCATCGTCGCGCCGCCGCCGGATGCGCGGAAGGTGGCGATGCCATCCTCCAGCGTGTGCGAGTGCTCCTCCGCGGCGGTGAGCGGCGTCCAGCCCGGCGTGGGCGTCCACGCGCCCGGCTCCAGCGGCACGGCGATATCCTGCGCACAGGCGCAGACGGCGAGAGCGAGCAGAGCAACCACGGCGGCAGTGCGGATCATAGCAGTCTCCTCATATCCATGACGACAGCAGATTTGCCCGAGGGGGGCGCGGGTCCCTTCATAGGTGGCGCGTCATCCCGCGGGATGAGCAGGACTCTCTCGGGCGCAGGAGCACGCTAGCGACGTGGCGTGGCTGGAGGAGGTCCGAACGGCTGACGGGCTGGAACTCAGATTCCGGAAGTCACGCAAGGCTCAAGCCTGAGCCGGCTGAGAGGCCGAGAGCAAAGTCGCTCAGGAGGAGCGAGCGCAGCTCGGAGAGCTGACCTTGCTCGCCCGGTCTTGGGGAGCCCGCAACGGCAAACGGCGGGCTGGCAAGGAAGCTGTCGCCCTCGCAGACGACGCTCGGGCGCCACTTTCTCCTCCGCCGCAGGCGGCGTCGGGAAAAGCAGCCCCTCCTGCAGCTTGGGAATGCGCGTCTCATTGACCACCCGCCGGTTTCTGAAATGTGAGTGGAAGCCCGTCACTACGAACGGATACGGCGACGGTCAGTCCTCGAGTTCCATCCCGAGCGCCTGCGCGACCTCCACCGGGATGCCGCTCTCAGCAAGCTCCTCGCGGGTGTGGGAGACCTTGCTCGAGCGCATCGCGTACTGCCAGCGCCCCTCGACGCGCCTGAGCACACCCGTGATGTAGCTCTCCCCGAAGCCGAACTCGTCGCGCCACTGCGGCTCGTGCGTCTTCGCGTAGTCTCCCGCGATTGCGCTCACCTGCAGCAGGAATGCCGTGCAGCGATCGCCGCGATCTACATCCGCGAGGATCGCTGAGACCACGTCGGGAGGTGCGGCATGCAGCAGCACGCGCGCGACGCGGTCGCCGTCGGTCATCTCCACATGCGGGATGTGCCCGAGCTTCGCGCCCTCGGGCGAGTCCCAGGCCCGGTAGTGCAGCTCGACGCCCAGAGGCGCCGCGACATCTCGGAGACGCACCATCGCTCCGAAGCCCTGCGAGCGGTCCGCGGGAAGCTGCAGATAGAGCACGCGGTCGCCGCGGGAGATGGTGGTCCAGCCATCCACGCCCGCGACTGTCGCGCCGAGCCAGTGCACGAGCGGCGAGAGCGCGATGATTACCGAGCCCGCGTGGTTGTAGCCGTGGAGGTCGAGGAGCACGCCGTAGCGGCCCGCAGGCAGGTCCTCCGCGAACGCGGCCGGGCAGGCGCTCAGGATCATGAGAAGCAGCAGCGCTCGACTGTGACGCATCTGCGACACCTCCGCTGCGTGGGAGCATGTCCAACTCGCACGCGGTAGTTTCGAGCGAGACGCGGAGGGACCTTCCTGTGACGGCAGCAACGACAGCGACGAAGGGCATGCATTTCGTGCGGCGAACTGTCGCTGAACATCCAGAGGAGGGACCCACAATGGCTGACAGACCAAACGTGTTGCTCATCACGGCCGATCACATGCGCCGCGACGCCATCGGCTGCAACGGTGCGAGCTTCGTGCGGACGCCCAACCTCGACGGCCTCGCCGCGCGTGGAGTGACCTTCGCCAACTCCTGCACGCCCAACCCGATCTGCGTGCCCGGACGCGCCTCCATCACGACCGGCAACTACTCGCACTTCGCGACGGGCACGAAGAACAATGGCGGCCGCATCCACGACAACCAGCCGAGGATCGCGCAGCACTTCACCGATGCAGGCTACCACACTCTCGCCATCGGCAAGCTGCATTACGTGCCCTACTCGGCGCCGGGTGAGCCTCGCCTGCTGCACGGCTTCCAGCACGCGGAACTGTGCGAGGAGGGCCGGATCATCGGCCGCTTCGATCCGACCGGGAAGACCTGGGGCCTGGAGGACTACCACGACTGGCTGATGCAGACCGGCTGGGGGGGCTATGAGCGCGCGCATGCGATCGGCAACAACGACGCGCATGCGGCGGCCTCGCCGCTTCCTGAGGAGTTCCACGAGGAGTCATGGGTCGCCACGCGCACCATCGCGAATCTCGACACCCATCTGCGGAGGAACGCCGACCAGCCATTCTTCGCCTGGGCGTCGTTCACCAAGCCGCACTCGCCCTACGATCCGCCGCGGCCGTGGGATGCGATGTATGATCCGCGGGAGATCCCGCCGCCGGCAGGCGATCTTGATCTGCTCTGCGACCGCGACCCGATGTACCGCACCTGGCCGGTCGCCTACGGCTGGGACCTGATGTCGCCGGAGGCCATTCAGAACTCCCGGGCGCACTACTTCGGCCTCGTGAGCTTCCAGGACCACAACATTGGCCGCATCCTGGCCTATCTCGAGGACGCCGGTCAGCTCGACAACACGATCGTGGTCTACTCGGCCGATCACGGCGATCTCCTCGGCGACTTCCGCTGCTTCTTCAAATGCAACATGTTCCAGGGCTCCGTCGGCGTGCCGCTGATCATCGCAGGCCCCGGCGTCGTCGCGCAAGGCTCCGTGGACGCCGTCGCGGGCCTGCAGGACATCCTGCCGACGGTCGCCGAGATGTCGGGCAACCCGCTCTCGCAGTCCGTCCATGGCGAGAACCTGCAGCCGGTGCTGGAGGGCAGCGCGCCCCGCGTGCGCGACTACTACATCTCCCAGTGCCTCGACTCGCCCAATCAGCGCTACATGGTGCGCTCCGAGCAGTGGAAGTACGTCTACCATGAGCTTGGCGGAGTCGAGGAGCTGTACGATGAGGTCGAGGATCGGCAGGAGCTGGTGAACCTCGCGTCACAGCGGCCGGAGCTGGTGGCGGAGCTGCGGGGGGTGCTGATCGACTGGGTGCGCGAGATGGGCGATGAGCAGATGCTCGACGCGTCCGGCGACCTCGTCGTCAGCGGCAAGAGCACCATGACCTGCGACTGCTTCAACGCCGGGCGGCTGGGCTGGCGCTGGTACTAGTGCAGCGTCCATAAAATA
>DHPY01000058.1 GCA_002411015.1 Armatimonadetes bacterium UBA5352 | reverse complement strand
ATTTTATGGACGCTGCACTAGCGTAACCCAACCGCCACCGGTCGAAGCGGGGGCACCGGGCGCATCCATTGAGCGGTAGGTCACGAGTTCCGCGGTGTCTCGCCCGTTCCATCGCTCCTGGGTGGCCGAACGCGCGTCTCGTGCAAGGTTGTCAGCATCCGCGCCGAGCAGTGTTGCGGCGATCTCCCGGAGTTGGGCTGCGGCTTCAGGAGTGTCATCGCCCGCGCAGAGCAACACGCTGCCAAACATCAGTGTGAGGGTCAGTAGTGCGATGCGGCCGTTCTGGCTGGACATGAGTCTTTCCCACTTCATCGTCATTCTCCCCACCTCACGCCGGGATGAAGCAGCTGCAATGCAGGACCACCTTCTGTGGGCCAGAAACTCATTCCATCATAGCCACCGGTACCCACGGTCGCGTCGGGCCACTCGCCGGGCGGAACCGGGTCGTCTCTGTGCTCATCCCATACACGGGCAGCCGCTGCGATGGCAGCTTGTCCTACCGTCTGTTGTGGATGCGCCGGATCGATCGCGTATTCGTAGAACGTGGTCATCCAGGTGTGCCCGGGCGCGCCCAAGAGGATCAGATCCTCGAAACCCAGGGCAGACTTGGCTCCGAGATCCACTGCCGCCTTTGTGGCGGCACCGATGTCATAAGCGTCCTTGGCCGTGTAACACTGCTGAAGGACTGAGATCAGCAAGTTCGGGTAAGTTGGGGCATGCTGGTCGGCCGCGAGGTCGACATCATCGGCGAACGCGCGCAGAATAGTCCCAGGCTCGAACCACTTCTTCTCCACCAGGACGAGGGGGGTCTCTGCTCTCCCGATGATGGCAGCGCCATTGTACCCGTGACCATACAGATGGAAGACCGCATCCTGGGATATGGACGCTATGACTCCGGTAGCATCGCCAGGGAGACACTGCTGGCTGAGCACCGGAACATAGTGCTTCCCATCGGCAGGCCTTGCCACGATTGCCGCCAGTCCAGTCGGTATCGTGTGGGTTTCGTCGCTGTAGACACTTGCTCGAGGCAATGACAACAGGACCTCGCCCTTCTGTGTCGCTGGCTTGGGCTGCTCGTCGCGGTTGAGGGCGCCATCGTTCGCGGTCTCATCAGCGAGGACAACGAAGCGGTAGTTGCCCACGATCTGGTCGGGGTCCTCGAACTCCACGGTGAGCGAGTGCGTCCCGACGGTGTTGCTGAGCGCGCCACCCGCGGGCGCCGTCACGGTGACTTCATCACGTTCATGGTTGAACACGCGCAGCCTGCAGTTGGCGGAGGCCCGGTTCAACTGGTAGCCCAGCGTCACCTGTGCCGTTGTCGGCAGGTCAATCCACTCGAAATCGGCCACGGTCACGTTGCTGATCGTCAGGCGCGGAGACTTGTCGCAGTCGCCGCATGTTGCCGCCGTGGGAGGATCGTCGTCGTGACTGACCGCGATCTTGTACGTGTAGATGCCGTCCTGCGCCGGCAGCCCTGTGTTCCATGCCACGCTGCCCGCCCCCACCTCCACACCGGTGCTGGTGAGCGTCTTCACAACCGTACCCGACAGATCGTGGATCGTGACAGTCACATCGAACTGAGGGTCTATGGCAGCGTCCGTGTAGTGCGTGAGGTTCCAGGAGATCGTGTGCGAGGTGTCCTCTTCGTGGTGGAGGATGATGGGGTCGCCGGTGGCCTTCACCACCGCATTGTTCGGTGTCCACTCGCCTTCCAACTCATAGATGATCGTGTTGGGCGGGTCGGCGGCTACTTCATCAAGTTCAAGGTGCGCCCGCCATCGGACCGCCTCGTGCGGGTCCAGGCTGGTCTCCCAGATATGAGACGACTCCGGTGGGATCGCTCCTTCCGTCTCCCCGATTACCCAGGCGCCGTCCACGAACCGGTCGAAGCGGATGATGTACCACTCGAAGGGCAGCACGTGTGGGGGTATCTGCTCCACCACAAGCTCCACCTGATCACAGACCTGCCCCCCGCCAAACTCGTGGGTGCCGATCCGGGCGAAGAACCGGAAATCCTCCTCGTCCACCCTCATCGGAACCGGATCGCTCGCGACGACGATCACCGTGATCTCATCGCTACCGGATGAACCTGCAAGGGTCGCTGTGACCACGACGGCAAATTTCCCAGGTTGGTCGAACGAACGCTGCACCGGATTCCCGGCTGCCGGGCGTTCCGTCTCGGTGAAGGTCCAGAGGAATGATGCCTTCTCAGTGACGTCGTTGCCGCGCGAGTCGCGGCACACGGCCTCAAAACGCACCTCTTCATACTGCGCGACCTCGGCGGGGTTGGCCTCGGGCACGACGATGTCCACACTCAGAGCGCATGCCGATCCGGCGAGAGCCAGGGCCAGTACAACCACAAAGACACACGACAGGGCCGATGAACGTCGGGGGCGGGCGACACGTTCACGCACGACACTACCTCCCGTTGCGACGGTCGGTAAGTCGCCTGTCGAGGGTATCATATCCCGAAGCGCAAGGAGTTACACGTTAAATCCTGTGGAACACCCCATGAATGGTGGGAGGCGCGATGCACGGAGCCTACAGCATCTCCGCGGGCGGGGCGGGGTGCTCGGCGCCGGGCGGGCCGTAGTCGCGGCGTGCCTGCAGCATCGCCGCGTAGTTCTCCAGCGGCACCCCCTCGAAGATGCAGTTGCTGGTGCAGAAGACATACGCCCCGTTCTCCACGCCGCCATGCGCGAGGCAGTACAGCGCGCTCCGGTAGACCTCCTCGGGCGTCCCCGCATGCACCAGCGCGCAGTTCACGTTGCCCATCAGGCACAGCTCCGGCCCGACCTGCGCGCGCACCTCGCGGATGTCCACCCCCGCCATCGGGTCGAGGGAGTGCAGGGCGTTGATCCCGGTGCTCACAAGCTGGTCGAGGATCGGCATGATGTCGCCATCGGTGTGCTTGGCGGCGTAGAGCCCCAGCGCCTGGAAGCCCTCGACCTGGCGCTTGAGGAAGGGCGTGACGAACTCCGCGAACATCGGCGGGGAGAGCCAGGGGCCGTCGTTGAAGCAGTAGTCCGCGCACATGATCGCGATCTCGATGCCCTCGGCGGCGAAGCGCTCGGCGCGCGCGATGGCGTCATCCACGCGCCGCTCACGCGCATCAAGCTCCTCCTGCCGCCGGTCGAACAGCGCCATCGCGGCGTCCATCATGTTGCGCCCCGTAGGGATGCCGATGGTGCCGTCAATCGTGGCCGAGAGCATGATCGTATCGCCGGCGTACTCGCGGAAGTACTCGAAGGAGCGGAACTGGTCCTCGTCCTCGAGGCCCCAGAAGCCGGTGCAGATGGACCAGTCGAGCTGCTGGTAGATATCCGCCCACATCTTCGCATTATCGCGCAAAAGACGCTGGCGCTCATCGCCCTCGATGCCCTCAAGAGCGGGGCGCTCGAGGCGCTCGCGGCCGTAGAACTCGAGGCTGCGCTTGTAGACCAGCTCGAAGTGAGGCGGCAGGCCCTCCGGCCGCCCGCCCTCAAGTGCGATGATGACCGACTCGCGCGGGGTCATGGAGAGGCTCCCGTGGGCTGGATGGCTGCGCTGGTGGCTTCGGCGGAGATGGCTGGCGGACCTGCGCCGGAGGTGCGAGGAGAACGCGGGGTGGTGTGGAATATTCAGGCGTCGCACACAATGCAAGGAGGTGCACGATCGTGCACATGATACATGTCGAGGGCTGCGATCGTCTGGACGTGGAGGCTGAGGGGGCGAAGGGCGTGCGGATGCAGTGGCTGCTCGATGAGCAGACCTGCAACGCGCCGAACTTCGCGATGCGCCGCTTCATCGTGGCGCCCGGCGGCTTCACCCCGCGCCACTCACACGCGTGGGAGCACGAGGTCTACATCGTGCGCGGCGTCGGTGAGGTCTACCACGGAAGCGCGACGGCGTGCTTCGCGCCGGATACGGCGATCCTCATCGAGCCGAACGAGGAGCACCAGTTCCGCAACACGGGCGTGGAGCCGCTGGAGTTCCTCTGCCTGGTGCCGAATGGTCCGGCGACCGAGCACTAGAGGTTCGCGGCAGCGTGAGAGTCGGTGCGGCGGAGGCCTGAACGAGGCCTCCGCCGCTGGCGTGTACGGGAAAGGGCGCTCAGAGCACCTTCAGCGCCATCAGCACGCCCATGATGATGAAGAGCGCGGCCGCGACGTAGCGGATGGGCTCCTCGGGTAGCGTTGCGCCGAGGAAGTGCCCGACGCCCACGCCGATGGCGCTCACGAGCGTGAGCGCGAGGGCCGCGCCGGCGAACACCAGCCACGGGCGCTGATGCTCAGCGGCCAGTACGAGTGCGGCAAGCTGCGTCTTGTCGCCAAGCTCGGCGACGAACACTGTGGCGAATGCGATCAGGAATGGCTTCCAGTCCATGGGAGTGCGTGCCCTCTCTGCTCTGAGTGCTTTGCAGCGGGATAGGCGCTACATTCTTGCGGTGGCCGTCGCCAGGATCTGCAGGACGAGCTCGTCGTAGGAGGTGCCCTCGGCCTCGGCGGCGTGCGGGAGGTCTGAGGTCTCGGTCATGCCGGGCACCGAGTTGATCTCATGCACCCAGCACTCCCCCTTGGAGTCGATGTGCAGGTCCACGCGGCCCAGCCCCTCACAGCCGAGAGCCACGAATGCCTCCAGCGCGATCTGCTGGCTCTTGGCGGTGAGTTCGTCTGAGATGCGCGCGGGCGCGATCAGCTCGGTCATGCCCTTCGTGTATTTCGCCTCGTAGTCGTAGAACTCGCCCTTCGGCACGAGTTCGAGCACGGGCAGCGCCCGAAGCGAGGCGCCGGCGCCGACCACGCCGATCGTGACCTCCACGCCGCGGATGAAGCGGTCGATCAGGCCCTCGCCGTAGTCGGACTGCATCGCGTCGATCGCGCCGATGAGCTGCTCGCGCGTCTTCGGGATGGAGACGCCGAGGCTGGAGCCCTCGTCGCGCGGCTTGACGACGACCGGCGTGCGCAGGCAGGCGATGGCCTCGTCGGCCAGCGCCTCCGGGTCACACGAGCCGTTGATATGCAGCCACTGTGGCGTGGGGATGCCGCAGGCGGTGAGGATGCGCTTGGTCTGCACCTTGTCCATCGTGAGCGCACTCGCGAGCACGCCGCAGCCGGTGTAGGGGTAGCCGGCGCACTCGAGCACGCCCTGGATCGCCCCGTTCTCGCCCGCGCCGCCATGCAGCACGTTCATGACAACCTCGGCGCCGGCCTCTTGCAGTTGCGCGATGAGGTTCGTTCCCGGGTCTATCTGGATCGCATCGAAGCCCTGGCGGATGAGCGAGCCGTGGACGCCGGCGCCTGAGCGCAAAGAGACCTCTCGCTCGCCGGACTGCCCGCCCATCAGCACGGCGATGCGCATGCTGCGAAGCCTGTCAACTGACATCTGTCACTCTCCTGCGTCTACTGGTGCGGTGGTGTCTGCGTCGGGTGCTTCCGAGGTAACGGCAGTGAGGTGGCCCCCTTCGTCGATGCGCGCGCTGATCGGCACCTCGAGGTCCATGCGGAGGGCGCGTGCGGGTACCTCGATCGGCGCCGGCGTCTGGCCGCTGAGGATATCGTCCACGCCGAAGAAGCCGAGCATATCGCCGGGGCCGAGGTGGCCGTCGGCGTCCATGTCCACTCCCAGGCGCAGGTAGAGCTTCGGCGCCGCCGGAGGCGTCGGTTCCTTGATGAAGCGACCGCACCTGGCACAGTGCAGGCGGCCGCGCGAATCGCGCTCACCCACCTCGTGCGTGCCGCCGGCGGGGCATTCGTCGGTGACGGCGGCCTCACTCACTTCGCCGCCGGGACCGAACGCCTCGGGGACTGCCGTGGCGAAGCCGCCGGAGGCATCCGCGACGACGGAGAAAGCCTCCTCGCGCAGCGTCTGATCGGTGCAGAAGGTCACGGTCGCGCGGACGTTCTCGGGGAGCGTGATGCCGGTGATGTACCCGGCCAGCAGCGGCGGGATGCCCTCGGGCACCTGCTCGCAGGGGGCGAGGACGAGTGGGCCGATGACCGTGGTTCCCTCGGGCTCGATCGTGATCGGCTCATCGCGGAAGCCGCGCTGCACCATCAGGTCGCCGGGCGAGATCGTGCCACTCGCGTCGGTGTCGCTGATCACGACGATGCGGTGCGCGCCCGCCGGCGCCTGCAGCTCGAACTCGTAGCCCACCTGCCGCACAACCGGCGCAACGCCTGGCTCAACCGGGAGGACGGCGAGCAGTGTGGCCCTGCCGCCGGGATCCGGCCCGCCCTTCTCGAACGAGCCCTCAAGGGTGCCGGTGGTGCGCCGCGTGGTGTCTCCGATGGGCATGAGGCGGCCGTCCGGCGCCTGCACGAGCAGGATCGGGATCGTGGCCCCGTTGAACTGATTGGGGGCGACCGTGAGAGGCGACGGGCGCGAGCCATCTGTCAGCGCGCTTACGCCGTGGAAGCCGAAGCCATCGCCCGCGTCCGCGACGTTGTTGCCGTTGAGGTCCACGATCGCCATCACGTAGTACTCACCCGGCGCCAGGATCGCGAGCGCCGAACCACCCGGCGCAGGGAAGATGTCGAGTGGCTCGCGCATGGTGGCATCGGCGAAGACGCGGAAGCTCGCGTTCATGAGGTCGGCGCCGGGCCAGGTGACGGTGAGCATGACGACCAGCCCCTCGCCCTGGGCCTCGGCATCGGGGGCGGGTGCGGCCGGCGCCTCGCCCTGGGCGCCTTCGACGCCCTGGGCGTACCCGAGCAGCGGCACCGCGAGCAGCAGCGCGATCATGGTCGCTCTCATTGCTCTTCCTCTCCCGCCTCAACGCGGCGCCCGTCGGAGGTCGTGTAGCCCTCGATCTCGATGCTGATTGCGCCGAGCGTCCGCCCGGTCGCGAGGCTCGCCTGCGCGAAGGACTGCTCGTCAACCGAGCCCGAGTGCACCATCAGGTGCCCCGCGTCCACCGTCATCTCGCCCCACGCCGGGTCCATCTCCACCCAACGCCCGACGTAGACCTCGGTCCACGCGTGGTAGCCGAACTTCCCGCCCACGTACGCCAGGCCGGTCACGAGCTTCGTGGGCAGGCCCACCGCCCGCCCGAGCGCGGCCATCAGGATCGCGTGCTCGGTGCAGTCGCCGCGCATCGCTTCGAGGATCTCCAGCGCCGTGATCGGCCGCGGCTCGCTGGAGACCGAGTGCATGTTCGTCTTCACCCACGCGCAGAGCTTCTGCGCCGCCCCCCACGCGCTCGTCTCATCGCCGACGATCTCCCGCGCCTTCTCCGCGATCTTCGGGTCGGCCGACTGCAGGAAGCTGGTCGGGCGGAGGAACTCCGCGAGGCCCTCGCCCTCAATCGGGAGCGGCAGCGAATCCGAGGGCGGCATCTCACGCGCGATCGTCACCAGCGCGTCGTCGCCATCGGCCACGACCCTCTGACGCGCCGTCGCCGGGATCAGTTCGGCGGCTGAGCCCACGTTGCGTGCAATGCGCAGCCGCGCCTCCTGGAGGCTGCGCACCAGCGGGAGGTGCTGCTCGACCGCGATGGTGTTCGTGATCTCGAACGGCGCCATCGTCTCGACCGCCTCCTGCTCGCTCACGCGCTCGAGGCTCAGGTCCATCAGCCCCGGCACCGACTGGCGCAGCAGCCGGCCCTCGTCATCGACCCAGCTCATCACGTTGATGCCGAGCTTCTCACTGGCGGCTTCGACGAGCGTGGCGTCCACCTCGCCCACTGCCTCGCGGCCGGAGACGCTCACGGTGTGCGTGTCCACCATGTCCACCTCCGGGTCGTAGACCGAGTAGGTGAAGGTCTCACCGGCCTTGAGCTGCCCGCGCAGCGCCATCAGGGAGATGAGCACATCGGAGGAGAAGTCATCCGGAAGCTCGATGCGCCGCACGAGCTCGGGCGGTGCGCCGGGCTCGGCTGAGGTGGTGCGCAGGACAAGCTCGTTGCCCTCGAGGCGCCCCGTCACTTCCGAGGTGCGGCCAAGCTCGTTCTTCACCAACTCGATGCTCGCCGGGCGCAGCCTGTCGTCGTAGACCGTGATCTGCGACTTGCTGGCCTCAAGCTGCTGGCCGCTGAGGCTGACCAGCACGCGCAGTTCCTCGGTGACCTGCAGCCGCGGACCATCGGGCGAATCCAGCAGTTCTGTCTCGATGCGTGCGTAGCCGTTGGGCTGGCCGAAGATGCGGACGGAGTACCAGTCTGTGCCAACCAACTGCTCAAGCTCCTCCGCGCTGCAGGTGGAAGCAGGCATGGTCGCTCCCCCGGCGACTGCAATGATCGCAAGGACGGCAAGCAGCGGGACCAGCCCGATCAGAACGCTGCGCATGCGCTTACTCCTCCGCGACCTCTTCGGTGTCCGGGAGCTCCCCCATGCCGGAACGCTCCAGCGAGCCGTTCAGGGCGTCCTCGATCATCTCCTCGATATCCAGCGGATCCTCCGGCATCATCCCGTAGTCGATCTCGCCGGCGTCGATCTTCGGCCGCATGACACGCGCGAAGGCCGCCACGATCTCGGGATCATATGCGGTTCCCGACCCGCGCAGGATGCTGCGCAGCGCCTCCTCAGGATGCGCCGGCATCGGCGACTCCGTCGGGTTCACCGCCCGCTCAAACGAGTCCACGACCGCCACGAGGCGGGCCAGCAACGGAATCCCCTCGCCCTCCAGCCCCTCAGGGAAGCCGCGGCCATCCCAGCGCTCGTGATGATAGACAACGACCGGCAGGAACTCGTTCGCGGAGCTGACGGGCTTGAGGATCGAGCGTCCGATCAGCGGGTGCATGCGGTAGAAAACGTGCTGGGCGTCGTGGGTGTCGCGCGCGTCCAGCATCCGCTCCTCGATACCGATCTTGCCGATGTCATGCAGGATGCAGCCGAAGCGCAGCGCCTCACGCTGCTGCTCGTCCAGCCCAAGCTCGTGCGCGAGGTCATCCGCCAGTTCGGTGACATGCTCGGAGTGCGAGTAGGTGGCCGAGTCGCGCGCCTCGATCGCGATGGTGAGCGCGCGGATCGTCTCGAAGGAGCCCCGGCGAGCCTCCTCATAGAGCTTCGCGTTCTCGATCCCGACTGCCGCCGAGTGCGCGAAGGCTCCCAGCAGGTCCACCTCGTCCGGGGTGAACTTGCGCTTGCGGCGGGCGTAGATGCGCATGACGCCAAGGATGCTGTCGCGGGCGCGTAGCGGGAGGCTGAGGACGGAGGTGAGCCCCTCCTGCCGCGCCGCCTCGGGGTACTGCCACTGCTCGTCGGTCTGCGCATCGAGGATGGCGACGACCTCGCCGGCCATCACGCGCTCATCGATAGCGCTCTCAGTCACGGTGACGGGGCCCTTGCTCCAGTAGGCCTCGCTGAGGCCGGAGGAGGCGGCGCGTTCAAGCTCACCGGTCTCGGGGTTGAGCAGGCGGATCGTGCATGCCCGCGCATCCATCGCTGAGACGGCCTGGTGGGCGATGGTGTCGAGGACTTCGCGGATGCGAAGTGATGAGGACACGGTGCGCGCGACTTCGTAGAGGTTCTGCATCTCCCGCGCGCGCCGCGCGATGGCGGAGGATACGCGCGAGGCGAAGATGCCCATAACGTAGAAGATTGCGGTGCGCACGGCGACATCCCACCAGGTCTGTGCGACCACGGTGGTCTCCCCGCCCTCGACCACGATGTCCAAAGGCATCCACGGACCACACGCTGCCGCGGCGAGCAGTGCGGTCGCGATCGCTCCCCTATCGCCGAACACGAAGCCAGCGTAGATGATGGGCAGGTAGAAGAAGTGCACGGCTATGCTCTTCGTGCCGCCGATCGCCACGAGTGATGTGATGATGCCGATGGACACGATGATCGGCAGAATACGCAGCGCAATCTGTCGCTTCTTCAGCGGCCTTACGCGACGTCCCCTCCATTTTGACAGCGGCATCAGCGCACCCTCTCCCCCGGAGCTACATCGCGGTCGGGCACAATGAGCGCGACCGGCTTGTCACTGCCCGCGGCCAGGATCATCCCCTGCGACTGGGTGCCCCGGATGGTCGCGGGTTCGAGATTGGCTACCACTACAACCGTCTGCCCAATCAGTTCGCGCGGCGAGAACTCCTGCGCAAGTCCCGCAACGATCTGGCGAGGCTCGTCCTCGCCAATATTGACTACGAGCTTGAGCAGCTTGTCCGTGCCCTCTACCGGGTCAGCATCGAGCACCTCGCCGGTCCGCAGGTCCATCTTCATGAAGTCATCGTAGCTGATCATTGCGCTCTCTTTCTTCTCCGCCTTCTCCTTCTGCTCTTCCTTCGCCGTCTCCGCGGTCTTCGCAGCCACCCGCTGCCGGATCCGGTCGAGGTCTATGCGCGGGAAGATCGGCCTGCCCCGGTGCACCTGTGCCCCCGCAGGGAGTCTACCCGCTTCACACGCATCCCATGTCATCGCGACGCCCATCGCCTCAAGGCCGATCTGCCGCCAGATCTCCTCGGCGACACTCGGCATGAACGGGGCGACCAGCAGCGCCGACACCCGCGCGGCATCCACGATGTCATACAGGACCGCCGCAAGCTCGACCTTCTTCCCCTGCTTGTAGAGGTCCCAGGGGGCGCGCTCGTCGATGAACTTGTTCGCGGCGCTGAGCATCTCCCAGACACCCATCAGCACACCGCGCAGGTCCAGCGTCTCGAAGCCCCGCTCCGCCTGCTCGACCGCCTGGCTGATCTGCGGGGTGAGCTGCCCGGCGCCCGGGCCCGGCTGCTCGATCGTGCCGTCGAGGTAGCGCTCGACCAGCGGGAGCGTCCGGTTGAGGAGGTTCCCGAGGTCATTCGCAAGATCCGCGTTGAAGCGCGCGAGCAGCCCCTCGGACGAGAACGTCCCGTCCAGGCCGAAGGTGACCTCGCGGAACATGTAGTAGCGCACCGCGTCCACCGCGACGTCGGTGGTGCAGCCTGACTCCTCGACGAGCAGCTCCACCTCGGCCCACGGGTCCACGACGTTCCCGCGCGATTTGCTGACCTTCTCGCCGCTGGCGCTGACCCACCAGCCATGCGCGAAGAGCATCTCCGGCAGCTCGATCTCGAGCGCCATGAGCATCGCGAGCCACAGGCTTCCGTGGAAGCGCGTGAGGATGTCCTTGCCCATGAGCTGCACGTTCGGCGGCCAGGTGGCAGCGAACTTCTCCTCATCCAGCGACCAACCGGCGGCAGTGAGGTAGTTCACCAGCGCATCGAACCAGACGTAGATGACATGCTGCTCATCGCCCGGTACCGGCACGCCCCAGCCCTGGTTCCCTCGGGTGACGCAGGTATCCTGCAGGCCGCCGCGGATGAACGAGAGCACCTCGTTGCGCCGGCTGTCGGGCATGATGCGCTCGGGGCGGGCCTCGATCTCGCGCACAAGCTCGTTGGCGTAGGCGGATGCGCGGAAGAAGTAGGCCTCCTCCGTGACGCGCTCCACCTCCCGGCCGCAGTCGGGGCAGAGGCCGCCCTCATCGAGGGTATCCTCCGTGAAGTAGGTCTCGCAGGGCACACAGTACCAGCCCTCGTAGCGGTCCTTGTAGATATCGCCGCGCTCAAGCAGCCGGCGGAAGACCTCGGCCACGACCTGCTTGTGCTCATCCTCGGTGGTGCGGATGAAGCGGTCGTAGTTCACGTGCATCTTGTCCCACATGTCCACGAACGAGAGCACGACGCGGTCGGCGAAGGCCTGCGCGTCAAGCCCGGCGGCCTCGGCCGCGCGCACCACCTTCTGCGCGTGCTCATCGGTGCCGGTGAGGAACAGCACCTCTTCGCCGCGCATCCGGTGGTAGCGAGCGAGCGCGTCGGCCGCAGTCGTGGAGTAGCTGTGACCGATGTGCGGCCGGTCGTTTACGTAATAGATCGGGGTGGTTATGAAGAATCTCTTGTCGCGCCCATCGATGGCCATGTGCTCTCTCCTGCTTCCGCGTCGGTCCCGTCAGGATAGGTCTACCTCTTGCAGCCCGCGCAGCTTGCGGCGGTGCAGCCCGCGCAGCCTCCCCCGATGCTGCCACTCTCGCCGTCGCCGCCACCCGAGCCGCTGCGCCCGAAGAACCCGCTCATGATGCGCTCGGTGTCCTTCGCGCCACACAGCTCACACGCCGGGCGCTTGTCCGCGTTCGACCGGCTCACCAGCAGGTCGAAGGTCTTCCCGCAGGAGCCGCACTTATACTCGTAGATCGGCATCGTCAGCTCGTCCCTCCGTCCGCGGCCCCCTTGGCGCCGCCCGAGGGCTTCCCGCCCTCGGATTTGCCCTGCTGCTTGCTCTGCTGCCCCCCGGGCTTGCGCCGCCCACCGCGCCTGCGCGACGAGCGCTTGCGGCCCTTCCCCTCACCGCCGCCGGAGGGCTTCTCCGGGTGCTGCTGGCCTTGCGGATTGCCCTCCGCAGGCTGCGCCTGGCCAGCACTCGCCTCCTGTGCCGCAGGCTGGCGCGCCGCAGGCTGCTCAGCCTTCGGCTGCTTCTGGCCCGAGCCGCCGCCCTCGCCGGAGGACTTGCTCCGCGAGCGCCGTCGGCCGCGCGAGCCGCGTCTCCGGGATGGCTGGCCGCTCTCCTGCGCCTCCTTCTGAGGCGCCTCCTGAGCCGGCGCTTCCTCCTCGACTACTGCCGCGGCCTCCTCAGCAGGCGCTTCGGCCTCCGGTGCTGGGGACGGCGCGGGCTCCCCCGCAGGGCGAAGCTGGCAGACCTTCACTGCAAGCTCGGTCCCGTCCTCGAGGTGCACGAGCACCTGCTCCTTGAGCAGCATCACCTCGCGCACCACGCCGGGGCCCTTCTCCGTCATCACGCGCTCGCCGCGGGAGGGCAGTTCATTGCGCAGTGCGCAGTAGGTATTGTGCTCGAAGAGCAAACAGCACATCAGCCGATCGCACAGCCCGCTGATCTTGTTCGGGTTGAGCGCCAGCCCCTGGTCCTTCGCGACGCGGATGCCCACAGGCTCAAACTCGCGCATGAAGGACTTGCAGCACAGTCGCCTCCCGCATGGCCCGAGGCCGCCGAGCAACTTCGCCTCATCGCGCACGCCGATCTGCCGCAGCTCGATGCGCAGCCGGAAGGTCTTCGCGAGGTCGCGCACCAGCTCCCGGAAGTCCACCCGGCCCTCAGCGCTGAAGAAGAAGACGAGGCGCGTGTTGTCGAACGAGAGCGATGCGTCGATCAGCTTCATCGGCAGGTTGTGCTCGGCGATCTTCTCGGCGCAGATGTGCAGCGCCTGCCGCTCCCGCTGCTCCTGCTCCTCAATGTGCGCAAGGTCCTCGGCGGTCGCTTTGCGCAGCACGGGCATGAGCTGGTCGGCGCGCTCCTGCGGCACGCGCCCCTTCAGCTCGATGACCTCGCCCATGTCCACGCCCTTCTCCGAGCGCACGAGCACCTTCTCGCCGACGCCCACCCGGATATCCGCGGCGGAGAAGGAGTAGACCTTCGGATTGTGTCTGAAGCGCACCCCGACCTCAAGGGCGCCATCTGATCGGTTCCTGTCGCTCTCTGTCATGCAGTCTCACCCAGAAGTCGTGGCTCTCGCCCGCGCGCTTTCTCCTGCCGGTCGCGCAGCCTCGTGATGACCTCGTGGAGGCCGGCGAACACCTTCTCAGGATGCTTCGCGCTGTAGGCGAAGGTGATCTCAGTGGCATCGAACGTCGGCCGGTCGAGTGCGGGCGGCTGTGCGCGCCGCTTGCCCCGCACGGTGTCTCGGTACAGCTCGCTCATGATCAGCCGCTCGCGGCGCGTGAGCGCGACGTTGCGGCTGATCCGCAGCCGCACCCGCCCGCGCTGGGCGCGCACGTCCACGATCCCGACCTCGCGGCACGCGATGCGCAGCCGCGCGATCTCAATCAGGTTGCTCACCGGAGTGAGCATCGGACCGAAGCGGTCCACGATCTCCTCCTCCAGCGCGCTCACGTGCTCGTCCTCCCAGAGCGACGAAAGCCGCCGGTAGATAGAGATGCGCTGGCGCTCGCCCGGGATGTAGTCCGCGGGGATGACCGCCTCCAGCGGCAGGTCGAGCGACGGGTGCCCCTCGGCCTCGTCCTCGACCGGCCCGCCCTTAAGCTCGCGCACCGAATCCGCCAGCATCTGCGCGTAGAGGTCAAGACCCACCGCCGAGACGTGCCCGCTCTGCTCGCCGCCGAGGATATCGCCCGCACCGCGGATCTCGAGGTCGCGCAGCGCGACCTTGAAGCCCGAGCCAAGCTCGGAGAACTCCTCTATCGCGGTGAGGCGCTGCTCGGCCTCCTCGGTCATGCGGTCGGGATACTTGTAGAGGAGATACGCGTATGCCTGGCGGCTTGAGCGCCCGACGCGCCCGCGAAGCTGGTAAAGCTGCGCCAGGCCGAGGTTGTCGGCGTCATCAACGATCATCGTATTCGCATTCGGCACATCCAGCCCGTTCTCGATGATCGTGGTGCAGACGAGCACATCGAACTCCTCGCGGTAGAAGGCCATCATGACCTGCTCAAGCTCATCCTCGGCCATCTGCCCGTGCGCGACCGCCACGCTGACATCCGGGCAGAGCCGCTGCACCTCGGACGCCACGTGCGCGATGGACTTCACCCGGTTGTGCACGAAGTAGACCTGGCCGCCGCGCTCAGCCTCGCGCAGGATCGCCTCGCGGATGAGGTCCATGTCGCGCTCGCGCACGAAGGTCCGGATCGGCAGCCGCCCCGCGGGTGGGTCGTTGATCACCGAGATATCGCGGATCCCGGAGAGCGCCATGTTCAGCGTGCGTGGGATCGGCGTCGCCGTCAGTGTCAGGACATCCACGTTCGTTCGCAGCTTCTTCAGCTTCTCCTTCTGCTCGACGCCAAAGCGCTGCTCCTCGTCAACAATGATGAGGCCGAGATCGTGGAAGGCGACATCCGACGCGAGCAGCCGGTGAGTGCCCACGACGATGTCCACGGTCCCCACCTTGAGTTGCTCGATCGTCTTACGCTGCTCGGCGGGCGTGCGGAAGCGGCTGAGCATCCGCACCTCCACCGGGTACTTCCCGAGCCGCTCGCGGAAGCTGTTGAGGTGCTGATGAGCAAGCACCGTCGTCGGGCAGAGCACCGCGACCTGCTTGCCGTCGAGCACCGCCTTGAACGCCGCGCGGATCGCGACCTCCGTCTTACCGAAGCCCACGTCGCCGCAGATCAGGCGGTCGGCGGGCCGCGCGAGCTCCATGTCGCGCTTGATGTCCGTGATCGCCTGGAGCTGCCCGTTCGTCTCCTCGAAGCGGAAGGAGGCCTCCAGTTCCCGCATCCACGCCGAGTCGGTTGTGAAGGCGTAGCCCTTCGCGCGCTCGCGCTCGCGGTAGAGCTTCATCAGCTCGCGCGCCAGCAGCCGGGTGGAGGCGCGGGCCTTCTTCTTCGCGCCCTCCCAGCGCTTCCCGTTGAGCTTGTCCACCATCGAGCCAGCCTGCGGGCCGACGTAGCGCTGGACGCGGTCGAGCTGCGTCACCGGAACGTAGATGCGGTCGCCGCCATCGTACTCGATGACGAGGTAATCGCGCTCCATGTCGCCGATGGTCTGCTTCGACAGCCCGGCGTAGCGCCCGATCCCGTGGCTGATATGCACGACAAGGTCGCCCTCATCGAGGTCCTGGATCGAGGTGAGCGAGAAGCCCCGCCGGTACTTGGTCTCCTTGGCCTGCCGCACCTTCCGCCAGCCGTAAATCTCAGAGCCGGTCATCACTACGAGGTTCGCGGAGGGTAGCTTGAAACCGCCGGAAAGCTCCAGCGGAGCCACCTTCACCTTCCCCGGCTCGAGCGTAGGCTGCCCGTTCATCACCGAGACATCCTCCAGCCCGCGCCCGGCCAGCGCATCGGCGGCCTTCTCAGGCTCGCCGGAGCAGATCAGCAGGTGCTCGCCAGCGCGCTGCCAGTCGCGAATGCCCTCCACCAGCAGATCGAACTTGCCGCCGAAGCTGTCCACGGGCGGCGTGGAGAAACTCGCCGGCTCAACCGATCCGTTCCACGGCACGTCGCGCCGCAGCATCCCGATGTAGAGGATCCGCCGCTCGCCCTCGAGATCCGGCGGCACCGACAGATGCGTCAGCGCAAGCTGCTCGAACGAGATGCAGGCGGTCTCAGGAAGGCGCAGGTGCCGGCCGAGCTTGATGCCGCTGCGGTAGCTGTCCTGCACGTCGGAGAAGAATCCCTCGCCGTGGGTCTCGATCCGCACCGGCTCGTCCACGACCACGAGGCAGTCGGGCGGGAGGTAGTCGCCGAGCGTCGCGCGGCGGCTGTAGATGTAAGGCAGGTAGTGCACGAGCGTCTCCGCGGGCCGCAGCGCCTCGAGCAGTGCGACGTCTTCGTCGCGCCGCTCGCGCAGCCGGTCGGCCTCGCGCTTCTTCTCTTCGGTGTCAAGCTGATCCAGCTCGCGGCGGTAGGCCCGCTGGATGAGCGGCAGGGCATGCGCGACCGCGTCGGCGGTGAGGAGGATCTCGCCCGCCGGCCCGAAGCTCGCGCGCTCGACCCGCGCCAGTGAGACCTGCGTCTGTGCGCTGAAGAGGCGGATCGACTCAACCTCGTCACCGAACAGCTCGATCCGCACCGGGCCGTTCATGGTGGGCGGCGAGACATCGATGATGCCGCCGCGCACCGAGAACTGGCCGACGTCGTCCACGAGGTCCACGCTCTCGTAGCCGAGGTCCACCAGCGCGCGGGCGAGGTCGTCGCGATCGAGTGTGTCGCCGACCGCCACCTCCCGGCGCGCGGCCTCCATGGCATCGCGCGGGATCGTCTGGAGCATCAGTGCCTGCACGCTCGTGACGATGATGACCGGCTCGCCGCAGGAGAGGCGGTCGAGCACGGTGAGGCGCTCGGCAACCTGCTCGCGCTCCGGCGTCACGCCATCGTAGAGGGCTGAGGCAATCGAGGGGTAGGTCAGGACCTGCGACGGGTTGTCGTCGCTGTCGCGCAGAAGGGCGCGGAGGTCCTCGGCGATCCGTCGGGCGCGCTCATCGTTGTACGTGACGACCAGCGCGGTGCCTCCGGGCGCGGAGAGGCCGGCGACCAGCAGTGCTGAACCGGCGCCGCTGACTCCGCTGGCGGCCACGGGCAGTCCCGTGCCGACCAGCTCAGCCAGCGCCGCGAATTCGCTCGACGCCTGCAACCTTTCCTGGAGCCCTCCGGCCAGTTCTCTCGCCATCATCGCCACGATTCGTCTATGCCCGAGGGGTGCTCACTCGGGCCGGAGTGTTACCGTCCGGGTACGCGACCTGAGGCCGCCGCTGCCCGGGATGCCCCCGGACGGCCGCAGCCTGACTTCACTCACATGGTACATTGACGCGTCACACGGCTGTTTTGTGCGGCGATTGCTGCAATTTCGCCTTCCTCAATCGCTGACCATCAGTCTTCGAAGCTCATTGTCGCCCCCTATGAGGAATGTCTTTGGGCCACCGATAACAGTGCGGGTGAAATGCTCGCCCACGTCGAGTTTCTGACGCAGTTCCGCTGGCGACCAGTACACCGGATTGATCTCACGGCCCAGCTCGGACTGGACTCCTGCGAGGGCCCCGCTGTGCTCCCACAGCGTCAGATCCCCGATGATCATCAGGTCCACGTCACTCAGCGCGTCGTCGGTGCCCGCCGCCATCGAGCCGTAGATGAACGCGACCGCGATCTTGTCGCGCCCCGGCTCCAGCGCCTCACGCAGCACCTCCGCAAGGCCGCTCGTCTTCATCACCAGCCCGCGAAGCTCCGCGAAGACCGGAGACTCGCGGTTCGCCTGGTAGAAGACCATCCGGCCGCGCTCGGTGCGGGTGATCAGCCCGGCGTCGGCAAGCTGCTTCAGCTCGCGCTGCACCGCTCCCGAGCCGCGGGCGACGCTCTCCACGATCTCGCGCTGGTAGAAGTCGCGCTCGTAGTCCCGGAAGAGCAGCCCCAGTACACGCCTTCGCACCGCGCCGAAGAGCGCTGCACCGATGCCCGCCCCTGTCTCAATCTGACTCTCGATCGCACCCATTTCGGGTATCATTATACCCGAAATGGGTTCGGAGTCAATCGGCGATCTCATCGAGGATCAGCGCCGCTGCGCCGAGCACCCCGGCGTCGCCGCCGAGCTCCGACGGCACGATCCGGCTGGTGTCGAAGCCGCTGATCATGCTGCGGTGGTGCACCGTCCGCCGGATCGGCTCGAAGAGCACGTCGCCGGCGTTCGCGATCCCGCCTCCGAGGACGATCAGGTCCGGATCGGTCAGCACGATGCACGAGCAGAGCGCGACGCCGATGTAGTGGCCGCTGGTGTTCATGACCTCCAGCGCGACCCCATCGCCCCCGGCCGCGGCTTCTGCGATCACCCTCGGCGTAAGCAGCTCGTGGTAGCGCCCGCCACGCTCGCTCAGCACGCTCGGCACGCCGTGCTCGAGCAGCCGCACCGCCTGCTCGACCATCCCGTCGCGGCCGACGATCGCCTCCAGGCAGCCGTGGTTGCCGCAGCCGCAGACGGGCCCATCCGGCTCGACGATGATGTGCCCAACCTCGCCGAGGATCTGCCGCGGCCCCCGCCGCACTTTGTTGGCCAGCGCCACTCCACCGCCGACACCGGTCCCCAGCGTGAGCATGACGAGGTTCTCCACATCGCGACCGGCGCCGTAGCGCAGCTCCGCGAGCGTGTGGCAGTAGGCGTCGTTCGCGATCCGCACGGTCACCGGGCGATCGAGCGCAGCAGAAAGCTCCTGGCCGATCACCTCAACGGCGTTCACGCCGTCGAGTTCGTGCATGTTCGGCGCCTGGCGGATCGTGCCGGCATCAGGATCCACCGGCCCCGGGATACCGACTCCGACGCCGAGGAGCTGGTCGGGCGTGACCACCGCCTGCTCCATAGTGCCGCCGACGGCGGCTGCAATCGCGTAAAGCGCCTGCGGCTCACCGGAAGCACGCGGCGTATCGTAGGACTGCTGGGCGAGCAACTCCCCGTTGGGGCCGACGATCGCGACACCAAAGGTCGTGCCGCCCAGGTCAACCCCTACGGCGACCATCTGCTTGCGAGCCATCTACCTCTACGCCTCCAACCGACGCCGCTACTGATCGCCGAAAGGGTCCTCGGATTCGTCCATCGTCCAGTCTATCTCCGGGCCGCCCTGCTGAGCGCCTTGTGGAGCCTGCTGCGGCGGCGGGCCCTGCTGCTGATAGCCGCCACCCTGCGGTCCTCCCTGCCGGTAGCCGCCCTGCTGCTGCGGGCGAGGACCGCCATGGGAGGCCTCGCGGGCCTCACGGTCGCGTCGGCTCTCGAGGAACTGGACGCGGTTCGCGAGGATCTCAACCATGTATGCCCGCGTGCCCTCGGGCGTATCCCATGAACGCGACTGGATCCGACCCTCGATCCCGACCAGCGCGCCTTTGCTCAGATACTGCGCCGAGATCTCCGCCGTCCGGCCGAGGGCCACGATGTTCAGCCAATCCGTCTCCTGCTGCTGCGGTGCAGGCGACGCCTGCTGTCCGCCGCCGGCAGGCTCGCTCCCGTCGCCCTCGTAGTCACGGCTGTAGGTGCAATTCGGGTAGTTCGTGCAGCCGAGGAACTTGCCCCGGCGCCCTTCGCGTATCCGCAGCATGCCGTCCGCGCAGTTCGGGCACTTCTCCGATGTCGGGATCGGCTCCGAACGCTCGGTCGTCTCACCCCCGCGGGATGAGTCGCCGCCACTCCGCGGCGGCCGATCCACTGCAATCCGGAACTTGCAGATGGCCACACCGCTCTGCGAGTAGCTCAGCTCCGGGTCGTTCCCCAGTCTCCCCACGAGCACTACGCTATTGATCACGGTTCTCGTCCTCCCTGGACGTCCTGGTCCTGTATACCATCGCCAGTTAAGACACAGCGGAGGGCCGAAGCCCTCCGCTGCCACATCCCGGACCCCGCCCGCGCGGGACGGGGATTACTGCTCGGTCGCGGGCGCTTCCTCACCGGACGGCGCCTCATCGGACTGGGCCGGCTCACCGGCCTCCTCCGTCGCCTCTGTCTGTTCGACCTCGGGGGGCTCCGGAGTCTCCGGAGCCTCGGTCACAGCCTCCTCGGCCGTAGCCGCCGCAGCCTCCGTGGCTTCGGTCGGCTCAGCAGCCTCGGCTGCCTCAACCGCCTCAGCCTCTTCCTCGCCCCTGCCGGCCTCCAGGCCGCCAATGATCGCCTGCATGTTCGCGACGAAGACGCGGGAGCGCAGGATCTGCTGCCGAATCGACATGTCGGCCAGCATATGATCTACCACCGCACCGGTGCCGTAGAAGTACAGCAGCTTGTAGGTGCCATGCGTCTGTCCATCGATCGGATACGCCAGCCGGCGTGTGCGGAAGTCGCGGGTGCCAAGCACCTCACCGCCAACCTCCTCCACAGCCGCCTCAAGGCTGCCGATCAGCTGCTCAGTCTCTTCCTCCGACACCGACGTGTTGATGATGTAGACCGCTTCGTAAAGGGTAGGCTCGCTCATGCGAACTCACCTCCTCCCTGTGGACTGATGGCCGCGCGTTCCCAGCGCGCAGCAGGAAGGGCCGGGCCCTCCGACCCGGCCGGTCGAGCCAGTATAGCACACGGCGGCGACGACTGCAAACGGCGGCGAAAAACGGCGAACGGCGGGAACGCTGACGACTAACCACTTGCCGTTACTCCTCTTGGCCGCCGCGGAAGACCATGCCGCCACAGTCCTCGCAGATGGCGACGTCGCCAAGCACCGTCTGCCGGTTGCCGCAGCGCGCGCAGCGCTCCATCACCGGAGTCTGCATCAGCGTCAACGTCCGCTCACCGCGCCTGCTCCGAATGCGACCCCGGCATAGCTTCCGGCGCTTCAGCCGCCGGTGAACCGGCTCCGGCAGCTCCATCGGCAGATTTGGCTGCGACTGATGGTCCATCACGCGCACCTTCGGTATCTCAGATCAGCGGCGCCAGAGCAACCGTACACCACGGGCGCGAGCAGGTCAACTCCGCCCGGACCAAGGGCCGACTGGCAGGATGCCCGTCGCTACGAACGGCTGCGGCAAAGACGGAACGACTGACGGCTGCACGGGCGGGCTGCCCCAATTCCCAACTGCCCATTCCCAACTGCCAGTTCTCGCCGTCCACGGCCCCGCTCAGAACCCATAGAACTTCAGGTAGGCTGAGTTAATCGCCCAGCTCAGGCCGACCTTCTGGTAGAAGGCCTCGCGGGCCTTCTCGGCGGCCGCGAGGGCGTCGCGCTGCGTGGCATCGCCGGAGCGGACCGCGAAGCGCGCCAGGTAGTAGTCGCGGTTCAGCCGGGCGTAGTCCGGCCCGACCTGCAGGAAGTCTATCCGCGCGAGGATCTCCGGGTCGCCCGCAGCAGCCTCGCGTGCCGCATCAAGATGCGCCTGCAGCCCCGCCAGCGTCTCGTCGTCATAGTAGCCCGCGAGCACCTCCATGTTGTCCTTCAGCCCGCGGAACGCGCTGTCCTCGAAGATGCGGCTCGTGATCGCCTCGACGCCGTCGAAGTACGCGCGAATCTCCTCCGCCGCAGGGCCAAAGCCCGCCGCGCAGTAGTCGTCAATGATCGCGTCGGGATCGGCGTCGGGGTCGGCCAGCATCTCCGCGAGCACGTAGTAGGTCAGGCCCTTCAGCGCCCAGTGCTGATACTGGCAGTCGAAGTCGGTGACGGTCAATCCGCGGTCGGCCATCGCTGCCACATCGCGCCCGAGCGCCCGCGCGAAGTTCTGTGGGAAGCCCATCCCGCCGTTCAGCAGGTTCGGCCGCCAGAAGATCCCCGACGAGCGCTCCGCCCAGCCATCGAAAATCTCCTTGTCCGCCTCATAGTTCTCGCGGCTGACGTAGCTGATGCCGACGAAGCCGATGAGGATGTTCGGCTCGAGCGTCTGGTCGATCGGCACCGTGCGGTAGGCGCTGTAGGCGTAGGCGCCGAGCATCCGGCCCGGGCACTCCTGCGCCACGATCTTCGCGATCTCGTTGTAGAAGCGGGCGTAGCGGTCGCTGAGGGAGAGATGCTCCTTAAGCCTGTCAGCCTCGTCGGTCCAGTAGAACGAGATGATCGGCGCGTCCGGGTGGTCCCAGGACTCGCACTCGGGGCAGGTGCAGAAGGTCGCCGCTCCGCCATCGTTCGGGGAGATCGAGACGCAGTCCACATTCGGGTTCGCCTGCAGCTCCGCGATCTTCTCCGCCGCGATCTGCCGGATCAGCTCCATGTTGGAGACGCACAGGCGCGAGCGGTCGCCGATGTTGGGCTGATCGCGCGTGCCATCGGGCTGCATCGCGAACCACTCCGGGTGCTCAGCGTGGAAGCGCTCATAGTAGTCGCCGTAGGCGTGGCCGTAGCCACCCGCGAAGGAGCCGCCGATGCGGTGAGCGGTGTACCAGTCGCTCAGCCCCTGCGCGTGCAGGGCATTGAAGTCGTCGGTGGACCAGCCAAGCTTGTCGAGGCCGCTCTGCACGCGCTCGTTGTAGCCCGCGCTGCGCAGGCCGCGCTTGATGAGCCGCGGCGTCCAGTCGAGGCTCAGGTCATCGGCGATCGCGATCGTCTCGCGCTTCGGGATGACGGTGCCCACCTCGCCGGGCCAGAGCCAGCGCACGCCAAGCTCGCGCAGGAGCATCGCAGCCGCCCAGCGCGTGCCCATCAGCTCACCGCCGGTGGGCTTGGCGTCGTCGCCGATGACCGCAAGATCGGAGCCGTGGACGCGCACGATCGCCTGCTCCAGCGCGAGGTCGTCCGGCACATAGCCGTGCGCTCCGGTGAGGCTCGATGCGCCGACGAGGATGCGCGCGCCCTCGGGCGCGTCGGCCTCGGTGACGATCGGTAACTGTGCGCCTGAGATGCGCTCGATGCAGTCCTGCAGGAAACGGGCCGCCTCGCGCGCGGCACGGGTAGGCTCACCTGCGGTCACGATCGTCGCGGCGGGTTGCCCTCCGTCCACCAGTATGACCTCAGCAGATCCCACTGTGGCCACCATCCCTATACTGGCCATCACGATCAATGCGTTGCGGAACATGCACGGCACCGCCTCTCGAAGATGAAGTCACGACAATGACAGGCGAACGGAATCCCATCCCTGCAAGCCACTAGCCGTAGTCGTTGTGGCCCCGGCGCCCCGCCGGGGGAAGTCGTCGGCCATCGAACGGAGTACGCCCCCTCGCGAGGGCGCGAGGGCCACAACAGCAACGGCTGACGACAACGGCGGACCGCCCGGAAGCCTGTGTCTACACGAACACCTCGCCGCGCCCCGGAAGCTCGCGCGACCACTCCGGGTAGACCCGCTCAATGACACGCCGGCGAAGCTCCGCGATCACCTCAACGCCACCGTGGGCGGTGAGATACTCGCACGCGGTCAACGCGTTGTCCAGCAGCGGCATCGCGACCGTCGCGGGCAGCCCGAGGCGCTCGTAGAGCCACGCGATCTGACACGCGTACGCCTCCGCGAGATCCGTCTCATCGAAGGTCGTCTGCGGCTGGCCGTCCCAGGTCAGGCGATGGAGCGCCGCGGGAGTGAACCCGCGCAACAGAAGCTCTACAGTCGGCACGAACTCCACGCCCCACCACGGTACCCGCAGCTCCGGGCGCGTCGCCTGTGCCTCGCTCAGCGACTCGCAGAGCACCTCCGCCGCGGTGCGCGAGTAGAGCTTGTAGCCGGACTGGAAGTCGGGAACGCGCCTGTAGCGGGCGGTGTAGCGCTCATCCACGCACTCCCCCGCCTCGGCGAGCGCGGCGTTCACGGCGTCTATCGTGACGCGGTTCAGCACATGCTCGAGTTCGCTGCGCGCGAAGCCCATCGAGCGGCTGAGCGAGCCGCGGCAGCCGAGCACGAAGAGGTCGTCGCTCCCGACGCGATCGCGGACGGTCGCGAAGAGTCCGTAGAGCTGCGGCAGGTCCCAGATATCATGGTCGCCATCGCAGTCGCGAATGTTCAGCACCTCGACCGCATCATCCTCCAGCAGGCGCTCGAACCCCGTGCAGACCGCACCGCCTTTGCCGGAGTTCTTCTGCTTCACGATCACCTGCGGGTGGGCGCCCGCGCGTGCGGCGAGCTCATCAGCCGCGTCTCGCGTCGGCTCCTCGGCGCGGGCGCAGCCGTCCACGACCAGCACCAGACGCTCGGGGGCCACGAGAAGCTCCGTGTCGGCGAGCGTGCGGCTGAGCAGTTCCAGCATGTGCTCGGGCGGCGTCTCCTCCCCGAACCAGATTGGTATCACGCTTCCCACCGTGCGGCGCATCTGCTCGGCCGTCGTCACGCGACCTCCTCCTCACCATCTGCGTAGCGATACTCGGGCATCCGGCTCAGGTCGGTGTAGGCGCGGATCGTGCGGCCCTCGCGCAGCGGGATCTCCGCCGCGGCGAGCGCGTCCTTGATCGTGGCAGGGATCTCCTCCGCCGCGAGCCACTCCTGCGTGGGGAAGATCGCGACCGGGAGCCGGATGCGCGTGTCCTCATCACACTGGATCGGCTCCGGCGCCTCGTAGTAGATGACGTAGCGGCTGTACTCCTGCTGCATGTGCTCGGCCACGCGTGCGATGACCCGCGTAGCCTCCTCGCACTGCGCGCCGTCGGCGAGCGGGACCTCGATAACGTGGTTGGTGAAGGGTCCCTCGTAGACGGTGACGAGGGCCACGGTGCCGTTCGGGATGTAATGGCGCTGGTTATTCGGGTCCTTAAGGATCGTCGAGCGCAGGCCAATCGCCTCAACCATGCCGAAGGTCGCTCCGACGCGGATGTAGTCGCCGACGGCGTACTGCCCTTCGAGGAGGATGAAGAAGCCGCTGACGATGTCACGCACGAGGTTCTGCGCGCCGAAGCCGACGGCGAGGCCGATGACCCCGGCGCCCGCGAGGATCGGGCGGATGTCCATGCCTGCGGAGGCGAGGATCCAGATGCCGGCGGTCACGAGGATCACGGTGCGGATGATCGAGCGCACGAGTTCGAGCACGGTCAGCACCCGCTGGTGGCTGCGCCGGCGGTGGGCCAGCGTTCCCGTCTGCCGCTCCATGCGCTGGATGGCGCTGCCCACGATCGCGAGTGCGCCGTAGTAGACGAGCGCGCTGATGACGATGATCGCGGCGATGTTGATCAGGGCGGCCGCTGCCTGCGCCTGGAAATCGGCATCCGCCAGTCGCGCCCACCACTTGCCGGCCGTCTCGGCGACGTCGGCGGGCGGGACGGGAGGAGGAGCCTCCTCCGAGGGCTCCTGCGCGAATGCGAAGGCGGGCAGCAGCACGCACAGCGCGCTCGCCCATCGCCAGTAGATGGAACGCATGCTCATCCTCCGATACCGTATTCGGCTGCGTTGCGAGCCTCTTCGCCGCCGGCCACGCGCCTTCCTTGCCGTTGCTGCCGTTCGCCGTGTCGTTCGTAGCGACGGGCATCCTGCCCGTCGGTCGTTCGCCGTTGTCGTTGCTGTCGTTGCTGCCTTTCGTATGTTTGACCCGTGCCGGTAACGCTACTATACTTGCGGCGCAGCGCGGCCGATCGTAGCCTTGCGTGATCGCTCCACTCACAGTCATCCCTTGAGGAGGGGGGGCATGCATACTGTCGCTGTGATTCCCGCACGTGGGGGAAGCAAGGGCGTTCCGCTCAAGAGCATCCGCATGGTCGCCGGGAAGCCGCTCCTCGCGTGGGTGGTGGAGGCCTGTCGGGCCGCGAGTGGCGTTGACCGCACGATCGTCTCCACCGACCACGAGGGGATCGCGGAGGTCGCGCAGGAGTGGGGGGCGGAGGTCCCGTTCATGCGCCCGGCGGAGTTCGCGGGCGACCTCGTTACCCTCGATCCGGTGATCTTCCACGCGGTGCAGACGCTTGAGGAGCGCGATGCTCGGGAGATTGACGTGGTGCTGACGGTCCAGCCGACCTGCCCGCTGCTGCGCCCGGAGACAATAGAGCGCTCCGTTGCGACGCTCGTCGAGGGCGGCTTCGACTCGGTCATCATGCTCCGGGAGATCCGCCACCTCTACTGGCGGCGCGTTGACGGCCATTTTGAGCCGATGTATGCCCGCCGAGCGAACCGTCAGGAGCTCGAGCCCTTCTATCCGGAGGTCGGCGCGGTCTTCGCCAGCCGCCGGGCGATCATCACCCCGCAGGACCGCCTCGGCAGCAACATCGGCCACGTGATCGGCTCCGAGGAAGAAGCGCTGGACATTGACACGGAGATCGACCTGAAGCTGGCGGAGCTGCTGATCGAGCAGGCTCGGCGGGAGGGGCGCCTGTGAGCGAGCTACGGATCGGCGGGCGGCTGGTCGGGGGCGAGGCCCCGGCGTATATCATCGCGGAGGCGGGCGTCAACCACGAGTGCGACATGGACGTGGCGCTGCGCATGATAGATGAGGCGGCGGCGAGCGGCGCGGATGCGATCAAGTTCCAGACATACCGCGCCGAGACGCTGACGACGCGCTGGGCGCCGCGTTACTGGGAGCACCCGGAGGAGTCCGGCACGCAGTACGCGATCTATCAGAACGCGGACGACTTCTGGCGCGAGGACTACGAGCGACTTTTTGCCCACGCGCGGGAGGTCGGGATCGAGTGGCTCACCACCCCCTTCGACCTCGAGGCCGTCGAGTGGCTCGGCGAGATGGGCATGGCAGCGTGGAAGATCGCCTCAGCCGACCTCACGAACTGGCCGCTCATACAGGCCGCCGCGGCGCATGGGAAGCCGATGATCCTCTCCACCGGCGGCGCGACGCTCGATGAGGTCCGCGCGACGGTACAGATGGTGCGCGACTGCGGCAACGACCAGATCATCCTCCTGCACTGCGTGCTCGCCTACCCGACGCCGGACGCCGAGATGCATCTGCGGCGCATCCCCCGGCTGCAGCGCGAGTTCCCCGATCTCGTGATCGGCCTCTCCTGCCACTGCATCCCGAATGAGTGCGCATCGGTGCCGACCGCGGCGGTGGCGCTGGGCGCGCGGGTCGTGGAGACGCACTTCACGCTGGACCCGGCGCGCCCGGGAGAGGACCACTACCTGTCCGTGGACCCGCCGCTGCTGAGGCGCATGCTGGACAGCATCCGCATCGTGGAGGCCGCCCTCGGAGATGAGGAGATCACCGTGCTGCCGTGCGAGGAGCCTGCGCGCAAGTACGCGCGGCGCAGCATCGTGGCGGCCACGGACCTCCCCGCGGGCACCGTCATTGCGCGCGAGCACCTCATCATGAAGCGCCCCGGAACCGGCGTCCCGCCGACAGAGATGGACAGGATGCTCGGCCGCAGGACCCTCCGCGCCATCGCCGAGGATCAGCTTGTCACGTGGGAGGACGTTGAGTAGCCTCTTCCGCGAGGTGGCCGGCCCCGGACGGGGAACCTTCCGCGCGCACACGGTTGCGTTCCACGAGGAGTTGACGGGGCTCATGGCCGAGGCGGGATCGGGCACACGTGTCTTCTACGATGACGGGCGGCTGGTTATTCGTGACCGGGATGGCGCGGAGCTGACGCTCACCCCGTGGCTGGAGGAGAGCAACGCCAGCGACGAGTTCACGCCAGAGTTCTTCGACGAGTTGTTCCTCGCCATGAACGACCCGCTGGCCGAGCGGGTGCTGGCGGAGAGAGAGCCCTCCCACGAGCGCGTGGCGCGGGTGCTCCCGCGCGTGGTCGATCAGACCTTCGTCGGCGACCCTCGCCGCGACGAGCGCTTCATCATCCAGCGCGACGGCAGCGTTGACGGCCTGCTCGGGCCGCTCGCGGAGATGCCGCCCGGCGAGCTTGCCCGCGATGGCTGCTGGGGGCTGGTGGACCGGCGCCTGCCACTGCCGATCCTGCGCATCAACGAGCCCGACCGCGCCACCCGCGATCAGATCGCGGTCGCCGACATCGGCCCCGATGGCAGCCATCGCCTGCTCGTCCGCAGGCAGATCGGCCAGGACGTGCAGTACCTCGCGCCGGGCGCCGACTGCGCCGACCCGGAGGGCGCCTTCGCGGACGCGGTCATCGCGCAGTGGCGCATGGTCAGCGAGTTCCACGCGCGCGGGATGGCCGTGGGTGGCGGCGATGAGCTGCTCGGTGACCTCGCGCTGAGCTGCATCTGGCTCTCGGACCTCGCGCAGCGCGGCTGCCACCCGCGCTACGGCATCGGCACCTACGACCGCTTCAAGGACCACGGCTTCCCTCCGACGGTCATCCACCACGGCCGCTGCCTCGTGGAGTGGGGGCAGTTCGAGCGCGCGGCGGAGTACCTCGGCTGCTACCTCGACGCCTACGTCGCCAATGACGGCACGTTCATCTACTATGGCCCCGCGCTGGCCGAGTACGGGCAGGTCCTCTCGCTCTGCGCAAGCTACGTCGAGCTGTCCGGCGATGAGCGCTGGTGGGCCAGCAGACAGAGCGCGCTTCGGCGCATCTGGGGCCGGCTGCTCGATCTGCGGCGGGAGGCACTCGCGGATGCGGACGCCCCCGCCAACGCGCGCGGGCTGATCCCGGGGCTGCCTGAGGCCGACTACCACAGTAAGCTTGATCAGTGGCGGCAGTACTACTACTCCGGTGACGCCTGGACGATCCGCGGGCTCACGGACATCGCCCGGGTCCTACGGTTCACCGGCGCCGAGGAAGAGGCGTCCGCCATCGAGGTAGAGATGGCCGCCTACCGGCGCGATCTGCTGGCATCGGTGGAGGCATCGAGCGTGGAGACGCCCGAGGGCGTCTATGTGCCGCCCGGCCCGACGCAGACCGAGCCGCTCGCGCGGATGACGCAGGACCGCCACGCCTCCTACTGCAACTACCGCTACCTCGCGGAGATGGTCTCGGCGGGGGTGCTGCCGCAGCGCGTCGTGCGGCGTGTGCTGGACTGGCGCGTGAAGCACGGCGGCGAACTGCTGGCGATGACCCGCTTCGAGGACCACCTCGACGACTGGCCTGTCCTCAGTTGGTCGCGCGCGCTGCTCGAGACCGGTGAGCTTGCCCGCTACCAGCTTCTGCTCTACGCGCACCTCGCCCAACACCAGGCGGCGGGCTGGCTGGCCGCGCCGGAGCAGGCGAAGCTCATCCCAGACGAGGCCGGGACGCGCCGCTTCCATGCCGGACAGGTCGCGCCGTGCCAGGTGGTGGCGCCGCAGATGCTGCGCTGGGCGCTGGCGTATGAGCCGCGCGATCGAGACGCGCTGCTTGTCGCGCCCGCCGTGCAGCGATCATGGATCGAGCAGGGCCTGCGCGCACGCGGCATCCCGACGCGCCGGGGACCGCTTGATCTGACCATGCGCGCGACCGATCGCGGGGTGGAGGTGGAGCTTCGGCTGCCGGCGGGGGTGCCGGAGGTCGGCGTGCGGCTGCCGCTGGGGCCGGGCGAGACGCTGCATCGCGTGGATATCGCGGGCGGGCTGATGCTCGAGGCCGCCGACGACGAGGTCTTCGTGCAGCCGCAGAGCGAGATTGTGCAGATCATCGGTGAGGTGCGGCGCGGATGACACGGCGGCTGCTGTGGATCGCGGTGGGACTGATCGCGGCGGGGTCACTCGCGCGGGCAGACAGCCTCTACTGGGAGCGCGTGGATGTGCGCGTCCAACTCAACCCCGACGGCACCTTCGATGTGACCGAGGTGCAGACATACGTCTTCGACGGCGCATGGAACGGCGGCTATCGCGACCTCCCGCTGAAGAACACCGACCGCATCAGCGACATCGAGGTCTGGGAGGACGGCCGGCAGTACCGCGAGGGCGGCGTCGAGCACATCGGTGACTTCCGCCTCGAGCGCGCGCCCGGCAGGATCACCGTCCGCTGGCGCAGCCGGGAGGAGGATGCGCCGCCCTACCGCAGCCAGCGCGAGACCTTCACGCTGCGCTACCGCGTGCATGGCGGGCTGGACTTCGGCGAGGGCTACGATGAGCTGCACTGGAGGATGCTCTTCCCCGACCGGGCGGCGGAGATAGTCCGCGCGACCGCCGAGGTTCGGCTGCCCTCCGGTATAGCTCGCGATGACGTGCAGGCGCAGCTTGCGGTCCTCGGCGGCGGCACCCGCATCGGCGTTGACCCCGACGGCGTCGTGCGCGCCGAGGCCTCGCACGTGCCGCCGGGTGAGGCGATGGAGATGATCGTGCGCTTCCCGCAGGGGCACGTGCAGCGCAGCTTCTCCTGGAGCCGCTGGTGGAACGGCGGCGCGGGCCTCCTCGTGCTGCTCGGGCTCGTGATCCTCATCGGCGCGGTGATGAGCCTGCACTTCATGGCGCACGGCCGCGATGCGGAGGTCGAGGAGTTCGCGGAGTTCGTGACCGAGCCGCCCTCGGAGATCGGCCCGGCGCTCGCAGGAACGCTCATTGACGAGCGTGCGGGGATGCGCGAGGTGGTCGCGTCGATCCTCAGCGCCGCCGCGAAGGGCTACATCAGGGTCGAGGAGCGCACCAGCCCGGGGGCCTTCGGCACCACCACGCGGCATGTTGACCTGGTGAAGACGCGCGACTTCGACGATGGCCTCGATCGCTTCGAGATGATGGCCGTCTCGAACCTCGGGCTCTACGATGTGGATGACTCAGTCAGCCTCTCGAGTCTGTCGGAGAAGTACTACAAGACCGCGCAGGCGATTCAGGACGAGCTCAACCGAGAGGTAGTCACGGCAGGGTACTTTGGCGAATCGCCATCGAGTACCCGATCAAGCTACGCAGGGATCGGCTTCCTCGTGCTGTTAGGCGTCGTGGCGCTCTTCGTGGACCCGGCGGTCCTCGGCCCGATCGGCGAGTGGGTCGTGCGCGGGATAGCACTCGTCGGAGGCTCGCTCCTCATGATCTTCGGCTTCGGCCGCGGGCAGTACACCCCGTGGCTGGTGATTCCCGGCGCCGCCCTGCTCAGCTTCGCAGGCGCACTCAACCCGGGGCGACTGCTGCTGATCCAGGGGATCGGCGCCGTGGTCGTGGCGGCGTTGCTGAGCGCCGGGATCATCTGGGCCTTCGCGCCCGCGATGCCGCGCAAGACCATCGCCGGCTCCCGGGAGCGGGCCCGCTGGGCGGCGTTCAGGCGCTACCTCGAGAACCTGCGGCAGTTCGGCGACCGCGGGCGGGCGCAGGAGATCCTCAACAGCTACCTCCCCTACGCGGTCGCGTTCGGGATCGAGCGGAGGATGGTGCGGCAGTTCGGCGGCCTGGCGGACTCAGAGATCGCTTCCCCGGTGTGGTTCCACTCCACGCACTACAGCGATGGCTCATTCACTCAGCCGGTGAGCATCGGCACCTCCCCCGGCGGCGGGACGAGCGGGAGCCTCTTCGGCTCCATCCAGTCCATGAGCGACGGGCTGTTCAGCATGGTGAACTCGATGTCCTCCACGCTCAGCAGCTCGCCCTCGTCATCGGGAAGCGGAGGCGGCGGAGGTGGGGGCGGAGGCGGCGGTGGCGGTGGAGGCGGTGGCTGGTGATGAGTTCGGGAGGTGGCGGGATGTCGTCGGGAAGGACCCTCGGAACGTGGCTGATGGTTGCGGGCGGCCTGTGGCTCATCGGCTGGTCGGTCTTCTTTGCAGTCGGCTACGCAGCCGGCGAGGTTGACTCGCGGGCGGCTATTCTCGGCGCGCTGATGTTCGCGTTCCCGGTCGGCGTCGGCCTGCTGATCGGAGGCGCAGTCGCCCGATCGCGCGCGATGAAACATGACGCGGACCGCGCCGATACGCAGTTCGAGGCGCGGGTGCTCAGCATGATCGAGACCGCCGGCTCCACGACCATCCCGGAGATCGCTGCCGAGCTTGGGGCGTCAACGCAGCAGGTCCGCGAGGCGCTCTACGATCTCGTCGCCAAGCGGCTCTTCACAGGCTACGTGAACTGGGACGCGCAGCGCGTGTACTCCGTCGCGGCGGGGAAGATGCCGACCGACCGCTGCCCGAACTGCGGCGCGAAGCTCGAACTCGGCGGGAAGGACACCGCCGTCTGCCCCTACTGCAAGAACGAGATCTTCCTGCCGCACTAAGGTCCAGCGCGGCCACTCACGATCCGTTCGGCGCGAAGCGCAGGACCCGCAGGCGCACGAACTTGCGGTCAAGCTCGAGGCGCAGGTCCGGCCGGGCAATGAGGTGATCGCGCAGGTCCTGCGGGCTGTTGGCCTCGACAAGCCACAGGCGCGACTGCGTCTCGTGCGTGAGAGAGCACGCCCGCTCTACCTCCGCCCAATCCGGCTTCAGCTCGAGGAAGAAGGCGTTGAGCGGGTAGCCTGTGTAGTAGCGCGTGAATGACGGCCACGCTATCTCACTCGTGACGATGAGCTGGTCATCCGCCCGCGCCCACTCGGCCACAAGCTGCGCTGCCTCGCGCCACTCCTGCTTCTGATGGCTCTGCAGCCGCGCCGCCGACGCCCACAGTGATGTGCCGAAGACCAGCACGATCGCCGCGATGGCCAGCGCGCGCGAGGGCAGTTGCAGGATGCCCCGCGCGACGGTCAAGGCCACTATCGGCCACACGAAGGCGAACGAACGCGAGAGCCACATCCCCTTGAAGTGCGCGACGATCGCCATGCCGATGATGGGAGCCAGCGTGAGGAGAAGGAGCATCCAGCGATCGGGGCCTCGGGTGCGAGCGATCCCCCAGCCGCAGAGTGCGAGCGTGATCGCGGCCACTACCATCGCGACGACCGCGGGCGCATCCTCCCAGACGAACACACCGGCGATGACGGAGATCATCTCCTTCGACGAGGGCTTCTCCTCGCGGAGCCAGTCAAGCAGATAGAAGTCAAGCTGCCCGAGGAGCGATGGCAGCCACAGCAGCGCGTACGCGCCGGCCGTGGTGATGAAGGTGATCACCAGAGGCCACATCCTCTGGCCGTGGCTGCGAAGCGAGATAGCGGTGCCCACGAAGAGCAGCGCCACGAAGCCGATCCCGTAGTTGTGCGTGAGCATCAGCATCAGGGAGCCCGCGCCAAGCGCCACCGACGACCAGGCGCTCGGCCTCCTGCTGACGCGCACCGCGACGCCGAGCAGCAGCACCGCCAGCAGCGAGACGAGCGCGTACATCCGCGCCTCCTGCGAATAGCGCACGAGGTCCGCCGCGACGGCGATGGCGAGTGCTCCCAGCAGGCCCGTGCGGGCATCCCACAGCGCCCGTCCCGCGAGTGCCCCGGCCCCGACGGCGAGTGTGCCGAGGGCGGCCGAGAGCAGCCTCAGCGCCACGTCACCATCCCCGAAGATCACGCGCCAGAGGTAGAGCAGGGCGAAGTAGAACGGGGGGTGCACATCGTCCACACACCGCTGCACGACCTCGGCCAGTGAGCGGCTGTTCGCGGCGCCCCGCGACCACTCCTCATCCACCCAGAATGACTCCGAGCCGACACCCGCCAGGCGCAGGGCCAGCGCGATGAGCATGATCAGCACGGTCAGCGCCACGAAGTGCGTGGCGAGCGCATCTTCGCGCGGATGGACCTGGCGTCCGCCCAGCGAGGCAGTCTCCAACTCAGCCACCATGGTCCCTGAGCTTCCCTCCACGGCGTGCAGGTGGGATGTTCACCAGGACGCGGCCGCTCGGCCGCTAGCTCGGTCAGTGCCGGGACGCATGGCAGTAATGCATCTCTGGCACAGGGCAATGGTACCATCCACGGTGGCCTGACTTGTTCACAACGCGCTCACAGGCGGTGGAGAGCCTCATCCAGGCGGCGGGGGCATCAGGCGCTGCATGTCCTCATGGAGGACGGCGTAGAGCGCGGCGCAGTAGCGTTGAGGCAGGTGCCGGAGGAGTCGCGGAGGGCTCTGGTAGCCGGGGTCTGAGAGGCTGATCGTGCCATCGGGACGGATCACGTGCGGCGGGACGGTGTGCTGGTAGGCCGCGGGCCGTGGCGGGAGCGCAGGGACCGGATCGCCCTCCTGCACATAGCGATGGAAGCCGACAATCGGGAGCGTGCGGAAGAGGTTCGTGAGGCCCACCCCGCCCGCCATCGGCGCGCCGAAGGTGTAGACGCCCGCGACCGGCAATCTGCGCGCGCACAGCCATGGCGCGGCGAGCGTCGCCAGCGCGCCCCCCAGCGAGTGCCCCGTCACCCACAGCCGCCGCCCGGCGGCCACCGGCTCGCGCACCGCCGCCTCGATCTCCTCCGCAACCGCCATGAACCCCCGGTGGAAGCCGCTGTGCACCTCCACGTCGGCGCCGAGGTCGGAGAAGCTCGTGAGCGCCATGTCCGCGTCGGTCGCGAGCCAGTCACGGAGCGTGGCGACGACGCGCCCCGCGACACCCACCGGAACCTCGCTTCCGCGGAACACCACCAGCACGATCTCCTCGGTCTCCGCCACCAGCGCCTGCGTGTCATACTGCATGAAGGCAGAGCGCGAGATGTACCGGACATCGGCCGCGAAGCCCCAGTGTCTCAAGCGCGCGCTGACCAGCCCCCGCACATCGCCCGCGTCGCAGCCGGTGCACTGCGCCACCACGAAGGGGTAGAAGAACGCGTTCGCCATCGCCAGCAGGTAGGCGTTGACCAGGTCATGCTCGCGCGTATCGGCGCTGAACTCGCGGAAGCAGTCGCGACCGCCGGTCTCGATGGCGGGCGGCTCGGGGGGCTTCATCGCGCGTTCGCTCCACATGCGTCGATCATCTCGCCGAGCAGTACGGCCTCCCACTCAGCCGCCGCGATCCACGACTGCAGCGTGATATCCGGGCGGCTGGAGGCCACGATGGGCGCGCGCTCAGGGTCGCCCTCGTTCCACAGCTTCGCCCGCACATGCTCCATCAGCCGCAGCGCGAGCGCCGGCCACGGCTCCCTCTCGTCGGTGACCGCGGAGATGCGCAGCAGCGAGGCCGCCGCCATGAACCGGCACCAGGTGAAGCTGGAGAAGAGCAGCCCGCCGCCATCGCGCTTGTACTGCAGGTCAAGCGTCGGCGCGGGCGCGGCGTCGTCAATGCGCGATGTGCACAGATACCAGCGAGCCGCGCGCTTGAGTGCCTCCTGCACGTCGTCGCGCCGTGACAGCCCAAGCTCCTCCGCGGCCACGAGGAAGTGGTACAGGCCCATCCCCTGGTCGGGCACGTTCTCCTCGCCGAAGCGCTGCCCGCGCCCGATCTCCCCGAAGCGATACGGCCAGACGCCGATCGCCTCCTGCCCCTCGAGGTAGTGCTCGAAGCCACGGCGGGCCGCCACCAGCCACTCCTCGGGAGCGTCCTCGCCCGCGGCGAGCAGCGTGTTCTGCGCGCGGCTCAGCGCCATCGCGGCGAGCGCGTTGGAGTTCTGGCAGTCGTGCGTCGCGCCCTCGTGGTGCGCGAAGACACCCGGCCGAAGCTCGCTCCGCAGGACCCACTCGGCGCCGAGGCGCAGCCGCCGAAGGTCCTCGGCATCCGGCTCCAGTCCGGCCTCGATGGCCGCGCACAGGAGGTTGATGATGATCGCGGTGTCCACGCCATCCACCGGCGGGAGTGGCCGGGTGATGCGCGTGAAGTTCACCAGGTGGTCGCCGCCCCACTCGCCGGAGACCATGTGCGCCCAGCCGCCGCGGCGCTCGCCCTCCGAGTGCTGCCCGCGGTAGACGTAGCGCCTCGCGATCAGCGCCCGCTCGCGGAGACTCTCAACGCCGCTCGCCCGCCACGCGCGCGTGAACGCAACCGCCGCCCCGGCCGCATCGCGGAAGTCATACTTGTCCTCCTCGGAGTAGATCGCGCCGAAGTGCGCGTCGGCCTCGTCGGTGACCTGCCGCCGCTCCGCCCACGCCACCAGCGCGTCGCGCATCTCCGCGAGCTGCTCCGCGCCAAAGCGCACACCGCTCAGCATCGGCCACAGCTCATCCCACCGCTGCAGCGCCTCGCTCTGCGCCGCGCCGATGTCGCGCACATAGCCCTCGAAGAGGGGCGCCTCTCGCATCTGCGCGGGCGTTGCGCTGAGCGGGTGGAGGTAGACCTCCCGCAGCGGCGAGGGCGCGTCCGGGGAGCCGCTGCGGAAGTAGAGGCGCACGCAGCGCGTGCATGAGTCCACCAGGGCCAGCGGAACCAGCGTTCCGCGCGCGAGGCAGTCCGTAAAGCGCGTGCCATCGTGACTGATGGGCAGGCAGGGGCGCGGCTCGTCAAGCGCAAGCGTCACCGCGAGCCTCCCCGGCGGGAGGTCGAGCCCGTTCACCTCGAAGCTGAACACGTCGCTCTCAGCAGGCACGTCGAAGGGCATCCCGTGGTAGAACCACGGGAGTTTCGCGGTGAAGTCAGCGGCTCTGAAGCGCAGCATCACGGGACCTCCAGGGCTTGATCATGCATTGCGCACTGGTTCTCCACGCAGGAGCCTCCCGGTCGAGAGGCCGTGGAGGGGCCGCCGCGCGGTCAGGTCGTTGTGAGCGCCGGCGAGCAGCGACCTGAGCCGCAGTGCCGGCCCTGTCGTTGCCGAACCGATCTCAACCATGCAGCGGCGTTGACGCCGGCTCGCCCGCCGCCAGCATAGTCTTGCTCCTCGGCAGCAGGAACCCCTGCGCGAAGAGCAGCAGGCCGGTGACGATGAGCATCGACTCGATCCTGATGACATCTGCCATCGGCCCGAAGACCAGCATCCCGAGGGGCATCATCGAGGTCGAGATCATCACCTGGATGCCGAAGACCCTTCCGAGAAAGTCCTCCTCGACCTTCTCCTGCAGCCGAACCGTGGAGGGCGTGCTGAAGAGCCGCACCGCGATGCCGACCAGGCCCATGGCAATCAGGTAGATCGAGAAGACCGGCACGAGGCCTCGCGAGCCTGTGAGCGAGGCGAGGCCGGCCCATGGCCCTGACCGCGATGGGCCGACCTCGCGTCCGCTCCTTCGTAGCGAACGCTCGTGCGGCCTCTCCTTCGACACGTGCGGCACGGGTACATACAGAGGCGCCCGCGTGATCCGCGGGCGCCAGAGGTTAGCTGTGAGGCGTCGGGGCTACGGCGTCCAGATGATGCCGGGGATGTCGTGCGTCTGGCCGGGGATCGTGAACCACTTCGCATGGCCGTCTGCGAGGCCCATGTTGCCACCGCCGTTGTGCCGCGGCGCAAAGAACGTGCGGGGTGAGTAGGTCGAGTAGAGCGTGTAGGAGAGAGCGGATTGGCCGGCCTCGTAGTCGCTATCGGCGAGCACCATGGTGTTGGCGGAGTCCCTGGCGTCCGAGAGGCTCTTGCCGCCGAGGTAGCGGCTGTAGCCGTAGCGGATGCTGCCGCTGTAGTTCCCGTTCCAGCGGTAGCTGTTGGAGGGGCAGTTGAAGATCTGCATGTTGCTCACGTACGGGTAGATCGCGGCGAACCACATCATGCCGGAGGCCGTTACGCCGCCGCCTGGGTAGGTGATCGTCGCGGGCGTCGTGGCGTAGTGATGGTAGGGCCACTGCTCGTCGTAGTCCTGGGCGTACATCAGAACACCGAGCGTCATCTGCTTCAGGTTGGAGAGACAGCTCGACTGTCGGGCCTTCTCGCGCGCCCGGGCGAAGACCGGGAAGAGGATCGCTGCGAGGATCGCGATGATCGCGATGACGACCAGCAGTTCGATCAGGGTAAAGCCACGTCGGTTCATGTGGTACCTCCTGGCTTGCGCCTCATGGCGCGCGGCCTCTGAAGCGATATGTGGGACACGACAGGATACAGTACTTCCTGCGACGAGCGCAAGCCAGACTGGTTCGCGGCCATCACGCGGCCGCTCCACAGGCCGCTGCGTTGCGTTTTGGGGCACCCTGTGCTAAACTCCCCCGAGTACGACCGCCCGCGCCAGCACTTAACAGCAAGGGATTGGCCGCCGCTTGATGCGTCTGCTTCCGTGGAAACAGAAGCTCGCGATAGACCTCGGCACCGCCACCTGCCACATCAGTGTGCAGGGCGCGGGGCTCGTCGTGCGTGAGCCCACCGTGATCGCCTTCGAGACCGATAAGCGCAGGCCCATCGCCTACGGCTCCCAGGCGAAGCAGATGCTGGACCGCGAGGTGAGCGATGTCGAGGTGGTCCGGCCGCTCGCCGGCGGCGTCGTGGCCGACTTCGACTCCACTGTCATCTTCCTGCGCCACCTCATCCACCAGGCCCTCGGCCACCGCCCGCTCTTCGCCCCGACCGTGGTCGTCGGCGAGCCCACTCGCGCGACCCAAGTTGAGCGCCGGGCGCTCATGAACGCCCTCAAGGCCGCGGGCGCGGGCGAGGTCATCACCGTCCCGCGCGCGCTCGCGTCCGCGATCGGCGCCGGGATCCCCATGGACCAGCCGCAGTGCAGGCTGATGGTGAACATGGGCGCGGGCTCGACCGATATCGGCGTGATCTCCATGGGCATGATCGCGGCCGGGGAGTCGCTGCACTTCGGGGGCGACGACCTCGACGATACCATCCGCCGCTACGTGCAGCGCCGCTACCGCATCACCATCGGCAGTGCGCGCGCCGAGGACATCAAGATCATGGCCGGCGCCCTCTCCGCCGACCTCGTCAGCGAGCAGGTCCGCCTCTCCGACCTTCAGGAGGGGGAGAGCAACGGGAGCGGGCAGAAGCTCGAGGGGATCGCGGAGCTGATGCGCGCCTCCCTCAAGCCGGTCGCGTCGGAGGTCCTGTGGATCCTCGACTCCCTCCCGGAGCGGCAGCTCGACGAGATCACGCAGGTGGAGTCGATCCTCAGTGGCGGCTGCGCGCAGCTCCGGGGCATCACCGAGCTGTTCTCCGATGAGCTTGCGCTGCACTTCACCGCGGCCCCGGACCCGATCTCCTGCACGATCCTCGGCCTCGAGGCGATCATGAACGACCTCGAAGCCCTCAGCCTCGACGGCCGAAGGTTCACGAGGTAGGAGGTAGGACAGGCTTTCTGGTTATGTTCAGAAAGCCCGCA
>DHPY01000013.1:18932-26497 GCA_002411015.1 Armatimonadetes bacterium UBA5352 | reverse complement strand
CACAACCGGAAAGCCTGTCCTACGCAAGACAGGAATGGAGTCGATTCCCATGGCGGATATCCCCGCAACTCGGCGCGCAGTGCAGATCAACGGTGACGGCTCGATCACGGTTGATGAGATCCCGATGCCGGAACTCGGGCCGAAGGAGGTCGTGGTCAAGACCGATGTGAGTCTCATCAGCGCGGGCACCGAGACCAACGGGATCAAGGGCCGCCGGAGGAACCCCGCCCCCGATGCCGCCCCGCGCACCAGCGGCTACGCGGCCGCCGGCACCATCGTCGCCCTTGGCAGCGAGGTCACCGAGTTCGAGGTCGGCCAGCGGATCATCGGCATGGCGGGCGAGTGCTACTCCCACGCCGACTATAACGTGGGCCAGCCGATGGTGACCGTGCCGATCCCCGATGGCGTCAGCTTCGACGACGCAGTGATGGTCTGCCTCGCCGCAACCTCGATGCAGGCCGTCCGGCGCCTCGACCCGGACTTCGGCTGCTTCTACGCGGTCGTCGGCCAGGGGCTCGTCGGGCAGTTCGCCGATCAGCTCATCAGGCTCTCCGGTGGGCGCGTCGCGGCGGTTGACCTCGACGAGAGCCGCCTCGCGATCGCCCTCGAGCACGGCGCGGAGGTCGCGATCAACCCGAAGGAGCAGGACCTCACCGCCACGCTGCGCGAGTGGGCGGAGGGTGTCGGCATTGACGGTTCGCTGATCGCCTACGGCGGCTCGGCGACCGAGGTCATGCGCCAGCTCTCCAACGCCGCGCTGAAGGCGCCCGACGGCCACCAGGTCGGAAACATGGTGATCGTCGGCGGCATCACCGCCGAGCTGACGGGCGTGCCGGTGGCGTTCGGGAACATGGACATCAAGCCCTCGAGCCGCACCGGCCCGGGCTACCACGACCTCGCCTACCATATGGGCCAGGACTACCCGCGGGCGTATGTGCGCTGGACGACGCGCCGGAACATGGCGGAGCTTCTCCGCCGCGTGGCGGACGGCACCTTCCGCGTCGGCAGCCTCATCAGCCACCGCTTCCCCATCGAGGACGCCGCCGACGCGTATGACCTGATCATCGACGCGAAGGAGCCGAACCTCGGCGTGCTGCTGAAGTATGGCGCGTAGGACAGGCTTCCCAGCCTGTCGAGAAAGTGCGTAGGACAGGCGTCCTCGCCTGTCATCCATTGGATGGACACGGGGTGACAGGCGAGGACGCCTGTCCTACAACGACCTATGGCTGGAGGGGCTCCCGCACCAGCCCCTCCAACGTGCCGAGCCACGCCTGGATCTCGTCGTGCATCGCGGCGTAATCCGGCTCGGGCGCGCCGAGGTAGCGGTGCGCGAAGTTCGGCAGGGCCGGGTAGATGTTCAGCGGCGGAAGCGCGTCCTCGCCGAGCCCGAGCCGCGCATGTTCGCTCTCAGCCGCGCGGATCGCGATTGCCTGCGCCTCACGCCAGTGCCGCAGCGCCACCCGCGACTGCCGCCACGCCTCGGCTTGCGCGCCCTTCCGGACGGACGCCAGCACCTCCTCGAACGCCGCATCGCCCGCCGCGACGCGCCGGCGGAACTCCTCCGTCGCCAGCGGCCCGAGGCGCTCGGCGACCACCCGCGTCTTCGCAGCCGTGTCGGCGGCGGCACTGAGCGCAAGCCGCGCACACAGCGGCGCCCACTCGGCCCGCTGCGCCTCAAGCGCGCTCATCCGCTCTCCGCTCGCAGTGATCAGCAGCGCCGCGCTCACATCGAGCATCGGCAGCCGCACCGTGCGCCCCTCAAGTGAGAGCAGACTTGCCTCCGGCCCGTCAAGCTGCACGCACCTCGCGCCCTCGGGCAGCGTGATCGCCAGCGCCTGCACCGTCGCGTCGTCCACGTACCGGTGATACTCCGCACCGTGCTTCACCGCAAGCACGACCGTCTCGTCGCCGAGCGTGAACGCATTCGCCTCCACCGATGCGTCGGAGGTCTCGCAGGCGGTGATGCGTCCCCCCGCGATAATGTCCTCAACCGGCGCAAGCTCGCCCCAGAGCAGCCCGAGCTCCGCCCGCCGCCCCATCCCCAGGCGATCATCCGCGAGGCCGTAGCTGCTGAAGTAGGCGATCCCGCGCGTGCCGGAGGTGAGCATCATGTAAGTCAGCAGCCGCTGTTGCTCGGGCGTCGGCACGTACGTGGAGCGCGGCGGGATGCCGACCTTCGGATAGGACGGCCCCTGCATGTGCGCCTGGCACCACTGCTGGATGTAGGCGTCCTCCCCCCAGTACGCGCGGGTCTGCTCCGCGAGGCGCTGCACATCCTCCAGCCCGCCCTCGATGTCCGCGCCGCCGCCGAAGGTCCGGCCCTTCTGCAGCGGGTAGAGGTAGGTCAGCGGGTAGTCGAGCACGCTGCGATAGCGCGCCCACTCCTCCTCTGACAGGCGCTCGGGCCTCCGGAGGTCCATCACGGTCGTGGTCACGAGGTTCTGCGTATCGTAGCGCCGGATGAGCTGCGAGGTGCACTCCACGAACTCCAGGTGCCGATACCAGGTGTCATCGGCGATCTCCCATCCCAGCCACGCCGGGTGGCTGCGCAGCGGCATGAAGCGCAGCAGCCACTCGTCCTTGAGGGGCTTCTCCGAGTAGCTCGTGACCGCCGGGCCCCGGATCCAGACGATCGCGCGCAGGCCTTCCGCCCATGCGGCATCGAGCACCTCGCGCAGATGCTCCGGGTCGGTCTGATAGTCGAGGTAGAGCACGAAGCCGTTGAGGTGCAGATCGCGGGCGTAGTGGGCGAAGCTCGCGCGATGCTGCTCGATCGGCCGCACGCCGTCCACCGCATAGGTGCCCATGGCGCGCCAGAGCAGCGGCTCGTCGCCGACGTAGAGCGCGCCGCCCCGAAGCTCGATCGGCGGCTTCGGGCCGCAATCGAGCTCCGGGACCTCATCCGGAAGCGCAATCTCGGTCGCCAGCAGCCGCGCCACGAGCGCATCGAGATCGACCTCCCCCGGCGCGGCCACATGCGCGGCGCGACCATCCTCGCTGAGCGTGACGGCCTCGGTCAGCTCCGAGGGCGGCGCGTTCCAGAGGTAGCGTGAGAGCCCGCGGGCGTAGTACTCCTCAGGCAGCCCGTAGAGGATCACGCGCCCGCCGAGGTAGTGGAAGATCTTCAGGCGGAAGTAGACCGACTCGTCCTCGATCCACTCCGGCACCACCACGAGCTTCGCGGCGCCAAAGTCGCTGACCGCGGGCAGCTCATCGGCCGGTCGCCCGGCAAACTGCGTCTCCGCCGGCCCGTCCGGAAGCTCAGGGCGCAGGACCACGATCTCGCGGGTGGCGCCGACTGCCGTCTGCGCCGACAGAGCGACATCATCGAACCACGCGTTCGCGCCCTCCGAGCGGTAGTTCAGGCAGAAGGCGGCCGTGGCGGCTATCGTGTGCCCCGTGGGCGCGACGTAGGTGGCGAACTTGCGCACCCACTCCCCCACCTCATCCGCCTGCACCTGCAGGGCCTCCGGGAAGAACCACGTCTCGCTCCCGTCATCGAGGATGATGCGGAGATCGAAGCCGATGCTCGTGTCATCATCAACCGCATCCGCGCGGACCCATCCGGAGATCGTGAGCGCGTTCGGCAGCGGCTCGGGAAGCTCGATCAGCGGCGTCATCATCCCAACGCGCTCGGCGGTGGAGGGTACGCGCAGCGACGCCGGCGCGCTCCGGAACTGCTCGGCGTCGAGCGCAGGCTGGGTCTCCGGGCGATTGGCGCTCCAGCCCTCGAGCCCGGCGCTGAAGTCACCGTTCACGATGAGGTTCTCGGCGCCCCACGAGGGCAGCGCACAGACGGAGAGCAGCAGGATGATGGCGGGCAGCATGGCAGGGTCTCCTCTGAGCGGGATTGGTGGAGGTTCGGCACGATAGCGTTCATCCCCTGCGGGAGGATACGGAGCGTATGCAGGGGAACCTGTCTCTCGGTGAAGACCGATGAGTTCTCACGGTGATGAGAGGATGCGACTATGACTCGCTATCTGCCCGTAATACTCGCGCTCACGGTGACCGCGATGGCATCGGCCAAGACGGACCGCAGCTACTATGATGACGAACTGATGGCGCGTGTGCGGCAGATTCTCGCGACCGAGGAGTGGGCGGCGGGCGAGGTCGAGGCCGCCGTCTCCGGCGCTGAGCGCTGGGTCGCCATGTCCGATCAGGAACTGTGGGACTTTGTGCCGCCTCCCGGACAGCTCCGCGCGCTCAACGTGAGCTTCGGCGTAGGCTGCCCGGAGCACGGTGAGGAGGTCTTCCGCGCGGGCGGGCACTACCCGTGGATCATGAGCACCGACGAGCCCTTCAAGGTCAAGTGCCCCGTCGGCGGCGAGGTCTACCCGAGGAACGACTTCGAGCCGTGGAACGCGCACGCGTACACCGATGAGCCCGAGACGGGCCCGGAGCCGATCGACTACGGCGCCGGGTGGGTAGGCCCCGACGGCAAGCGCTACTTCTTCGTCGCCCACTACATCTTCTGGCAGCGCTGGCAGCGCGATATCAACTCCGCGATCAGCAGCCTCTCGCGCGCCTACCTCCTGACGGATGAGCCGGTCTACGCGCACAAGTGCGCCGTGCTGCTCGCGAAGATCGCGCAGGATTACCGCGAGTATGACTACCCCTCGCAGGCCTACCACCACAACTGGCCTTCGAACATCAACGGGCGCATGGTTGACTACATCTGGATGAACGGCTGGATCGGCAACATCGCGACCGCCTACGACGCCATCTACCCTGCGCTCGACCAGGACGCTGAGCTTACCGGTTTCCTGAGCGATCAGGGCATCGAGAACGTCCGCCGCACCATCGAGCAGGAGATGCTCATGGTGATGGCCGATGATATCATGCGCAAGTTCATCTGGGGCAACACCGGCATGTATCAGCGCTCGATGGCGTGGCTCGCGGTGGTTCTCGATAATGATGACCCCGCCTACGGGTCCACCACCGCGCAGATGCGCGACTGGATCATGACCGGCGATGGCGATGTCGAGTACCTGCTCTGGAACGGCTTCTACCGCGATGGCCATGGCGGGGAGAGCTCGCCCGGCTACTCCTCCGGCTGGTGCGTGAACTTCTACCAGATCGCGACCCTCCTGCCGAAGCTCGGGGTGGACATCTGGGCGAACCCGAAGGTCAAGAAGATGGCTGACATCGGCCTCGACCTCTACGTCGCGGGCACCAACTGCCCCTCCATCGGCGACGCGGGCTCAATTCAGGGCGCCGGACGCGTCGGCTGGAGCTACGTCCTCCAGGGACCGGCATTCGAGCACTACGGCGACCCGCGCCACGCGCAGGCCCTCGCGATCATGAACGCCCGCGCTGAGGACCTCTTCGAGACCTACTACGATCCGGCCGAGGTGGACGCGGTCGTCGCGGAGGTCGGCGAGGAGCTGGACTACCGCACGCGCAACCTCGGCGGCTACGGCCTCGGAGTGCTCGAGGCCGGTGAGGAGGGCAATCGCCGCGGCGTCTCGATGTACTACGGCTTCGCGGGCGGTGGCCACGGCCACTTCGACCGCCTCACGCTCGAGATGCAGGCGTTCGGCAGGCCGATGATGCCCGACATGGGCTACCCGGCGCACTGGCTGGAGAAGAACACCTACTGGACCTCGAACACCATCAGCCACTACGCCGTAGTGGTCGATCAGCACCGGCAGGAGACGATGAACCGCGCGTTCCTGAACACCCTCGCGCGCAGCCCGCAGGTGCAGCTCATGGACTCCGAGGCCGCGCACGCCGCCTACCCCTCCGTCTGCTCGCTCTACCGCCGCACCTCCACGCTCATCGACACCGGCTTCGATAACTCGTATCTACTTGACATCTTCCGCGTGAATGGCGGCTATCAGCACGACTACAGCTTCCACGGGCCGCCCTTCCCGGAGTTCACGGTCTCAGGCGCCGAGCCGGGGCCTGTGCAGGCCGAGGGCACGCTGATGGGCGAGGACGTGCCTTTCGGCGGCGCTCCCTCAGCCGAGTCCGCCATCCGTGGCGGCGGGCTCGTGCTGCCGCTTCGCGACAGCGAGGATGTGCTGCAGGACGCCCGCCCCTACGCCGAACGCGGTGCGGAGGCATGGGCGAGCTACTACTCCGGCAACGCGATCCTCACGCAGAAGCAGGGCGCGACGATGACGCTGCCGATCGCGGAACTCCCGGCGGGCTCATGGAAGCTCTTCATGGAGGTCTACGACTACAACGTGGGCTCCAACGCGCTTGAGGTGCGCGTCGGCGATGTCACCCGCGTGCTGACCTGGGAGCCCTCAGGCACCGTCGGCTTCCGCTGGATCTCGGAGGTCTTTGAGCTCGCCGCCCCCGCCACCGAGGTCACGCTGACCGCCAACGAGATCGGCCAGAGCTGGGCGCTCATCAACAACATCGCGCTCAGCAGCGACCTCAACGCCGACCGCCCGCGCAGCGTTGACGTGCGCACCTCCGGCTTCCAGTATCTCTACAACGTGCGCCGGATGACGCCCGAAGGCACCTGGTCCGCTACCTGGCGCAAACCCGACGAGGACCTCGCGCTCACGCTCTGGATGCCGGGCGAGTCTGCCTCCGAGGTCATCCTCGCCGACGCCGAGCCGGAGCTTCAGCCCGGCGCGCCGGAGAGCCTGCAGTACCTCCTCGCACGCAACGAGGTCGCCGCCGACAGCACCGAGAGCGACCTCTCCTCCACCTACGTCGCGGTAGCTGAGCCGCACAAGGGCGCGGCGAACGTGCGGACGGTTGAGCGGATGCAGTCCGGCGATGCTGCCGAGGGCGCGGTCGGAGTAGCGGTGCGCCGGGCGGATGCGCTGGACCTCGTGCACAGCGCCCTGAGCGGCGACGCGGCCGCAACCTGGCGCGATGGCGAGCGCGAGCTTGCCGCCGCCGGCGAGTTCGCGATGGTCACGCTCGATGGCGACGAGGTCACGCGAGCCTGCCTGGTGAACGCGACGAGCCTGCGCTGCGGGGCGTTCAAGCTGACCGCCGCGCCCTCGCCGCAGGGGCACGTGCTGAGCGTGGATCACGCCACGAACGCGATCGTGCTCGACGGGGAGCTGCCCGTGCCTGAGGCCGCCATAGACCGCGTGCTGATCGTGGGCAACGAGCTGCAGCAGACCAGCTACACGATCGTTGGCGCGCAGGTCGCCGACGGCCGGACGACCCTAAGCTTCGGCGACACGCTGATGCTCGTGCAGATGGGGCCGGTGGAGGCAACCGACGACGCCGCGGGGACGGTCGCCGTGAGCAAGCTGGGCCGCGTGGATGGCGCCCAGCACCGCGGCCGGTGGCTGCTGAACGAGGACCGCTCGGTCGCGCTGCGGATCACGAACGTCGCGGGCAGCACCTTCACCGTGGAGGGCGCGCAGCAGCCGCTGGACGCGATCTTCACCGACCCGGACGGCGACGGCCGCAGGCAGTTCTGGGTGAGCGACATCGGCCCCGGCGACGGATGGCGCCTGCCCGCGGTGACCTTCGTGGAGCGGGTGCGGCCGAACTTCTACCGCGTCGAGGCGATGACTGAGGTCGAGCTGTCGGTGCCGTGGGAGTAAGGTAGGACAGGCGTCCTCGCCTGTCATGCCGTACGTGGGACA
>DHPY01000013.1:16728-18740 GCA_002411015.1 Armatimonadetes bacterium UBA5352 | reverse complement strand
TGTCATGCCGTACGTGGGACAGGCGTCCTCGCCTGTCATGCCGTGCTTGGGACAGGCCTCCCGGCCTGTCATGCTGTCGCTACCCGGAGGCCTTTATATGCGCCGCAATGACCGCCAGATCAAAGCCCACGGCGCCATCCGCGAGATCATCCGCCGCTGCCAGGTGCTGCATCTCGCCATGGTGGACGGCGACCGCCCGTATGTCCTCCCGCTCAGCTACGGCTACGTGGAGCCGGACGCGCTCTACATGCACTCCGCGAGCGAGGGCCGGAAGCTCGATATCCTCAGCGCCGCGCCAGAGGTCTGCTTCGCGATCAGCACGGACCATGCGCTGATCCGCGACGAGAGGCCCTGCGGCTGGGGCTTCCGCTACCGGAGCGTCATCGGCGAGGGCATGGTCGCGTTCGTGACGGACGAGGCGGAGAAGCGCCGGGGCCTCGACGCGATCATGCGGCAGCACGGAGGCGAGGGCGGCCACTACGGTGACGCGTCCCTCGCGGCCACCATGCTCCTGCGCATTGATATCACCTCCCTCAGCGGAAAGCAGGCGGGGTACGCCGCGGGTTAGTCCAGCCGGTCACTCGTCAGACAAGGAGAGCATCATGCGACCATCATATGACCTGTCACACCTGCGCGACTTCTACCGCGAGCAGCTTCTCGAGGATATCGTCCCATGGTGGATGACCCACGCCGTGGATCGCGAGCACGGCGGCCTGAACACCTTCATCGAAGACGACGGCACCGTCGCAAGCACCGATAAGTACATGTGGTCGCAGCTTCGCGCGCTGTACATCTTCTCCGCGCTCTACACACGCGTGAGCCCGCGGCCGGAGTGGCTGAAGGTCGCGCGCGGGATCTACGACTTCGTCGCCGCGCACGGGCGAGATGCCGAGGGCCGCTGGAACTACTGGCTTACGGCCGAGGGCGACATCGTCGAGGGCCCGAACTCCATCTACGCCGACGGCTTCGCGATCATGGGCCTGACGGAGTTCGCCCGTGCCACCGGCGAGCAGGAGCCGGTGGACATCGCGCTGGAGACCTACCGCGCGGCGAGGGAGCGCCTCGCGCAGCCCGGAAGCTACCTCACCGCGCCCTACGTGGTCCCGGACGGCGCGAAGGCCCACGGCGTCTCGATGATCTTCAGCTCAGTCTTCTATGAACTGGGCAAGCTCCTCGGTGACGAGGAGATCATGGACGCCGGCTACGCGCACGCGCTGCAGATCATGGACGACTTCCGCAGGCCCGAGAGGATGTGCCTGCTCGAGTATGTGGGGCTGGACGGGACCGTTCTCGATTCGCCGGAGGGGCGCGTGGTGGTGCCCGGGCACGCGATCGAGTCGATGTGGTTCCAGATGCACATCTTCGAGCATCGCGGCGAGGCGGAGCGGATCGCGGAAGCGATCGAGTGCGTGCGCTGGCATGTTGAGACCGCGTGGGACCCGGAATGGGGCGGGCTGGTGCTGGCCTTCGACAGCGAGTGGCGCGGCGAGCCGGCGTGGGAGCACGCGATGAAGAAGTTTTGGTGGGTGCACACCGAGACGCTCTACGCGCTGCTGCTGAGCTACTACTACTGCCGCGAGCAGTGGTGTCTCGACTGGCACGACCGCGTCTTCGAGTGGGCCTTCGCGCGCTTCCCGGTGCCCGAGCATGGCGAGTGGACGATGCGCCTGACGCGCGAGGGCAGGCGCCCCGAGGAGCTTCTGAGCCTGCTGCCGCTGCCCATCAAGGACCCGTTCCACACCCCGCGCGCGCTGATGCACTGCGTGGAGGTGCTGGATCGGATCGGGTGAATGCCGTCATTTGGAGGGGCCGGAGAGCCTCCAGCGTCGTTTGCTGGAGGCGATGCTGGCCCGGCCGTTCACGTCGTTTGCCGTCCGACCGCACGACCGCAACGACAACGACCGGGCCGTTTGGAGGGGCCGGAGAGCCTCCAGCGTCGTTTGCTGGAGGCGATGCTGGCCCGGCCGTTCACGTCGTTTGTCGTCCGACTGCACGACCGCAACGACAACGAC
>DHPY01000013.1:5553-16431 GCA_002411015.1 Armatimonadetes bacterium UBA5352 | reverse complement strand
GCTGGCCCGGCCGTTCACGTCGTTCGTCGTCTGCCTGCACGACCGCAACGACAACGTGGTTCGCCAATCACGAACGAGGCTCACGAACACATCGTGTCTTGTTGAGGGGGATGCCCTATGTCAGACTGGCCGCCCGCTGAGATCTTCCCGGATCGCAGCCGTCCTCACCGACTGCCGTGGTGCGAGTACCAGAAGGTCCTGCAGCCGGTCTTCTTTGCGGCATGCACGAAGGACCGCCGACCAATCATGCTCCAGCGGGGGCTGCCTGGCGCCATCGAGCTGCTGCTCGATGGATGGGCTGAGCGACACTGCTGCGCAGTCATCGCTCACACAATCATGCCCGACCATGTGCATGTGCTTGCCTGCGTTCTCGCGGAGGGAGGGGACGTGCTCTCGTTCTTCAAGGAGTTCAAGCGAGCTGCGACGCTGGCCGCGCAAAGACGCGGCTTCGAGACGCTGTGGCAACGCGACTTCTGGGATCGGCACACACGCAACGAGCGCGATCTCTACCGGTGCATCAGTTATATCCTGCAGAACCCTGTCGAGGAGGGTCTCTGCGCGGCTCCTGAGGATTGGCGGTACGCGGCATTTCGAGGATTGCCGTGGGATCTGGCGAGGGCGCATGACGACTGACGACGAGCGACAACACCGGGCCGGCATCGGTCGAGGTAAACGGAATCGCCGCCTCTCCGGCCCCTCCAAACGGCGCTTTCGATACGGAGGCATACAAACCATGACATCCCGCGAACGGATCAAGTCCGTCATCAACCGCGAGCCGGCAGACCGCATCCCGATGCACGACACCCCGTGGACATCCACCGTCGAGCGCTGGCGCAGGGAGGGGCTGCCGGAGGACCAGTCGCCCGCGCAGTTCTTCGGCTGGGATAGCTGGGCGCGCATCGGCTCGGACCTCTCGCCGCGCTATGAGGCCGGGGTGGTCGAGGAGACCGACGAGTACATCATCGAGAAGTCGCCGTGGGGCGAGACCGCGCGCCGCTGGAAGCACCGCGCGTCCGTCCCCGAGTTCCTCGACTTCCGCATCAAGGACCGCGACTCGTGGGCCGAGGCGAAGGAGCGCATGGACCTCTCCGAGGACCGCGTGAACTGGGCCGCGCTCGAGCAGGGCTACCCGAAGTGGATCGAGCAGGGCTCGTTCATCGAGTACTCGATCTGGGGCCCGGGCTACGACGTCTGGGGCAACCGCGTCGTCGGCACCGAGCGCTTCCTGATGGCGCTCGTGACCGATCCGGAATGGTGCCGTGAGATGCAGATCTTCGCCGCCGAGCGCGCCGTCTACTTCGGGGAGATGATCCTCGAGCGCGGCTACGACTTCGACGGCATCCGCATTCCCGACGACCTCGGCTACCGCAACGGCCTGCTGATCTCACCGAAGGCCTTCGACGAGTGCATCCGCCCCGCGCACGAGATCCTCTGCGACTGGGCGAACTCGCGCGGGAAGATCTGCTGGCTGCACTCCTGCGGGAACGTGATGGCGCTGATCCCGCGCTTTCTGGAGATCGGCTGGCACGTGCTGAACCCGCTGGAGATCAAGGCGGGGATGGACCCGCTGGGGCTCAAGCAGGAGCACCCTGAGCTGACGCTTGAGGGCGGCATAGACGTGCGCACGATGCTCGACCTCGATGACATGCGCCGGGAGCTCGAGGCAAAGCTGCCGGTGCTGATGGAGGGCGGCGGCTACATCTTCCACTCTGACCACTCCGTGCCGGACAACGTGAGCTTCGACAATTACTGCAAGCTCATGGAGATTGTGCGGGAGATCGGAAGATACTGAACAACGGACCTCTCCCCCCGGCCCCCTCTCCGTCCCGGCCGAGGGGGAGGAACGGCGGCAGGCTGGAAGCCCGCCGCACGGGATAGAAGACCTGTCACACCGTGGCGCAGGCTTCCAGCCTGCGAGACGTTCGCCGCTGCCGTGTCGTTCGTAACGACGAGCTTCCAGCCCGTCAAGCCGTTGCCGTGTCGTTCGTAGCGACGGGCTTCCAGCCCGTCAAGCCGCGCGTTGCCTGTGCTACAGCCCCGCCGCAATCTGCAGCACTACCGGCGCGACCGCGACCGCCCCGATGTTCGTGGTGAGCCAGGCCGCATTGGCGAGCTGTCCGTCGAGGTCGAAGAGCTGCGCGAGGATCAGGCCCATGATCGATGCGGGCGTGGTGCTCTGGATGAAGACCACCTGCAGCAGCGCGCGATCCTCCATCGCCCAGTAGCCGGCCAGCCACGCGAGCCCCAGACCCAGCAGCGGCATCACGAGGATCTTCGCCGCGCCCACGGCCACGCACTCGCGGAAGTAGGTTACGACCGAGGTGAGCCGTAGCGAGAGCCCGATCGCGAAGAGGTAGAGCGCGGTGGAGGCGGGCACGACGGCATCCACGATGTCGCCCGCGATGAGCGGCCGGTGCGCTCCGGTCGCGTAGAGCAGCGCTCCGAGCGCGAGGCCGATCAGTGGATTGCGGCTCGCGGGCTCGCGGAATATGTGCAGGATCGTGTCGCGGGCTCCGCGTGGCTCATCATGCGTGTAGCAGCGCGCCACAACGAACCCGAGGGTGTAGAGCATCGGCGTGAATGAGATGCACCAGATCATCCCCAGCGCCGCCCCCTGCTCGCCGAGGAGGATGTAGCAGAGGAACGCGCCGTAGGTCAGGCCCATGTTGGAGTACATGCACGAGAGGGTGAATGAGCCCGCCTGCCCGCGCCGCAGGCCCAGCACCCGGCCGCCCGCGGCCGCGACCGGCCACATCAGGAGAATGTTCGCCGCCGCGATGACCGGCAGCAGCGCCACGCGCCAGTCCGGCGCCTCCAGCCCCCAGATCAGCACCACCAGAAGCGGCGGCTGCACGTACATCATCGCGGCTCGGGTGATCCTCGGCGAGACCGACTCCGGAAGGAGGTGCAGCTTCCGGGCGGCGTAGCCGATGGCCAGGCCACCGATGATGACGGACAGCATCAGGATCAGGCGCGATTGCATGGAACGCTCCGTGCCTCAACAGGAACGGGCGCCACGCGAAGTTGCCCGCGGCGCCCGGATGGTGTTCTGAGCTACCCGCCGGCCCCCTCTCCCTGCCGGACGAGGGGAAGCACGACGACGGCGGCAGGCTGGAAGCCTGCCCCACGGTATGCGGTGGCGGTGGCTCTCCAGACAGGTTCGACCGACCCCGTGGCGCAGGCGTCCAGCCTGCGCGTGACCTGTCGTTTGTAGCAACGGACATCCTGCCCGTCACCCCGGCAGCCCGAACAGCTCCCGCGTGTTCTCCGTGCAGGTCCGCGAGAGTTCGTCGAAGCTCAGACTCCTCGCCTCCGCCACGGCTTCCGCCACGTACATAACGTATGCGGGCTCATTGCGCTTGCCGCGGAACCGCTGCGGCGCGAGGTACGGGCAGTCCGTCTCCACCACCAGCCGATCCAGCGGCACCTCGCGCACGACCTCGCGCAGGCGGTCGGAGTTCGGGTACGTGACCGGCCCCGCGATCCCGATGTGCATCCCGAGATCGAGCACGCGCTTCGCGAAGGCGCGGTCGCCGGAGAAACAGTGCATGACCCCGCGCTGACCTCCCCCGCACTCGCGCTCCAGCACCTCGATCGTGCGGTCATGGGCGTCGCGGCTATGCACGATCAGCGGTAGCCCGACCTCGCGAGCGAGGTGGATCTGTTGCACGAACGCGATCTCCTGCCGATCGCGTGGCGAGAGGTCCCGGTAGAAGTCGAGGCCGCACTCGCCGATCGCCACGATCCGCTCGCCCTGAGCAAGCTGCGCGAGCTCGGCCAGCACGTCATCGGTGACAACCTTCGCGTCATGAGGATGGACGCCGACTGCGCCGTAGACCGCGGGCCACGCGGCGCCCGCCTCGGCCTGTCTGCGAGGCGCCTCCGCGACAAGTCGTGCCACCGCTCGCGAGTCGGCGGGATCGGCGCCAACCGTGACGATCGCCTCAAGCTCAGCCTCAGCGGCGCGGTCGAGCACTGCGCGCAGTTCGCTCATCAGCTTCCGGTCGGTCAGGTGTGCGTGTGAGTCTATCAGCATCGAATGATCCTCAGTCAGTCATCGTGGTATCGAACAAATGCTTCACGTGAAGCATTCGGCGCGGGTCGCCAGCCCCCTGCCACCAGCCGCACCGCTTGCTCGGTAAGCTCCACGCTGCGGATGGCCTCGCTTGCGGCCCGCGATGACCGAATCAAGCGCGGCCCTCGCGGTGCGGATGATGCTCGTATGCTCGTCGAGTCAGTACTCCTCGCGGAAGATCTCGACGGACAGGTAGCCGTCGAGCCAATCCGCCGCAGCACCTTAAGGTAGCCGCGCGGCGGTAGGATGCCGCGGCCCGGGTAGAGCCGGTTCGCGTCCGCGAGGTCCGCGCTCCCCTCTCAGCAGGTGCAGATCTCCGTGATGAGCGACTGGTCGAGCACCCGGCACATTGCCACGAGCAGCTTCAGCGTGGTGTCGTAGTCGGTGGCGCTGATGATCCCCGCGTGCGTGTGGATATGGCGCGTCGGAACCGCGATCACGAGGCTCGGCACCCCGATCCCGTGGAGATGGATCCGCCCTGCGTCCGTCCCACCCCGTTCGAGCACGGTGACCTGGTGATCGAGGCCCTGTTTCTGACAGATGTCCAGCGCGAGGTCGCGCAGCTTCAGGTTCGGGATCGCCGAGCCCTCCAGCACGTAGATCGTGACGCCGCCGCCGAGCTTGACGCCTGACTCCTCGGGCTTGATCCCGGGCACGTCGCCCGCGATGGCGGTCTCGAGCACCAGCGCGACATCCGGCTTTACCACGCACGAGGCGGTCTTCGCGCCGCGCAGACCCACCTCCTCCTGCACCGTGCCCGCGGCGTAGAGCGTGTTCGGGTGCTCCTCGTCCTTGAGGGCCTTGAGGGTATCGATCGCCAGCGCGACGCCAACGCGATCGTCCCAGGCCTTCCCGAGCAGCATGTCCTCGTTCTTCATGCGCTCGAACGGGGACACGGGGACGATCGGGTCGCCGGGGCGGATGCCGAAGACCTTCTCCGCCTCCTCGCGGTCCTTCGCGCCCACGTCAATGAACATGTCCTGGCGCTTGACGACCTTGCTGCGCTCCTCATCGCCGAGCAGGTGCGGGGGCTTTGAGCCGATGAGGCCGGTGACGGGGCCCTTCGAGGTCTCTATGATAACGCGCTGCGAGAGCAGCACCTGGTCCCACCAGCCGCCGAGGCCCGCGAACTTGATGAAGCCGTCGTCGGTGACGAGCTTGACCATGAAGCCGATCTCGTCCATGTGCCCGGCGAGCATCACGCGCGGGCGCTCGGAGCTGCCATCAAGGCGTGCGATGAGGCTGCCGAGGTTGTCCGTGCAGCAGGGCGCGAAGCTCTCAAGCTCCCGACGCATGATCGCGCCCACGCGCCCCTCGAAGCCGGGCACGCCATTTACCTCCGTCAACTCGCGCAGCAGGTCCAGCGTTTCGTTGGTCATGACTTCGCCTCCCGGAAATGTGCGTGTCAGCGCTCGATCGAGCATGGCTGCGCGTCGCTCAGCGGCGCTCTCTCCTGCGTATTCGGCGCGCGATGGCCAGCACCTCGCGGCCGATCCCCGTTCGCCTGTGCGCGTAGAGCAGGCACGGAGCGCTCAGCGCGAGGAAGAGCAGCAGTGCGACGGCCGCGCCTCCGAAGCCGCTCAGGCTCAGGCCCAGCGCGGCGAGCAGCCTCTGCACCAGCCGGAGCGCCCCGATCGCCCACAGCGTCGGCGCGGCCGCGAGGGCGACCTCGCCTGCGCGGCGCGCCGGCTGCGGCTCGAACTCACCGAGCTTGATCCACAGGGAGAGCAGCGCGGAGAGCGCGAAGCCCGCGCAGGCCCACAGCGCGATGCTGGTGAGTGATCCGCCGTGGAAGGCTGTGTAGGCTGCGCCTCCCGCGACCACGGCCGCTCCCGCGAGCTTCGTCCCGATGACCAGCGGCTCGCGGTCGTTCGCCACGAGGGCGGCGTCGGTTGCCATCGGGAGCGCGAGGAAGATCGCGCCCATGCTCAGGATCTGCGCGGCGGGCAGCGCGGGCAGGAACTTCGGCACGATCACCGCCACGAGTGAGGGCAGCGCCAGCCACGCCATCCCCGCGACCACAGGCATCGCGGCCGCGACACCGATGGTTGGCAGGAGCACCCGCCGGCGCTTCTGCGCGCCATCATCGCCGCCGTAGGTCTGCAGGACCTTCGGCCAGAGCACAAAGCCGGCCGCGCGTGGCAGCGCGAAGAGGTAGGTCGCCATCTGCATCGCGAGCGTGTAGAGGCCGAACTGCTCGGTGCCGTAGTAGCGCTCCAGCACGAGGCCGTCCACCGTGCGCAGGAGAGTGTCGGAGAAGGAGATGATCGCGACCGGCAGGCCGATGCGCAGCAGGCTCCAGATCCGCGGCCAGTCCGCGCGGACGCGCACGCCGATCCGCGAGATCATCTCCAGATACGCGAGCAGCAGCAACGTCGAGGCGAGCCAGCCGAGCATGACGCCGGTCACGCCCGCGAGCCACGCGCCCGCGATCATCAGCGCGAACTGCCCGGCGGTGCGGGCAAGCTCGCAGACCGCCAGGGTGTGAAAGCGCCCCCACGAGCGCAGGACCACCCAGTAGAGCGCGATCAGGTCCTCCGCCAGCAGCAATCCGCCGCCGATCGCGAAGGCGACGCGCTCCTCCCAGGCGGCCTCCGAGAGGCAGATCGCCCATGCGACCATCCCGAGGCCCGCGAGGGCGCTGAAGAGCGTGGTGGCGAGGAAGCCCGCGTCCTCGACGGCGGCGGCGCGCTCGTGATCCTCGGCGCCGACAGCGAGCGGAAGCTCCTTGCTCAGGCCGTTCCGCCATGGCATCGAGACGTTCGACAGGTAGCCCTTCCAGAGCGCCGGCAGGCGCTGGATGCCTCGCCCATACGGGCCGATCATGCGCATGACGAGGATCGAGCGCAGCACGCTGACGATCAGCGCGACGTACGAACTCCCGCCGATCAGCCCGATCGCGGAGGTAGTCCGCATCTCGGACTCCGGCGAGCGCGCGCGAAAGCGATCTTCGTCGGTGGCACTCATCTCGATTGCGCTCAGACCGCGCCGTGGGTGTAGACGGCCATGACAGGCTCGTCCGCGGTGCGGCGGGCGCCATGCGCGGTGCCGGGCGGGACGTAGACCGCGGTGCCCGGCGTGAGGCGCACGATCAGCTCGCCCACCCGCATCTCGCCCTCGCCAGAGACCACGAAGACGGCCTCCTGGTCGGCGTGCACCTGCGGCTCGCCGAACTCCTCAGCGGTGTACCACGCGACGCCGACGTTGAAGCCGGAGGTGGTGGGGATCGCGGCGGTGCCGATGAGATCGGCGGAGCGGCGGTCGGGGTAGGTGGTCGGCTGCGCGTCATCAACATGGGTCCATGCAGCTTCGGGCATAGTGGCATCTCCTCCCACGGTAGTCGATTGATTATACATGCACGAGACGTGCGGGCGAGGGCGCCCGCACTACTTAACCGTCGCCCGCACCTCTTAACCGTCAGAATCCGGGCTGAGATTAAGTAGGTGGGGCGCCCTCGCCCCACCAGACCAGGCTACAGGTTTGCTGCGCATTATAGCGTACGCCGCCGGGCAAGGCCATGAGCGCACCCGCTGTCGTGCCTGCAGGAAAAGCGACCACATGCGAGGAAAGGCCGCCTGTGAAGCAGCAATCATTCGGGAGGTCCACCATGAGATCGAGGTCCATAGCTATTCTCCTGCTGGCGGCCATAACCGCAGGCTGCCGTGCCCAGGAGCTGACGATTGTCGCGCAGGGGCGGAGTGACTACCAGATCGTGCTGGGCGAGGGGCCGGACCAGGTCGCGCGCATGGCCGCCGATGAGCTCCAGCGGTGGCTGGCCGAGGCGACCGGCGTAACGCTGCCGATCGCCGCGGAGGCCGACCCGACGCTCAAGCAGATCTTCATCGGTCAGGCGGCTCTGCCTGCGGACGCAGGCGTTGACATCGCGGCGCTCCCGCCGGAGGGCTTCGTGGTGCGCACGGTGGGCGACGACCTGGTGCTCGTAGGGATGGATGACGGCATCCATCCGGAGGAGATCGCGTCCACCGCCAAGCCGACACGGACCGGCACGATGAACGCGGTCTACGACTTCCTGGAGGACTACGTGGGGGTGCGCTGGTACTGGCATGACGACCTCGGGACGATCGTGCCTGAGGTGGATACGCTGACGATTCCGGCGCTGGACTACTCTGAGGCGCCACGGTTCATCTACCGCGCGCTGCCCTACGGACCCACAGTGGATGGCGCGCAGGTCGCCTCGGGCGAGTGGGGGCGGCGCAACCGCCTCGGCAAGAGCATCTCGACCTACCACTCACACTCGTTCTTCCGCCATCTGCCGATAGACCGGTACGCTGCGGAGCACCCGGAGTACTACGCGCTGGTGGATGGCCGCCGGGTGACGCGCTACTACCTCGGCTCCCACGGCGGGCAGGTCTGCACCACGAACCCCGAGGTCATCAACATCTTCGCCCAGAGCTGCCTCGACTACTTCCGCGCAACCCCCGAGCGCACCATGTGCGCGGTCTCGCCCAACGATGGCGGAGGCTTCTGCGAGTGTGATGAGTGCACCGCCCTCGATCCCGGGGTCTGGCCCGAGGGGCAGGGGCGCGACGGCAAGCCGCTCATGGCGGACCGGATGCTCACCTTCTACAACCAGATCGCCGAGCAGACCTCAGCGGAGTTCCCAGACCACTACCTCGGCGCATACGTCTACTCCTACTACAGCCTGCCGCCCGAGCGGGTGAAGCCGCACCCGAATCTCGCGCTCGTGCTCGCGATCAACTCCGCGTGGCGCGGCGGGAGCGAGAGGTTCTGGGCCGATGACCGCGAGATGATTGACGGTTGGGCGGCAACACATGACTACATGTTCATGTATGACATCTTCTACACGAGCCACACAGCCGGATTCCCCGCCCCAATCATCCAGCACACGAAGGAGTACATGCAGCACATTGATGACCTCGGCTACCAGGGCGGCTACCTCTACATCGCGCCGACCTGGGAGTCGCTCGGGCCGGGTGCGTACCTGATGGCGAAGCTCCTCTGGGGCCCGACGGCCGATGCGGACGCGATCGTCGCGCGCTACTACGCCGACCTCTACGGCGCGGCTGCCGATGACATCCGCTCATATGATGAACTGATCGAGCATCGCTGGGTGGCGGCGGTGGCCGGTGACCTCGACGAGGCCTCCGCGGAGGCCCAGTTCTTCACCGACCGCGGCGGCGCGAGCGCCATGCGCGGCACGCTGCTCACGGTCTGGCAGCCGATCCTCGGCGAGGCGCGGGGGATGCTCGAGGCCGCCCTCGCGGCGGCCGATGACGATGATGATCGCACGCGCGTGCAGCGCGTGTTGGACCAGTTCGAGTTCGCCGAGGCCTCCACCCAGGCACTGGAGGGCATCGCGCGCTTCGAGGCGTCGCGCGATCCCGATCCGGCGGTGACAGGCGCAGTCCGCGAGGCCATCGAGCGGCGTGAGGCGGTCATCGAGCGCATTGGCTCGACCTGGTCGCCGCACTTCCGCGACTGGGTGCGCAGCAACGACGAGAGCGACCAGTCTCCACTGCGCCCGAGCGCAGCCTACTTCACCCTCGCGGGGGAGGCCTCCCGCGTGAGCCTGACCGCCCCGCGCGCGGCGGCCGCTCCGGTCATTGACGGCGTGGCGGACGATGCCGTATGGCAGGGCGCGCCGCGCGGCACGATGCGCGAGAACAAGTCGGCTGCCGACGCCACTGCGCCCACGCAGGTGGCGGCCACGTTCGATGACGAGGCTGTCTACGTGCTGGTCGAGGCCACGGAGCCGGAGATGGCGAAGCTGGCGATCGAACGGCTCGGCCACGACAACAGTGATCTGTTCCGCAGCGACAACGTGGAGTTGATCCTCGATCCCGGCGGCGAGGGCACCGATTACGCGCAGTTCGCGGTGAACGTGGGCGGCTCAACCTGGGAGGCCCTGCACGCGGACGCGCAGACCACCGACATCGAGTGGTCGCCACAGTGGCAGAGCGCGGTCAAGCTGGGCGAGGGCGGCTGGACGGTGGAGATCGCGGTGCCGCTGGAGGCGCTCGGCTTGGAGGCAATCGCTGAGGGCGATTCGTGGCGCTTCAACGTCCACCGCACCCGGCGCGCCTCGCAGCCGAACGAGTACCAGGCGCTCTCCCCCACCCTTGGCGGCTACCACCTGCCGACCATGTTCGGGATCCTGAGCTTCGGCAACCCGCCCACCGGCGCGAACGTGCTGGAGCGCTGGGACGCCGAGCGCTTCGAGGTCGGCGCGCTCGGCGAGGACGTCCTGCGCGGCAGCGGGAATGGCGACTACTCCATCGAGATTGCGAACGACCGCGTCTACTCCGGCGAGAAGGCGATCAAGCTGACCGTCGGCGAGGACTCGCTGGCGACGATCACGTACTATCCGGCGAGCATCGAGCCCGGAAGCTACCGCCTCGCGATGCGCTACTACGCCGATCCGCTGGGGCCGGCCGACCCCGAGCGCCCGGCCGATGTGCCGATCACCCGCGTGATCTTCCGCGATGCGTCGGGCGGGGCAGTCTCCGAGAGCCGCGACTACTCCTGGCAGCGCTCCTCAGCCGAGGCCGCGGACGGCGCGTGGGCCGATCACATCCACGTCTTCCGGACGCTGCCGGGCACGAAGCGCTTCAGCATCACCGTCTTCATCCAGCGCCCGGGCACTTACTGGGTAGACGACGTGTCGCTGGTGAGGTTCTGAAGGTACGACAACGCCGGAAACTGGGAATGGGCAATTGGGAATTGGGGGACGGATAACGACGGCGGGTGGCGTCGCTGTGGAGGGGCCGCCCGAGCGCCGCTGTCGTGTAGCGGCGCTCGGGTGAGGAGGCGTCCGCGTCGTT
>DHPY01000013.1:0-5406 GCA_002411015.1 Armatimonadetes bacterium UBA5352 | reverse complement strand
GCCGACGAAGCCGCTGTGCCGGCCCAACCGCCGTGGCAGACGAGCTCGATCAGGAGGCACCAACCATGCCTGACTTTGACGCGACGAATGCGATAGATGACACCCTCTGGGCCGCACTGTGCGATCTGCGCGCGCAGGACGGAGGCACGATCCTCACCTACGCCCACCACCGCAAGCGCCGCAGGGAACTCACTGTCGATGGCAGGCTGGTGGTGCTGGCCGCTGACCATCCCGCGCGGATGGTCGTGGACGGCGCCCCCGGCGACGGGCAGATGGGCAACCGCCGCGACTACCTCGGCCGCATCCTGCGCGTGCTGCAGGGGAGCGCGGTGGACGGGCTGATGGGGACACCGGACATCATCGAGGAATTGATGGCGCTGGATTACCTGCTGATGCAGGACGGCGCCGAGAGCGTCCTCGACCACCGGCTCCTCATCGGCTGCATGAACCGCGGCGGCCTCGCGGGCGCGGCCTTTGAGATGGACGACCGCTTCACCGCGTACGATGCCGCGGGGCTCGAGGAGATGAAGCTCGACGGCGGGAAGATGATGGTGCGGCTCGACCTCAAGGACCCCCGCTCGCTCGACACCCTCCACGCCTGCGCCCAGGCCGTGGACGGCTGCGTGGAGCTTGGCCTGCCCGCCTTCGTCGAGGCGTTCATCGTGCACCGCACCGAGTCCGGCTACAAACTCGACCGGAGCCCGCGTGCACTGATGCAGGCGGTCTCAGTCGCAGCGGCGCTCGGCGACAGCTCGCTGCGCACGTGGCTGAAGCTCCCCTACTGCGATGGCTATGAGATGGTGGCGGGCGCAACCAGCCTGCCGATCCTGATGCTCGGCGGGGCGGCGCGCGATGACCAGCACGCGGTGCTCGAGGAGTTCGCGCGCGGGATGCAGGCGGGGCCGAACGTGCGGGGCTGCCTCGTCGGCCGGAACGTGCTCTACCCCGGCGCGATGGACCCGGCAATGATGGCGCGCGCGGTGGTCTGGATCGTGCACGAAGGCGTGGACGCCACCTCAGCGATGGAGCGAGCGCACGGGCATCATTGAACGGGCGTCAGAGCGCGCGGTTACTGCTGCGTAAAGCAGATCCCGTTGGGATTCGCCTCGTCCGCGTACCAGATGTCGCCATTGTCTGTCAGGAACACGGTGCCGCGGGCGTCGCTGAGCATCATCCAGCGAAGTCCTTCATGTACCACAAACGAGACAGACCACGGTCCAAGCTGGCAGGGCTGCTCGCCCGCCATCCCAGATAGCTGCACGCGAGCAGCAAAGCCCGTGACCGGGTTGGGAAGGTCGGTGGTGAACCACTCGGGCGTCAGCGAGCTTCGGACGGCGCCCAGGCCATCGCCGCGCTGGATCGCGGGCTCACCGCCGAACAGCGGGAGGATCACGCTGTACTGACCGTCGCCGCGGCGCAGGACCATCTGATAGCCGATGCGGATGACACTCCAGACCGGCCCCCACTGCACGGCCTGGCCATCCTGCACGTTGACGAGAGGCATGCCGGGCATCGGCTCGAAGGTTTGTATCGGCGGCTCGGGCTGAGCGGGTTCACCCACCTGCGCGCCGGTGTACCCCTGCGCCTCCTGCAGCACCTGGCCGGGAGCGACGAGCGTCACAACGGCGTTCGGGTCATCGTAGACCAACTTCACGCCACGGAAGACAAAGTCGTCCCAGTTGCCCTCGGCGGTGCACTCGATCAGAAGCGTCTCCGGCTTACCGGGAACACCCGCGTGGTACCATGCCGAAGACCATGCCTGATGGTTGTCGCGCGGGGTTATGGTGCCGAGCTCGGCGCCGGAGAGGCTGACGCGGGCGACCGCCGTATCTGCTGCAACGTCGCCGCCACCGACGCCCGTCAACTCATCCAACGCAATGAAGACCGTCGTCGGCCGGTCGACGCTGAAGGTGATGGTCCATTTGGGACCAACCACCGTGTTCTGGGCGACCAGTTCAGGGTCGTTTGTGGCGGTGAAGTCGCCGTCCCCGATATGATAGGCCCCCTGGTCGAGGTAGCAGGCAACACGCTGCCCTTGCGACCAGGCGTTTGACGCGATGAGCACCACGGCGATTACCGACAGCACCACAGCGCTGCGCCAGGACATCCCCATCGCCACCCTTCAGGCCCTCTGAAGCGGGCCCGACAACCGGCATCTCATCTTCGACATTATATTACACACATGGCCACAATGTCCTTCTTTCACGAAGATGAAGATTTCGCGTGGACGCCGTGGCTGCGCGCGATACCGCCGGCGATCGACGAAGACCGAGCTCGACCACGCATGCGCGCCATCATCCTGCGTCACGCGCACCCGGTACGCGGTGGCGCCTTCGGGCGGATCGTCAGCGCAGGTGAAGGTCACCGACAGCGGCGGCTCGCCCTCCGGCAGGCGCTGCACGACCACCCGCTGCTCGATCCCGACCGCCTCCACGACTACCGGCTCGCGCCCGAGCGTGGCCGGTTCGAGGCCGAAGCAGGCCGGGCCGCTCCGGAAGCTCAGACGCGCGCCCTCGAGGCGGTTCAGGCGCAGATCGATGCCGTCCTCGTCGCCGGTGGTGATCGACTGCCACTCCACGAACTCCGGCGCGACCTCGGTCAGGCCCTCCTGCGGGCCGTCGAAGGCATAGGCCTCGGCGGAGACGATCATCGCCCCCGTGACATCGAGCCGCCCGTCCCAGCAGGCGGCGCGGTCGCGGCCGAGGATGCGCGCGCCACTCCAGATGATGCGGAGGCGGTCATCCGAGAGCAGGGCGGCGGCCGGCGGATCGCGCACGTACGCGACCTCCGACTCGGAGGCTCCGAGCGCCTGGCGCAGGATCTCGATCTTCCGGAGGCCTGCTGTGCCCGCGCAGAACACTCCGAAGGTCACGGGGCCATCGGCCGTGATCTCGCTGCCCATCGGCGCGCCGTTCGCCTGCACGCGCAGCACGATCCGCTGGCCGGTGGTGGCGTAGCAGCGGCGGGCGAGGATCGCGTCGAAGATCGCGTCGGGCGTCAGTTCGTCGGCGATGATCCCCGTCAGGCCGCCGTAGGCGCCGAACTGCGATGCGCCGGGGTAGCTCGCGCCGGGCCGGCCCTTGTGGCCGTCGCTGCCTGCCACCAGGCCGACGCGATGGCCGAGCGCGAGGCTGCCGGTGAGCTGCCACTCGAACTGCCCCCACGCGGAGTAGATCTCGACCGCCGGCACGACCTCCGGATCATGCTGCGCGAGGTCTGCGCGGCGGCCGCCTACGTACGGGATCGCGATGCCGTCGCGCTGCCGGAGCTCCTCGTAAAGCGCGGCGACCGGGTAGCGGTCGCTCGCGACCGTGGACGTGTCCGGGATCAGCGCGTGGCAGGAGTCGACGATCGGCTGGCCGGGGGTGCGGTAGTACACATTGTGGTCGCCGCCTCCGCCGGTGTTGCCCGACCACTCGTAGCCGAGCAGCACCACGAAGCGGCCGGGATCGGTGAACTCACGCGCAGCAACCCTTCAGCGACGCTGGCCCGTCGGTCTGCAGCGAGCAGTAGTTGGGCGCGGAGAGGTCGTCGGACTGCGGCCTGGCCCAGTCGGTGGCAAAGCGCCAGGAGACCATCAGCGCGCCGCCATCGTCCAGGCCGTACGCGCCAACGTGTTAGACGAGCCGCGACGTCCCCCAGCTTCCGGCGACCACCGGCTCGGTCGGCGCAAGCTCGGCCCATCCGAACGCCCGGCGCATCTCATCTGCGGTCATCGGCCCCTGCGGGATCGGGAAGGTCTCGGGCATGATGCAGGCTCCTGCGCGCGGCATGGGTAGCGGACGCGGCCTTTCGCGGCGCGTGGAGGTGTGGCCTGCACGGGGGTAACGCGCGCCTTCCGGCCCGCCTTTCCGCTCTTCCTCGATTTCTGCTCCATGCGCTTGAGCTTTTCTTGAGGTTGCGGTAGAATGGGCGCGGAGGTGACTCCCCATGGCATGGGAGACTGTTGGGGGGGAGCTCATCATCAACTGGTACCCGTCCGCGTTGGCACTCACCGCATGGATTGGCGTCGCCCTAATCCTGATGCGGTCCATCTCGCTGAACCTGCTGCTCGCGTCGGAGGAGTTCCGCGAGCGCCGGCGCTACATCCGCGGCGCGCGCCATGGTTGGATCGTGGTGGCCGGCTCGTTCGTCGCGGTCGTCGCGGTCATGATCGGCGTCTTCGGCTACACCCACTGGGACTTCACGGCAACAGCAATCGCGTGGACGGCGGCGCTTCTGCCTGTGGCGGGGTCCGCCGGCCTCCTGATGATCGAGGAGTTCATGGGCTTCTGGGTCGGCGGCCAGGTGCTCTGGAACATGCTGCACCGGGAGCGCTTCGACCTGACCGCATACCGCTCGAGCGCCAGTCATACCTCCACCAGCAGCGGCCGCTGGGCCTACTACGCAGCGTGGGTTGCGGGCTCGCTGTCGCTCACGGTCGGGCCGGTCATGTGGTGCGTCGGCGCGGTGTGAGGGCAGGGGGCGGCTGACGGTAGACCTCGCCCGGCACTGTTGCGATGAGGACGACAACGGCGGCGGGCTGGAAGCCTGCTCCACGGTTCGGGTGCGATCCTCATTCCCGTGGCGCGGGCTTCCAGCCTGCGATCTGCCTTAGCATGGCGCGGGCTTCCAGCCTGCGATCTTCAGCCCTCCCTCACGCAATCGTATCGAAACGATCCATCGGCACCGCCCCGTCCACCGGCCTCCCCGCGAAGCGATCGAGCAGCGCCTGCACCGTCATCTCCCCGATCGGGAAGTAGCCGTAGTAGCCTGATCCGGAGACGTGCTGAGTGATGATCACGTTGTCGAGCTGCCGGAAGCAGCTCGCCGGCTCCAGCGGCTCGGGCGTCGTCACATCGAGGCACACATCGATCCGCCGCGCCTGCGCGTGCCGGAAGAGCGCCTCGTGATCGATGACCGAGCCGCGCGAGGTGCTCACGAGCGTCGCGCCGTCACGCAGCAGGGAGAGCTGCTCATCGCCGATCATGTTCTGCGTGGAGGATGGCTTGGGCGCGTGCACGGTGACGTGGTCGGAGCGCTCGAAGAGTACGTTCAGCTCGACCTTCTCCACGCCCATCTCCGCCGCGTCCCCATCGCTGAGGTACGGATCGTAGACGAGGATCTCGCACTGCCACGGCTGCAGGAGGCGGATGACCCATCGCCCGACCTTCGATGCGGAGATGGTCCCGACGGTGCTGCCGAGCAGGAACTTCCCGTTGAAGTCGTAGAAGCTGCTGCGCCAGTGCGGAGTCTCATGGATGTAGTTGCTGAGATGCACCCAGTGGCGCATCGTCATCAGCAGCATGCCACCGCGGAGTCGGCGACGTTTGCGGCGATTGCCCCGTTGGCGGAGAAGACCGTGATGTCGCGCGGGAGGATATGGTCGCGGGCGATCTCGTCGGAGATCAGCCTGCGCCCGCCGCA
>DHPY01000119.1 GCA_002411015.1 Armatimonadetes bacterium UBA5352 | reverse complement strand
CTATTTTATGGACGCTGCACTAGACGCCTTGTCTGAGCTCTTGCGATTAGTCGGCAACACCTTGCGGTACTTCTCAATCAACGGCTTGGCCATCTCGGCGACCACGTCTACGTCCTGGATGCCGGTCCGACGTCGAATCACTGAGACCTGACCATAGCCGCTGTTGGCGCTGATGTTGCGGGCCTCGGCGATCTCAGGTGCCCTCAACCCCTCGTTCCACAGCGCCAGGAAAGCGAGGTCAGTGATGGTCAGTTCTGCGAGCGGTCCGTCGCCTTTCGCAAGCCGCTCGCGTAGATGCGGGATGGAGTACTCGACTTCGGGCATGTAGTAGCACTTCAGCCGCAGCGTAGCCGCCCCGTCGCCTTCTGGAGTTAGGCTCATATGTTCCACCATCGTCAACAGCAGATTGCGGATTCGTACCGCGTCCATGTTGACCCAAGTGTCCCCGAAGCTGTCGAGCGCGTGCATCACCCGCTCCACTCGCCGATCCTGCTCGTCGCCAACAGCCAGCAGGCGCTCGACTTCGGCGAGCTGAGCCTGCGCTTCTGTCAGATCAGTCTCCCATTTTGTGCTCAAGCGCAGGAAGACGGTTTCGGACATGCGGCCGTCGGTGAACTTACGGCCCCACTCCTCTAGCCGCTTCTCGTGCTCCTCGATCTGCTGGCGCAGTTGTCGGAGGCGGCCTTCGAAGCACTCCCGGCGCTCGCCCAAGACCTGCTGTGCCTCCTCCTGCACCAACTTCCGCAACCGCGGCATGCTGACGATCTCGGCGATGGCATCTCGCACGTGATCCTCGACGATCGCGGCAACCTTGCTCACGCCGCTGCAGTCGCGGGGCTCGCCCTCCTGCGGGCGGGGACAGATGTATGTGGGGACGCCGTCGGGGCTGCGCTTGAGCTGCAGTCGCATGCCGCACCGGCCGCACTTGATGATTCCGAGCAGCGGGCTGTCCTGCTGGTGCAGGGCGCGTGGGCCACGTGAGTCGCGGTCATCCCGCAGGTCCTGGATGGCGTGGTAGATGTCAGGGTCGTAGTAGCGCTGCTCGAAGTGGACACCCGGTTTGAGGGCCCCGTCGTTGTCTTGCACGAGGCCCGCGTGCAGGCAGTTGCCCAGCATGTCCCGCACTCGCTTCGCATGCCAAGGCTTGCCCGTTCGGGGAAAGGGCACTTCGCGATCGTTGAGTTCCCGGGCGATGTCCTCCAGGACTCTGCCGCGGGCGACATATTGCTCCGCGACCCACGCCACCCATTTGCCTTCCTCGGTCACAGGAAGAATGCCTTTGAACATCCCACCGCTGGCTGCGCGTTCCTCGGCCGACTGCCAGCGCCAACCGTAGGGCGTATCGCCCCATGGAGTGAAGCCGGCGGCGCGACGCTCCTCGTTGGTCCGGAGTGCGCGCTCGCGGTCTTGTGTGCGCTCGCCCTCTGCCAGGAGTGCCTGGATGTCGCCATTCATCTGATCCCTGGGGTCATCCAGGTCCAACCCACCGCTGGCGACCCAGAGGCTGACTCCCATTGGATTCAGGCACAGTCGCCGGACGAGGCGCCACACGTCGAGGTCTCGTGCAGCTCGGCTGACGTAGTCCACGATGAGCGCGTTTGCTCCGATTTCTATGGCTCGATCAATCGCGTCTGAAAGCCCGGGCCGGATGGGACCACCGAACATCGGAAGCTGCCGCACACTCCAACCACCGGAGAAACCATCGTCGTTGAACATCTCAAGTTCGAGAGGATGCGCACCCACTTTGGCCCTCGCCATGGCCTCGATGCCCCGTGCCTGCTGAGGGAGCGATTCTCAGTCTCGGGCCTGCTGCGCCGTGGACACGCGGCAGTATCCTACGTAGCGGACTACCTCGCGATCTGACATCGTAACTCGCCTCCCACTGCTTACACTATCACGGATGCGTTTTCGGTTCAAGGTAAGATAACTCCGTGTATGACTGCTTATAGTGTAGTATCACCTCGTTATCTTCATTTTCGTGCACATAAGCGGGATATTGCGTCGCTGGACTCTGTACTGACCGTAAGCATCGCCGGCCCGTCATTCGCCGCTAGTTGTCGGCCCTTCACCGCCGCTCTTGTCTGCCTGGAAGATTGTCTCGACGATACCCCGAGCCAGTTGGGCCGCCAGACGCTTGAGCCAGGCGTCGTAGTCGCGGTCTTCATCGCCGCTACGTGTCAGCTCACCTTTCATGGTCCACCACTCCATTGCCGATCGGTAGATTGGCGACAGCGTCGCGCTTGGCGCGGAGGTCCGAGTGGAGGTAGACCGCCGTCGTCGAGAGGTCGGCATGACCAAGTAGTTCCTGAACCGTGCGGATGTCGGTGCCGGCCCTCACGAGCATCGTGGCGTAGGCGTGCCGACAGGAGTGGATGGTGAAGCCTTCGTCCTGGAGGTCGGCCCGGCACAGCAGACGCTTCCACAGTCGCTGGAGAGTCGTGTTGCCCATGCGCTCGCTCGCGCGGTTGAGGAACAGCGGACCGCAGCGCGCGCAGGTGTGCTCGATGTGTCGGATGAGAGCAGCACGAGCCTCGTCCGGGAGCGGGACGAGCCGCTCTACGTCTCCCTTGCCGATCACCCTCAGTTCCGAGGCATCGGCAGCCACATCCTCGACATCCAACCCAAGCAGTCCGGCGCGGCGAAGGCCCGACATCAACAGCAGAGAGATTGCTGCCCGTTCAGTGCTGGTGTGTGCGACGCTCAGGAGCCGCTGGCACTGCGTTGGCGTAGGGATGTCGGGTTGCCTGCGACGACGTTCGGGTAGCGCAACGTCCGCCGCTGGATTGACCTGGATGCTTCCCTCACGCTGCAGAGAGCTGAAGAAGCCGCGGATGGCGTAGACGCGGCGCCGTATGGTCGTGGCCGCGTAGCCCGCCATCGAGCTCGCCCATGCTTGAACGTGACGGCTGTTGATCTCCCCGACCCGCGTGGGCAAGCGGTGCTGACTGAGGAAGCCGGAGAACCCAGCCGCATCGCGCCGGTATGCCTCGATCGTCCTCGGACTGAGCCCTCGGTAGGACCTCGCGTGCTGCAGGTAGCGCGCGAACGCGTCGTGGAACGACTCTGCTGCAACCAGTTCTGCAACCATGGGAGCGACACATCCTTCGTCGAATGTGGTTACCCGGACGCATCCGGGCTGTATCGCTCGCCTTCAATATGTCGTCAGGTGTGGAAATGGGGCCCCGTTCTCGTTCAAGGCGGCAAACGGGGAGGAGCATGAGCTATCTCTACTGAGGTTGCTGCCCATCAGGATCAGCTATGAAGAGAGGGGACACCGATGGCACGTTCCTGTGGATACCGAAGCTGAACCGCTGCAACGGGGGGCAATCTCGTTGAGCATGAAACGGTAAGCGTTGAGCCGCACGAGCAGGAGCGCATGCAGCCGCCACGGCACTGAGCCGGACGAGAGAGAGTCTGCACGACGCCTCAATGCTCCGCAGCTTTGCCGCCTTCAGTGCACCTCGTTGCTTGTGCACGGCAGTTCTGAGACGGCGCAATTCGGCATGGGTGATAGCGTGGAGGGCGGGCCGGTCCGGCAGCAATGACCTCCACTTCTCGCCACTTCTCGCCACTTCTTGACGCCCCCTTGACGCTCGGCCATCTGTTCTTGCCAGACACTTGAGCCTCACCTGGTGCATAGTACCCTCGGCGAACAGGCCGTTACCCTGGTGAGGTTGCGATCATGAGCGATGCCGTCGTACTGCTGACGATTGCCTTACTGGCGGGCTTGACGCTCGGCTTCATCGAGCTGTGTGCGCGACTCGGAGGAGGCGCTTCCGATGACGCTTGAGGTACTTGCTGCAATCTGTGCGGGAGGGCTCTTCGTATACCTGCTGCTGGCCCTGATGCGGCCGGAGTGGTTCCAATGATGGCGCGCGATTGGCTGCAAATCGGCGTCTACGTGGTCGCAGTCATCGGGCTGGCCTGGCCGCTCGGACGGTTCATGGCGACTGTGTTAGGCGGCCAGGCTCCGCGCGGGCCGATCGCGCGCGTGCTGCGCCCGTTGGAGCGTAGCATCTGCGCGCTCGCGGGCGTTGATGAGCACCGTGAGATGAACTGGCGGGAGTATGCCCGGGCCTTTGTGGTCTTCACCTTCGGCGGCATGCTTGTTGTCTATACACTCCAGCGGCTGCAGGGAGTCATGCCGCCAAACCCGGCCCGACTTGGGCCGGTTGACGCGTACCTGGCGCTCAACACCGCCGCAAGCTTCGCCACCAACACCAACTGGCAGAGTTACGCGGGCGAGGCGACGCTCAGTTACCTCGTGCAGTCGCTCGGACTGGTGGTGCAGCAGTTTGCCTCGGCCGCCGCGGGACTGGCGGTCATGGCGGCGGTGATTCGCGGCCTCGCCCGCCGAACCACGCACGATCTGGGCAACTTCTGGGTTGACGTGACGCGAGCGACAGTCCACGTGCTCGTGCCGTTGGCGCTCGTGCTGGCGGTGGCGCTGGTCTCGCAGGGGGTCGTGCAGACCTGGGGCGGACCGGTGGTCGCGCGCACGCTGGAGGGAACGCGGCAGGTCATCGCGCGCGGGCCGGTTGCCTCGATGGTTGCCATCAAGCAGCTCGGCACCAACGGGGGCGGCTTCTTCGGCGCCAACTCAGCGCATCCATTCGAGAACCCGACACCTCTCAGCAACTTCCTGGAGGGGCTCGCTATCCTACTGCTGCCGGCCGCCTGCTGCTTTTGCTTCGGCGAGATGGTCGGGGACCGGCGGCAGGGCTGGACGCTGCTGGCGGCGATGCTGGCGATCTACCTGGGGGCGCTGGCGGTCACGACCGCCACGGAGATCGGCGGAAACCCGGTGCTGGCACGGATGGGCGTGGATCAGGCGCGCAGCCCGCTCGCGCCCGGCGGCAACATGGAGGGCAAGGAGTTGCGCAACGGTCCGGTACTCTCGGCGGTCTGGGCGACGGCCACCACCGCCGCCTCTAATGGCTCGGTCAATGCCATGCACGACAGTTTCATGCCGCTGGGGAGCATCCCGCTGCTGGCGCTCATGCAGCTCGGCGAGGTGGTCTTTGGCGGAGTTGGCTCGGGGCTGTACGGGATGATCGTCTTCGTGATTGTTGCGGTGTTCGCGGCGGGACTGATGGTCGGGCGCACGCCCGAGTATCTGGGGAAGAAGATCGGCATCTACGAGATGAAAATGGCGGTCGTCGTGGTGCTGCTGCCGCCGCTGTTGGTGCTGGCGGGCACTGCGCTGGCGGTGGTGACGCCGGCAGCGCGGGCGGCCATGCACAACGCCGGCCCGCACGGCTTCACGGAGGTGCTCTACGCTTTCTCCTCAGCCGGAAACAACAACGGCAGCGCCTTCGCCGGACTGGCGACCGACACGCCATTCTACAACCTGGCGCTGGCCGCGGCGATGGTACTCGCGAGGCTCTGGGCGGGCGTGGCGGTGCTGGCGGTGGCCGGATCGCTGGCGGGCAAGCGGCGTGCGGCGGAGAGCGCGGGGACGCTGCCCACGCACACGCCGCTGTTCGTGGCCTGGCTGGTGGCCGTCGTGCTGATCGTGGGCGCCCTCGCATTCCTGCCGGTGCTGGCGATCGGGCCGCTGGCCGAGCACCTGACCCTGTGGGCACCCTGAGGTCGTCCAGCTGCAAGGAGACTGACTGAGATGGCTGATGGCGACAGCTCGCGCCTGACCAACGCCACCGCGCTGCGCAACGCGCTGGTGCAGGCCTTCGCTAAGCTTGACCTGCGGCACATGGCGCGCAGCCCGGTCATGTTCGTGGTGGAGATCGGCAGCGCGTTCACTACCGCGCTGTGGGTGCGCGCACTGCTCGCCGGGGTCCCCGAGGCCGGCTTCACCGGCGCGGTGGCGCTGTGGCTGTGGTTCACTGTGCTCTTCGCCAACTTCTCCGAGGCGCTGGCTGAGGGGCGTGGGCGAGCCCGTGCGGAGGCGCTGCGGCATACGCGCGAGCAGACTCGTGCCCGGAAGATCGCGGGCGCAATGCCCGATCCCGGGGCCTGCCCGGACGTTCGCTGCGAGATCGTGCTCTCGACGCAGCTTCGAACGGGCGACCTTGTGCTGGTTCTGGCGGAGGATGTCATCCCCGCCGATGGCGAGGTCGTCATCGGCGTGGCGATGGTGGACGAGAGCGCGGTCACGGGAGAGAGCGCGCCGGTGGTTCGTGAGTCGGGTGGCGACCGCAGCGCGGTGACAGGGGGCACGCGCGTGCTGTCGGACTGGCTGGTGGTGGCAATCAGCGCCGAGCCGGGTGAGGGCTTCCTCGACCGGATGATCGCGCTGGTGGAGGGCGCAGCGCGGCAGAAGACCCCCAACGAGATCGCGCTGGGTATCCTGCTGGCCGCCTTCACGCTGGTCTTCCTGGCGGTGTGCGTTACGCTGGTGCCGTTCTCGCAGCAGGCAGTGCGGGCGGCGGGAAGCGGCGAGCCAGTGGGGGTGGCGGTGATCGTCGCCCTGCTGGTCTGCCTGATCCCGACGACAATCGGTGGGCTGCTCCCGGCGATCGGCATCGCGGGCATGGAGCGGCTGATCGGCCGGAATGTCATCGCAACCTCGGGGCGGGCAGTCGAGGCCGCCGGCGATGTGGACGTGCTCATGCTCGACAAGACCGGCACCATCACCCTGGGCAACCGCCAGGCGGTCGCTCTACTGCCGGTGCATGGCGTCGAGGAGATCGAGCTGGCGCGGGCGGCGCAACTCTCCTCGCTGGCCGACGAGACCCCCGAGGGGCGCAGCGTCATCGAACTGGTCAAGCGCGAGTACGGACTGCGCGGGCGCAGCGTGGGGCGAGAGTGCGCGCTGGGGGAGGAAGGCGCCGGACGCGGTGCCATGCACTTCCTGCCCTTCAGTGCACAGACGCGCATGAGCGGGGTTGACTTCAACGGCACGCGCATCCGCAAGGGCGCGCCCGATGCCGTCTTCGCCTACCTGAACGCTGCCCGCGCGGAGGTGTCGCCGGAGCTGCGGCAGATGACCGAGACGATTGCGCGCTCAGGTGGAACGCCGCTGGTAGTGGCGCAGGATGGCCGGCCGCTCGGGGTTATCCACCTCAAGGACGTGGTGAAGGGCGGCATCCGGGAGCGCTTCGCGCGGCTGCGGGAGATGGGGATCCGCACGGTGATGATCACCGGCGACAACCCGCTGACCGCGGCGGCGATCGCGGCCGAAGCGGGCGTGGATGATTTTCTGGCTGAGGCCACCCCGGAGGCGAAGCTCACCCTAATCCGCGAGCATCAGGATCAGGGGCGACTGGTAGCCATGACCGGTGACGGCACCAACGACGCGCCGGCGCTGGCCCAGGCCGATGTGGCGGTGGCGATGAACACGGGGACGCAGCCAGCGCGCGAGGCCGCCAATATGGTGGACCTGGACAGCAACCCGACCAAGCTCATCGAGATCGTGGAGATCGGCAAGCAACTGCTGATGACGCGGGGAGCGCTCACCACATTCAGCCTCGCGAACGATGTCGCGAAGTACTTCGCGATCATTCCAGCAGCCTTTGCGGCCACTTACCCGCAGCTCCAGTCCCTCAACTTCATGCACCTGGCGACTCCTGCGAGCGCTGTCCTGTCGGCGGTGATCTTCAACGCTCTGGTCATCGTGGCGCTGGTGCCGCTGGCCCTGCGTGGGGTGCCCTACCGCGCGGTGGGGGCGGCCCGCCTGCTGCGCGATAACCTGCTGGTCTACGGCCTCGGCGGGCTGGTGACGCCCTTCATGGGTATCAAACTGATCGACCTGACACTGGTCGCGCTGGGGCTCGCGTAGTTGGGGCTCTTCTATCCTGCTCAATCGGCGCGTGGCGGGCTTGCAGTTCCGCCCGAACGCGCTATGATGGTGAGTGAGAGGCAATGAGAAACGATCTGCTCGTAACCGTCAGACTGCTGGTGGTGCTCACGGTGCTGTGCGGCGTCATCTACCCTGGCACGGTCACCGCGGTGGCCCGGCTGTGCTTCCCCCGACAGGCGGAGGGCAGTCTCGTGCACCTTGACGGCCGCGCCGTGGGCTCCGCGCTCATTGCCCAGGAGTTCAGGTCGCCCGACTACTTCTGGCCGCGACCTTCTGCGACGATGCCGCCGTACAACGCGTCACTCTCGGGCGGCTCAAATGACGGGCCGCTGAGCGATCGCCTGCGCGCGCGAGTGGCGGGGCGACTTGCAGATCTGCGCGGCCCCGCGCCGGCCGGCGCGGGGCCGGTGCCCTGTGACCTGGTCACCGCGTCCGGCAGCGGGCTGGATCCGCACATCTCGCCCGCCTCCGCATACTGGCAGGCACCGCGCGTGGCGAGGGCACGACGTGTCAGCGATGCGGCGGTGAACGCGGCCATCGCTCGGCACATCGAGCCTCCGCAGTTTGGGCTGCTGGGCGAGGCTCGCGTGAACGTGCTGGAGCTGAACCTTGAGCTGAACGGACTGCGCGATGAACGATAGCCGACGTGGCGGCCGCCCACACCCGCAGGCGCTGCTCGAGCAGATCGAGCAGTCGGGCCGGGGCCGGCTGAAGATCTTTCTGGGCTACGCGGCGGGCGTGGGCAAGACATACCGCATGCTGCAGCAGGCGCACTGGCGGCGTGCCGAGGGCGTCGAGGCGGTCGTGGGCTGCGCGGAGAGCCACGGGCGCGGGGAGACCCAGGCGCTGATCGACGATCTGCCCGCGGTGCCGCTGCGCGTCATCGAGTATCGCGGGACGTCTCTGCACGAGCCAGACATCGACGCCATCACCGAACGCCGCCCCGACCTGGTGCTGATCGACGAACTGGCGCACACCAACGCGCCGGGCTCACGCCACGCCAAGCGCTACCAGGATGTGCTGGAGCTGCTCGAGGCCGGCATCGATGTGTACACCACGGTGAACGTGCAGCACATCGCCAGCCTAAACGACGTGGTGGCTCAGATCACCGGCGTGCAGGTGCGCGAGACGGTGCCTGATGACATCGTCGACCTGGCCACCGATATCGAACTGGTGGATCTCCCGCCCGAGGAGCTTCTGCAGCGGATGCAGGAGGGGCGGGTCTACATTCCCGAGCAGGCGCGCCGCGCCGCCCAGCGCTTCTTCCGCCTGGGCAATCTGCGGGCACTACGCGAGTTGACGATGCGCCGAGCCGCTCACCACGCCGACGCTCAGATGACCGCGTACATGCGCGCCCGTGGCATCGGCGGGCCCTGGCCGGCGGCAGAGCGCCTGCTGGTGTGTGTCAGCCCCAGCCCGCTCTCGCAGCGGCTCATCCGCACCGGCAAGCGCCTGGCCGATGAGTTGAAAGCGGACTGGCTGGCGCTCTACGTCGAGACGCCCGGCACCTTGGGGCTACCCGACCGTACCCAGGCCCAGGTGGAGGACAACCTGCGGCTCGCCGAGGAAATGGGCGCCACGACGGTCAGCCTGCCCGGCCATTCCGCCGCAGACACCGTGATCGAGTACGCGGTCGGTCACAACGTCACCAAGATCATCGTGGGCAAGCCGCAAGCCCCGCGATGGCGCGAATTGTTCCGACCGTCCTTCGTCGAGCAGATCATCAGCCGCAGCGGCTCGATAGATGTCTACGTCATCAACACTGCCGGCGACGAGGGGCGGCGGCGGGCCCCGCGCGACGCACCCCGAACCGTGCGCTGGCCGGACTACGCGACCGCGGCGGGTCTCGCTGCGGCGGCCGCGCTGGCGAGTTGGCCCGCAGCTCACCACATCGACCCCTCGAACCTGGTCATGATCTTCCTGCTGGCGGTGGTGCTGGCCGCGCTCTACCTGGGGCGCGGGCCCGCCATGGTGGCCTCGGCACTCAGCGTCCTGCTCTTCGACGTGTTCTTCGTGCCCCCGCGCCTGGCACTGGTGGTCGCTGACAGCCAGTACCTGATCACCTTCGCTGGCTTGCTCATCGTCGGCCTGGTGATCAGTTCCCTGGCAGCGCAGGCCCGTGAACAGGCGCGTCGGGCGCGAGAGCGCGCTGTCCAGACCACGCACCTGTACGAGCTGAGTCGAGACCTGTCGCGCGCCGGCAGCCTCGACGAGGCGATCGCGGTCGCGTTGGACCACGTCCAGCGCGTCTTCGAGACCGGGGCCGGGCTGATGCTCTTCGATGGGGAGGCGCTCACCCTGGGCAAAACCATTGGGGGCTTCACCTTCGACGCCAGCGGTGAAGCCATGGCTGCCTGGGCGCTGAAACACGACACGACGGTGGGCAACGGCACCGAGACCTTCGCCGGGGCCGAACACCTCTACGTCCCCGTCGGAAGCCCCGGGGAGCCAGTGGCCGTCCTGGGCCTGCAGATCGCGCGTGCGCCACACCATCGGCCCGAGCAGGCGCGCATGGTCGAGGCCTTCAGCAACCTGGTCGGTTCTGCACTCGTGCGCGTGCGCCTGGCCGAGCAGGCCGGCCAGGTGCGGCTGCTCGAAGAGACCGAACGCCTGCAAGCGGCACTCCTGAACTCAATCTCTCATGACCTGCGCACGCCGCTGGCCTCGATCACCGGGGTGCTGGGCAGCCTGATGCAGTCCGAGCGGCGGGCAGAGGACCGTGGGCTGTCGGTGGAGGCTCGGCGCGAGCTTCTGGAGACTGCGTGGCAGCAGGCGCACCACCTCAACACGCTCGTGGGCAATCTTCTGGACATGACCCGGCTGGAGAGTGGCGCGGTGCGCATCAGCCCTGAGCCGGCCGATGTCCAGGACATCGTGGGGGCGGTGCTTGAGCGCCTGCGCGACGCGCTCGGTGACCGCACTGTGCAGATCAACATCGCGCCCGACCTACCCCCGGTCGCGGTGGACTTCGTGCTCATCACCCAGGCCCTGGTGAACGTGGTGGATAACGCGAACAGATACTCTCCGCGCGACCGTCCGCTCGCGATCTCAACAGAGGCGGACGGACACGAGATGTGGGTGCGTGTGGCTGATCGCGGGCCGGGCATCCCGGCCGATGAGCGCGAGCGGGTGTTTGACAAGTTCTACCGCTGTCCGCGTATGGGCGGCGCCGGCACCGGCCTGGGGCTTTCGATTGCCCGCGGGATCGTCGAGGCGCATGGCGGCGCGGTCATGGCCTGCGCGCGTGAGGGCGGAGGAGCGGAGATCGTGATCAGCCTGCCGCTGGCCACCGCTGGCGCGAAGGAGACCGATGAGCCATGAGTGGTGGCACCCGAGTGCTGGTGGTGGATGATGAGCGGTCGATCCGCATCTTCCTGCGCGCCAGTCTGGCGGTGGAGGGCTATCTGGTGCATGAGGTCGAGAATGGGCAGGAGGCCCTGCGCGAGGTGCCGGCCTGGCGCCCCGACGTCGTGATCCTTGACCTGGGACTGCCGGACATGGATGGGCGCGAGGTCATCGCCGGTCTCCGTGAGTGGACGCAGGTGCCGATCATCGTGCTGTCGGTGCGCGAGCGCGAGCAGGACAAGATCGCAGCCCTCGACGCCGGCGCCGATGACTACCTGACCAAGCCATTCAGCGTCGGCGAACTGCTGGCCCGCATCCGCGCCGCGCTGCGCCGAACAGTGCCCACCGGCGGCCACGTCTTCGAGGCCGGCGACCTGCGCGTGGATGTCGAACGGCGCCTGGTGACCCGAAGTGGCGAGAAGGTCAGCCTGACGCCGACTGAGTACGAACTGCTGCGCGTCCTGATCCGGCACGCGGGGCGAGTGCTGACACACAAGCATATCCTGCAGGAGGTCTGGGGGAACAGCTACGAGCCCGAAGCGCACACTCTTCGCGTGAACATCAGCAACCTCCGACGCAAGGTCGAACCCGATCCGTCTCGTCCACGCTATATCGTCACCGAGCCCGGAGTCGGCTACCGCCTGCGGGACGAAGCCGGGTGATTCGCAGCGCACGCGCTCGTATACGCAGGCACGCGCACTGCGCATAGTGCTTGGACAGATCGTCGCCATGCCTTACTCAGGGCAGAGGCCCGATGATGTTACCGCTGCTGATCGAGATGCCGCGGCTCTTCGAGCGTTTCCTGCAGCGCCTGCTTGAGGAGCGGCTGCCGGGGGCAGGGCTGAGCGTTCGCTGGGGCATGAGCGCCGTCATCTGGATCTCGATCAGACCGTAGCGCTGGAGCCGGACATGGTAATCTGTCGGCACGGAAGTCCTGTCTGCATCGGCGACGCAAAGTACAAGCCGACCGGGTGGGACGAGGCCCAGCAGAGCGTAGAGGACGCGAGAGCTTCGCGCAACGCTGACGTCTACCAGATGTTGGCCTACTGCACCGGCTATGGGGTCCGGGACGCGGTGCTGATCTACCCGCAGCCCAGCGGCCGCGAGACGATCAGCATCGACACCGGGTCGGGCCTCGAGCGCGTGCACAGCCTCGGCATCGACCTCACCGGCGGAGGAGCGGAGTTCGAGGCAGCGTGCGAGCGTCTCGCAGATATGGTAGCCGCAATCGCCGATCAGCAACGGCGCCCCAAGAACGAGTCGGTCTCAGCCCAGAGCGGCTGGGGGTGACGCAATGTCCGTTCGGTTCGCGCATGCCAGTGGTGCGCGGCGAGTTGCCCCCCCGTTCTTTCTTCTTGAAAAGGCTTCAATCCATGCCCCCGCGTGGGGGGCAACCGCAGAAGGGGAAGCGGTAGACAGGTTCGAGACGGTTTCAATCCATGCCCCCGC
>DHPY01000120.1:7176-14117 GCA_002411015.1 Armatimonadetes bacterium UBA5352 | reverse complement strand
TGCGGCGGGCGCAGGCTGATCTCCTCGCCGAGCCTCAAGCCGCAGGTGGGACATGCCGGGCTGCGCTCAAGCTCCTGTGACAGCGACATCTCCCGGCAGCGCTTCGCCAGCTCGCGCTCAATCTGCTCGTTCACCGCGCGCAGGTCATGCTCGATCTTCAGGTCAAGCTGCCCGAGGATCGTGAGCACGCGCAGCTCCGGTGACGCCCGCAGGGTATTGTACGGCTCGAACTCCGAGGCGCGGTAGCAGGCATTGTGCCATGCGGAGTACCGGCGCTTGTAGCGCGCGAAGAAGACCTGGGCGTGGCGCACGATCGCCTGCTCCTCGCCCACCGCCTGCTCACCGGAGTTGATCAGCCCCATCAGGCGGTCGCGCAGCTCGACGAGATCGGAATCCTCCGGCAGCCACAGGTCCTCATCGGTGAGGTAGCGGCGCAGCGCGACGATCTGCGGCCCGACCTCGGCGACGAAGTGCTCGAGCAGCTCCACGACACGCAGCAACTCGCGGAGCTTCGTGGCGCCGTTGGAGGTGTCGAGGAACGGATCCGCACGCTCGAGGAGGGAATTCAGGCCCTCAGCGGCGTACTGTTCGGGGTCGATCATGCGGAAGAAGCGCTCGATGTGCGAGAGCGCGCGGAGGGTTTCGCTCCAGGAATCACGCGGCTGATCGAGCCGGTTGCGCAGCTCATCCACCTCTGCGCGCAGCCGGTCAACGCGCCCGAGCCACTCCTCCCGCGCCTCGACCAGCGCCTCCCAGACGATGGCCTGCGCGGCGTGGTCCGGGTGGCTGATCGCCTGGTCGAAGACGATGCGCGTCAGGCGCGAGAGCATCTGCCACTGCTCGTACGAGAGCAGCGCCGGGCGCGCGACCTGCTGGAGGTAGCGGGCGATCGGCGTCGGGATGTTCTCCAGCCGCACCGGCTTCCCACGCTCATCGAGCGCCATCAGGTAGCCGCGGCGGATCAGTGCGGCGATGAGCAGCTCGAACATCTGCGGCGGCAGCCCAAGCTCCGACTTGAGCAGGTGCTCGGCGAGGTCGGCGCAGATAAGCGGCCTGCCGCGTTCGGTCTCCGGCGTCTGGTCGCGCGCCCGGATCCGCTGCATGACCTCCTCGGCGGCGGCCGAGCGGCCGATGTCCAGCACCCAGCCGGGTTTGTCGCGCCGCGCGAGCCCGAGCGGCATCATGAAGGCCTCGATGAGCGTCGCCAGCCGCGACTCGGGGTCGGGGATGGCGCCTCCGGGGCGGATGAACTCATCCACGAGCAGGTCTATCTGCTCGCGCTCGGCGAGGAACTGCCGCGGCGCTATCCTCGCGAACTCCGGGAAGGTACGGTCAAGCGCCCATCCCGCGATGGCGTTGGTCGCGGTGCGCCAGTCGCCATCCATCCCGGCCAGCTCGCCGCTGGAGACCGCCTCGCCGAAGCTCGCCTGCACTGAGCCCTCGTAGTAGGCCGCGCGGACCACCTCGCGCACCTGCGCGCCCAGCCGCGCCTCCTCCTCCTCGAGACGCTGCGCCAGGCCGCGCTCCTGCTCCAGGGTCTGCCGCTGGCTGAGCAGCAGCCGGCACGCCGCGCAGTCGCGCAGCACATCGAGCTCGCGCTCATGCAGCGGCCGTGGCAGCCAGCAGAGGATCGAGGCGGACCAGCGGCCCGCGAGCGTCCCGTCGGTGATCTCCTTCCAGCGCGCCTTCTGCTGCTCGGATGACAGCAGCGTCGCCACGTGCAGGTGCACGGTCGCGATCGTCTCCGGGCCGCTCAGCTCCTGCACGCGCCGGTCAATGCCAAGCTCATCGAGCGACTGCACGCTGCCGAGGGCTGCGGCGACCGCGCGCGCGGTGTTGCGCCAGTGCACCTCCAGCAGCGCCCCCTCGGCAAGCTCCGCCAGCGGCACGCCGGGGCCGGCGTGCGCGACGGCGGTGTGCATCAGCCGCGGGTCGTCCCGCCCGATGCTCTCGCGCGCGAGCGACAGCCGCTCACGGAGGGTGTCGCCGATCGGCGTGTGCACCTCGACGTAGTAAACATCCTCAGTCTCCTCGCGCCCGCGCCGGACCTCGATGAAGCGCCCGTGCAGCCGCGCGGCCTCCAGCAGATCGCGCAGTTCGGCCTGCTCCACCACCGGCTTGCCCTCCGCGGTGAGACCCAACGCCCTCCGAAGCTCAGCCTCACCCGGCCAGAGGTTGGCGAGGCGCAAAGCGATCAGCACCCGCACGACCTGCCGCAGCAGATCGGGCTTCGCCGGGTAGACTTCCGGCGCGTGTGCCTCGTAGTACTCCAGCGCCTGGCCGAGGTAGGGGGCCGCGTCGGGGGTCGAGCGAAGCTGCGGTCGCAGCAGCTCGAAGACATCGGCCACCGTGAGCGGCTGCAGATGCGAGCGCTCCGCGAGCAGGCCCGCCTCGGAGGCATCGCGCAGCACGGTCAGCAGCCCGTCCGCTCGGCCGAGCGCGCGCACGCCGATCTCCTCAGCGCAGCGGGCGGCCAGCGGCTGAAGAGGGAAGCTCCCAACCACCTCCTCGGCCGTGATCTCCGCTCCGAAGGCCTCTTCGTGCGCCCGCACCATCTCGTCAAGCGCGCGCCCGCAGGCCTCCGCCGACGCGGGCCGCACGGCGTTCGCGACCACCCAGCGGATATGCGCCGAGGACAGCGCGAGCCCGCCGCGGTAGAGGTCGGAGATGCGGCGCGCCAGCGGCACGTCCACGCCCGGGATCTCCCGCAGCGGCACCTCAAGGTCCGCGACGGTCCAGAGCGGCGCGATCTTGCCGCGATGCGCGAGGAACTCGAGGAAGACCAGGTCTCCCTGCATCGCCTTCGTGTCCACCGAGGCGAGGAAGTCGCCGAGGTCGTCGATCAGGTAGATCACGCCGGAGATCTGCTTGCCGTCCACGACCTCCAGCAGACGCGCCATCCGCTCCACGCGCGACTGCCGGAAGTCCAGCGGGTAGTTCATCGACTGTGCGAACTGGTGGCCGATGCGGACCGCGGTCTCCTCGTCCCGCGCGCGGAGTTCGCGCCAGGTCTCCTCCCGGCTGGAGCGCTCGGCGGTGTAGGCGTCAAGCTCGGCCTCGAAGCGCGGGGCGACGTGGCGCTCGATCAGCTCAAGTGCGTACGAGTGCTGCGAGAGCGGCACCACGATCTCGAAGGGTGGCCTGCGCAGCTCCCACTCAGTGCGCTCGAAGATGATGTCCTCGAGCAGCTCATCCCGCCCCGAGTGCTCCTCCAGCGGCAGCGGCACAACCAGCAGCGGCGCGTTGTCATGCAGGACCTTCAGCGGATGGGCAAGGCTGGTCTTCTTCCGCGCGAGGCGGCGGCGCGCCAGGTCGGAGCCCCCCAGCAACAGGAGCGTGCCCAGCAGATGCGACTTCCCCGCGCCCGCCGGGCCGCTGAGGAGGAAGCCGTCACCCTTGCCATCGTTGCGCGCGAGGCTGCCGAGGATCGTGCCCAGCGCCTCATCGCCCTCGGGGTCCTCGAGGATGTAGGCCGAGAGCACCGCATCCAGCCGCTCAAGGGCCTCAATCCCGGGCTCCCCCAGGAGTTGCCTGCGCAGCAGAGCCGCTTCGTTGAGCTGGAAGCTGTCCAGCAGCCCGGTGATTGTCACAAGCTCGGAAAGTGTCATCAACCCAGGTAATCCACCCCAAGGCATCATCATCTCGTGCGAGGAACGGTCTTTCGGCCCCGAAGCGCGAAGTCCTTCCGCGCCGCGCCCCGTCGGGTAATTCGCCGCGCTGGAGCGGGTATCCTCCGATACACTTCCGCACTCGCGCGCAGGTTTCGAGCGACCCCCGGGGAACCTTCCTGGCACAGTCGCTGCGCCATCAGGCATAGATTGAGCGTGACGCTCGTACGAGGAGGAGACAGATCATGGCACACACGCCACGGATCCCCGATTCGGAGTTCAAGCAGCGGTGGCAGACGCTGCAACAGAAGATGGATGAGCGCGACATTGATGTCGTCATCGCGCACGGCCACGAGGCCGACCCCGCGAACGTGCGCTACCTCTCAGACTACTGGCCGCTCTTTGAGACCGGTGGAGTCGCCATCGGGCGCGAGGGCGATCCCATCCTGCTGATCGGTCCGGAATCGCTCACCTTCGCGCAGGGCCGGAGCCGCATCCCGCGGATCATGCAGCTGCTTCAGTACCGCGAGTCCGCGGAGCCGGACTACCCGGGCATGGAGTTGGCGACCTTCAGCGATGTCTTCGACGCGCTCGGCGCCGATGTCAAGCGCATCGGCATTGCCGGGATGCCCATCCTCGGAGTGCCGCTCTACGAGGCCATCGTCGATGGCGCGGGTGAGGCCGAGGTGGTCAAGGCCGATGACCTGCTCACCGACATGCGGATGGTCAAGTCTGAGAACGAGCTTGCCTGCATGCGGGAGGCCTTCCGGATCAGCGAGATCGCGACCGAGAAGGTCCTCAACGAGATGGAGGCCGGGATGACGGAGCAGCAGGTGGTCGGCATCGCCCAGGGCGCCATGTACGCCGAGGGCGCGGAGTACGAGGGCCACCCGACCTACGTGCTCTCCGGCGACGCCAGCACCCACGCGATCGGCCGCCCGAGCCCGAAGGTGCTGAAGGCGGGCGAGATGATCCAGCTCAACGTGGGCGCGCTGGTGGCGGGCTACTCGTCCTCCGTGGGGCGCCCGGTGTGCATCGGCTCGATGCCCGCGGATATGCGCGAGCTGGTCGAGGTTGGCCTGGAGGCGCACTACAAGACGATGGAGTTCATGCAGGCAGGCGTCCCCGCGGCTGAGGTGGTCGTGAAGTTCGAGCAGTTCCTCGAGGAGAAGGGCTTCGCGCAGTACCTGCTCTACGGCCCGTGCCACTCGATCGGCATGATGGAGGTCGAGCGGCCGTGGATGGAGAGCAGCTCGACGTACGACTTGCTCGAGAACATGACCTACCAGGTGGACACCTTCCTCTACAAGAAGGGTCAGTTCGGCCTCCGGTGGGAGGATGGCGTCGTGGTCACCTGCGACGGCGTGGAGATGCTCTCAGACAAGTTCCTGGAGGTCATTGAGCTGTAACGGTCGTTCCAGGTCGTTCTGGAGGGGCCGGAGAGCGAGAGGCGCGTCGTTTGCGGCTCCGCGATGCCGGCCCGACCGTTGTCGTCGTCGTTCGGCGCAACGACAAACGACCGGGCCGGCGTCGGGCGAGATAAACGGCGATCTCGCCCTCTCCGGCCCCTCCAAACGGAAATGCTGACAACTGGAGGCCGCTATGCCTGATATGCAATGGTGGCGCGAGGCGCGCTTCGGGATGTTCATCCACTGGGGGATCTACGCCGTGGCCGCGGGCCGTTGGAAGGGCGAGTTCGTACCCTCCCTCGGCGAGTGGGTCATGTACAACGGGAAGATCCCGGTCGAGGAGTACGAGAAGCTGGCGGGGCAGTTCAACCCGGTGAAGTTCGACGCCGAGGAGTGGGTCTCGCTGGCGGACCGCGCAGGAATGCGCTACCTCACCATCACCGCGAAGCACCACGATGGCTTCGCGATGTTCGACTCGCCCTCCAGCGAGTACGACATCGTGGACGCCACCCCGTACGCGCACGACGTCATGGCCGATCTCGCGGAGGCCTGCGAGCGGCACGGCATCAAGCTGTGCTTCTACTACTCCCAGGCGCAGGACTGGCATCACCCGGGCGGTGAGGGGCACTGGGATCGCGCCGATAACTGGCACACGAAGACCGTCGCGGAGGAGGAGTTCGCCGCGTACCTCGAGGAGAAGGCGAAGCCGCAGGTGCGCGAGCTACTGACACAGTACGGGCCGATCGGGCTGATCTGGTTCGACACGCCGGTGGCGATCAACCCCGAGCAGAGCCAGTCGCTGGTGGACCTCGTGCATGAGCTGCAGCCAAAGTGCCTCGTGAACGGGCGGGTGGGCAACGAGAAGGGCGACTACTCCTCGCTGGGCGACAATCAGATCCCGCGCGGGCCGGTGAAGGGTGACTGGGAGACGCCGGCGACGATCAACGACACCTGGGGCTTCAAGGTGGACGATGAGAACTGGAAGTCCACCGAAACACTGCTGAAGCTGCTGGTGGACCTCGCGAGCAAGGGCGTGAACTACCTGCTCAACGTAGGCCCGACCGCGGAGGGCATCATCCCGCCCGAGAGCGTGCGGCGGCTGGAGGAGATCGGCGCGTGGATGGACGTGAACGGGGAGGCGATCTACGCGACGCAGCCGAACCCGTGGCCGTGGGAGTTCGAGTGGGGGCGCGTGACCGTCAAGCCCGGCCCTTCTGGAAAACTCTTCCTGCACATGTACGAGTGGCCGGGCTGCGTAAGCATCGCGGGCCTGTGCAACACCGTCACCCGCGCAACGCTGCTCTCCGATCCGGATGCCGAGCTTCATGTGGCGCAGACCTATGAGCCGCAGGCGAAGCTGCACATGCTCTCGGTTGACCTGCCCGCCGAGTGCCCGGATGAGCCGGTCACGGTCGTGCAGGTGGAGTTCGAGGGCGAGCTTGAGGTGGACGCGACGCCCGCGCCGCAGAGTTCGGGCGCGATCGTGCTGCCCGGCTACCTCGGGGACCTCTCGGCGGCGGGCGACGCGCAGATCGATCGTGGCGGCTCAGTGCGCGGCTGGAGCGCGACCGGTAGCGCCCTCTCGTGGGAGTTCCTGGTGCCGGAGGCGGCGGAGTGCGAGGTGCGCGCGGTGCTCGGCTCATGGGCGCACCGCCATGACCCGCAGTCCGGGCAGACGGTCACTGCGCAGGTCGCGGGTGAGGAGCTTGCGGGCACGCTCACGCTCGACGAACGCGTGAACACCCCGCGGGCGCAGTACTTCCCGGAGTACACGACAACGCTCGGCACGGTGACCTTCGCCGAGGCGGGCCGCCAGAGGCTGGCCCTGCGCCTCGACGCCCTCGGCGAGGCATCCGAGTGCACACTGGCAGAGGTGCGGCTGGTGCCGGTGTGAACCGAAGTGCGTAAAAAGTGACGGGGGCGG
>DHPY01000120.1:2921-7019 GCA_002411015.1 Armatimonadetes bacterium UBA5352 | reverse complement strand
GCGGCCCCTCCCTGCGCGGCCTGGCAGATCGGTCGATCACAATGTGCGCAGTGCATAGCTGTTCCGGCGAGCGGGGGAGAGCAACGACGTTCAGTCGTTCGATGTGAACTGGCAACTGGAGGCGACACACGTTATGTCCGACATCACCGTCGTATTCGGCTTTGACATGGAGACCGACGTGGGGAGTTGGTCTCCCTTCTATGAGGGCATTCAGCAGGGCACTCCGAAGCTGCTCAATCTGCTCTCCGAGCGCGACGCGACCGCCACGTTCTTCTTCACCGGCGACTCCGCGCGGAGCTTCCCCGGGATCGTGCGCAGCGTGGATGAGGCCGGCCACGAGGTCGGCTGCCACGCGCTCTACCACGAGACCGTCGGCGATCCGCTCTTCGAGATCCCGGGCGTCAAGCCGCTGCTGCCCGAGGAGGTGCCGATGCGCCTGAAGGTCGCGACCGACTGGGTCGCCGAGGCCCTCGGGAGGCGGCCGGTCTCCTTCCGCGCGCCGCGCCTGTGGGGCTCGACGGCCGTCTGCAACGCGCTGGAGGACCTCGGCTACGTCGCCGACGCGTCCTACCCGCTCTACTACTATGCCGAGCGCCTCGTGCCCTACCATCCGTCCTCCGAGGACTGGACGCAGGAGGGCGAGCTGTCGCTGCTCGAGATCCCGAACTTCGCGGACATGAGCATCGAGTCGACGGACGAGTACGGGCGCGATCGCGACCAGTGGCCGCTCTTCCGCACGGAGAGCGCGCAGGCGCTGATGAAGCACATTGACGGCTTCATCGGCTACGTGAGCGAGCGCGACCTGCCCGCGGTCCTGTGCTTCTACTTCCACCCGTGGGAGTTCGTCCCGATGCCCACCGAGCTGCACTACGGCGAGGGCAGCGTCGTCCCGGACTACTTCCTCGTGAAGAACTGCGGCGACTACGCCCTCCAGCAGCTTGGCGAACTGATGCGGATGCTCGATGATCGCGGGGCAAAGTACCTGACGGCGCAGCAGTTGGCGGAAGGGTGGGAGTGAAGGACCTCTCGCCCGATCGTTTGCCCAGCCGTATGGAGCGGAGGGGCTTTAGCCGCTCCGATGCCAGATCGGAACGACAACGACGGCCCCTCCCCCCGGCCCCCTCCCCCTGCCGCCATAAACGGCATGGCGCGGGCGGGAGAGGGGGAGGAACGACTTTGAGGGAGCTGACCCTACATGCCCGATGGCAAGCGAACGTGGATCTTTCCCGATGGCGACCTGCCTCCGCGCGGTGAGGAGGACCTGCCGCTGGAGGGCCACGAGTCGCTGATCGTGCTCAATACCGGCGATGAGGACGCGCAGATCGAGATCGACGTCTACTTCGAGGACCGCGAGCCCGAGGTCGGCCTGAAGGTCGAGGTCCCCGCGCGGCGTGTGCGGTGCTTCCGCGTCGATAAACCGCTCGGTGACCGCGCCTTCCAGGTCCCGTTCGGCCAGTACTCCCTGCGCCTGCGCTCCAGCATGCCGATCGTCGCGCAGATCGGGCGCGCGGACGTGCGCCAGGAGAAGCTCGCGTACTACACAACTCCAGGCTACGCACAGTAGCCCGAGGTGATTGCCATGCGACTCGCAGACACGATGCCGTTCTCAGCCGACCTCCGCTCCCCGATCTGGACCGAGATCGCCTTCCGCCCCGGAGCGATCGCGCAGCCGGGCGATGTCACGATAGATGGCTCGTGGGCGATCGCCTGCGAGTGCGAGGAGCCCGCGGCCATCTCCGGCCGGAACGTGCTGTCCGATGTGCTGCGGCTCTCCTACTGCGTGCCGCTCGGGAATCGCCCGGAGTGCCAGATTCGCCTGTCCGTCGACGCGAGCGCGGGCGACCACCCGGAGGCTCACCGGCTGTCCATCGCCGAGGGCGGCATCGAGGTCATCGGCGCCTCCGCCGTCGGCCTGCTGCACGGCGTCTTTCGGCTGATCGCCCTCATGCGCGAGCGCGGCGGGCCTTTCGTGCCGGCGCTGACCGAGGTCCGCTCGCCGCTGTTCAAGCACCGCATCCACCGCTCGGCGCTCTCGCCCTTCTACGTGGAGGAGCTGACCGGCTACGTCGGCCCGCCCTTCTCCGCCAACTGGGACTGCGAATACCCGGCGTACATCGAGGAGGACGCGGGGCCCGACCAGTTCTACCACGAGAACATCCTCCTGCGCCTCGCGATGCACGGCTTCAACGGCATCTGGCTGCGCGGGGCACTGCGTAAGTTCGCGAGGAACTCGGCCTTCCCCGAGTTCGGCGAGAACGCGGAGGCGATCTGCGCGCAGCTACGCAGCCTCTGCGAGCGCGCCGCGCGCTTCGGGATGAAGGTCTTCCTCTACATGAACGAGCCGATGGGGCTGAACGAGGATGACGCGTTCTGGCAGGCTCACCCGCAGGTGCGCGGGCCGCAGGGCCGGACCTCCGGCGTGAACTTCCTCTGCTCCAGTACCGATGAGGTGAAGACCTACCTGCGCGAGTCGGCGCAGTTCATCTTCGAGCGCGTACCGGAGCTTGCGGGCGTGCTGCTCATCACCGCCTCGGAGTACCCGAGCCACTGCTGGTCGCACACGCGCGTGCCGGGGAATGCCGAGCAGATCACGGAGATGATCGAGGCGGGCACGCTCTGCCCGCGCTGCGCGAAGCGCACGCCGCAGGAGGTCGTGGGGGAGATCGTCTCGCTGCTGCGCGAGGGCATCAAGGCCGCCAGCCCCGATGCGGAGGTCATCGCGTGGAACTGGTCGTGGAGCTTGTGGGAGGATGACCCGCAGCGCGGCGTCCTCGAGCAGCTTCCCGATGACGTGATCGTCATGGGCGACTACGAGCGCGGCCAAATGACCGAGGCCTGCGGCTTCGCCTACAAGAACGACGAGTACTCGATCAAGGTGATCGGGCCCTCACCGCGCTTCACCGGCGTCGCGGACTTCCAGCGCGAGCGCGGCCTGCCGGTCTACGCGAAGGTGCAGATCGGCACCACGCATGAGAACCCGAACATCCCGTATCTGCCGACGCTGCAGAAGATCGCGCGGAAGTGGCAGACGCTCGTGGAGTCCGGCACCACCGGCATGATGACCTGCTGGAACTTCGGCAACATGTCGTCGCTCGGTACGGAGGTCGCGGGGGAGATGACCTTCGCGCCGCAGCCCTCGGTGGAGGAGGCGGTGCTGGCGGTGGCGACGCGGCACTTCGGCCCCGAGGCCGCTCCGCACATGGTCGCGGGCTGGCAACAACTCTGCACCGCGCAGGACGACTTCCCGACCTCCATCCCGGTCATGTACTACGGTCCGATCTCGCGTGGACCGGCATTCCACTTCGTCTTCGACCGGCGCGACCAGAAGTTCCCTCGCTCGTGGCTGCTCGACAACAACCTCGACGGCGACCGCCTCGACTGGGCGAGCCCGTTCGGGCCGGAGAAGACCCTGGAGTGCTACCGCGTGGTCGCTCGGCGGTGGGCGGAGGGGATCGAGATCATGCGCGAGGGCCTGCCGAAGGCCCAGGGCGCGCAGCTTGACGAGATGCAGCGCGAGATCACTCTCGCGGCGTTCTGCCTCGCGCAGCTCGTAAGCTCCGCGAACGTCGTGGAGTTCCTGCTCGCGCGCGATGCTTACTATGCCTCCGAGGACGCGGCGGAGAAGCGCGCGCTGCTCGACCAGATGGAGGCGACCTGCCGTGCGGAGCTGGACAACGCGCTGTCGGCGATCCCGCTGTGCGAGGCGGACTCGCGCCTCGGCTGGCACGGCGAGGCCTACGGCTACATGATCAACCGCGAGCTGATCGAGGAGAAGCTGGTGGGGCTGCGGGAGATCCTTGAGCAGAAGATCCCGGCGGCGAGGGAGGGCGTGTAACAGGATTCGGCTTCGCCGACAGGATGGACGGCAACGGCGGCCCCTCCCCCCGCCCCCTCCCCCTTGCGCGCGAACGGCGGCGCGCTGGCGGGAGAGGGGGAGGACGACGTGGCGGCTTCCCGGGGGACATCGAGTGACCCGTGGCGCAGGCTTCCAGCCTGCGAGCCGTCAGCCGTTGTCGTTGTGGCCCCGGCGCCCTCGCCGGGGAAGTTGTTCGTCAACGAAAGGGGATGCCCCCCTCGCGGGGCGCGAGGGCCACAACA
>DHPY01000120.1:0-2799 GCA_002411015.1 Armatimonadetes bacterium UBA5352 | reverse complement strand
CCCTCGCGGGGCGCGAGGGCCACAACAGCTACGGCTGACGGGCAGGATGCCCGTCGCTACGAACGACAAGGCAACGGCTGACGGCAACGGCGGCAGGCTGGAAGCCTGCCCCACGGTTTGGGATGATTGTCGCGCGAAAGGAGAACTCGATGCCCATTCACGAAAACCGCGCGCAGACCCTCCGGAACATGCAGATCGTGATGGGCGAGCACCCGCCGCGAGATCCGGCGCTGGCGCTGGAGGTGGAGGTGCTCGCTGAGGAGCGCGGCGATGGCTGGACGCGCCGCACGCTGACCTTCGTCGCGGAGCCGGGCGACCGCGTTCCCGCGCACCTGTTCATCCCGGAGCACGCGAGTGGGGCCGCGATGCTCTGCCTGCACCAGACCACCGCGATCGGCAAAGACGAGCCCTCGGGCCTCGGCGGGAAGCCGAGCCTGCACTACGCGCGGGAGCTTGCCGAGCGCGGCTTCGTGACGCTCGCGCCGGACTACCCCGGCTACGGCGACTACCACGCTGACGCCTACGCGATGGGCTACGCCTCCGCGACCATGAAGGGCATCGTGAACCACGAGCGCGCGGTGGACCTGCTCGCGTCGCTGCCTGAGGTTGACCCCGGCCGGATCGGCTGCATCGGCCACTCCCTCGGCGGACACAACGCGCTCTTCGTGGCCGCCTTCGATGAGCGCCTGCGTGCGGTGGTCACAAGCTGCGGCTTCGGGTCCTTCGGCACCTACCACGGTGGCGACCTGACCGGCTGGTCGCATAGCGGCTATATGCCGCGGATCGCGACCGTCTACGAACGCGACGCCGCGCGGATGCCCTTCGACTTCCCGGAGGTGCTGGCGGCGATGGCGCCACGCGGGGTCTTCATTAACGCGCCCACCGAGGATAGCTTCGTGCTGGCGGGTGTGCTGGAGTGCATCGAGGCCGCGCGGTCCGTCTACGCGCTGCACCGCGTCGAGGAGCGCCTGGTGGCGGCGCATCCGGAGTGCGGGCATGACTTCCCACCCGAGGTACGCGAGCAGGCATATCGGTGGGCGGCGAGGGTGCTGGGCTGAGAAGAGGCGGGGACTCGTTGAGAAATGCGCCACGGACCGCCACTGTGTGTGCGGTCCGTGGCGGGCGTGTTCGTCAGTTGTTGATCGCGCCCCACAGTCGCCTGGTGGCGTCGTTATCGCCCATGAACGCTGTGAAGCCGACCCACTTCGCGTGACCATCGAGGAAGGCCACGTTGCTGCCTCCGTTGTGGATCTTGCCGATGTTGTGCGCTCCGTCCGGGTAGCGATCGGGGTAGCTCGTGTAGGCGTAGACCCAGTTGTTTGCCCCGACTGCGTTGCAGGCGAAGACAAGCGCCTCGGCGGGAGCTTTCCAGTATGCCAGAGATGCCCTGTCGGAGGGATAGTTCGTGCGGTACGGCATATTCGGGTAGTTCCAGCCGTAGCCATACGCCTGCGCCTGCTTGCTCGGGCACCTCATGATCTGGGTGTTCTTCACGTAGGGCTCAATGACGTTGCGCCAGTAACGCGTGCCATCCGCATCGTCGTTCTGACCGTAGCACAGATTATCATCGTAGTCCTGTGCATACATCAGCACACCAAGCATCAACTGCTTCGCGTTATTCAGACAGCTCGTCTGCCGCGCCTTCTCACGAGCGCGGGCAAAAACGGGGAACAGAATCGCCGCGAGGATCGCGATGATCGCGATCACGACCAACAGCTCAATGAGCGTGAAACCTCTGCTGCGCATCATCCCGGCACCTCCTGCACTGGGGTCCATGCTGCAGATGAGTATTACCCCACCGGACCCGAAGGACCTCCTCTACATAAGCACAGGTCTGCAAAAGCCAATGAAGAGGTCCGCGCTGGGCCGGGAGAGTCCAGTGAGACCGGAGGACAATCCAGTCTCACCGGACGGTGGTTCTCTTTGTGACCGGTTGGTCTACTGCCCGAGCTTCCAGACGGGCGGTGACCAGTTCTTCGGCTTGTCGCTCCAGCGGCTGGTCGGCGGCACGCGATACAGCGGGACGTAGATGGTCTTCCTGCGCCCGATCTCGTAGCACATGTCGTGCGCGCCCTCCATGCAGACGTCGAAGCGGTGGGGGCCCTTGATGGCGCTCCCAGTGTCCTCGACGATGCAGACCTCGTTCACCGGTTCGCCGATCCAGACGACGCTCCCCGGGCCCCAGTAGCGTGGATCAGCCGCGCAGATTCCGCGGCGCACGTGTGAGCCCCAGCGGGTGTAGCGTCCGCCACCGTCGCAGCACTGGGAGCAATACGCGGTGATCTGGCACTGCAGGGGCTGCTTGCTGAGGCCGTTGACCAGCATCGGGACCTTCCAGGCGGGCTGTTCCGCCCAGTCGGTCTCGAGCACCCGCTCAACCACCGGAGCCAGTGGGTGTGCCGCGGGCCAGACGGACGGCCACGGCAGCCACGTGTGCTCGGCGGCAACAGAAGTCAGTTGCGCGGCCGCCGGTAACACAAACGTGCAGAGCGTCAGGACGATCGCTCCGCACATGGCTACTCGGCGCGCGCCCTCTTGAGATGTTTCAGTGGTACCCATCCAATCAACTCTCTTTCGCCCGGCCGCGGGCAATGAACATCTCATCCACCACGTCTCCACACGCTATTGCGGAGCAACCGGGCTGTCCTTCAACAGGATTTGCACTGGGTTCTCCACGGCAGAAGTGGCAACGTAACACATCTGCAACGATTACGCAACCTTGCGAGCACAAACGGCGACCTCTCCCCCCGACCCGCTCTCCCCCCGGGCCGCAGCCGTTAGCCGTTGTCGTCGTGGCCC
>DHPY01000032.1 GCA_002411015.1 Armatimonadetes bacterium UBA5352 | reverse complement strand
GCTCTCCGGCGAGCAGGCCGACGGCCAGCGCGCCCATGCTCAGCAGCATGAGCCAGAGGCAATCGTGGAGGGTGACTTCACCGGCGCGGGGGGATCGCATCATGCTGTGCCTCCTCTCACAGGGATCATGCCCGCACCCCGGCGGTTCGGCATCACCACTGCCCGGTGTGCTTGCGCAGCGCTTCCTCGTAGAGGGCCACGTACTTGCGCGCGGAGCGCCGCCAGGAATGATCCTGCCGCATCACCCGCCGCACCAGCGCCTGCCAGCGGTCCGGCGTGGCGTAGGCGTCCTGCGCGCGGATGATCGCCTTCAGCAGGTCCTGCTGAGTGAGGTAATGGCAGACGAAGCCAGTCTGCTCGGGAGGGGCCTCCGTAACGGTGTCCGCGAGGCCACCGGTCGCGTGCACCACCGGCACCGTGCCGTAGGCCATCGCGATCATCTGGCTGAGGCCGCTGGGCTCGTAGCGCGAGGGCATCAGGAGCATGTCCGCGCCGGAGTAGTGCAGCCGCGCGAGGTCCTCGTTGTAGGCGATGGTGGCGGCGATGCGTCCGGGGTTCGCCTGTGCCATGGCCCGGTAGAGACGCTCGAGGTCGGCGTCCCCGCTGCCGAGCAGCGCGAACTGCATCGGCCTCTCCACCGCCCGTGGCAGCACATCGGCAAGCAGGTCGAGGCCCTTCTGGTAGACCAGCCGGCTCACCGCCACCGCCAGCGGGATGTGCGGGTTCACCTCGAGGCCGACGCTGCGCTGCAGTTCCGCCTTACAGCTCGCTTTCCCGGCGAGATCATCCGCGGAGTAGGGCGCGGGCAGTCGCGACGCGTCCTGCGGGTCCCAGTCGGTGAGGTCTATCCCGTTCAGGATGCCGCGGAGGTCATCAGCGCGATCTCGCAGCAGCCCATCGAGCCCATGGCCCATTCCGGAGCTCTGGATCTCTCTCGCGTAACGTTCGCTGACGGTGTTCACGAGGGTGGCGGAGCGGATCGCGCCGGCCATGTAGTTGATCCGATCGCCGAACTGGACGAGCGCCATCGCGGGTGAGGCTGGGTCAATGTCGAGGTCCGGCGCCACGTATGTGGGGAAGCTGCCCTGGTAGCCGAGGTTGTGGATGGTGAAGATGGTCGGGCGGCCGTGCGGGTTGAGGCGCTCGAAGGAGGGCAGCAGGCCGGTCGGCCAGTCATTCGCGTGCACCACGTCGGCCCTGAAGCCTATCGCGTGATTCATCGCCAGCGCGGCGCGTGCGAGGAACGCATAGCGCTGCGGCGAGTCGGGGTAATCGGTGCCGCCCTCGCCGTATGGGTCGGGCCGGTCGAAGAATGGGTCGTACTTGATGAAGTAGACGGGGACGTCACTTTCAGGGAGTTCGCTCTCGGTGACCGCCGGCACCAGCGCGCGGTAGGGGGTCTGCACGCTCATCCCCGGCAGCGTCACATCGCACTGCTCCACCGATGGGCAACTGCGGTGCAGGGGCATCACGACGCGGATGTCCACGCCCTGAGCGGCGACGGCCTGCGGCAGGCTGCCGGCAACATCCGCCAGTCCGCCGACCTTCGCGAACGGTGCGACCTCGTTCGAGACGAAGAGGACCTTCATCGGCTCCTCCCAGCGCGGCTCTTACAGCGGCGTGCGGGTGGGGATCACGACGACCCCGTTATCGGTGACGGTGAAGCGCTCGCGATCGTGCTCTGCGTCAAAGCCGATCTCGATCCCGTCGGGCAGCACGGTCTGCTCCTCGATGACGCAGCGCCGCAGCCGCACCTGCTTGCCGATCTTGCAGCCCCCCATGATGACGCACTCGTCAACCTCGCTCGCGTCGTGTATCTCCACGCGCGGGCCCACGATCGAGCGCATCACCTGCCCGCCCGAGACCACCACACCCGGCGCCAGCAGCGACTGCTCGAAGCGCCCCATCGTGCCCTCGGTCGAGACGCAGATCTTCGCGGGCGGCCGGTGACCGGTGCCTGAGCGGATCGGCCAGGTCTCGTCGTAGAGGTCGAACTCGGGGTAGCGCGCGATGAGGTCCATGTTCGCTTCCCAGTAGCTCTCCAGCGTCCCGACGTCGCGCCAGTAGCCGCCGCCGGGCTGGCCCTCTGAGTTGATGTTGTAGGCACGCACTCCGCGCTCCTCGATCAGCCGGGGGATGATGTCCTTGCCGAAGTCCTTGGAGCTGTCGGGGCTTTTGGCGTCCCTGACCAGCGCCCGCACGAGGACTTCTGTCCTGAAGAGGTAGATGCCCATGGAGGCGAGGCAGCGGTCGGGTGTGCCCGGCATCGGCGTTGGGTGCTTCGGCTTCTCGGTGAATGAGGTGATGCGTTGGGCCTCGTCTACCGACATGATCCCGAAGCTCTTCGCATCCTCGATCGGGACGTCAATGCACACGATGGACACGTCTGCGCCGCAGGCGACCGTCTCCTCAAGCAGCAGCGCGTAGTCCATCTTGTAGATGTGGTCGCCGCCGACAATGAGCACCCACTCCGGCCGCTCCTGCTGGAGCAGGTAGAGGTTCTGGAAGACCGCGTCGGCGGTGCCGAGGTACCAGCGGCTTGGGAGTCGCTGCTGCGGAGGGACGATGTCCACGAACTCGCCGAGTTCGGGGCTGAGGATATTCCAGGTGTCGCGCAGGTGCCGGTTGAGCGTGACCGATTCATACTGCGTGAGCACGTAGATGCGGCGGAAGTACGAGTTCACGCAGTTCGACAGCGTGAAGTCAACGATGCGGTACACACCGCCGAAGGGGACCGCCGGCTTCGCCCGGCGCTCGGTGAGGGGGCGGAGGCGCTGGCCCTGTCCCCCCGCGAGCAGGATGGTGAGTATCTGCCGCGCGCTCTCTCTGCTGATCGCCAACCTGATGCCTCCTGGGAGCTGTAGCCAGTTAGCGGCCGCCGTTACGCACGACGGCCTCCTCGATTGCCTCCACGAGCGGGTTGATGTCGGAGCTCTTCTCGATGTACGCGTCGGCGGCCCATGACAGGAAGTTCTCGGCGTAGCCCGGGTATGCGGTGTGGATGATCACCGGCACTGAGGGGTCAATGTCGAGGAACTCCTGCAGGGCGCTCAGACCGTCGCGGCCGGGCATGGCGATGTCGAGCACGATCACCTCCGGCCGCTCCTGGCGCACTCTAGAGACTGCGCTGTCTGCGCTGTCGGCAAGGTCGACCTGATATCCCTGCCGCTCCAGCCTGCGCTGGTAGATCTCGCGCTGGTTCGGGTCATCATCCACAAAGAGTATCCTGATGTCGCGCGCGTTAGCGCGTTCGTTCGTCTGCTGGGCCATCTCCATCGCCTCCATCCTCCGCCGATTCGGACATGGTCGGCGCGACCCCGTCCGCATCGCCTCTCGGCGACGGTCGTTCAGTCCGACCCGTCTTCGCCTCGATCCTGCACTGTGTAGATCTTGGGGATGCGGATGACGAAGAGCGTACCTTCACTCGGCGCGCTCTTCACCTCGATATCGAAGCCGTGCAGCCGGATCGTCTCCCAGACCACTGCCAGCCCGATCCCGCTCCCGTAGTGCTTTGTAGTGTAGAACGCATCGAAGATGCGTTCGGTTGCCTCCTTCGACATGCCGACGCCGGTGTCCTCGATTGTCAGCCAGACATTTTCGGGGTCCTGCGAGGTGGTGACCTCGAGTGTTCCGCCCTCGGGCATGGCGTCGGCCGCGTTGTCGATCAGGTTCTGCACGGAGCGTCGCAGCTGGGCGATATCGCCGCGGACGAGCGGGAGACCTTCGGCCAGATGCGTGCGCATCTGGATGCCCTGTTCGCGCAAGGTGCTCTCGGAGGTCATCGCGCGATCAACCAGCAGGTCATTGAGATCGAGTGGCCGCAGATGGAGTTGCCGCTGGGCCAGCGGCTCGAGCAGCATGGACAGGATCTCCTCGAGACGGCTGGATTCTCCGGCGATGATCTCAGCGGCATGCTTCACGGCCTCAACGTCATCCGGCTCCTCCGTGAGGTCTCGCGCCCAGCCGCCGATGGTGACCAGCGGGTTTCGCAGATCGTGCGCGACGCGCGCCGACATCTCGCCGATCGCCGCGATCTGCTCCGCCCGGACCAGCTCCCCCTGCGTCTTCTGTAGGCTCGCGTAGGCGTTCTCGAGTTCCTGCCGCCCGCGCCGGATCTCCTCGAGTGCCAGCGCGGACTCGACCGCCAGTCCCGCGTGTTGCGAGAACAGGTTCAGGAGGCGCACGTCGGCGTCGAGGATCGGTTGGCGTGAGAAGCGGTTGTCGGCCATCAGGACGCCACGGGGCTGGTTGGAGACCAGCAGCGGCACCACCACGAACTCGTCGAGGTCGAGCAGTTCACGGAACTGGTGACTGACGCGCGGGTCGGATTCGGCATGATCCACACGCAGCGCCCTGCCCTGTATGGCGGCCGCAACCGGGAGCAGCTCCGCACCATCGTTCATCGAGAAGCGCAGCGATTGCACGGTGTGCTGCAGTGGCTCGGCGGCACGCTCTGCCCAGCGGTCGTAGGCGGCGGTGAAGTCATCGAGGGTGTGCGGCTCGCTGGCGACGCGAGACCAGATCTCGTTGGCCTCCTCGGGGGAGTTTGGTCCAAGCGCCATGCGGCCCTCAAGCCACTCGCCGCTTGGGTCCACGACGAACAGCCAGGCGCGGTTGAAGCCGATACCACCGGTGCCGGCGGTGGCGCAGGTGAGGACGGCGAAGAAGACGCGCTCGAGTTGCGTCTCCTGGCGGATCACGCGCACCATGTCGTTGATGAGCGTGAGCTCGGCGAGGCGCCGGCCGGTATCGGGGACGGTGCTTGCGGAGATCATGACGACTTTCCGCGCGCCATCCTCCGCCATGCTCACGTGCAGGTCCACGACGCGCTGCGGCTGGCTGGAGCTGTAGATGCGCAGGCCGGGGATCTCGATTGGCTCCTCATTGGCGATGACCTGCGCGAGTGCCTTCTCCACCCCGGCCCAGATCTCGCCCGGAAGCGCGTCCCTCAGCGGCGTCCCCTCGGCGACGGGCCCGCATGCGCAGACGTTGCTCCAGAACTCGTCATTGGCCTCGATCACGTTCAACTCCCGGTCGGCAACCAGCATGGCGACCGGCGCGTAGTTGAAGATCGGGCAGGGGCAGTGCATGTATGGCCAGCCCGGCTCGTGCTCCATCAGCTCTCGCCTCTTCGCGCGCTCGCCAGTGTCTCGCGCAGGTAGCGTGCCGCGTCCTCAGGCGAGACGGGATTGATGTAGAAGCCAGTGCCCCACTCGAAGCCTGCGACCGATGTCACCCTCGGCAGGATCTCGATGTGCCAGTGGTAGTCGAGGTGCAGGGTGCTCCAGTAGTCCGCCTTGCCCGGTCGCGGGACCGCATTCGGGGCGACGTTTAGGACCAGGTTATACGCCGGTGTGCTCAGAGCCGGTCGCAGGGCATGCAGGCACAGGTTCAGCATCTCAGCCAGCGCCGCGCGGGTCGGCTCGTCCATCGCGGTGAGATCGTGAGCGTGGCTGCGGGGGTAGATCGTGAGTTCGAACGGGAAGCGTGAGGCGAACGGGGCGATGGCGATGAAGTGCCCGTTCTCGATGACGACGCGCTCGGCGAGCGCGATCTCCTGCGCGAGGATGTCGCAGAAGATGCAGCGCTCCTTGCGCGCGTAGTACTCGCGGGCCGAGTGCAGCTTGCTCTTGACGCGCCCGGGTACGACCGGGATTGCCATGATCTGCGAGAGCGGGTGGCTGATCATCTCGCCCGCCTCGGCGCCGCGGTTGCGGAAGATGACGCAGTAGCGCAGCCTCTGATCGCGGTAGAGGTCGGCGAGGCGAAGCTGCCAGGCGAGGACGACGCGCTGGATGGCCTCAGGCGGCCCGTCGGCGATGCGCCAGTCGTGGTCGGGGTTCTCGATCACGATCTCATGCGCGCCGACGCCGGCCATGAGGTCGAACATGCCGAGGCCCCTGCGGGTCGCATCGCCCTCCACGCGGAGAGCAGGGTATTTGTTCGGCACCACCCGCACCTGCCAGCCGGGGCTGTTCGGCGGACCGCCGCCTGGTCGCAGCGCCCAGATCTCCGGCGGCGTCATCCGCTCATTGCCCTCACACAGCGGGCAGGCTGCTCCGCCCGGTGTCGCCTGCGAGGTCGTTATGTCCGTCGGCCTCCGCCCCCGTTCGGCGGCGATGATCACCCAGCGATCTACGATCGGGTCTTTGCGTAGCTCAGACAACGTGCTGCCTCCTGCTCATCAGCGTCAGATACCCCGCGTCCAACTCGTAGTACGGGCGTCTCGCCCGTGCGCCGTAGTGGTTGCGTGGTGGCGGGCCGGCATAGGCGCTCATAGACGACATTCGCGCCTCAGGCGGCCTCTCTGACGGCAACGGCTGGCAGGCATGATGCCTGCCCCACGGGATGGTCGGCGCGATGCGCTCCATTCCGCGTCACGGTAGCGCGTACCACTCGGGCTTGACATCGGGAAATGGCCTGTCGCGATCGGAAATCCCACCGAAGTAGGCCCAGTCCTCGTCGGTGAGATGCTCGTGGCGGGCCCAGCGGTCGGCGAGATCCGCCACGCGGTTGAAGTCAGTGTGATGAGCTACGAGCCGGTGGGAGGCGTAGTCGGCCGCCCCGCCGGTTGTGATCAGGAACTGCCAGTCCGATGCCTGCAGTAGCAGCAATTCCCGGGCCGCCTGCTTCACGAATGCCTGGAGCTGCGGGTCCTCGCTGTGTGCGAAGCGCTTCGCGAGGTCCTTCATCCGCTCCTCGGCCTGGTAGATGCGTCGCCACGACCACGCGGTGCCCTCGTTGAGCCAGATGCGGTGGTCGCCGCCGGCGCCCCACGATCCCTCCGGCAGCGACACGACCGTGGCGGGCGGGGTGTCGGAGAGGTACTGCAGCCCGGTCATCGTCTCCACGCGGTAGTCCTCGTGGATCCAGCGGATGACCTGCTCGAGCCACGCCGGTCCCTCATGCCACCAGTGCCCGAACAGCTCCGCGTCGAAGGGCGCGCAGATCATCGGCCGGCGTCCGTGCGGGCGCGGCTGGGCCTCCAGGATGTCGTGGATCATCGAGACGAAGTGCCCGGCCTGCCGGTAGACACGCTCCTGCGCCATCTCAGGCGAGTACGGCTGCTTCGTTGCGAGATCATTCCTATCATCGGTGATCCGCCAGTAGCGGTGATCGCCGGGCTGGTGTTTTTTGTGGAACTCAAGGTACCAGCCGTCGCCCGGATAGCCGTGCTCCGCGCTCCAGACCTGGTAGGAGACCGCCGGGTTGCGCACCATGCAGGCGATCGGCGGGTAGTCCTCATAGTCGCCGCCGACGAAGTAGCCCCAGTGGGTGGTCTTCTCGAACTGCGGCCTGGGGCCCTCGCCGGGCTTGCGGCTGATCCGGCTCCAGAGCTTGCCGACGGTGTCCTCGCAGCGGACATCCACCGGCTGCGGGGCGCTGCTGCCCTGCAGGAGGTGGCTGTCTACGATGAAGTAGTCGAGCCCGTTCTCGCTGAGGAGCTGCTCTTCGCCCTTGCGGAACCAGGTGCGGCCGTTGGGGAGCTGGATCATCTTCGGCGGCGCCCAGTTCGAGCGCGGGCGGTAGGCGCACTCGGGCAGCCAGAAGCCCCTCGGGTAGCGCCCGAAGTGCCGCAGGTGCGTGGCGATGCCCTGGCGTATCTGCGCCTCGATGGACGCGTCCTCGTGCAGCAGCGGGAAGTATCCGTGGGTGGCGCCGGAGCACATGATCTCGATGGCGCCCTGCTCCTGAAGCTCGCGGAACGCGCCGACGATGTCGCGGTTCAGTTCCTCGTGGTATACTCGGCGCAGTTCGCGGTAGTGCCACACCCACTGCTCGGCGAGCCACGCGAGGTGCAGGTCGTTGCGGTAGCTGAACTCGCCCTGGTTCGCCTCGGCAGTGCGTATGCGGTCGTCGAGGTAGTGCGGGAACCACTCTTTGAAGCGATCGTCCGCAAGCTGCTCAACCACGATGGGTGTCAGGCCGATCGTGATACGGGGCAGGATGCCATCGTAGACGAGGCGGCGGAATGTGCGCAGCAGTGGCAGGTAGCACTCGGCGGCGGCCTCGTAGAGCATGCTGGCGCCGTGCGGCCAGGTGGAGTGGCCAAGAACGTAGGGGAGATGGGTGTGGAGGACAAGGCACAACGCTCCGGGCGGCGAACTCATAGCCTGAACCTCGGTGTTCTTCGATCATTACGGGCCTTGGCCCGCGTCGGGAGATGATGCAGCGATCATGGCTCGCGTCAACGTCGCCTTTGTCTGGCACATGCACCAGCCGTGGTATCTGTGGCCGGATTCACAGTGGGCCGCTTTGCCCTTTGCGCGGCTGCACACCACCGCGGCCTACTACGATATGCCGTGGGTGCTCCGGCAGTTTGACCAGACACGGGTGACCTTCAACCTGGTGCCGTCGCTGATCGAGCAGATACAGGGCTACATGCGGGGGGAGATCGTTGATCGGGCTGCGCAGCTTTCGCGCCGTCACCCGTATGATCTGAGCCTTGACGACCAGCGCTACCTCCTCACCCACATGTGCGGCGGCCATCCCGGCGGCGCCATGGCGGCAAGCGCCAGGTACGGCGAATTATCGCACAAGAGAGGCCCTGACCGCAAGCCGGATACCATCGACCGCGCCTGCGGGCTCTTCACCGGCGATGACTACCTCGACCTGCAGGTGCTCTTTAACCTCGCCTGGTGCGGCTTTGCGCTGGATAACACCAGCGAGGTGGCGCATGAGTTGCGCCGCAAAGATCGCGGCTTCACCGCCGACGAGAAGGAGGCGCTGCTCGACGAGATGGACCGCATTGTCGGGCTGGTCATCGCCGAGTATGCCCGCGCGGCCGCAGAGGGCCGGGCTGAGCTGATGTGCTCACCGCGCTACCACCCGATCCTCCCGCTGCTGGCGGAGATGGCGGATGCCGAGCGCCGCATCCCCGGCTCGCAGCTCCCCGAGCGGCGCTGGCATGAGCCGGAGGAGGCCAGGCGGCAGATCCGCGAGGGGCTCGCGATGCACGAGGAGGTCTTTGGCGCGCGGCCGCGCGGGATGTGGCCCTCCGAAGGCGCGATCAGCGACAGCGCCCTGCAGATCGCTGCTGAGGAAGGCGTGATCTGGGCGGCATCCGACGAGGAGGTTCTCGCTGCATCGCTCGGCGCCTCTGACCGGCCGGCTCCGGGTGACCTCTACCGGCCATGGCGCACCGTGGACGGGCTGTCGCTCATCTTCCGCGACCACCGGCTCTCGGACCTGATCGGCTTCGTCTACCGCGACTGGAGTGCCTCGGACGCCGCGCGCGACTTCGTGAGTCGCATCAAGCTCGCGGCCGAGCGGATGCAGCGAGGGCCGGGCGATCCGCCACCGCTGGTGAGCATCATCCTCGACGGGGAGAACCCATGGGGCTGGTACACGGACGCCGGTGAGGGCTTCCTGCGGGAGGTCTACGCGAGCATCGAGCGGGACCCTGATCTGCGGACAGTGACGGTCTCGGAGCACCTCGAGGAGTATCCGCAGCGGGGTGAGCTTGCGACGGTCTTCCCGGGCTCGTGGATAGATCATTCCTTCAGCACCTGGATCGGCGGCAAGGAGCATCGGCGCGCGTGGGAGTTGCTGACGGACGCGCTGGAGACCACGAACCGCCACGCGACCGCGCATCCCGAAGACGCGGAGGACGTCGAGCACGCTCGACGGCACCTGATGGTCGCGGAGGGGAGCGACTGGTTCTGGTGGTACTCGGAGAACCAGCACAGCCTCGATGCCGATGTCTTCGATGAGCTGTTCCGCTCGCAGATCGCGCATGTCTATGAGGTGCTCGGCGAGGCGCCGCCGGACGCGGTGCAGGAGCCGATCTACACGGAGAAGATCAGCCGCCTCACGCGCGAGGCCGCCGGGCCGATGACCGCGAACATTGATGGGCGCATCACGAGCTACTTTGAGTGGGGCCCCGCGGCGCTGCTGCGCACCTCCGGCCTCGCGTCCGCGATGCAGCGCAGTGAGTTCGTCCTGACGGAGATGTACTTCGGCTTCGACGAGCAGAACCTGTGGTTGCGGCTGGATATGGGGCGACCGGCGTACGAGAGCCTGCGTGACTGCCGGCTGGAGATCGTCTTCGGTGACGCGGAGGCGCACACGATCGTGGTCGAGGGCGCGCGCGGGGACTCGGCGCAGATCAACGGGACGCTCTGCACGGAGGCGGACTGCGCCGTGGACCGGATCGTTGAGGTGCGGGTGCCGCTGGCGCCGCTGGAGGTGGAGCTGGGGGAGACGCTGCGGTTGGCGGTTGTCTTCGGCTGCGAGGGGCGTATCATCGAGCGCTGGCCGGAGCTTGGCTACCTGCAGGTGCGGGTACCGAGCCGGGAGGACATGATCTCAGACTGGGTGATCTAGTGCAGCGCCTTTGAAAA
>DHPY01000089.1 GCA_002411015.1 Armatimonadetes bacterium UBA5352 | reverse complement strand
GCGGGCTTTCTGAACATAACCATCTAGCCCGCCTCCTTGCCCTGGACGATCCACCTGCGGCGCACGCGGCTGCCTCACGCTCCGCCCTCTGCCACGGCAGTTCAGTGTTGCCGAGCGCGATTGCCCGCGACTCGGGCTTCGGTGCGAGCGCCCGCATCTCCTCATCGACCTCAATCTCCGGAAGGCGTGCCGCGATGGCGACGAGGATCCAGAACATGGGCGCCTCCGGCCAGGTGTACAGCGCCGGACCGGTCATCAGCCGGGCAAGCATGCCGAAGCAGGAGGCGAAGATCCCGGCGAGGAGCCAGCGATCTCGCCGCTGTGTGGCGTTGCGATAGGCGCGAAGGTTCGAACGCGTGACGGCGAAGAGCATCCACATGAAGAGCACGAAGCCGGGTATCCCCAGTTCGCTCAGCGTACGACCGTACTCGTTCTCCACCGCTATGCTGCGCTCCTCGGGCCGGAGCGACTCGAACTGAAGGTCGGTGAGGCGGCCGGTGCCCCAGCCGCTGGCGATCCCGGAGCCGAGCGGGTGCTCGAGCGCGTACCCGGCCGCGTATCTGAGCGGATTGAGGACACGGAAGCGCGTGTACTCGATGTCCTCAACGATGGACAGGAGGCGTAGGTTGGCCTCGCCGCCGGTCAAAGCGGTCACATGCGGGACGGCGATCGCGGCGAGGACGATCGCCACCACCGCCAGATCGACGCGCCTGATGATCAGCAGCAGCGCAATGATGCCGATCACTGCTGAGCCTGCGGCGGTGCGTACGGCGGTGATCATCAGCGCCGCTGCCATCAGCGGGACTGAGGCGATGATGACTGCCTGCAGGGCTCGGTGGCGGCCGAAGTAGAAGGCGGCTCCGATAGCCGTGAGACCGACGGTGGCGAGACCGGCCGCGAAGTTGTGAGGCTGCACTGTGGTGGAGGGTGGCCGCCACTCAAACTGCTGCGAACCGTGGTAGTACTCCAGGCGGTACACATCGAAGCCCGGTCCGAGGCGGAAGAGATGGTCGAGCCCGATGTAGTACTGCACGATACCGTAGATGGACATCGGGACGAAGAGGAATACCAGGAAGAGCACGATGCGGTTGACCTGTGTTCGCGAGTGGATGGTGTCGTAGGTGAGGAAGAAGACCGGAAGCCAGATAGTCCACATGCGCAGGCCGGCAAGTCCGACAACGAAGCTCCCGGCACGGGCGTTGAAGAGCTCGACGGTGACCCATCCCGCGAAGAAGATGATCGGGAGGGCCAGCGAGTGGCTCACGGACCGGCGCCGGTTGCCGAGGACGCTCAGCCATGCCCAGCGCAGCAGGCAGAGTGCGAGCAGGTAGTCCTTCAGGAGCTGCGTGTGCCAGCCCGGGCTGATGCCCTTCAGGAAGCCGTCCGTGGCGGCGACGAAGATCAGCGCCATCAGCCCAAGCTCAAGCGATGTGAGCGCGGCGGCGGTGCCGATGGCCCCGACGCTGACGAAGAGCACGGTCGCGAAGCCGCCGGACTGGCCAACGGCCACGAGTGAGGCCGCACTGGCGACCCCCACACCGAGCAGGACCGCCGCAACAACCTTGTTCACGTAGCCTACGTTTGCCTTGTTCAGCCTCACACCATCGCTCCACACGCGCACTGCCACGAAACCGACGTCACGGAAGATAGCACAGGCCTTGACGCAGGTCAAAAGCGACCGGCGCCCGGCTACCGGAACTGGCGGCTGGCGATGATGCTGCAGGCCTCGATGACCTCGATGCCCGCGTCCTCGAGCTTCCTCCTCAGTTCAGGGCTCTCGGTGCCCGGGTTCAGATAGACCGCTCCGACGCCCTTCTCGATCACCTCATCTGCAACTTCGAAGCCCACTCTCGGGGGCACGTAGAGAGTAGCGAAGTCCACCTCGCCGGGGATGTCGAGGACCGAGTCGTAGGCAGGCGTGCCCTCGATCTCATCCTCACGGGGATTGACCGCGTAGACCGTCCAGGGCGTCTCGCGCCACGCCTTCAGCGCGATGTTCCCGTACTTCCTCGGGTTGCTCGATGCTCCGATGACAGCGATTGCGTTCGCCATGGCAGGTCACTTCCTGGAGCAGCCGACGATGGGAGGACGGCGGAGTATTCAGTCCACGCCCCCCCGACACCTGCACCTGCCCCGGCGACGACCCGACGGCCGCGGCTTGACTTGCCCCCGGAGCGTCGGTACAATCGCTCATGCGAGACACACCGTGGAGGCGAGGCGTGTTGACCTGCCCCAAGTGTCGTGTGGCGATGAAGGAGCAACGGGGAATTCACCACGGGAAGCGCAAGTTCCGCTGCCCGAAGTGCGGCAAGGTTGGCATGCAGCGACACAAAGAGAGGTAATGCTGGCGGGCTCTGCGCCATGTACTGCCGAATACCCGGCGAAAGGCACCTCAATGACGGCTGATGAACTGAGACTCGAGGCACCTCAATCCGCCGAGCGCGGCTGGCTGCGCACGGTGGCGCTGATGGCACTGCCGCTCGCGGCTGTGTGGGCCACCGCATTCCTGATCACGGGGCTGCTGTGGTGGGGGGCCAGGGACACGACGGAGCAGATCCCGCCACCGCCGGCGCCGCAGGTCATCGTGCCGGATGCCAACAGCGTGGACCTCGAGGCCTACACGCGGGCGCACCCACAGTGGCAGCCGTAGAGCCGTCCGGCGCGAAACGCACACACGCAGCGACATCCGCAGAATGATTGGCAGCAGGATATCATGAACGAGCGCATCAGCGTGATCGGCGGCGGACTGGCGGGGTGCGCGGCCGCCCTGGCGGCGGCGAAGCACGGCGCCGCGGTCACGCTATTCGAGCAGCGCCCCGCCACCACCCCGGAGACCCACCAGACCACGCTCCTGTCGGAGCTTGCAGGGACCGCGGACCTCGGTGTGGAGGACCTCGACCGGGCTACCGGGCTGCTCAAGGCTGAGCTGCGCGCGCTCTGCCCGGAGATGATGGTCTGCATCGAGGAGGCGCGGATCGGCGAGCGTACCGTTGCCGTGGGTCGCCGGGCGTTCGCTCAAGAGGTGACCGCGCGTGTGACCGCCGCCGGGGTTGAGTTGCGCCGCGAGGAAGTGCTCTCGCTGCCGGAGGGGCCGGTGGTCATCGCGACGGGCCCGGCCACGTGGTCCCCTCTCGCACGGGCACTGCACGCGGTGAGCGGGGCCTACTTCCACTTCTCATTCATCGGCAGACCTCCGCTCGTTGACGCGGGGTCTCTCGATCTTTCAGACTCGTTCCGCGCACCGGCCTACCCGGGAGCGGAGCCTGCGCTGTATCTGCCAGTGACGGAGGCAGAGGCCGCTGAGCTTGCTTCGCGGCTGGCGATGGCTGAGCGCCGCGACCCGCCCGAGTTCGGCGAGGCCATCCTCCTCGCGGATGAGCACTCCACCGCCGAGCGGATGGCCGCGGACCCGGCTGTCGGCATCGGCAGCCTGCTCGGAGGGCCCCGTGGCATGCGGGGCGATGGCAGACCGTCCCTGTGCCTCACCGCGGACGACGTCGGCGAGAGCGCCTGGCACGTGGAGGGGCTGCTGACCGCGCTGCAGCATGACCAGCAGGTGCGGGCGCTGCAGGCGGTGCAAGCATGCGCCAACGTGCGCCTCGTTCGCCCTGCGATGATCCAGCGCGCCCCGTTCCTTGCGGGCCCGGAGGCGACACTCTCGAGCCTCCAGCTCCGGCGTGCACCGAGGGTACTGATCTCGGGAACGCTCACCGGCGTCTACGGGTACGCGGAGGCGATGGCGCTCGGCGCGGTCGCGGGAGTCGGCGCTGCGCGAATGGCGGCGGGCGGCGAGCCCACCGCACCACCGTCCGAAAGCCTGACCGGGGCTCTCTGCAGGGCCCTGGCGGAGACGCAGCCGCATGCCGATCGCCGGATGCTGCGCGCGAACTTTGGCATGATCCCCGAGCAGCGTGCGGATCAGGGGCTCAGCAAGGCCGAGCGCCGCCAGAGACAGACCGCGCGGGCACTGGCGGCGATCGAGACCTACACGACCGAGCAGTGAGGAGCATGGAGCAATCGCGATGCATGCCGGGTGGCAGGATGGCTTTCTGAGGTACTGCACTGATGTACGCCGGCTCTCGGCGAACACCGCTGAGGCTTACGCGCATGATGTGAACCAGTTCGTGGATTTCCTCTCGGCGCAGTGGGGCGAGGAGCGGGCGTACGACTGGGCGGCGGTGGACTACCGGGTCGTCCGGCGCTTCCTCGCCGAGCTATCGCAGCAGCGATTCGATCGCAGCAGCATCAGCAGGAAGCTCTCGGCCCTGCGCTCGTTCTTCCGCTATCTCCTGCGGGAGGACGCGGTGACGCACAATCCGGCGGCGGTCGCCCCGGTGCCCCAGAGCGAGAGGCGCCTGCCGGAGTACCTGTACCAGGACGAGATGGAGAAGCTGCTGACGACGCCGGATGAGAGCACCCCGCTCGGGCAGCGCGACCGGGCGATCCTCGAGCTTCTCTACGCGACCGGCGTCCGTGTCAGCGAACTGGCCGCGATGGACGTGGGTGACCTGCAGTTCAATCGGCGGCAGATACGCGTCATCGGCAAGGGGAACAAGGAGCGGATCGTACTGATGGGCGACACCGCGGTCGCGACGCTGCGGAGATACATCGCCGAGGGCCGGGAGGCGCTGCTGCGCGAGGGGCAGTCTGCTGATGAGCACGCACTGCTCCTGAACGCCCGCGGTGGCAGGCTGACCGCGCGCGGAGTGCAGCAGCGGGTGAGCAAGCATGTGCTGGAGGCGGCGTCCTCAAGCCGCATCACACCGCACTCGCTCCGGCACACCTTCGCGACGCATCTGCTTGACGGCGGGGCGGATCTGCGCTCGATCCAGACGCTGCTCGGACACCAGTCGCTGGCGACGGTCGGGATCTACACGCACGTAACAACGTCACGGATGAAGCAGGTCTACACCGCCGCGCACCCACTGGCTGACGGAGCGGGATCGGATGATTCGGAGGACCGCGGGCGCAGGCCCGGTACGGAGGAGTTGCGATGAAGGTACGATCAACGACGATCATCGCCGTGCGGCGCGACGGCAAAACCGCGATGGCGGGCGACGGGCAGGTCAGCATCGATGACACGATCGTGAAGGGTACCGCGCAGAAGGTGCGCACTATGCGCGATGGCGAAGTCATCGCGGGCTACGCTGGCGCGGCCGCGGATGCGCTTGCCCTCTTCGAGCGCCTGGAGGAGAAGCTGGACGAGTATAACGGGAACCTCCCGCGCGCCTCGGTGGAGCTGGTGAAGCAGTGGCGCACCGACAAGGTCCTGCGCCAACTTGAGGCGCTGTTGCTGGTGGCCGATGTAGACAGCATCTTCCTGATCTCCGGCAACGGTGACGTCATCGTGCCGGACGAGCCCCTGATGGCGATCGGCTCAGGTGGCGGTTTCGCAACCGCCGCCGCGAAGGCGCTGCTCCGCAACACGGAGATGAGCGCCCGGGAGATCGCCGAGGCGGCACTACGCATCGCGGGAGAGATCTGCGTCTTCACGAACGACCGGCTCACGGTTGAGGAACTGCCGCTGCCGGAGGAAGAAGAGTAACGATGCCGCTGCAGACGCACCAGCGCGAGTAGTGCGGGCGCCCTCGCCCGCACGAAGTGGTAGGGCGAGGGTGCCCCAACCACTGGAGTTCTGACCCTGACGCGTCACATGAACACCACCCGGCGCATTCCATGCGCCCTGACAGGAGATAGATGATGTTGATGCGGCCTGATGAGCGGGACGTGCCCAGTCTGAGCAGCGAGTTGACGCCGCGCGAGATCGTCGCGGCGCTGGATCGCTACATCGTCGGGCAGGATGACGCGAAGCGGGCGGTCGCGGTGGCGTTGCGCAACCGCATCCGTCGCCAGCACATTGCGGAGGACCTGCGCGACGAGGTCATCCCGAAGAACATTCTCATGATCGGCCCGACAGGCGTCGGCAAGACCGAGATCGCCCGGCGGCTCGCGGCGCTTGCCAAGGCCCCGTTCATCAAGGTTGAGGCGACCAAGTTCACGGAGGTCGGCTACGTCGGCCGCGATGTCGAGGCGATCATCCGCGACCTCGTGGACATCGCCTACCGCATGGTAGAGAAGGAGCACCTCAAGCGCGTGATGCCCGAGGCGCGGAAGCGCGCGGAGGAGCGGCTCCTCGAGCGCCTCTCCGGCGGCGGGCCGGACGGCGAACCGGCGTGGATGGCGGGCATGTACGGCCGCGAGGAGAGCGCTGAGGATGCCGCAGCCCGCGCCGACCGCGAGCGCCGCCAGCGCGAGCAGCACCAGAAGGTGCGCGAATACACCAAGCGGCGCCTCGCATCGGGGGAACTCGAGAACGAGGAGGTCGAGGTGGAGGTCGAGGAGACCGGCGGCATCCAGAACCTGCAGATCTTCTCACCACAGGGCATCGAGGAGATGGGCTTCAGCATGCAGGACATGCTGGGCAACCTCTTCCCCTCGCAGACCACCACGCGCAAGATGTCCGTGGCCGAGGCGCGCGAGGTCCTCGCGGCGCAGGAGGCGCAGCGGCTCATCGACACCAACGCCATCGGCTCGGACGCGATCTACCGCACCGAGCAGTCGGGCATCGTCTTCCTCGACGAGCTCGACAAGATCGCGGGTCGCGGCGGGGAGGGCCACGGGCCCGATGTCTCCCGCGAGGGCGTGCAGCGCGATGTGCTGCCGATCATCGAAGGCTCAACCGTGCAGACCAAGTACGGGCCCTGCGACACCTTCCACATCCTGTTCATCTGCGCGGGCGCGTTCCATGTCTCCAGCCCGTCCGACCTCATCCCGGAGCTTCAGGGCCGCCTGCCGATCCGCGTGGAGCTCGACAGCCTCTGCGGCGACGACTTCCGCCGCATCCTCGTCGAGCCCGAGAACTCGCTGGTGCGCCAGTACACTGAGCTGCTCGCCACCGAGGGCGTGACGATCGAATTCACCGATGAGGCGCTCGATCGTATCGCGACGCTTGCCGAGGAAGTCAACGACACCGCCGAGAACATCGGTGCCCGGCGGCTCTACACGCTCATGGAGCGGCTGCTGGAGGAGCTGTCATTCGAGGCGCCGGAGGTTTCCGGTCAGAAGATCGCGATCAACCTCGACTACGTGAACTCGCAACTCGAGGAGCTCGCCGAGGACGAAGACCTCAGCCGCTACATGCTGTAGAGGCAGCAACGAAAGCAACGAAAGTAACGGCAGCAACGGCAGCAACGGCAAGGGGCCTCAGGTGAGGCTGGCCCAGAGCGTAAGGGCGCCAAGCACGAGATACATGAAGCCGATGACGCTCTTGAGTGCGGCATGCGGCAGTGAGCGTACTGTTGCGGCGGCCAGCAACGATGCCACAGTGCCACCGAGAAGGAGCGCTGCCGTCAGCGCCCACGGCATCGGCACTCCCATGATCAGGTAGCCGACGACCCCGCCGACGCAGCTCAGCGCTTCGGAGAGCGTTGTGACACGATGCGCCACGCGGGCGCGGTCACAACGCTCTCCGAAGCGCTGAGGTGCGGCCGCGGGGGCGCCGGCTACCTG
>DHPY01000111.1:34457-38276 GCA_002411015.1 Armatimonadetes bacterium UBA5352 | reverse complement strand
TCACCCTTTCACCCTTTCACCCTTCACCCTTCACCGCCGTTCAAGGCCAGAACGTATACGTCTCCACGCGCGTGACCGCCGAGTAGACCGCCCAGACGCTCCCCATCATCACGTCGCCGAGGATCAGGCCGAAGGCGACTGCCTGCAGGTGCCGCACCGCGCCCCGGCCGGAGTAGCGCGATGCGATCGACTTGATCGCCCACGCAACCAGCATCGGCATCCAGAGGAACTGCATGTAGTACGTGGTCGAGAGCGCGTAGCCCGCCGGATGGATCGGCCACCAGACCCAGATCGAGCGCACCGTCTGCAGGCCGAAGTAGAACGCGAACCCGAGGATGATCGCGACCGTGCGCGCCCAGTCGAAGCCCGCGTCGGCCACCAGCCAGCCCTCAAGCTGCTTCCACGCCTCCTGGCTCGACCACGGCATCCACTTGTTCCAGTCCGCGCCAATGCCGTGCTCGTAGCCGAGGTAGAGGTTCCAGAAGTAGCTCAGCGCGGTCGCGAGCGGGATCACCGCCATACACGCGAAGAGCAGCCTCCGCCCGCTCAGGCCGGTCCGGCCCGAGAGGTAGAGGCCCTCGAGCATGTGCGGGTAGGGGATGTTCCGCAGGCCCCGCGTGAAGCCGAAGAACACGGAGAGCGAGGTCAGGTTCTGCTTCCCCAGCAGCCGCGCGCCGAGGAGATTCCCCTGCATGACCGTCGGCCCGAGGCGCTCGATCTCATGCGTCGGCAGGCCCATCTCCGCGCGGATGCGCCCGACGATCATCGTCATGATGTAGTACTGCGCGAAGAACGCGGTCGCGACCGCGGCCGTCATGCGGATCGAGATCCCGAGCATCGTCACCGCCACGAAGCCCGCGAGGAAGATCAGGAACGCGGTCTGGTAGCGCATCGGCTCGTCAGCGTCAAAGGCCGGGTCGCCGCGGCCGAGGATCCGGTCCCAGACCTGCTTGAAGTATCCACGGCCGGCCCAGAGGGAGAAGCCGAGGATCGCGAGGTAGCCCCCGAAGGACTGCTCCTTCATGAACGGGAAGCCGCTGCTGCTCGTCCAGCCCAGCCAGGCGACGAGGACGGCCTCCGCGCGCCAGAGCAGGAAGAAGAGCCACATCGAGAGCGAGAGCTCCTGGGGGATGAGCAGCCCGAGGCCGATGCCGAAGGGGTAGAAGGCCGGGTAGACGCGGCCCATCGCGTTCCACGGGTGGCCGGTCAGCAGTCGGTTCAGATCGAGTGTCGGCTCCTGCCCCATCTTCACCGGAATCTGCGGCAGGCCCGGGTAGAACGCGCGCAGGCCGTTGAGGAGCGTGATCCCGGCGGCGATTGAGAAGGCTACCCAGAACACAGGCATCCGCAGGCTCGGGATGGTCGGGCGCGAGATCTCAAAGGGCACCTGCACGATCGGGAAGCTCATCCGCTCGCGCTCCATCCAGCGCTTGCGGAAGATGACCGCGAGCCCCGCCGAGCCTCCCCACATGAAGGTGAAGAGCAACGTCCAGCGGCTGATCGGGCCGGTCCACGCGCGCCAGTTCTGCTCATCGAAGATCGAGTGATCGCCCATCCAGAGGCGCTCCAGCGCCCCGAGGTCGTTCACCGTCATCGACTCAGGCACGTACTCGCCGAAAAGCTGCTCCCAGTTGTTCTGCGGGCTCATGAAGTAGGCGTAGCCCTGCATGGTGCCCCAACTGGTCTTCACGGTGTCAATGCCCGTGGGGGTGGTCGCCACCGAGACGAGGATCCACAGCGCCAGAAGCTCCTGCTGCGCCAGCGCGCGCCGCGGCGTGAGGCGCTGGAAGATCTCGTTGATCGCGCGGAGGATCACGAAGAGGAAGAGCACGTTCCAGAACAGCGCGATGATCGTCGGGTCCTCGATCCCGCGCCGGTGCAGGTCGGCCATGAAGTAGGTGTCGAGCGGGATGAGGACCGCCACGATCAGCAGCACACGCGCGGTCACACCGACCCGTCGAGGGTCGGTGATCGGAAGCTCCTGTGCGCGCTCTTCTTCGCCCGGCAGGTAGGCCATGTGCCCTCCGGCTGTCTCAGGGAAGCTCCGGATAGACCGGCTCCGGCTCGTACGGCACGAACTGGAAGGAGTAGAGGTCCGCGTCCCGCAGCACGAAGCGCAGCCGGACGGGACGTCCCGCAAGCTCGCGCAGATCGCCGCCGCGCTCACTCCAGCGCACGATGAAACGTAGGTGGTCGCCGAAGATCTCCGGGCAGTCGCCCAGCGCGTAGCCGGCAATCGGCGTCCCATCGGCCTCCTGCAGCTCAACCTGCACGCTGCCCGCGCCGGAGGTCGCGAAGTTCAGCGCGAGGTCTCCGCCCTCGAAGGTCAGCGGCTTCGTCACGATCTCACCGCCCGCCATCGGCGCGTACGCGGACACGAAGCCGTCCTGGCGGAAGGTGTAGCGCCGGAACGCGACCGAGGTGCCCTCCCAGTAGCCCTCGGTGGCGTAGAGCGAGATCTCCGGCGGCGCGTCCTCGAGCGGTGAGGCGGTCTCGACCACTCCGGAAAAGATGAGGTTGTCGCCGTAGACCCATGCCCCTCGCTCGCGCGGCCCCGGGCGGATGAACGCCTCCGGCCAGCGCTTGAAGAGCAGGCCGTCGCGGCTGCTCATGAACAGAGCGTCGGTCACGGCGGTCCCGCAGCGCCTGCTCTTCGCCGCGCGCGCCAGCCGCTCATCGAGCATCGGAAGCTCGAGCGCCGGCTGCGACCAGCCGCGGTCGGTGTAGCGCATCGGGAAGCCCATCAGGATATGCGGCGCGCGGTAGTAGGGCCCGATCTGGTTGGTGTAGAGGTGCTCATCGGCCGAATCCTCGTACTCCAGCCACTGCGGCTCCGGGAAATGCAGGATGTCCTCCGAGGTGGCGGTCATGATGCCGCGCACGCCTTCGTTGAAGCCGCGATGATACTCGCGATAGGCGCCGATGTGCGCATCGAAGAACATGAGGTTCTGCGAGTCGAACGCGCCCTCGGTGACGCTCGGGGTGGTGCTGAGGACGCGGAAGCTCACGCCATCTCCGGAGCCGAGGACGTAGAGGCCCTTCGGCTTGCCCACGATCGTGACCTTGATGCGCTCATCCGGTGGGCAGGCCGGGTTCGTGTCCAGCCAGACGGAGGTGTGTGCGGGATCGCCACTGATCTCCGCCACCGCCTCGCGCGTGAGGACGATGTTGTTGGCGGTGGAGCCGCGGAACTCGTGAATGCCCAGCTCCGGCCGCCGCCAACTGACGCCGTCGTCACTCTCGGCGTAGCACAGAACCGCGGGATGATCCTCCAGCGCCCGGGCGGGCTCGCCGGAGTGGCGGTAGTGCAGACCATGGTAGTACATGCGGTAGAGATCGCCATCGCGGAAGACGGAGGGATAGCCGCTGGCATTGCCCTCCCACGGTGCATCCGTGTTGTACACGACCTCCTGAGGAACCGGCTGGTGAAGCTGGAGCCGCGCCTCACCGGAGTTCGCGTCGAGCAGGTAGTCATCCACCAGCAACTCAAGCCGCGAGCCGATCTGTATCGGCTCCTGCGCGTGAACCTGCGCCGCCATAGCAAGCACCACCAGTGTAGGGATGGCCCGGAGCATCATGCGCACCTCCGGCCGCGCGGTTTCGCCATCCACGATGCGCAGACCTGCGCGGACGCTGCCATTCGTCCCCTGCCGTTCGTGGCGCAGGCATTCCTGCCTGCGGTCGTTGTCGTTGTCGCCGTCATGGAGGGGCGAACGGGCAGGATGTCCATCACCACAGGCCGCCCGGGCGCCCGCCGCTGTGGAGGGGCCGCCCCGAGCGCCGCCCCCCGCTTGGGGGGGCGGGGGGGGGGGGGGCCCC
>DHPY01000111.1:5816-34238 GCA_002411015.1 Armatimonadetes bacterium UBA5352 | reverse complement strand
GCGGAACTCACCCTCGCTGCGCTCGGGCGGCCCCTCCACGTAACGGCAAAGGGCGCACTGGCGGGACGCCCGATGCCACGGGCGGGTCGTTACGTCGTTCCCCCCCCCTCGTCCGGAACGGAGATGGGGGATCAAAGGGGGTGAGTTCCCACCCAACGCACCCTTGACTCACCGTGCCTGCCGTGCTACCCTCTGACCGTCAGTTGACAACCTACGCGAGCGGGCACACGGGAGGCGCGACGCGCCTCACGGAAGACCGGTGCAAATCCGGCGCTGCCCCGCAACTGTAACCGGCGACAACGGTCGCACGATGCCACGGAAGGCTCTATGAGCCGACTGGAAGGCGCGGCCTGAGAATGACCCGGGAGCCAGGAGACGAGCCTGCTCGCCTTGCGCGCCACTCCCCGAGGGCGGGAGGCGTCGCAGACTCACCGGCAGGACCGCCCTCGGGCGGTCCGTTTGCGTTTTACGGACCGCTGCCAGGAGCGCCACCAGCGGCGCTCACTCTTTCACTCGCGTCCGGATGGGGCGCACACTCGAAGGAGGATGCAGCAGATGCACACACGGTCCCGAGGATTCACCCTCATCGAACTGCTCGTGGTGATCGCCATCATCGCGATCCTCGCAGCAATCCTGTTCCCCGTCTTCGCCAGGGCCCGCGAGAAGGCCCGGCAGACACAGTGCCTCTCGAACCTCAAGCAGATCGGACTCGGCTGGATGATGTACGCCAGCGACTACGACGAGCGCGTCATGCCGGTGGAGATCCCGTCCAGCACCAGCATCGCCTACTACTGGTGGACGGCGTATGACACCTCTACGTCCACGCGCATCCCGGAGGGCGGCCTGCTCTACCCGTACATGAAGAACCAGCAGATCAACGCCTGCCCGAGCTTCATGAACGCCATGCGCAGCGATGTCGGCCACACCGGCTACGCCTACAACTACGTCTACCTCTCGCCGATGGACTACTCGACCTGGCCGAACTGGAAGGTCCTCCCCACCTCGCTCGCGGCCATCCAGAGCCCGTCGGAGACCGTGACCTTCGCCGACGGCGCCCGCATCAGCTTCACCGATATGAAGACCCTCGAGGCGAACACCTACCTCGACCCGCCCTCGTGGGCATACCCCGGCTTCCACGGCCGCCACAACGGCGTCGGCAACGTCGCCTTCGCCGACGGCCATGCCAAGGCCGAGACGCCGACCTATCGCGAGGGCACCTTCGGCTACGGCTATGACGCCGCACTCTACAAGTCGAACAACCTCGGTGACATTGACAGCGACGGGAACCTCGCCACCGACGAGATGTTCGACCTCCAGTAGACTCTGAGCCGCCAGAACAGACGGAGCCCGGCAGATCGCAGCGATCCGCCGGGCTCTGTTCGTTCGTGATGATTGGCGCTACTCGGCGGCGTCCATCATGCGCGCCTTCTGTGCGTCGCCCGTCGGCTCGACCGTGCGCACCTGCCGCGTGCTGATGAAGGTCTTGCGGCCGGTGATGTTCGAGGCGCCCACATCCTCCAGCGAGCCACCGTCGTAGACCCAGTTGATCGCCACGCCCTCAAACCGGCTGTTTGAGGTGAACTCAATCCGCAGATCGAGCTGGTCGTCCGAGCCGAAGTCGATCTCAGGCATGTTCAGCGCAACGACCTGGCTCCCGTTCTGCGTGTAGCTCCCCGCCCAGCCCCAGAGCAGGCCCTGCGAGTCGATCCCGGAGAAGTAGGCGCGCCGCTCGCTCGCGTTGATCGTCACGAGCACCTCACGCAGCGTCCAGGTCTGATTGGCGCCGTAGACGAATCGCACCGTCCCGACTTCGTAATCACCATCGCCGCTGAAGACCTCGTCGCCCCCGCACCCGACGAGGAGCAGCGCCGCTACTACAAACAGCATGGCCAGTGTTGCGATTCGCAAGGCAGCTCGCCTCCATACACTCATCTGCTCTGTCTGCACTCAAGATGTTCCGCCCCGACCGTCGGTTCTCCTTCGCGCACCGCACCGGTGCAGGTTACAGCCTCCCGGCGGCGAACTGCCCGGCGACGTGCAGACGAAGCCTCCGGAGGTGACCTGGGCCGCAACCGCCGTGGCCCGCTGATCATGCAGTGGATCGAGTTTCCCGATGACCGTTTCGTCGTGAATGGCCTGCCCTGGTGGGAGGAGACGCGCCCGAAGCTCATCCGCCTCTCCAAGCGCTACCATGACCGCGTGCGCGAGCCCGTCTGGAACCTCGCGCAGTCGCCATCCGGCGCGCGCATACGCTTCGCGACCGATTCGACCGCGCTTGGAATCCGCGCGCACTTCCCGCACCTCGGCCACATGAACAACATGCCGCGAATCGGGCAGCTTGGCGTAGACCTCTGGGTGGATGGCGATTACTGGCGGCCGATCTTCCCCGCGGGCAATGACGCCGACTTCGAGCAGGCTGCCTTCGAGGGCGTGCCCGCCGGGCGCCGCGAGATCTGCCTCTACCTCGGCCTCTACGCGCCGCTTGAGCTGCAGGCGATCGGCCTCTCCGAGGGCGCCACGATCGAGGCCCCCGAGCCCTTCGCGGTCGAGAAGCCCGTGGTCTACTACGGCTCCTCGATCACCCAGGGCGGCTGCGCGTCCCGCTCGAGCATGTCCTACCAGGCGATCGTTGGCCGCGCGCTCAACGTGGATCACGTGAACCTCGGCTTCAGCGGCAGCGGGCGTGGTGAGCCGGAGATTGCGGAGGCGGTCGCGGAGATAGACGCGTCCTGCTTCGTGATGGACTGGGCGGTCAACTGCGCGAGCGCCGAGGAGGTTGAGGAGCGCTACGCCCCGTTCCTGGAGACGATCCGCGAGCGGCATCCGCGGACGCCGATCATCTGCGTGACCCCGATCTTCTCGACGAACGAGATCATCAGCCCGGAGACGGCGAGGCAGGAGCCGATGCGCGAGGTGATCCGGGTGGCGGTGGCGGACCGCATTGCGGCGGGCGATGACAACATCCGCCTGGTCGAGGGCTACGACATGCTCGGGCCGGACGACCGCGAGGGGCTGGTGGACATGACGCATCCGAATGACATCGGCTTCGTGAGCATGGCCTGCGGCCTCGAGCCGCACCTTGGCGCGGCACTGGGGCTGTAGCGAGGACGAACGCCGGGCGCGGGAGGAACCCTCCCGCGCCCGCAGTGCAGAACGCTCCGCTACACCTCCACCTCCACCGGGCCCTCCGGCGTCTCGATCGTCGCGGTTCCGTCCTCGCCCGCAAGCACATACGGGTCGGCCGCAAGCTGCCCGTCAATCCACTGCGCGTTCCAGCGCCGTAGCTGGTGCCAGATCACACACTCGATCGCCTTGTTCGCGTAGTGATCGCCGCCGCGCTTCAGCGAATCCAGCGCGCCGCTCTCGAACATCCCCCGCATGACATCCTCCCACGCCTCGAGGTATGCGGGCTCGTCGAAGTAGCGCGCCGCGAAGAGCATCGCGCGCGCCGGATACCAGAACGCGAGCCGCCCGATGGGATTGCGGCTGCCCTCCTGGCCGGGCATCCCCTCGTTATCGCCCCACGCGACCTGATACGGCCAGTAGAGCCGCCCCTCCTCGTCGCGCAGCAGGTGCTCCATCTGCCAGTCGAAGATCCGGCGCGCGGCCGCCGCGACCTCCTCATCCTCGGCATGCCGCTCGAGCCAGTCCATCATCGGCTCGAGCACCATGAAGTTCATCCATGGCTTGAGCACCATGTTCCCGGCCGCGTGCGCGCCGCCCGGGCCGCCCTGGTCGCTGTAGCAGCCATCGGCGCGCTGGCACTGCACGACCCGCCCGAGCGCCTCCCGCGCGATATGATCGAAGCCGCGGCCGGGGAGGTAATCCGCGAGCATGATCGGCCCGCGGATCCACATCGCGTCGCGTCCGTAGGAGCGCCGCGGCCAGTTCGCGCGATCCATCGCGGCGGAGCACATCGCGACGTTCTCGGCGGTCTCGGCGAGGTACCGGTCGCCGGTCTCCAGGTAGCCCTGGGTCAGGCCGAGGGTGCGGTTCATCGTGATCGAGATCGCGCCGAAGTCGTAGCCGTGCATGCGATACATGAAGTTCGCGTGATCCACGGAGATATCGGCGGAGTTATCGAGGTTCCGCAGCGCGCAGCGCCAGTGCTCCGGCGTCGGCCGGCGGTAGTAGGAGCGGATGTGGTTGTAGGGCGATTCGCCCTCCCAGCCGGATTCGCGCGCGCGGCCGTCGTCGTAGTAGTGGCTGCCGCCGCGCGGCACCGAGCCATCGTTGAAGAAGCCGCAAAGCTGGCACTGGTTGAGCCACTCGGCCGCCGCGTCCACGACCACATCGCGCTCATCATGCACCGGCAGGATGGACTCGGGCACGATCTCCGCGCACATGCCATACCAGTACCAGGGCACCGTGTAGCGCTCAACGCGCGGTGGCGCATCGGAGAGGCTGAGCGTGAAGCGCACCGTGCGCGCCGTGCCCTTCGGCATGATGTTCTCCTCGGGCTCGCAGACCCACGTCGGGCCATCGCAGCGCCGGCCGTGACCGTCGAGCGTGATCTCCACCGCCTCGTAGGGTTGGAAGATCGTGATCTCGCCATCGCCGCTGAGGCTGCCGGGCTTCTCCTCCGAGGCAAGCGTGGCGCACTCCTCGGTGCTGAGCATCACGCCGCCAAGGTCCACATCAACCGGCTCGCCGGTCAGCGCCACCTCGCCGTCGAAGCCGCAGCGCAGGCCGATCATCGGCAGCCCCGGCACATCCTGGCCCTCATCGTAGAGGCGGTTGTTGACATGCCTCGCGGTGATCTGCACCACGCCGTTGGCGAAGAGCAGCGCGTAGACCTCGCAGAAGAGCCAGTGCTGGCGGTGCGTCCACAGCGGCGGGTGGTACTCCGTCACATCCGGGTGGTCGGGCGTGAGGCGCATCGCGGAGACGTAGCCGCCGACGCGGATGGCGCGGCAGGCCGGACCGGACCACAGTTCCTCGACCTGCAGCCACTCCCACCACATCCGCTCGCCTTCGGCGGTGATGAGCCCGGGACGCAGGCCGATCTCGGCCTCCCCGTGGCGCAGGATCAGCTCGCCGGTCTCCCAGTTGATGGAGCTGAGGTAGTTGTGCTCAAGGACGCGCGTCTCCCACTCCGGCCCCGCCCACTCGGCCTCCTCCACGGGCGTGGCGCGCTCCGGGCGTATCTCCTCCGGAAGGTCACCATCGCTGCTGATCGTCATGAGCATGCGACGCGGATCCCCCGCGGCGTCGCCTGCGAGGTGCTCGGGCCACCACGCGATCGGGCGGGCCTGGCTGAGCAGGTTCGTGGCGCGGACCTCGCCCGCGCCGGGCGGGACGGGCAGTGACACAATCGCGGCATGGGCGCCTCGTTCGGGCTGGAGGCGGGTGAGCTGCAGGTCATCGAGCATCTCAGGGCCTGGAAGCTGCATGAGGTTACACCTCGGTACTGGGCATCTGGCTGACACTGTCGCGGCAGGTTCCCCGCCGCCGCGTGGTCTCCTTGTTCGAGCGTGATACGGCAGGAATAGCGCGTTAAGCGGCGAATATAGTGAGGTGCGCCGCACGCCCATCGCGCCTGGCGCACGTTCCGTGTGCAGCCTGCCATCTATGCCGGGAGGACCCTCGATGCCCGATTTCCCGCAGGCATTCCGCGACGCCGACTTCGATCCGTCGCTGATCGCCTGCATCAAGCACGCAACCGCCGCGGGCACGCCACTGATCGCGCTTGGACAGACGGTCTTCTGGGATGAGCTGCTCAAGTCAATGCTCGTGGCGGCCGCGCAGCAGCATGCGCCCGATCTGCGCCTCATCGCAGGCGCGCATGATACCGATTATTTCAGCAAGACGCCGCGCGCGGGCGGCTCACGCAGCGACTTCTCCCTGCAGCCGCGCGACGACGAGCGCACCAGCCAGATGTGGGCGGCGGTCGCCGAGACCTCGGCGGTGCTCGGCAGCGAGCATCCGGTAACGCGCGCGGAGCTTCGAGCGGCCGGGCTCCCGCTGAAGCAGATGGCGCGCGAGGCGCCGGAGGGCCCGTCCGAGTTCTACCGCGAGGCCACTGAGGCGTGGGGATGGCGCGGCGTCGCCAACCACTCCTCCGGGCGCACCACCGCCTGCGACACCTCCGCCCGCCTCATCTCCCCCACCGTCCGCGACCTGATGGCGTGGGCGGTGGAGCAGAGCCGCGAGGTGCTGCTCGACGACCAGTCTCGCGAGACCTCGGAGCGTCTGCTGGCGGTGGTGGAGCGCATCATCGAACAGTGCCGCTCGCATGCGGGCGAGCGCACTCTCACCGACCTCTACCTATGCCTCCTCAGCGGCTTCTACTCGGTGCTGCTCGGTGAGCTGCCCGAACAGGTCACCATCACCGCCTCGACCGAACTCTTCCGCTTCACCGATGAGAGCTGCGACCGGCCGCTCTTTGACGCCGTCGATCTCTTCCTCGCGCGGGAGACGCGGGAGATCGCCCGCCAGGCCTACGACACCGTCGTCGCGCACTCGGGCATCTACTACCTCGAGCAGTTCGGCGAGGGCGCGATCCCCTTCGACCTCGTCATCTGCGGCCGGGGGCGCGGCACGATCCGCGTCATCGGTGACCGCGGCGCCTTCGAGCTGCCGGAGGGCACCGTTGAGGGCCGCCTCGACCGCGAGATCACGAGCCGCCGCGACCTCCTGGAGGTCGCCTCACGGGCCTTCTCGGGAGCGGACGAAGCATGCCCCGAGATGTGCCTCGTCGGCAAGGCGATCGCCCTGCCCATGATGCTCAGCCGGCAGCACTCAATGGTGCTGCTGGAGAACGCGTCGGTCTACGTGCCGCAGACGCACCGGCTCATCCGCCTGCTGCGCAGCGATGGCGTCGAGTTCACGCTCAACCCGGTCATGCGCCTGCACTTCGAAACGTGGGACGCGATGGCGGTGGCGAACGCGAAGCTGCAGATGCCCGCGCACCTCGCGCGCTTCTTTGAGGAGGACTGCATGCACGCCGACTGCTTCTCGCAGCAGTGGCGCAAGGCGGTCGCGCGTGCGCGGGCGCTCATCGAGCGTCTCGGCGAGGCGCGGGCGCCCGAAACGATGCTCGCGATCCTCGACGGTGCCGGCGAGGACGTGGCGGATCTATCGGCCGAGCATGCCGCAGTCGCCCTGGCGCGGCGCGAGTCCGGTGAGGCGATTCAGGCACTCCGCGACCGCACCCAGGCGCTCTGGATCGAGATCAAGCGGATCCTGCGAGCGGCGGATGCGGCTCATGAGGCGCCGCCGGAGAGCCGGCTGGCGGCACTGCGGGCGGAGCGCGAGGCGCTCATCGGGCAGATCCTGAACATGGTCAACGACGGGGAGCATCAGAGGCTGCAGGAGCGCTACAACAGGCTCCTGCTGGAGATCGAGCGCAGGCGGCTTTCGATGATCGCGGACGCACGCCGCACGCTCGGGCTCGAGCACTCGAACTACCGCCCGCCGTGGTGGTGGTTCCTCGCGGTGGACCCATCGGGCGGATGGCTCCGCGAGCTCGCGGAGACCGCCACGATGCGACTTGAGCCCTTCGGGATGATGGTCTGATGCACTGACGCGACGGACTGGGAGGCGGTGGCGGTGGCAGAGCAGACGTGGGACCTCGTGGTGCTCGGTGGCGGCGCGGCTGGCAACGGCGGCGCACGCCTCGCAGGGAAGCTCGGCTTCAAGACCGCGCTGGTGGAGCGCGACCGGCTCGGCGGCACATGCACCTGGGTAGGGTGCGTGCCATCCAAGGCGCTGCTCCAGGCGGCCGCGACACACTGGCGCCTCCTGCACGGCCCCGGCTTCGGCATCGCCCTGCCGAACGCCTCTCCCGACCCCGCCGGGGCCCTGGAGTGGGTGCGGGAGATCACCAACCGCATCGGCGCCGGGCCGAAGGAGCAGCATCTCGCAAAGCAGGGCGTGGAGCTTCTCCGCGACACAGCGGTCTTCGAGGATGAGCATACCGTGCGCGTCGGCGGACAACTGCTGGCGGCGAAGCGCATCCTCATCGCGACCGGCTCGCGCCCCGCGCGCCCGCACATCGAGGGCCTCGAGCAGACGCGCTGCCTCACGAACCTCACCCTCTTCGACCTCCCCCGGCCGCCGCGCTCGATGATCATCATCGGCGCCGGCTCCATCGGGATGGAGATCTCCCAGGCATTCAACCGCCTCGGCACGCAGGTCACGGTCCTTGAGGCAACCGGCCGCGTCATGCCCCGCGATGACGCCGAGCTTGCGGAGCAGCTTCGGCAGCACCTCGAGGCAGAGGGCGTACAGTTCGCGCTGAACACGCAGGTCCGGCGCGTCGAGCCCACCCCGGGCGGCGGCCGCACCTGCAATGCCCTCGTCCGCGGCGACGAGCGCTCATTCGAGGCTGAGGAGCTTCTGATCGCCACCGGGCGCGAGCCGGAGGTCGCCGACCTGCGGCTGGAGCGCGCGGGCGTTGCCTGCCAGGAGGACGGCATCCGCGTCAATGAGCAGCTTCAGACCAGCAATCCGCGCATCTACGCCGCCGGTGACGTGATTGGTCGCTGGCCCTTCACGCACATGGCCACGCTCGAAGGCAAGCTCGCCGCCCGCAATGCTCTCCTCGATGAGCACGAGCCGATGAACTACACCGCAGCCGGCTGGTGCACCTTCACCGATCCGGAACTCGCAAGCGTCGGCATCAACGAGGCCCAGGCGCAGGAGCGCGGGATCGAGCACGAGGTCTACCGCATTAAGCCTGAGCTGCTCGATCGTGCGCGCATCGAGGGAAGACCGGCGGGAATGGCGAAGATCATCGCCGAGCCGAACGGCGGCCGCATCTTCGGAGCGCAGATCCTGGCCGCACGCGCCGGTGAGCTCATCCAGGAGTTTGTCGCCGCGATCGCGCATGGCATCCCGTTCAGGGCGCTTGCGCACGATGTGCATCCATACCCGACGCTCTCTCTCGCCCACTACGTGCCCGGGCAGGTGGACTGGCTCAAGGCGATGCACGAGCCGGACTGGCCGGGGCGCCTGCGCCGCGAGGGCGGCTTCGTCGGGCGCTCAGATGACTGATCCGGACGCGACGAGCGAGCGCTGTGCTCTGAGCAGTCTCACCTGAGGTGATCGCAGTGATGAAGCTGGCTCTGGTGGCATGTGCGGTAGGAGCAGTCTGTTCGGCGGCCCATGCTCAACTTGACGTTCAGGCTATTGCCGATGCGTACAAGGCATTCGACCTTGAGCGCAATGATGGCCTCGGCCACTCCGACAAACCCGATTCGGGCACCCTCGGCTGGGGCGAGGGCGCGATCATGCAGGACTACATGGACCTGTGGGAGGTCACTGGCGATACTTACTGGCTCGAGAGGACCCGCGACCACTTTGCCCGAATCATCTCGAACGCCTCCGACCCCGACGGCGACGGCTTCCTGAGCTGGCAGACCGCAACCTACTCCACCGGCGTCGCGTGGGCCGAGCGGCTGCTGAACGTCTCGGATGCCACAATCGAGCCCGCCTACCAGAAGAACACGCGGGCGGGCGAGTTCGTGAAGTCCACCGGCCACACCTACCTCATCGAGTTCGCCGACAGCCCCGATGTGTTCGACGTAGTGGACTGGACGACGCGCGAATGCATCGCCGAGGGCGTCGCCTACCACAGCGGCGAGCCCATCGCCCTCATCGAGCCCTTCAGCTTCACCATCACCGGTGAGACCCACCAGGGCGATCGCTTCCAGGTCCGCACCGTCGCTCCCGAGCCGCTGGAGTTCACGGTCCACCAGGGCATGTTCGCTTTCCCCGCCGCGCTCTTCATCGAGGCGGTCAAGCGCGATCCCGCGCTCCAGCCGCAGTTCGGCGAGGACGCGGACCGCTTCCTCGCGTCCATCAACACCCACCTCTTCGAGAAGAACGAGCGCGACTGGCTGGACATGGGCGACGCGGGCGGCGCGTATCGCTTTGAGCCGAAGACCACCGACCGCTTCCCCAACCGGATCATGCCGCACAACCAGTATCTCGCGCTCGCCCGGGCGTGGCTGGTTCTCGGCGACATCGAGGGCGCCCACCCGCTCATGGCCGAACGCGGCGAGCAGATGGCCACGCAGTTCCGCACATACCTCGTGCTCGACGAGGAGAACGACGCCTGGCGCTGGCACTACTGGGACTGGATCGAGTACGGGGTGCCCGGGAACTCCGGCTGGGAGGACCGCAGCCACGCTCACATTGATGTGAGCTTCGCCATCGAGGCGGCGCGGCGTGGTCTTCACCGATGAGGATCTCCAGCGGCTCGCGAACACCTGGCTGGAGGTCATGTGGAACGGCGACGAGGAGAAGCCGCTCTTCGCCGAGCGCGTCGCGGAGAACGAGGACTTCCGCGGCTCACCGGTGACGCGCGACTGGTGCCTGCTCTCGCAGTGGGACCGGCGTGCGTATGAGCTTGCGCTGACGGCCTACACCGACGCCGGCCAGAAGCCCGCGAGCGCCCCGGTCATGCTCCTGTGCGCAAAGCGCGCGGGCGCGCTGGAGGAGTAGGCGCGAGGGGGGCCGTCGCGCCTTCGTGCCATACGACTTGACGGGCTGGAAGCCCGTCGCTACAACGGCTCACGGCGAACGACACCGGCCGCTAGCCTTTGCCGTATCCGTTCCGTAGCGACGGGCTTCCAGCCCGTCTCTTCGCGCCGCCGCCGTTCTGTAGTGACGGGCTTCCAGCCCGTCATCCGTCAGCCAGCCGTCACCCGAGAAGCTCCTCCAGGTCCCGTGACGGGTCCGCCAGCGCCTCCGCGGGGAGCCGCTTCGCCTGCTTGATAATATCCGCCGCCAGCTTCGCATTCTTCCACCTGACGCCCATCGTGAACGCCGCCATCACGCGATCGTCCACCGTCCACCACGTGATGAACTCGTCCTCGCCGATCTCGCCGCGCGTGGTGACCGTGTACTCCGCGTCCTCCATCCACCGGTCACCCCAGTAGTTCCATGACAGGTCGAACATGTCCGAGTAGAAGTGCGGCACGTGCTTGAAGGGCTTCCGGTCGCCCATCATCGCCCTGCCCGCGCGCAGGCCCTGGTAGTGCGCGTTGTCCTCGTGCTCGAACCGCCGGTGCCGCCCGAAGAGCACGTCGTAGTAGTTCGAGACATCGCCCGCGGCCCAGACGCGATCCACGCCCGTCTCCAGGTACTCGTTCGTCACGATTCCATCGTCCAACTTAAGCGGCCCGTCATTGAACAGCCCGACCTCCGGCCTCACGCCCACCCCCGCGACCACCATCTCGGCCGGCAGCGTCTCCCCCGATGCGAGCGTCACGCCGGTCACCCGCTCGTCGCCCTCAATCGCCGCCACCTCAGCCTCAGACACGAGGCGCACGCCCCGGTCGGCGTAGTAGCGCTCGAAGTACCGCGCGATCGGCTCCGTGAAGCGCTTCCCCATCACCTGGTCCTCGCGATAGACCAGCGCGCACTCCACGCCGAGCATCGTCAGCGATGACGCGATCTCCATCCCGATGAAGCCCGCGCCGATGACCACCGCGCTCTCCGCATCCGCGGCGGCGGCATGGATCGCCCTCGACTGAGCGAGGGTCCTCAGCAGATGCACGCCAGGCAGGTCGAAGCCGGGGATCTTGAGCGAGATCGGCCATGCGCCCGTTGCTATCAGAAGGCTGTCGAAGCCGATCGTGTGCTTCTTGCTGGAGAGGGTGCGCGCGTCGAGGTCCACCGATCTCACCCATGTGTTGAGCAGCAGATCAATGCCGCTCTCCTCGTAGAACCCGGGGCCGTTGATGAAGACCTCGGCCTCCTGCTTCTCCTCCCGCATCAGGCCCTTGGACAGCGGCGGCCGCTCGTAGGGCGGATCCTCGTCCATCGAGACGATACAAAGCTCGCCGGGCGCGAGTCCGAGCTTGACCATCTCCTGCGCGGCATAGCCCGCCACCATGCCTCCACCCAGAATCACATGCGGGTAACGCTTCTCCATCGCCGACCCCTCCAGAACGACGCGTTGTTCGCTTCGGAGAAGGGATTCGCGCTGAGTGCGGGATGGTCCTGCCCGAGGCCGAGGCTACGCGCTCACTCCCACTCCTGCTCCACCGACGAGTGGTAGAGCTGCGCGCCGAGCCAGCGGAACAGGATCGCCAGCACGGTGCACAGGGCCGCGATCAGCCAGAACCGCAGCGGCTCGTACGGAAGAATGCCGAGGAGCTCTGTGCCAGGACTCTCCATAATCCCCGCCGGATGCGCGAGGAAGTGAAGCGCAAGCTGAAAGATGACAACCACGAGCGTGATCCACTCCAACACCCAGCAGGCGAAGCCCCCCATCGCTCGCAGCGCGCGCGACGGATTGCGCGCAAGCAGCCCAACCTGCTGCAGGAACGGGATGGTTGCCGATGGCCGGCGCGGAGGATAGCCGTGGATCAGCTCCTCATGCTGCTCCATCAGCCGGCGGATGTGGCCGAACTGCAGCCTGCACGGGCGGCAGTGAGCCAGATGAGTCACCGCCTCATCGGCGTTTGGCGCGTCGAGGCCATGCGCGGCGAAGGTCGCGAGGTCGAGGTCCGTGAGATGCGCGGTGACTGGCTCATCCTCGAAGTCATGGATGATCGCCGAGCCAAGTGCTTGCCGCATCGCGTCAAGCTCACGGCGACAATGCTCGCACTCACGAAGATGCTCCAGCAACTCCTCGTCAGTATGGTTCGCCGAGGTGGACGATTCGAGATTCGTCAGGTAGCTGTCGCCAGGACTGCACTTGTTCATGATCTTCTGCTTCTATAGAACGTATTGGCTGCTGTCTTGTTACTTTCCTGTCTGGAAGAGTTCCCCGCCCTCTCCGTCCATAAGCCTCGCCTGTAGCCGCCGCAGAGCCTTGAAGATCCGCTGGCGCGCCGCCCCCGGGCTGATCCCCAGCGCACGCCCAATCTCCGGCCCGCTCATCCCCTGGTCGAACCGCAGCGCCAGCACCAGGCGATCGCTCTGCGACAGCTCCGTCAGCGCGAAGGCCATCGCCTCCCGCTGCTCGCGATGGGCGAACTGCCGATCCGGACGCTCATCCGCATCACCCTCGATCAACTCGTGCAGCAACTGCCGCTCACCCGCATCAGCGTCCGGAAAATGAAGCTCCACCGTCTCCGGCCGGCGCGAGTTCCGCTCCAGCCAACTCATGCAGTGCCGCACGGCTATCGCTGTCAGGTAGGCTGAGAACGGAGCGATCGGACGCCACTGGCGAAGGGCCTTCTTGTTGTCTGCGAGGAGCCGCGCAATGATCTCGGCATACATATCGTCGGCGTCAGCGGGGGTGGGGGCATACCGTGCCACCAACACACGTAAGTGCTGCCTGTAGCGATCGCGCAGTGTGCAGAAGGCCTCATCATCAGACTGCGCGGCGCGTCGCACGAGGCGCTCTTCATCTATACGTTCATCAATCATGGTCCGTAGCGGGTGCAACGTTTCGCGGGAAGCGGTGAACTCGCTACGCGCAGCTTAACAAATGGGCCAGCAAATGGCAAATCAACTCCGTCCACATCGCCGTTATTTATGGCCTAAGTATGTAGAACCCGGTCGCGTTCACAGTACCGCTACGTCCTCGGCGGAGCCGGCGGCAGCTTCGGTTCGCGCGTCACGCCCCAGATCGCCATCGCCCCGAAGCGCCCGATCACGAAGCCCGCTACGCCTGCGATCGCGTACGTCGTCCCCCAGCGCAGCAGCACCACGAAGACGATTGTCGCCCCCGCCACCCTCAGGATCGCGCTCAGCGCCCAGAGCAGCCGCGGCCGCTTCGCGTTCGGCAGCGTCTGCGCCGTGATCCACATGCCCGCGAAGTAGCCGAGCCCCACGGTCGTGCCGATCACGAGCGAGATGATGATGGCGACTGGTTCAGCCATAGCGATCCTCCAGAAAGCGATGCTGCGTGTTGAGGATAGGTTCGGCCCTCTGCATTGGTCCCCCTGCATCGCCGGGCAGGGCCCGCCGCGCCATCCAACAAGACCTTCGAGGACTCCCGGGAGGAGTAGCGCCGCGCGCTACCCCCGCCCGCTGAGCACCTCGCGCTGGTAGCGCGCGATCTCCGCCAGCCACGCCAGGCCGGTCGGCGCGTCGCCGCGCGCGCACAGCTCCTCCCAGACCGCCCCGAAAGGCAGCTCCGCGCGCAGCTCCGCCAGCGCCAGCTTCGCATGGCCGTTGCCCGCGTGCTCAGCCTCCGCCGCGAGGTCGTGCGGCTCGAGCATCGCCCACAGCAGCGCCTTGCGCACCGAGCGCTCGCCGATCGTCCACGCCGCGAGGCGGTTGAACGAGGCGTCGAAGAAGTCGGTCGCCCAGATGATCTCGTCGAAGTGCCCTGAGCGCACTGCCTCGTCGCAGACCGCGCGCAGGTCGTCGTTGAAGCGCGCAACGTGGTCGCTGTCCCAGCGCACCCCGCGGCTGAGGTGCAGCAGGATCGGGCTCACGAATGGCAGCGTCGCGGAGATCTTGTCGGCCACTCCCTCGGTCGGGTGGAAGTGCCCCATGTCCATGCACAGGCCGCAGCCGCGGCTTGCGGTGTAGCCGAGGTAGAACTCGTGCGACCCGACCGTGTAGTCCTCCACGCCGATCCCGAAGAGCTTGCTCTCAAGCGTGTCCACGACGCCCGGCATCTCCTCGGCGAGCACCTCGTCCAGCGCCTCGATCAGTCGCTGCCTCGGGCCCATACGGTCGGCAGTGGCGTCCTTGCGCCCGTCCGGCACCCAGATGTTGCAGGTGCCCCGGCCGAGGCGCTCGGCGATCGCGGCGGTGATCCTCCGGCTCGCGATGCAGTGCTCGATCCAGAAGCGCCGGGTCGCGTCATCCTCCGAAGACAGCGTCATTCCATCGCGGACCATCGGGTGCGCGAAGCAGGTCGGATTGAAGTCCAGCCCCCAGTCATTGGCGTCGCACCAGTCGATCCAGGTGGTGAAGTGCTCTGGCTGCAGCGCGTCGCGATCCACGATCTCGCCGCCGGTCTCGGCGTAGAACGCGTGCAGGTTAACGCGCAGCGTGCCGGGGATGAGCTTCGCAGCCATTTCGAAGTCCCTGCGGATCTCATCGCCGGAGCGCGCGCGCCCGGGATAGTTCCCGGTCGCCTGGATGCCGCCGCCATCCATCGCGCCCTCATGCACCTCCAGCCCCACCACGTCATCGGCCTGCCAGCAGTGCACGGACAGTGGCGTCGCAAGCGCCCGCTCGATGGCGGCGTCGGAGTCCACGCCAAGCTCTGCATAGCGATCGCGCGCGGCGTCGTAGCTCATGCGTCCATGCCCGGCAAGCTCGTTACGGAGCAGATCAGCGAGCTTCATCAGGATCACCCCAGGGTGGTTTGGCCTTGAACCTCGCGGGAATTCGACGCGAAGGCCGCAAAGGCCTTCGAGGGCGATACGGCGAACGGCGGAATCGGGAATGGCGAATAGGCAATTGTGGCGTCCGTTCGTGGCGCAGGCGTTCCTGCCGGCGGCCGTCGCCGTTGCTTCCCTCGCCGGAACAACTATGCATTGCGCACATTCTCGATGCGGCCGCGGTCGGGCCGTGTTCCGTACTGGAGGGGCCGCCCGAGCGAAGCGAGGGTCCCGCGAAGCGGGAGGTTCCACCCCGGCCCATGTCGTTTGTCGTTCGTTAGGGGCGCCGAGCAGACGGTTGTGGTCGTGCGTGGGCCGGGGGGAGAGGTCGCCGTCCGCCGTTTCGTTCGTAGCGACGGGCTTCCAGCCCGTCATCCGTTGCCGTTGCCGTTCCCCCTTCACCCTTCCCCGCCGTCACACGAACGGATCGTCCTGATCCCCCACCTCCGACCGCAGCCGCAGCAGTTCCTCCTTCAGCTCCGCCACGACATCCGCGTACGCAGGATCGCTGTAGACCGAGCGCATCTCCATCGGGTCGGTCTCGAGGTCGAACAGCTCCCACTCCCGCGGGCCCGGATCGTTCCGGTAGTAGTAGATCAGCTTGTAGCGATCGGTCCGCACGCCGTAGTGCGCGAACACGTTGTGGCCGCCGTCGAGGTGCACGTAGTAGCGGTAGTAGAAGCTCTCGCGCCAGTCGCCGGGCGTCTGGCCACGCAGGCAGTCGCGGAAGCTCCGGCCCTGCATCTGCGCGGGCGTCTGCACACCCGCGTAGTCGAGGAACAGCGGCGCGAAGTCCACGTTCAGGATGATGTCATCGTTCGCCTGCCCGGCCTCGATCTCCGCTGGATAGCGCATCACGAAGGGCATCCGCAGCGACTCCTCGTACATGAAGCGCTTGTCATACCAGCCGTGGTCGCCGAGGAAGAAGCCCTGGTCGGAGGTGTAGATGATGACCGTGTTCTCCGCGAGGCCGCTCTCGTCGAGGTAGTCGAGCATCCGGCCGATGTTATCGTCCACCGACTGCACGCAGCGCAGGTAGTCCTGCATGTAGCGCTGGTAGCACCACCGCTTGTACTCGTCATCACTCAGGCCCTCGGGTCGCGGGTGCTTCACATCGCGCTCGCGGAAGTCCCGCCCGATGCGCATCTGCGCGATCTTCGCTGCCGTCGCGCGGTTCTCGTAGTCATCCCAGAACGTGGGCGGCTCGGGGATCTCGTCGAGGAACATCCCCATGTGCTTCTCGTCCGGGTCCCACGGGCGGTGCGGGGCCTTGTGGTGGGTCATCAGGAAGAACGGGCGGCTCTCATCGCGCCCATCCATCCAGTCGAGCGACAGATCTGTGATGATGTCGGTCGCGTAGCCTGGGATGACCGCCTTCTCGTCCGACTGGTCGTAGAACTCCGGGTCATGGTAGAGCCCCTGGCCGGGGAGGACGCACCAGCGGTCGAAGCCCTGCGGGTTGTGGATGCCGCCGTGTCCGAGGTGCCACTTGCCGAAGATCGCGGTCTGGTAGCCGGCCTGCTGGAGGAGCTTCGGCGCGGTCATCTGCCGCTGGTCCATGTCATTGAAGACGCGAACGCCGTTCGTGTGCGCGTATTTCCCGGTGAGGATCGCGGCGCGCGATGGAGTGCAGATGGCGTTCGTGCAGAAGCAGTTGTCGAGTCGCACACCCTCCTCGGCGATACGGTCCATGTGCGGCGTCTGATTGACCACGCTCCCGTAGCAGGTCATCGCGTGGGACGCATGGTCATCGGACATGATGTAGATGATATTCGGGAGGCGGTCTGACGGCATGGTGAGTTCTTCCTTCTCGTATACATAACGTGCGGGCGAGGGCGCCCGCACCACGGGGCGCCGAGACGCCCCTTCCATCACTCCGTGGGGCAGGCTTCCAGCCTGCCGCCGTTGCCGCAAACCCTTGTAGCGACCGAGCTTCCAGCCCGTCAGCCGTTCGCCTCTGCCGTCGTCGTAACCCGTTCGTAGCGACGGGCTTCCACTCACATTCCAGAAATGGCGGCCAGTCGATCAGCGAGGGCCCCTGCAGGCGCGCAGATCCCTAGATTAAGTAGGTGGGGCACCCTCGCCCCACCCAATCCGGGCGAAAACGGTCCTCTGCACATGTCATTGGTGTGCGGGCGAGGGCGCCCGCACTACTTAACCGTCAGAATTCGCGCGGGCCGAATGGACGTGCTCCGATCTCTGGAATATGAGTTCCAGCCCGTCAGCCGCCCCTACCCCATCGCCCGTATCGCCTCATCGTGCTCGGGCGAAAGCTCGAACTCCAGCGCCTCCAGGTTCTCGCGAATGTGCTCCTCGCTCGATGCCTTCGGGATGACGATCATCCCCTGCTGGAGCAGCCACCGCACGCACACCTGCGCGACCGTGCGGCCAACCTCCCCCGCGATGCGCTTGAGCGTCGGGTCGTCGAGCAGGTTCCCGTGCCCCAGCGGCGAGTAGGCCGTGACGGAGATCCCGTTCTCCCGGCACAGTTCCACGACCTCCCAGGGCTGGTGCGCCGGGTGCACCTTGATCTGGTTGTTGACGATCGGCGCCTCCGAGACCTCCAGCGCCTCGGTGAGGTGCTCGACCATGAAGTTGCTCACGCCGATCTCCCGCGCCATCCCCTCATCGCGCAGGCGCTTGAGCGCGCGAAAGGTCTCCCCCATCGGCGCCTCCGGATCCGGCCAGTGGATCAGATACAGGTCCACGTAGTCCGTCCGCAGCTCCCGCAGGTTCTTCTCACAGGTCGCGAGCACGTCGTCGTAGCGCAGGCTGCCGCGGTTCACCTTCGAGGTCAGCCAGATGCTCTCGCGATCGTGCCCCGCCATGCCCTCCGCGACCTCGAGATGGTTCCCGTAGACATCCGCGGTGTCAATGTGGTCATAGCCCATCCGCAGCGCGAGGTCCACCGCCTGCGCGCACGTATCACCGGTCAGCTTCCACGTCCCCAGCCCAAGCCGCGGCATCTGCGCGCCCGTGCTCAGCTCCATCCGCGGAATCCCGATCGCCATCGAATGAACCTCCCCGGTTTCGCCTACCCGCGCGAAATCACGCCGCTATCGAACATCCAGCGCACCGTCTGCTCCACCGAGTCCTCGGCGGTGTACTGCGGCTCGTAGCCAAGCTCGCGGCGCGCCTTCTCGATCGTGAAGCACATGTGCTCGGCGAAGAAGCGGATGCCGCGCACGGAGAAGCGGTCGGTGCCCTCATACTCCTCGATCAGATCATCCACCTCCACGTGCCGCACCTGCGCCTCCACGCCCAGCGCGTCCGCCAGCAGCTCCGCGTAGTAGTTGTGCGTGATCGCGTAGGGCGAGCTGATGTTGTACTCGCCGGCCTTCTCCGGATGATCCGCCGCCAGCACGAAAGCATCGGCGAGGTCGCGCACGTCGCCCGGCTGCAGCAGCCCCTCTCCGTGGTTCGGCACAGTGATCGGCCGGCCGTCGAGGATGCCCTGGAAGAACTCCGGGGCGCGCCCGCCGAGGAGATCGATCGGCACATCGCCCGGGCCCATCACGTTCGTCGGCCGCAGGATCGTCAGCGGCAGGTCATACTCCGCGCACATTTCCCGCGCAACCTGGTCGGACTCTGCCTTCGAGCCGAAGCCGCCCCACTCCGGAGCAGGCGGCTCGACCGGCTCGTCCTCATCTGCCGGGCAGTGCTGCAGCGGCATGAACACGCCCGTGGAGCCGCACTGGATGTAGTGATCCACCAGGCCCCAGACCGAGTCGATCACCGACGCCGCGCGTGAGCCGTCCATTGCGATCATGTGGATGCAGGCGTCGAAGCGATCCACCCGCCCGCTCGTGCCCTCCAGCGCCTTCACGACCGTCTCCGGGTCCGTGATATCCGCGGTGACGCAGTTCACGCCCTCCGGGACCATGCACTCCGTCCGCCCGCGGTTGAGCACCGTCACGTCATCCCCGCGCCTCGCCAGCCGATCCGTGACCTCACGACCCAGGTAGCGCGTCCCGCCAATAATAAGCACCTTCATGGCTAATCGCCTCACATCACGTCGAATTCATTGCGATGATCATCTCAAGCAGTCTCTCCGGCCAACACGGTCATTGCCGTTGTCGCGGAGGGGCCGCTCCGAGCGCCGCTGTCGTTTGGCGGCGCGAGGAGTGAAGCGCGCCGGCGCCTCAGGTTCCGCCCCGGCCCACGCACACCGATAGCCGCATGCCCTATCGGTCGGGATCGCCGAACGACTCTCGCGGCCACGTGCCCCCCATGCCTGCACTTCGAGGCCGAGCGTCGTTGGTCCTGCCAGTACGCCCCTTCGCGCCTCCGCGGAGTAGTCCGCAGCCCACGCTTCGTCGCGCGGATACTTCCCGCAGACCCACTGTTTCGCCGCAAAGCGCACGTCACCTGCCGCATCTCTGCAGGAAGACCGCCTCAGCGGCACGAATCGCGAGCTAAAGTGCCCGGATCACCGTCATGTCGGTTTCCGAGGGAGCGGCCCCATGCCAGGATCCTCTTCGAGCCTCAAGGACTACGAAAGCAAGCGCGACTTCGCGAAGACCTCCGAGCCACGCGGCGGCGAGGCCACCTTCGACCGGGCGAAGAGCCGCCCGATCTTCGTCATTCAGAAACACGACGCGTCCACGCTGCACTACGACTTCCGCATCGAGGTGGATGGCGTCCTGAAGTCGTGGGCGGTGCCCAAAGGCCCCTCGACCGACCCGCGCGAGAAGCGGCTCGCGGTCCCCACCGAGGACCACCCGCTACCCTACGCCGACTTCGAGGGCGTCATCCCGGAGGACGAGTACGGCGGCGGCTCGGTGATCGTCTGGGATCGCGGCAGCTACCGCAACCTCAAGGAGGACGACGCCGAGGAAGGCAAGCCCGTGCCATCGGTGGCCGACCAGATCGAGGACGGTCACGCCACGATCTGGCTCGACGGCGAGAAGCTCACCGGCGGCTACGCGCTGCTTCGCACCGGCAAGGGCGAGAAGGCTCGCTGGCTGCTCATCAAGATGAAGGACGAGGGGGCCGACGCCCGCCGCAAGCCCACCTCCACGCAGCCCGAGTCGGTCATCTCCGGCCGCACCGTCGAGGAAGTCGCCGAGCAGGAGGCCACCTCCGCCAATGGCTGATCCGCTGGACGTGCTCTCCGACACCGAACGAGCGCAGGCGAGGCGGGGGGCCCAGCCTGAGTGGATGCGGACGATGCTCGCGAAGCTCACGCACGATCACTTCTCCAGCCCCGACTGGATCCACGAGCGCAAACTTGACGGAGAGCGCGTGCCACCCGTCCTACATCGGTCTGCGCAGAGACAAGGACGCGAAGGAAGTCCGCAAGGAGGAGTAGGCAGATGCGCATCGGCCGGCGCGAGATCGAGCTGTCGAACACTCAGAAGGTCTTCTTCCCCGAGGCGGGCCTCACCAAGGGCGATGTCGTCAGCTACTACGCCGAGGTCGCCGAGGTCATGCTCCCCTACATGAAGGGCCACGGCGTCAGCATGCAGCGCTACCCCGACGGCCTCCAGGGCGGGAGCTTCTACATGAAGGACATGCCCGACTACTTCCCCGAGTGGCTGCCCTGCGAGAGCGTCCCCAAGCGCGACGGTGGCAGCTACTGCGCCCCGGTCGTCAACGAGGCGGCGGCCCTCGTCTACCTCGCCAACCAGGCGGTGCTCACGCCCCACCTCTACCTCGCCCGCGCGGACGACCTCGAGCACCCCGACCGGATGATCTTCGACCTCGACCCGCCCGAGGGCACCGAGGACTTCGCGGCGGTCCGGCAGGCGGCGCAGGACGTGCGCGCGCTGCTCGAGGAGCTTGACCTGCCCTCGTGGATCATGACCACCGGCTCGAAGGGCTACCACGTCGTGGTCCCGCTCGATCGCAGCGCCGACTACGACGAGGTCCGCGACTTCGCCCGCGATGCCGCCCTGGTGCTCGTGCGCAGGCAGCAGGACCGCTATACGCTGGAGATCCGCAAGAACAAGCGCACCGGCCGCGTCTTCCTCGATGTGCTGCGCAACGCCTACGGCGCCAGCGCCGTCGCGCCGTATGCCATCCGCGCGAGGCCCGGGGCGCCGGTCGCCACTCCAATCGAGTGGGAGGAGCTTGAGGCCGGCGTCGGTCCGCGCGACTTCAGCGTGACGTCCATCCCCGCGCGTCTTGAAGAGAAGGGCGATCCGTGGGCGCAGATGCTCCGCCGCGCCCGCTCGCTCCGGCCGCGCCGCCGCAAGCTCGACCGCCTGCTCGCCCACGAGGAGCAGGCCGAGGAGGAGAAAGACTGAGGCCCCCGCGCGGCGCTTGACTTCCGCACACCTTCGGCGTACCCTGCCCGCGAAGTGGATGACGGGCTGGAAGCCCGTCGCTACGAACGGCACGACACGCCCGCCGCAACGCGAGCACCGGCGGGCTGGAACTCACATTCAAGAGATCAGCGCCTGGTCAAGGAAACGCGCATTCCAGGAGGGGCTGCTTTCGCCGACGCCGCCCCCGGCGGCGAGCGAAAGTGGCGCCCGAGCGTCGTCTGCGAGGGCGACAGCTTCCCTGCCAGCCCGCCGTTTGGCGTTGCCCGATCTCCGGAATGTGAGTGGAAGCTCGTGCCACGAGGGGGACGTGCGTCAGCCGGATCATCCGGGAGGCCCCACCATGCCCTTCGCATACCGCCGCGAGTACCGCGGCCCCGTGCAGCTTGTCGCATTCGACTGGGCCGGAACCATCGTTGACTTCGGCTGCCAGGCCCCCGCGCTGGCGTTCGTCGAGCTCTTCCGCGACGCGGGGCTGGAGATCTCCGTCGCGCAGGCGCGCGGCCCGATGGGCATCGGCAAGCGCGAGCACATCGCGGCCCTCCTCGAGGAGCCGGAAGTCGAGCGCGGCTGGAGCGACCTCCACGGCGCGAAGCCCAAGCCCGGCGACGTCGAGCGCCTCTACGAAGCATTCCACCCGATCCAGGTGCGCATGGCCGCCGAGCGTGCGCAGCTCATCCCGGGCGTGCTGGAGACCGTCGCGTGGCTGCGCGCGCGCGACACGATGATCGCCACGAACACCGGCTACTTCCGCGAGGTCCTCGATGCCATCCTCCCCGTCGCCACTGAGCAGGGCTTCGAGGCCGACTCGCACGTCTGCGCCACCGATGTCCCGGAGGCTCGCCCCGCCCCGTGGATGCTGATCGTGAACATGCTGGAGACCGGCGCCTACCCTGCGGAGGCCGTCGTGAAGGTAGGCGACACGATCCCGGACATCGAGGAGGGCCTGAACGCAGGCGCATGGACCGTCGCGGTGATCGAGTCGGGCAACCTCATCGGCCTGCGCGAGGAGGAGCTGGACGACGTCCCGCAGGCCGAACTCGCGGAGATGTCCGACCGCGCGCGCCTGACCCTCCAGCGCGCCGGCGTGCACTACACCATCCCCACCGTCGCCGATCTGCCGCCGATCATCGAGGACATCGAGCTCCGCCTGCGCCGCGGTGAGCGCCCGTGAGCCTCCCCGATCACTGCCGCGCCATCGTCTTCAATCCGGCCGACCGCACCCTCGCCCTGCGGGAGCTGCCGATGCGCACGCTGCTCCCCGGCGAGGTGCTCGTGCGTGTGTGCCTGAGCGCCATCTGCGGCTCCGACCTGCACACCATCAGCGGCCGCCGCCACCCGGGCGGGCCGCTGGTCCTCGGGCATGAGATCGTGGGCCAGGTCGCCGCGCTCGGTGAGGGCGTGGAGACCGACTGCCTCGGCGAGCCCCTCGCACTCGGCGACCGCATCACCTGGGGCATCGCCGCAAGCTGCGGTCGCTGCTTCTCCTGCACCCACAGCATCCCGCAGAAGTGTGCAACTCTGTTCAAGTTCGGGCATGAAACGCTTGACAAAGCTACACCGCTCAGCGGCGGCTTCGCGGAGTACTGCTACCTCGTCCCCGGCAGCGTCTACTACCGCCTCCCCGATGATCTCCCGGACCACCTGGCCGTCTTCGTCAACTGCTCGCTCTCCACGATGCAGGCGGCGGTGCGGCTGGCTGACACCCATCCCGGCGACTCGGTGCTTATCCAGGGCGCAGGGCTGGTCGGGCTTTGCGCGGCGGCGCTCTCAGCGCATCGTGGGGCAGCGGCAGTCGTCGTGGTGGACCCGTGCGAGGAGCGCCTGCGCCAGGCCCGCTCCTTCGGCGCCACGCACACGGCGCCATCCGCCGGGCCGGAGTTGCTCTCGCAGACCGCGCGTGGTCGCGGCTTCGACGTGGCCATCGAGGCATGCGGAGCGCCCGCCGTCGTCCCGGAGGGCATTGCCGCCCTGCGCATCGGCGGGCGATACATCCTTGCAGGCTGCGTCTTCCCTAACGCCACCGCGGAGATCGACCTCCAGCCCGTCACCACCAAGCTCCTGACGCTCCAGGGCCTGCACAACTACACCCCGCGCGACCTCCAGGACGCCCTCCAGTTCATGCGCGCAGGAAGCCAGTGCTTCGCCTTCGGGAGCGTGGTGCGCGAGGTCTTCCCGCTGGAGAGCATCGGCGAGGCGCTCGCGCTCATGGAGCGCGATCCGTCCATCCTGCGCGTCGCGCTCAGTCCTTAGCGTCGCTTGTTTCCTCGCCCGCCTGCTCCAACCGGCCGCTCTCGCGCATCCGTTCGTCAGGTAGTGGCTGATGACCGTCCGAATGACGACGATCCCGCCAGGGATCGCCAGCTCCTCAAGCGTCAGGCGCTGGATCGTGTGCATGATGTCCGCGGGCGACGATGCCGCGAAGAGGTTCCCGCTCGGCGACGCCACCTGCCGCATCTCCCGGCCCTCGCGGCCGACCACGTGCAGCCCTCGCCCAAGCTGCTGCTCATCGCGCAGGCCACCGCAAGCGACCGGCATCAGGCGCCCACGCGAAGCGCCGGGCGAGGACCCGCGTAAGACAATGTACACACGAGGACGCCGGTGCGCTCCTGCGCCCGGCGTCCCCGTTCGCGATCACTCTTCAGGTGCGGCTACTGCATCCGCTGCAGCGTCTGCTGGTTGAGCACCGCGTTGTTCTGCAGGTTCAGCAGTTGCAGGCGCAGTCCGCCTGTCTGCAGCGCCGTCCAGTTCAGCGGGGCGAGGTTCACCTTTGCGCCCGCCTGCAGCGCGATGTTCCCGAAGGTCGCCTGCTGCATCCCCTGGCCGACCGGGCCCTGGAGATCGAGGTTGAACTGCAGGTTCGGCGGCCCCAGCACCTCGACCGCCGCCCCCTGCGCGTCCGGCAGAAGCTCCAGCAGCCCCGCGCCGAGGTTGCGGATGTTGTTGAGGCGGAAGACCCGGTCGCCCTGGGCGGTCGAGCGCATGAAGGCCAGCGCGGTCGCGTTCAGAGCCTGTGCGTTCAGGACCTGCAGCGATGTGCCCTGCAGGAGGCTGTTGAGCCGCACCTGCCCGGCGCCTGCTGCCTCAAGCTGGAAGACGCTCCCGTTCTGGAACGCGTGCATCAGCTTCGCGCCCTGCCCCGCAAGATCGAAGGTCAGGCTCCTCCCGCCGGTGCCCTCGAACGCAAAGACCAGCGGCGAGTTCGCCGGCCGCGCCCTCTGCAGAATCTGCGCCTGCCCGATCTCGCGCATCTCCGGCCGGGGCATGCCCTGCAGCAGCGGCGGCACGATGCTTGAGTTCGGAATCCGGCTTGCAGCGTCCTCATTCAGCGTCCCGTCCGGATTGAAGAACCTCCGCCCGGCCTCATCGGTGATCTGCCCCACCCGCGTGTTCGGGCTGAAGACCACCACGACCGCGTTCGAACCAGGTCCGCCATACTCCGAGCCCGGCAGATGCGGGTTCGCGGGCGTGCACTCCTCATACGAGAACAGCTCCGCCTTCGTCGCACTGCCGCGTGAGAACGTGTTGGCCGCCCAGCTCACCGTCGCCACATCCGGGTCAACCGCGCCCGTCTCGTTCTCGCGATACGGATTGTTGTTGTCGTAGACGATCATGCGGCGGGAATCGCCTGAAGTCTCGCTCTTATACGGACAGACCACGTGCCCCCACCAGCCGCCACCGGACGGGCCCCAGTACACCAGCACCGGGCGGTCAATCACGTTCGACAGCAGCGACTCGCAGCGCGTAAAGACATCGCGCGCATCCTGGTTGTTCCAAAAGTTGTTGTGCAGATCGAGGATCTCCTGCGTGAACCACGCCCCCTGCTGCTGCTGCACTGTCTCACGCGTGACCGCTATCCAGTCATACCACCACTGGTAGGTCTGCGCAGTCGCGGCGTCCTGGAAGTAGCTGGCGTGGAACATGTGGTCAAACTCGTGGTTGCGCACCCGCAGGCTCGACACACTCATCCCGTAGCAGTTGCCGCCGTTGCCCGCGCTCGTATACGTGCTGTCGAAGTACGCCTGCGCCGCCGGCCTGTGCGTGCCGTTGGCATACTCAACATTCAGGCGCCCGAAGTAGTCGGCGTAGAGCTTCCAGTCGATCGTGGGGCGCGAGAAGTTGGCGAACTTCCAGCCGTGGTAGCCGCGGTAGGCGCGCGGAGCCACGATCATGTACTTGTCCGTCTCGGTGTTGCTCCCGCTCACCATGTTGCGCACGTACACGTCATGTTCCTGCGCGCGACTGGCGCCCAGCGGGACCTTGAACGCCATGCAGTTGGGGAAGAACTCGACCGCCTCGCTGAGATAGTGTGACTCGGCCTGGACGCCGTCGAAGTACACCTTGCAGTCGTTGTTGAAGCCGTTCCCGAAGGCGTAGGACCACACCCCCGGCGAGCCCTGGTCCGGCCAGAAGCTGTTGATTCTGAACAGCGAGGCAAGTACCCGCTCAAAGAGCGCCGGGTCAAACCGCGCAATCGCGTAGCCCTCCCGGTCATATCTCCGGGCCAACTCAACATCCGCCACCAGTACAAGGTCAGCCTGCAGATCCGCCGGGAGCTTCTGGAAGCTCGCCATCGCCCGATCCGCGTTCGGTCCGGTGATTCCCTTGCGGCTGAGGAGCGTCTGGAACTGCTGCGTGACCAGCAGCGGACTAAGCTCCATCCGCTGCTCCAGAACGGGGCGCTCCAGTCTGCCGGCGGGTAGTCGCTGTGCCAGTTGATCAGGCTCCGCGAAGACGCTAACCATCGTCAGGCCAAGCAGAACAACGACAAGCACACACTTCGGCACATCGCGCATCAGGACCATCCCCTCTCGGCAGATATCCTGCGAAACCAGAACTGGCGGGGACGAGACGTTCGATGATACCTGAGTTCTGCGTATGACCTCCATTCTACCGCACACCGTCACAAAGTTACAGCCCGCTTGAAGATTCACCGGGACATTCACGCACAGAAAAGAGTGGGCCCGCGGCGATTGCCGCGGGCCCGATCCTGCCTGCCGACCGATCCACACCCACCTCATATGACACCCCTACGTCAGCCGGCCTCTACATGGCTCCTCGATGGTCCTCGGATGGGCCTCCAACACGCCACCACTCCAGCCTCGCCACATCGCACCATCGAGACGCTCGGGCGACGCTCCACATTGGCCCACCAGGACCTCCACCTCTCCACCACTCACGCGACCACACAACCGCTCCTTGAAGCGTCGCCCGGCTACCGTCGTCCACGACAGAACCTCAACCGCGCCACCACGCCTCATCGCCCGCCACCTCCCCACCTGCCTCGGCTTGCCCGCCCCTGTGGACGGGACGACCTCCGCCACCTCAACTCCCTGAGCCTCAACAGGCCCTGCCGGGACTCATCCCCGACCTCCGCGATCGGGTATGATCGGAGGGAACACCGGACCCCGCCTCATCAGACCCCACCAACCTCGCCAGCTCTCCGCCACCACGCCACCACGCCTCCCACTCACTCCGGGGTCCGGTGTCCCTGCTTTCACCCGGGCCGTCGACTCCGCGCCTCCGACCCGGTCCATCTCCTCTGTTCTCAATGTTCGAGTGTAAGTCTACCGCCCGGGGCCCTTTGCGGCAATCCGGTCTTTCCCCCAAATGGACCTTCCGGTTCCCCCGAGTATACCCCCGCAGACCCCCGTCACAACACCTTAAGGTCAGCCCTATTGCAGAATCTCCACGATGGCCTCAACGAACTGCGGGATGTCCTCCGGATTGCGCGAGGTGATGATGTTGCCGTCAATCACCACCGGCTCATCCACCACCTCCGCCCCCGCGTTCGCCACGTCCTCCCGCACCCCGCGGTAGGCCGTCATCCGCCGCCCATCCGCCCGCCCCGCGCTCACCAGCACCAGCGGCGCGTGGCAGATCGCTGCAATCGGCTTGCCTGCATCATCGAACCGCCGCACCAGATCGAGCACCCCTGCATCCAACCGCAGCTTCTCCGGCCCCTGCCCGCCCGGAACCAGCAACAGGTCGAAATCGAACTCACTGACCTCTGCCGCGGCCTGCTCCACCTCAACGGTCGTCCCGTGCTTGCCCTTCACCACCACTCCCGCCTCTATCCCGATGATGAAGGTCTCTGCGCCGGCCATCGCCAGTTCCTCGCGCGGCTCCGTCAGCTCAATATCCTCGAAGTCGTCCGCAACCAGTACCGCGATCCGCTTCCCGGTGATGTTCATCCCGGGCCTCCTCTCGGCAATGCTCGTGCTGTCTCCCCGCTTCGGAGGTCCCTACTCGATGGTCAGTGACAGACCGGTACCCGCCGCCACCGTACCGCGCACCTTCGACTGCTTCGCTGCCTCCTCGACCTTCACCCTCTGCTCGTCACTGAGCGCACACGGCATCCTCACCACAACGGTGAACCTCTCTAGCCGCGCCTGCTCCTCGTTCGGCTCGGCCTCCACGTCAACCGTCATCCCCGCGCACTCGATACCTTCCTCGCGGCAGGTCAGCGCGATGACCATCCCGATGCAGTTCGCGAGCGCCGCGCAGAGCATCTCCGGCGGCAGCATAGCCGTATCGGTGCCCCCTTTCTCCTGTGGCACATCGGTGAATGAACTGTGCCCTCGCGCGCGCCCGCACATGATTGTCGGCCCGACGTTGATCGCATCCGCCACCATCTTCGCCATACGTTCGCCCTCCTCCGACTCCGGTACATCACTGCCTCAAGGTAAGCCATTGGGCGCGACCGAACAACAGGGGAATCCCTGAGACGCGGGGGTGGACTTTCCGCATTTGTCGAAGCGGGGATGGAAGATCCGCGGCCCTATCAGCGATGGGTCGGAGGATAGACGGGCTGGAAGCCCGTCGCTACGGAACGGATACGACAACGGCTAACGCGGCGGCCAGCCGTTGCCGTGGCCGTGGCCGTCCGCCGTGTCGTTCGTAGCGGCGGG
>DHPY01000111.1:0-5695 GCA_002411015.1 Armatimonadetes bacterium UBA5352 | reverse complement strand
CGTTCGTAGCGGCGGGCTTCCAGCCCGCCATCCGTCGCCGTCTTCCCCCTCTCCCGCCAGCGAGCCCGTCGTTTGGCTCGCCAGGGGCAGGGGGGCCGGGGGAAGGGGCCGCCGTTGAGGTCGCCATCGCCGCCGCCCCCCCTAACGCAAACGAGCGCCCCGCTAAGGGCGCTCGAATGAGAGGTCAGATCCGCTGGCGACCAACCATCACGTATCCAGTGACGTCAGCCCTTCGCGGATCGCATACTTCGTCAGCTCCGCTATCGAGCGTATCTCCAGCTTGTCCATGATATTCTGCCGGTGGCTCTCCACCGTCTTCACCGAGACGTGCAGCGAGTCCGCGATCTGCTTGGTCGTATGCCCCTCCGCGACAAGCTGCAGAACCTCACGCTCGCGGTCCGTCAGCACTGAGAACGCCGAGTCGCCGCCCTCGCCTGACAGCCGCTCCACGTAGTCCCGCAGCACCACGCCCTCAATCTCCGGGCTGAGGTAGCTCCCGCCGGAGGCCACGCGCCTGATCGCGTCCGCCAGCTCATCGAACGCGCAGTCCTTCAGCACGTAGCCCGACGCACCCGCGCCGAGCATCCCCGCCGCGTAATGCTTGTCCGCGTGCATCGACAGCGCCAGCACCTTCGTCGCCGGACACTCCGATACCACCTGCCGCGTCGCCTCAATCCCGTTCAGGTCGGGCATCGCCACGTCCATCACGATGACGTCGGGCTTCATCTCCATGCAGAGCTTGATCGCGGCGCGTCCGTTGCTTGCCTCCGCGACGACCTCCATGTCCTGCTGCTCCTCAATGAGGTTGCGCAGGCCCTCCCGTATCACCTGATGATCGTCGGCAAGAATCACTCGAACGTTCATGCTCTGCTCTCCTTCAAAACCAGCGGGCAGATGATCGTTACCGTTGTACCCGTGCCCGGCGTCGACACAATCTCCAGATCACCCCCGAGATAGGTGATCCGTTCCCTCACATTCGAGAGGCCGAAGCCTCCATCCCGCCGATTCGACCGCGGGAGGACGTCCGCCTCAAAGCCTACACCATCGTCAGCCACTTCTACCCACACCCACGTATCCTTCACCCCGAGGCGCACTATCACCTGCCCCGCTTCCGCGTGCTTGACCACGTTCGTGATAAGCTCCCGCGTCGCCTCGAAGAGCGTGATCGCGAGTTCATCGGCAATAGACTCGGGTTCCTGCGCGCACTCAAAGCTCACCTTGACCCGGTGCCGCTGCGTAAACTCATCCGCCAGCCACTGCAGAGCCGCCACGAAACCAAGCTGCTCCAGCGCCGCCGGCGAGAGCTGGGATGTCAGCGACCGCGTCTCCTCGATCGCCTCATCAACATACCGCAGCATCTCCTCCAGCCCCTCGGCATCATACTCCCCCCGCTGCAGCATCCCCCGCAGCTTCAGCTTCCCGAACGCCAGCAGTTGCCCCACGTTGTCATGCAGCAGCGTCGCAATCTGCCGCCTCTCCCGCTGCTCAACCTGCGCCACCTCCGCCGCCAGGTCGCGCAGATGCTGCCGACTCGCCTCCAACTGCTCCTCGGCCGCCTTCTGCTCCGTGCGGTCTACCCCCACGGCCATGATCCCCACCGGGGTACCCTCGTCGTCGCGCACAAGCCGGTTCGACCACGATATCCAGTAGCACGTCCCGTCCTTCGCAATGTTCTCGTTCTCATTCATCCAAAAGTCCGCCGGGGACTCGATGATCGCCGAGACAAGCCCCGTCAGGTCGTTCCCGTTCCTGTCCGTCCGCGGCACGAGAACGCTGACGTTGTCCCCGATCAACTCCTCGGGCCTGTAGCCAAACAGGTGAAGCCCATACTCATTGACGAAGCGCAGTGTCCCGTCCAGGTCCCAGTGAACGATCGCCGACCGCGCGCTCTCAACCAGCTCGCGATACTTCTCCTCGCTGTCACGTAGCGCGTGCTCAGCCGCACGCTCCCGAGTCACATCCCACCCCGTCCCTATGATGAACGCCACTTCCCCCTCATTGCCGCGGATAGTGCTGATCTGCCACGAGACGGTGCGCAGACTCCCGTCCCTGCACTGCCACTTGCCCTCATACTGCCCCCACTCCCGCTCTACAGCCTGCTGGATATCCGCTCGAACTCGTTTCCGATCGCCCTTCGGAATCAGCGTGCGGGTGAACGAGCGCCCCTGTACATCCCCGGCCGCGTAGCCCGTCGTCCGCTCGCACGCCGCATTGAACCGCACCACCCTCCCTCTCGGATCAACAACTACCACGAGACTCCCCGCATTCTCCACCACCGCATCCACGAAGTCGCGCTGCTGCCGTAGTTCGTTGTGCGATGCCGCCAGCTCCCGCGTCCGGTCGGCCACCATCTCCTCGAGATGGCTCGCGTAGTCCTCGAGCATCGTGAGCAGCCGGTCCCGCTCGCGCTCTGTCGCGCGCTCCTCACTCACATCCCAGAAAATCCCGACCGCCCCCGTGATCTCACCGTCCCCGGTCCGAATCGGCGCTGTGCTCGCGTCCAGGTCACGCTGCTGCCCATCGGGCCACACCACCGCCAGGTCCGTGGTATGAACCACCTCGCCCCGGAGTGCCGCGCGAATGAGCGGCAGATCTCCCACATCGTAGGGCGTCCCGTCGGCATGGCAGAACCGGAGCTCGCCGTGGCGCTCGCAATCTCCCCCAATAGGCGCCGGACGCTTGTGGATGGCCTCAGCCGCCGGGTTCACCAGCAGCAGGCGACCTTGGGCATCGCACAGGACTATACCCGCCGGCGCATTCCGCACCAGCGTGTACAGCGTCGCGCGCTCCTCCTCAAGCTGCCGCAGAAGCTCCTCGCGCTCCCGCGCCGCTGCTTCACGCTCGGTAACGTCGCCGAAGAGGACTACTGAGCCGGTGCTCTGCCCCTGAGCATCATGCAGGGGGGCCCCGTGAAGCTCCACCTCAATGCGGCTCCCGTCCCTGCAGAGGGACTCGAACGTGATAGCGTCAAGGGGCTCACCGGCGCCGGACTTCCTCATGCCTTCTATGATGAACGGCAGCATCTCCGGGGGAACGGTTGGAGGCTGCACTCCAACGACCTCATCCGAGCTCCGTCCCAGAATCCTCTCCGCCGCCTGGTTCCAGAATGTCACCTTGCCCTCGAGATCATACGCGGCAATCCCCAGCGGGGAGGCGTCCACTATCGCCCGCAGCAGCTCCGTCGTCCGCTCCAGCGCCTGCTCCATCTGGATCCGCTCGGTCTCATCATGGAACAGCCCCACCACCGAGATGACCTTACCACTGCTGTCCTTCACGGGAGCCGCCGACAGAAGCAGGTCCACTTCGCGCCCATCGCGCCGCCGGCGGCGGATCGGCACCTCCGCGAGGGTACTGCCCGCGAGCACCTGCGCGAACAGCGCCCTCGCGCTCTCCTCGTGTTCAGGCTGCGGGAGCGGCGAGAACCGGCCGATCACCTCCTCCGCAGGCCAGCCAGTGATCCGCTCCGCAGCTTCGTTCCAGAGCATGACGTTGCCATCGCGATCATTCATCATGATCGCGATGGGCGAGTGCGCCACCAGGGAGTTCAGCAGTTCATTGCTGCTCTGAAGCTCCGCGGTGCGCTCGCGCACCAGCGTGTCCAGCTGATCGCGCTGCGCCTCAAGCTCCTGCACCGCCCGCTGCTCAACAGTCACATCCCGCAGCCACAGGCTAAGCATCGCCACCTCGCCGTCATCATCCAGCAGCGGCACCAGCGACCAGTCCCACCAGGTCGTGCCCCGCTCCGGATTCCCGGCGTAGACGAAAGGCTTCGCGTGGATCCAGTACGGCTCACCACTATCCCGCACGCGCGTGAAGAGCGCGAGGTTCTCCTCGTTGGGGAACAGCTCGAAGTGGTTCCGCCCGATGTAGTACTCAGGCTCGCGCCCGTCGGCATGCGCGTAGGCCGTGTTCACCCGCACGAAGTTGAAATCATCGTCCATGATCGCAGCCGCATCGAGGGAGCTTGTGAAGAACGAGTCCAGCATCCTCGTCTGCGCCGCAAGCGACCGCTCGGTCCGCTCGTGCGCCGCGCGCGCCTCCAGAGCCGCCAGCGCAAAACCAAGATTGTCGGCGATATTCCCCAGCACCCGAAGGATCGCCGGTCTGGAGGGCTCTGCGAGGTGTACGATGAGGACGCCAAGCAACGCGTCACCGTGCCTGATCGCCACCGAGACACCGTGGGCCCCCGAGCCATGCCAGCCGAAGGGGCAGTCGGAGCAAGCCTGAACGTCACCATGGGCAATAGCGTCTCCGGAACCGGTCGGTCTGACGAGATGGCAGTCCTGGAGCCGAACGCGCTCCTGCAGTACGTCGTTCGCGAACACGGTGCCAACGGCGGGAACGCCGACCACACCCACGGGAATGCCGTCATCACCCACCAGCACCACCCACGCCGCCTCACAGCACCCAACATCAACGAGCCTCTGGCAGGCATCCTGCAAAAGCGTGTGCGGGTCCTCTGCGCGCAGCGCTATCCCGGAGATGACGCTCAGCGCCTCCAAAAGCCGGTTCAGCCTCTCCAGCCGAGACTCCGCCTCCCGGAGGGCAGTCACATTCGTGCCAAGGACGAACGCCGACTCGAACCTGCCGGTGTCATCGAACAGGGGGATTGTGTGCCACGTGATACGGGACGCGTGGCCATCGCGTGTGATGAGGGGAGTCTCAAGCTCTCTCCTGATCCCGGTCGCCATGCGCTCCAGGAAGCCCTCCCGCCAGTACTCGCCATCCGGCTCCGGGATGAGCTCCCAGAAGGGGCGGCCGAGAGCCACCCCCCCGGTCTCACCTACCAGATCCCGCAGAGCGTGGTTCGCGAAGAAGAGCCGGCCCTCGCGGTCTATGCCCGCGACAGGCATTGTCAGGTCTTTCGCAAGTCCCTCGAGCACACCGCGAACCACGTCCGCACTTCCCTTCCCACCGCGAGGCGCATGCGCGACCGCGCCTGTCCACGCTTGTCACTCCGAGGGCGTCTGGTCGAGGCCAAGGATTGCGGCTCGCTACCGGGCCACGAAGCGCGCGAAGCACTCCATCATGAGACAGATCGCCGTGGAACCGGGGTCCTGCACCCCGATGCTCTTCTCCCTGAGCCATCCCCCGCGGCCATGCTTGCCCTCCATCGCTTTCGTCGCCTCGAGAGCCTCCAGACAGGCGCCATGCGCCGCGGCAACCCCCTCCTTCAGCGATGCCCCCCTCGTCACCTGCCTGCCAAGCTCAGCGGCCATCGGAAGAAGCACATCGAGGATCGTCTTCTCACCCGGCTTCGCCCCGCCGCGCGCGCTCACGCCCGACGCCGCCGCCTCGAGCATCCCGGGAAGGTCCGCCAGCACAATCTCCGCATCCCCGCGCACGTGCCTGCCGGCGCTCATCATCGCGGTCGCGAAGATCGCGCCGAAGGTGGAGGCGGCCTCGCGGTTGAAGGCCATCCCGGCCTTGGCGAGGATCGTCCCTGGCTCCTCGCCTGCGAGCCCCACCACCTCCGCGCCGATCGCCCTCATCCCGATCGTGACGGTGATCCCGAGGTCACCGTCGCCGATCTGCGCGTCCAACTCGCGTAGATGGTCCTGATGCCCCGGCATCTCCCTTGCGAGCATGCTCAGGAACGCAACCAACTCATCGCTGCCGATCGTCTCCATCGTATCGTCTCCCTCTACTGTTGCCCCGCCCGCCCCGCCCGCCCCGTCCGCCGTATCCGTTCCGT
>DHPY01000113.1 GCA_002411015.1 Armatimonadetes bacterium UBA5352 | reverse complement strand
CCCTGCGCACCCGCAAGCTCCTCCTGCAGCGAGGCAACCTCCGCCTCGCGCTCGGCAAGACCAGCGGCATGCGCCTGAGCCACCTGCTCCTCAGCGGCAGCCAGCGCGCCGCGCAGTTCCGCGACCGCCGCTTCCTTCGCAGCCTGAGCGGCCTCCCCGATCTCGGCCGCCCGCTGCTCTGCGGCCGCCAGGCGCTCCCGCAGCTCGTCAACCAGCGCCTGCTGCTCCGCCAGCGCATGCTCTCGGGCTGCCTGAACGCCGCTCTCAGCTGCATTCAGCCGCATGTGCAGGCCATCGATCTCCGCCCGCATCTGCTGCTGCGCGATGCCCATCGCGGCCTCCGAGACCTTGATCTCGCGCAGGTCTCGGACGAGCGCGAACGCGCCCGGCGCATCCTCGTCGTCGGCGCTCTCCAGCGGCTGCAGCGCGATTTGTGCCGGGATCCGCACGCCGTCCGCGGTGACCGCGCCGAAATCAAGGCGAACCATCCGTTGCTCGGCGAGGCACTCGCCGATCGCCCGCTGCAGCGGCTCGGCGTCCTCCTCACACGCGAGCTGCGCCAGGGCCGCCCCCACCATCTGCTGCCGCTCGCGCCCGAGCATCGCGGAAAGCGACGCGCTCAGCCAGGTCAGCCGGCCCGTCTCGTCAACCGCCGCCATCCCATCGCCCATGACCGTCTCTGCCAGCGGCCGCCAGGGGGCGCGACTGAGGAGCAGTTCGCTCTCGGAGAGGCGGCTTTCGGTGACCTCTTCGCCGACGAACACCGCTCCGATGATCTCGCCGGCATCATCATGCACCGGCGAGATGTGCAGGTTGACGATGACTTCCCGCCCACGCTTCGTAAGGAAGGGCAGTTCGCGTGTGACGCTGGCGGCCCGCCTGGTTACGGCCGCAAAAGCGGGGATGACCTCGGGAAGTGCACGGGCCGGGATGAAGCCCTCGAAGAGGTCGTGGCCGAGCACCTCAGCGCTCGACCACTCAGTCAGCGCCTCGCACCGGCGGTTGAAGAGGGTGATCTGTCCCTCGCAGTCAGCGCCGACTATCAGGATCTGCGCGTCATGGGCGATGTGCGCGGTGACAAGATCCGAAGTGGGCTCTTCGTCCACGACCTCTGGCGCCTCAGGCTGCTCAGTAAGCAGCACGCCGATGGTGACGAAGATCGCGAGGATCGCGATCCGTCCGGCCCACTCCACTCCGGAGACGTCGAGGAGAAGGCAGCCGATGAACGTCGCGTCCTCCGCCGCGGCACACGTCACCAGAGCGTCAATGAGCCACGCCGCGATGGCCGCCCCGATGGCCAGTGGAAGCGCCGGAATGCGTTTCATCGGCCGCCTCACCTCCCTCTCCCTGACTCAGAACTGCAGACGTGCGAACATGACGCCACGCGGTCGGCCGCAAAGCGACCGCCACGCGCGTCCAGCCGGTGCTATGTTGTTGCCTCGATGCGGACGATCCACCAACTCCACCCCTGGTTACCCAGGACCACCGCGTTGCTGCAGAGGGCGCCGGAGAGGGCGCGATCGAACCTCAAGAAGATCCGCGTGCGGCGTCAAACCCCACCGGCACCGCGCGCATGGCCTGATTTCGCCACAGCAGCGGGAAGACCTCCGACTCCTCGACATAATCCTGAGGCTACCACGACTCGGCCGCCTGAAGGGATTGGGCCTGCCGCAAGTCAACTACCTCGCGCAGGAACACCGGCCGGTTCCGCCTCACCCCGGAGGTCGCTTCACGAGCGTGCGCAGCGTCGTCCTCTTCATGACTGATGGCCATCGCACGCAGATGCTCGGCTGCTGCGGCAACCGGATGCTCGAGACGCCGAGCATCGACGCGTGCGCCGGGGGGGGCGTTCACCTCGAGCGGGCGTTCGGCCTCCACTCCGTCTGCATGCCCACTCGTGCCTCCATCTACACCGGGCGGTACCCGCACATCCACGGCGTCTGGGCGAAGGGCTGCGGGCTGCGGGAGAGCGAAGTCACCGCCCGCAGGTCCTCTCCGAGGCACGCTGGGCGACCGGCGCCGCGGATCGACCGCCGCGCGGGCAGCGCTCCTCGCCGGCCCAGAAGCAGGCGCAGCAGTCGGTGCAGGGGCGCGGATCGGCCTCGCGCAGCCAGAGGTAGTCGAAGCTCACGTCAGCCTGACGCGCCATCTCCTCCTCGATGCGCTGTGTGGGGTGGGAGGTGTCGCCCTTCCGTGGGCTGGCCATGGTCGCGAGGGCTCTGTGCCTGGTCAGACCCGCGCTCAGATGGTCTGTCCGGCGGCTGCGCGGTCTACACGTGATCGAGGTAGCTGATGTGGATGTCCAGCGGAAGCGGCTCCTCCGACGGTTCCCGCTCGGGCTGGCCGAAGATGCGGGCCATCAGCACCTCGGCGCTCGAGAGCGGCCCGATCCCGAGATCCGCCGCGGTGGCGCAGGTCTCGGGGGCGATCTTCGCTGTGAGGGAGGCGCGGTTCACAATCAGGAGCATGCCCATGCTCCGGCGCTCCACACAGACCGGGAGTGCCCCCTCGATGGCCGCGACGCGCGGATCGTTGAGGGGAAAGACGCACCTGCGTACGCCCTCTGAGGCCGCCCTGACGATGAGCGCGGCGCAGACGCCGGCGTCGCCCTCGATCTCCTGCAGCGTCTCCCCCGCGCGGACGGCGTAGCCGGCGAGATGCCCGCCCGAGAGGCCGATCCACGCGCTCCGGGTGGGGATGCCCATCTGCACCCGCGTCTCCTGCGCAGTCCGGATGACCTCATTCCGCCCGGCGGCTTCGTGCAGGCGATGGCAGTCCTCAGGCCTGAACGGGCTCTCGTTCAGAGGCATGACCTCGAACCCGCTCGCGCCACCCTCAGCGGCCTCCAGGATGCGCATCATGCACAGGCCTCCAGCGGTGCGCCAGCCGAGGCGCTGGTAGAAGCCCTGGCTGCCGGTCCAGAGGACGCCGAAGTCCAGCCCAAGCTCCGTCATGCGCTGCGCGACATCCTCCATCGCGAGTGTGCCGATGCCGGTGCCGCGGAGGTCCTTGCGCGCGCAGACCCCGCCGATCAACCCGGCCTGGAAGACTTGTCCGCGCCAGCGAATCGGTCGCACGCAAATCCCGGCATGGCCGACGATCGTGCGCCCATCGCGCACAACGCGCAGGTTCTCCACGTTCGCGTCATTGTACAGCAGCGGCGCGAAGTTGAAGAGGTCGCCCTCGGTGTTGCGCTCGGTGATGAAGACCTCGTTGAGGAGCTTGCGAAGCTGCGGGAGCTCCTTTGGCCTGCAGGGACCGACGGCTAGTCCACCGCCCATCGTCACATCCCTCACTCTCGCCCGCGCGCGGTGCGCTGCGGCCAGATCGTCCCCCGTGGCGTGCGTGTCATTTCCCCGGCAGTCGCAGATCCCCTCTTTACGCGCTTTCAGCGCGAAGGGCGTGATGGCGGTGACGTCGAATACAGATAGCTGTCGCGCGCGTTGGCCGACTGCTGCGTAGCTGACAGGGGGACACAGATGGCTCGCCAGACAAAGCCGGACCAGGGCGACCCTCCCGCATACCAGGCTGCTCCGCAGGACTGGCGGTTTGCGCTGCTTGCAGTCATCACCATGGGGCTGCTCCACGGGCTCCTCTGCCGCCTGCGCTTCCTCCACGGCGATGCAATCGTGCAGGTCCCGCTGGTCCTCCGCGAGCTTGACCCGTCCTTCTGCCCGCGCGACTTCTTCCTCAACGCGCAGGACAGCTTCAGCCCGCGGCACTACTGGATCATCCTGATGGGCTGGATGGGTCGCCACGTGGCGCTGCCGCAGCTCTACCTCGCGCTCACGATCCTGTCGAACACGCTCATCGCGCTTGTGACCTACTTCTTCGCAGACCGCGTGGTCAATCGCGGCCGCGTCGCGCCCCTGGTGGCGTGCGCCATCGTCCTCGCCATCGAGGGCATCGCGCCGGGGTTCGCAGCCCAGCTTCACTACCGGGTCTTCGTGCCCGCGGCGCTCGGCCTCCCGCTACTCCTGCTGGGCCTCTGGATGGCGCTGGAGGGCCGCTTCGCCGTCGCGACGCTGGCAGCGATCATCGCATCGCTCATGCACCCGCTCATGGGCATCGTGACCGGCTTCGTCGCTCTCGCCTCCGGAGGGCTGGTGGCGCTCAGCGCGGCGGTCGGTGGCGCTGAGGACCGGCGCGAGCAGTGGCCGGCGGTCTGGCGAGCGGCGCTCTCCGGCGTCGCTCTCGCGCTGGCAAGCTGGCTCCTGTGGTTCCGCCACTACGAGCAGAACCTGATCGGCTCGGAGCTGTTCGTGGACATCCTCGGGCGTCTGCGCGCGCCGATGCTCTACATCCCCAGCCAGTTCTTCTCGGTGCGCGTCATCGACACCGTGCTCTTCCTCGTGGCCGCCGGCATGAGCCTCGCGTGGTACCGCGCCGAGCGGCCCGATCGCAGGCCGCTGATTCGAGGCATCATCATCGCCTCCGTCATCGTGCTGCTCATGCAGCTTGGCGGCTACCTCTTCGTGGAGGTCTGGCCGGTCCGGCAGTGGGCGGCGCTGCAGGCATCGCGCTTCATGTTCATCCCGAAGTGGTTCGGCATCGTGCTCATCGCGGCCACGATCAGCCGCCTCTGGGACCGCGCGCGGGATGAGACCGGCGAGAGCGCCGGCGCGTGGATCATGCTCGCCGCAGGCGGCCGGACACACGGAGCCGGGCTTCTTGTCGGGCACCTGGCGACATGGCTGACGGGTAGGTATGGCGCCGCGGCCGCGCCCGCGCAGCGTGCGCTGGCCCTCGGGCTCGGCTTCGTGGCTGCCGTGATGCTCGCGGCCTGGGGAGGGCACTCGCAGGAGACCGCGCTGCTCGCGGTGCTGCTCGCCGCCGCGCTCATGCTCCTGAGCCTGCGTGGCTGGAGGCGCCTGGGCGCCTCCATCGCGGCGGTCGGCATCATCAGCGCGGTGATCGCAGTCAATGCCGCGCGGCCGCTGCCGGTTATCGGCGATGGGATCGCCGAGATGGCGCCCGCGCTGGACATGCGCGACTGGCACAGCGATCTCGTCGGCGCCGCTGACTACGCACGCACTCACACCGCCGGCGATGCGCTCTTCGCGGGACCGCCGGAGCGGCCGGCATTCCGGACGCTGGCGCGCCGCGCGCTGGTCGTGGACTTCTGGTCCATCCCCTTCAGCGACTCTGGGATGCTGGAGTGGTATGAGCGCATACAGGCCTGCTACGCGCCCTTCGACCTGGTGATGGAGGCTCCGCTGCAGATGGACCAGAACTGGCGCTCGGTGAGCCATGAGAGGCTTGCGGTCATCGCGCGGGAGTACGGGGCGGACTACGCGCTGCTCTACGTGGAGACGCTGACCGACCTGCCGGTGCTGTATGAGGACGCGACCTTCCGGATCGTGGACCTCGCGCCGCTCAGGTAACTGGGGCCGGCTCCTGCTTCGGCTTGCGCGCGACCACCACGAGCGAGGCCCCCAGCGGCAGCGAGATGTAGCGCATCAGCCACGCCTCCGCGCCGAGGAGCCAGATCAGGAGGCGGTTGAGCGGCCCTGGGAGCGCGAAGAGGGCTGTCTGCGGCGCCTCGCCATCATGCCTGCCGAGGAGCCGGGCGAGCCGCCGGAGCGCCACGGAGACCAGCACCGCGGGCATCGTGATCGCCACTGCCTGCGAGAACAGCTCGATGCGCAGGCCGGCTCCCTCCAGCATCTCGCGTAGCGGCCGGGCCTCATAGCGGCGGCGGTGGTCGAGGGCCTCGTCATGGCCGCTCCACAGCCAGCGATGGGCGGGGACGGTCAGCACGAGTATCCCCCCTGGCCGCAGCACCCGCACCATCTCCCCCACCGCCCCGCGGTCGTTCATCACGTGCTCGATCACGTCGCAGCTTACAACCACGTCGAAGCGCCCATCGGGGAAGTCCAGTTGCTCGATGGAGCCTTCCGCGAGGTTGCAGAAGCCGCGGTCGCGGCAGAGTCTGAGGGCCTCGCTGGAGAGATCGCAGCCCCAGAGCTCGCCGACTCCGTCGAGGTGCGTGAGCGTGCCGCCCGTCCCGCAGCCTGCGTCGAGGATGACCCGTGGCTGGCTATCGGGTGCGAAGCGATCAACGAGCCCTCGCACAAGCCGCCGGCGGCCAACGAACCACCAATAGGTGTCCTCAAGATCGCGCATCTTCTGCAGTTCGCTGGTGCGCATTTATGATTGCCACCGGCTACATCGTAGAACGGCTGGAGGTCAATAACCTACTTCCTCCAGCCGTTCCGTTCTTCCTCTCGCTATCGCGGCGCTACTGCACGACGGCGCAGTAACGCGCATCCGGCTTCGTCTCCGGAAGCACCTGCTCTATGAACTCCGCCAGGTCTGTCTGACCGAGATCGCCCTCACCGCGCTTGCGCACGGCCACCTTCCCGGCCTCCTGCTCCTTGTCGCCCACAATGAGCATGTACGGGACCTTCTCCATCTCGCCCTGGCGAATCTTGTTCCCGAGCGTCCCGCTCTCCGTGTCCACCTCGACCCGCATGTCCTCACACCGCAGCCTGTGAGCGACCTCCTGCGCGTAGTCGAAGTTGCGATCGTTGATCGGGAGCACCTTCACCTGCACCGGCGCGACCCACATCGGGAACTCGCCCGCGCACTGCTCGATGAAGACGCCCATGAAGCGCTCGATCCCGGCCAGCACCACGCGGTGCACCATCGCCGGGCGATGCTCCTGCCCGTCCTCGCCCACGTAGGTCATGTCGAAGCGCTCGGGCATGTTGAAGTCGCACTGGATCGTCGGGCCCTGCCAGAGCCGCCCGATCGCGTCCTTCATCTTTATGTCGATCTTCGGGCCGTAGAACGCGCCGCCGCCCTCGTCGATCTCCCAGGTGAGGCCATTGGCCTCCAGCGCACCCTTGAGCGCCTCCGTGGCCTCCTCCCAGACGCGGTCAGCGCCGATGGACTTCTCCGGCCGTGTGCTCAGGAAGACCTCGTACTCCTCGAAACCGAATGCGTGCAGCATGTCGTCCGCGAACCGCAACACGCCGGTGATCTCATCGGTGAGCTGGTCCATGCGGCAGAAGATATGCGCGTCGTCCTGCGTGAAGCCGCGAACGCGCAGGAGCCCGTGCAGCACACCGGACTTCTCGTGCCGGTAGACCGTGCCAAGCTCGAAGTAGCGGATCGGCAGATCGCGATACGAGCGCGTGTGCTGCTTGTACACGAGGATATGCCCCGGGCAGTTCATCGGCTTGATGCCGTAGGACTGGCCCTCGACCTCCGTGTAGTACATCGGGTAGCCCTGCTGGGCGTGGCCGGAGGTCATCCAGATGTCCGACTTGATCAGGTGCGGCGTGCGCACGATCTCATAGCCGCGACGGATGTGCTCGCTGGTCGCGAACTCCGTGATCAGGTGCCGGAGCATGGCGCCCTTCGGGTGGTAGTAGACCAGCCCGGCGCCCGCCTCCTCGTGGAAGCTGAAGAGGTCAAGCTCGCGGCCGATCTTGCGATGATCGCGCCGCTTCGCCTCCTCGATCAGATGGAGATGCTCCTCAAGCTGCTCCTTGCTCGGGTAGGCGGTGCCGTAGATGCGCGAGAGCATCACGTTCGCCTCGCTCCCGCGCCAGTATGCACCTGCGACGGAGAGCAGCTTCACGTGCTTGATGCGCCCCGTGCTGGGTACGTGCGGCCCGCGGCAGAGGTCCACGAACTCCCCGTGCTGATAGAGCGACACGCTCTCGTCCTCGATCTCGTCGATAAGCTCGAGCTTGTAGCGGTTCTGCTTCTGCTCAAAGAGCTTCTCGGCCTCAGGCTTCTCCTCAACGGTGCAGGAGAAGGCTTCGTCGGCCTTGATGATCTCCTGCATCTTCTCCTCGATCGCGCGCAGGTCGTCCTCGGTAAACGCCTGCGAGACCTCGAAGTCGTAGTAGAAGCCGTCCTCGATGGAGGGGCCGATCGTCGGCTTCGCGTCCGGGAAAAGCTGCATCACCGCATCGGCCATGATATGCGAGGCCGAGTGCCAGTAGACGTGCTTCCCCTCCTCGGAGTCGAAGGTGTAGACGGCGAACTTCGCGTCCTCGCTGATCGGCGCGCTGAGGTCCACGATCTTCCCATCCACACCGGCGGCGACGGCCGCCTTCGCGAGGCGCGAGCCGATCTTCTCTGCGGCTTCGAGAGCCGTAGTGCCGCGCGGCACCTCAAGTGGTGTGCCATCCGGCAGCGTCAACGTGATCTGGTCGCTCATCTCCGGCTCTCCTTTCTACGTGGTCAGCTGCTCGTTGTCAGTCGTTAGTCGTTAGCCGTAGTTGTTGTGGCCCCGGCGCCCCGCCGGGGATGTCGTTGGCTGTCGCGGCAAGAATTCCTCGCGAGGGCGCGAGGGCCACAACAACAACGACTGACGACATTGAACGACTGAGAAGCGTCGACAGGCTGGAAGGAAGGTTATTTTCTGAAAGCCCGCATTCGTCCGTCAAGTTGTCTTTCAGATCGCCCCGCGGGCGACGGGG
>DHPY01000066.1 GCA_002411015.1 Armatimonadetes bacterium UBA5352 | reverse complement strand
GGAGGGGCTGACGTGGGAGGTCAATGGCACCGACGATCCGGCGATCGAGCTTTCAGTGGCCCCGGTGGGCTTCGTCAGGTCACACAGACCGCAGTTCGCCGACACCGTCCCGCGTACCAACTGGTGGCCGGACCCGATCCTGAGTTTCGTCGATGAGGTGGACGTGCGGCCGGGTGATGTGCAGCCGCTCTGGGTGGATGTGCATGCCACCGAGGACGCGCGGCCCGGCCTGCATGATGCACTGATCACCGTGCGCGCCAGGGGCGTCCAGCCTCGCACGATGCGCCTGCGCATCGAGGTCTTCGACTTCACGCTGCCGGTCGAGCAGCACCTGAAGACGATCTGGGGGATGAGCGAGGCAATGTGGGGCCGGTTCTATGGCGAGCGCTACGATGATGAGTTCGCCTGGCAGTTCGCCGACGTGTTCCTCGAGCACCGGATGGCGGTGGCCGATCTCTACCGCACGCACCCGAACGGCGTCGCCGGACAGGACTCGATCTACCACTTCGCGAGCGTGGAGGCGATGCAGCGGCTCCGCGAGCGCGGCTCGGGCTGGTGGAACATCGGCTACGTGCTCTCCCCGAACAACGCCCTCACACGCGACCCGTGGAAGGGTATGACGTATGAGCAGTATCTGCAGGACTACGTGGGGATGCTCCGGCAGGAGCTTGAGCGGGTGCGGGCGGCGAACTGGCCGGCGGATCGGATGGGGCTGTACTTCCTCGACGAGACCAGCGACTTTGAAGCACTGACGCGAGCGGCGCAGGTCATGAGCGAGAGCTTCCCGGAGATCCCGCTGATGACCACCGGCTACGATCGCAGCTACGGGGTTGATGACACGGAGATCTCGCGGCGGCTGGACATCTGGGTGCCGCTCACTCCGCGCTACCACGAGGACCGGGCGAAGATCGAGCAGGGGCGCGCACTGGGCAAGCAGGCCTGGTGGTACATCTGCGTAGGCCCGCGCGAGCCGGGGGCGCTGAACTGGTTCGTGCAGTACCCGGCGATCCGGGCCCGCCTGCTGATGGGAGCGGCCGCGCGAAAGTACCAGGTGGACGGCTTCCTCTACTATCGCGTGGCGGGATGGCTCGAGAACGACGAGCCGATCACGGGCGGCCCCTATAGCCGCTGGATTCCCGCCTACCACTCTCAGTTGCCGGACGGTGACGGGCAGATCATCTGCGCGGGGCCGGACGGGCCGCTCGCGACGGTGCGGCTGGAGAGCATCCGGGATGGCATCGAGGACTACGAGTACTGGTGGCTGCTGGATGAGCTGATCGCGGCGGGCGATGTCTCCCCGGAGGCGCTTGCGGCCGCCGAGGTCCCGGATGAGTTGCTGGCGAGCGTGAGCCAATATTCAGAGGACCCGGAGGTGCTGGAGCAGGTCCGCTTGCGCGTGGCGCGCGCCATCGAGAGCCTGCAGCGTGGCAGGTGAAGAGCCGCAAGATGACGAATCAGCCGGTGAGGGCTCAGGCACAACAGCTGCGATATGGAGGCGACTGATCCATGGAGGTCAATATCAGCAATCAGGGGATGGACTATCGCGCGGACTCTGACAGCGGCATGGAGCTGAGCATCGTCTACGGGGAGCAGAAGCCTCAGGAAGACACGTCCATGAACCCTCTGGAGATCTTCCTCAGCTCGCTCGGGCTGTGCATTGCGGTGATGCTTCGCAAGTACTGCGCGAGCCACGACATTGATGCGCCGGAGATCAGGGTCAGTGTCAGCGGCGACTTCCAGCCCGGTGACGATGCCTGCCGGAACATTCGCGCTCGCGTCGATATCCCTGGCGACTGGGACGAGAGGCGCAAGGCTGCTTTCGCCAAGGTCGCGGAGACCTGCCCGGTGCACAACACCATCTGCACCTGCGGCCACGTGGACGTCGAGGTCGCCTGAGGAGCTCGATTGAGGCGCCGGAGAGAACCTGAACGGGCCGCCATCGCGATGGCGGCCCGTTTCCGCTGCTGGTACGCACGCCTCAACCGATGGCTTGCCTCGCAACCGCGAGAGCTTCGTCGCACAGGCGGCGCGCGCTCTCGCAGTCATCCGCCTCCGCGATGACGCGCAGGATCGGCTCGGTGTTGCTCGGCCGCGCGTGCATCCACGAGCCATCCTCGGAGAGGACCTTGACGCCCTCGGTGAGGTCCAGCCTCTGCCCCTCGTAGTGCCTTATCAGCGCCAGGATGGCCCGCTGCGTCCGACCTGCCGGGCACTCCAGCTTCTCCTTCATGATCGCCGACGGCGCGAAGCTGCCCGCCCACTCGCTGATCGTGCAGCCGCGCCACGCCATCCCCTGCAGGATCAGCGCCATCGCGGCGAGGTTGTCGCGGCAGAAGCGCAGCGTGGGGTCGATCACGCCACCGTTGCCCTCGCCGCCGCCGACGGCCCCCTCGGCGATCATCGTCTCGACCACGTTCACCTCGCCGACCTTCGCGCGCAGCACCTCGCGGCCGTGGCGAGCGGCGACCTCGTCTATCATCCGGCTGGTTGAGAGGTTCGTCACCAGCGGCCCGGGACAATCGCGCTCGGCCATCACTTCAGCGGCGAAGGCGAGCGTGTACTCCTCGCCGATCGCGATGCCCTCCTCGGACACCACGGAGAGGCGGTCGCCGTCGGCATCCTGGCCGAAGCCGATGTCGGCGCCATGCTCACGCACGGCATCGCAAAGCTGCCCGAGGTTCGCCGGGATCGGCTCCGGATCGCGCGGGAAGCGCCCGTTCGGGACATCGTTGATCGCGATGACCTCGCAGCCCATCTTCTGCAGCAGCCCCTCAGCGCAGTCCGCGCCGGCGCCGTTGACGCTGTCGATGACCACCTTCGGCGCAAGCCGCGCGATGGCGGCCTGATCGGTGGCCTCCAACACGCGAGAGAGGTGGCGGTTGATCGCGCCCTCGTCGGCGCCGACGCGGCCCAGTGCATCATAGGGCCGCTGCGCGAAGGCGCCCTGGTGGTAGACGTTCAGCAGTTCCTCGGCCTGATACGCGTTGAGGAAGACACCGTCCTCGCGGCAGAACTTGAGCGCGTTCCACTCGGAGGGGTGGTGGCTGGCGGTGATCGCGACTCCGCCGTCGGCGCCGAGATCAACCACTGCGTGCTGGAGCGTCGGCGTCGGGCAGACGCCGATGTCGATCACGGAGCAGCCGGTGGAGAGCAGCCCGCCGACGAGTGCGTTCGCGACCATCTCCCCCGATGGCCGCGGGTCGCGCCCGATCACGACCACCCCGCCGCCGAGGTAAGTGCCGAAGGCCTCAGCGAAGCCCACGATGAGCTGCGGCGTGAGGGACTGCCCCACGATCCCCCGCACGCCTGATACTCCGATCTTCAGTGTCTGAATGCCTGTCATGGCGATCATCCCAGTTGCATATGTCAGTGAGCGGCTACCAGCGACCCGCAAGCGACGTGCCGTTGCCGTTCCCCCCTTCCCCCTTCACCTGTCACCCTTCCCCGCCGTTCACATGCTGCGCTCGACCAGCCGCGCGTAGTCATCCGCGAGGTCCATCGCAAGCCCTTCGGCTGAGGCCTCGGCGATGACGCGGATGCGCGGCTCCGTCATGGACACGCGGATGTGCACCCAGCGGTCGCTGCCGATGAGCTTGATGCCATCGTCTAGATCAACTGCCTCCGCCCACGGCGCCTCGAGCCCGCGCCGCAGCTCCTCCAGCACCGTGTACGCGCGCTGCGGCGGGCAGACGATCTCGCGCTTGACGATCGTGTACTTCGGCACCTCCGCCACGAGCGTGGAGAGCGGCTGCCGGCGCTCGACGACCAGGTTCAGGATGTGCGCGAGCGCGGCAATGCTGTCGTGCGCGTAGTTGATCCGCGGGAAGACGATGCCGCCGGAGCCCTCGCCGGCGATTGCGGCCTCGTAGTTGAGCGCGGACTCCGCGATGAACACCTGTCCGACGCCCGCGCGTATGACCTTGCGGCCGTACTTGCGCGCGATGTCGTCAATCGCCATCGTGGTCGAGAGGTTCGTGACCACCGGGCCAGGATCGCCGCGACCGAGGACCATCTCGGCCGCGAGGCAGAGCGTGTACTCCTCGCCCGGCGCCTCGCCGGTCTCAGTCACGATGCCGAGGCGGTCGCCATCGGCGTCATGCGCGAAGCCAACGTCGGCCTTCGCGGCCGCCACGAGTGCGCGGAGCTGGCTGAGGTTCGGCGGCGTGGGCAGCGGCTCATGCGGGAAGGGGAGGTCCGGATCATCGTTGATCGCGACGACCTCGCAGCCGAGATCGGCGAGGAAGCGCGGCGTGAACTTCGAGCAGGCCCCGTTCGCGCAGTCTATCGCGACCTTCAGGCCCGCCGCGCGGATCGCGTCCACGTCAATCTGCTGCTTGATCGCCTCGAGATGGCAGTCACCGGCGAACTCATCGCTGCCAACAGGCGGCAGCTTGTCCCAGGCGGCCTTCGTGAACTCCTTCTGGTGGTAGACGTTCAGGAGTTCCTCTGCCTGCTTGTCGTTGAGGTAGATGCCATCCTCGCGGCAGAACTTGAGGGCGTTCCAGCGCGCGTCATTGTGCCCGGCGGTGATGGCGACCCCACCGATCGCGTCCGACTGCCGCACCGCAAGCTGCAGCGCCGGCGTCGGGACGACGCCCAACCGCACGACCTCGCAGCCGGTAGCCGTCAGGCCCGAGCACACGCACGGCTCAACCATCCGGCCGGAGACGCGGGTATCGCGGCTGACGAGCACGCGGCCCGGGCCGGCGTAGGTGCCGAAGGCCTGGCTGAAGTTGACGAGCAGCTCAGGCGTGAGCGTCTCCCCCACGATCCCGCGGACGCCCGCGATCGTGATCTTCAGCGGCTTTCCTGAGGTGTTGTAGCCAGACAGCGCGTTCATCATGAGCCCTCCTCGCCCGTGCGCTCAATCCTGAGCGTCACGCCCTCACGCGGCGTCACAATCATGCCACGGCCGCCGGCGGCATCGATCGCCGCCTTCACTTCCTCCTGCCGCCCCGGTGCGTATGCGAACATCGTGCCACCGCCGCCGGAGCCGTTGACTTTCCCGCCCAGCGCCCCGGCCTCCATCGCCGCCTCCAGCATGCGGTCGATCTTCGGCGTGGAGACGCCGATGCCATCGCGCAGGTGGCCATGGTGCTCGTGGAGCAGCTCTCCGAGCCGGGATGGGTCGGGCTCCGCATCGGCCAGCAGAGCGCGCGCCTCGCGGCAGATCTCCCGGTTGTGGAAGTTCGCTACGACGCGCTTGCGCGATTCCTCGCTCATCTTACCCAGCAGCGGCTCGACCTCATCGAGGGCGGTTGTGCGAAAGTCGAACTCCGGCACGCCCTCCCGGAGGATGGCCAGCCCGGCCTCCATGGCGCTTCGGCTCTTCCCGAGGACGCCGGTGGTGTCTTTGGGCTCCAGCGAATCGCCCAGCACAAAGCCATCAAGCTTCGCGGGCAGGCGCTCGACCGTGATCGGCTCCTTACAGTCGATGAAGAGCAGCCCACCGACCGCGGAGGTGTAGTGGTCCATCATCCCGCCGGGCTCGCCGAACTCCACGACCTCCGCGAGGTGCGCAAGGCGTGCGGTCTCCTCAGGCGTGTCCGGCAGCCGCCCCGTCTGCGTGGCCCAGGAGAAGCTCACCCAGGCGACGGTGAGCGCTGAGGAGGACGAGGCGCCGGCGTTAATCGGGATCGTCCCATGTATCGTGCAGTCGTAGCCGCAGCCGAACTTCACGCCATGGCGGCTCACGACGTTGGTGGCGGAGCGGATGTAGTCGCGGCGCCCGTGATAGGGCACTCGCCGGGCGGCATTGAACTCATCCCGACGGTCGAGATCCGGCATATCGATCGCGAAGACGGTGTCCGCGCGGGGGGTGCCACTGATACTGATGTCAAGGTTGATCGCGCAGGCGATGACGGAGAGCCCCAGGAAGTCCTGGTGCTCCCCGAAGAGGCAGATTCTGCCTGGCGCGGAGACGCAGATGCGGCCGCCCATCCAGATCCTCCAGCGAAACTTCCAGCGAAACGGCCCAGCGACAGGCGGCCCGCTGTGGGTGCGTGTGGTAGACTACCCCGGCTGAGGCGATCAGGGCCCGCGCAGGTAGCCCCAAGTCTACGCAGGCCCGAAGGGGCTGTCAAGCGGGGCGGTCGGTGTGCGATCAGTGACCATCTACCCCATGTGCCGGCCCTTCTGAGATCGCGGAGTCAAGCGTCTCCACGAAGACGATGTACTTCACGTAGGCGTCCACCCACTCTCGTCCGGCCTCGACGCTCTGATCACGGCGCTCTCTCGCTTCGAGGGCTTCCGTGAACCACTCCTCTACCGCCTGCGTCATCCGCTCGCTCAGGTAGCCGGTGACATCCGTGATGTCGCCTGACTCCAGCGCGCGCTCGGCCGCCGCGATGCCCGGCTCAGGCTCAGCCGCGGGCTTCACACCGGTGTACGGCATTCCTTCCGCCTCACGATGGAGCCGGACAGCCGTCTCGATGAAGTAGCGGTCTGCCATCTCACGCACCGCGTCTCCCTGCTGGCGGACTCTAAGCGCCTCATCGAAGCGAGCCCTCAGCTCATCCTCCTGCCCGGGCCCGACCCAGATCTGCACGGAGGCGAAATCACCCTGGCCGAGGGCATGAAGTGCAGCCTGTGCGACCGGGCCACTCATCCCGTCGCAATGCGCCCACCCCGCGGTTGCACCGACCGACACCAGAAGTGCCGCAACTGCAAAGACCATCGCTCGTCGCCGGACTGTGGTCACTGTCATCTCTCCCATCGCCGCTTCTCGTATTATGGACTTCTCCCGTCCAGAATACCTTCGACTGAACGCGAGACATTCCTGCAAGGAATTCTCGTGCGCTGGTTAAGGCGGCGCTGGCGCCGGAGGTGATGACGGGCGCAGGCGCGAAACCCGGGCTGCTATGGGCGATACCAACCAGCCGGCCAAAGCTCGTGAGAGTCTCGAGGGCTGCATCGAGCGCGTGGTCTTCCACGCCCCCGAGAGCGGCTTCTCCGTGATGCACCTGCGCTGCGGCACGCGCAAGGTCACCTGCGTCGGCAGCGTCGCGCAGCCGGAGTCGGGCGAGAACCTGCGCGTCTTCGGCGAGTGGGTCACGGACGCCAAGTATGGCCGCCAGTTCCGTTTCGAGAGCTACCAGCTTATCCGCCCCTCCTCCACCGAAGCGCTCATCAGCTACCTCGCCTCCGGCAAGGTCGAGGGCATCGGCACGAACAAGCTGCCATTGCTCCGCTCGATCACTGGGCACATGAGAATGTTCGCAAACCTGTACACGAGTACCTGCCTGAGCAACAGAGGAACTTGCACAACCCAGAACCGATGCTCCTGCTTCGCACCCAAAAGAAAGGGGCGCCCTGATTGGGGCGCCCCGTGTGCGTTCCTTACTTCACGCGGCCTCAGTGGATCGGGTGACCGCTGGGACTCCACGCGACGTCGTTCAGCGGGACAGTGTAGGGGACGGGGCCCACGTACGTGGAGTTCGGATCCAACTTGACGGTATGCCACTTGGCGTGACCGTCCACGAACGAGAGGTTCGCCCCACCGTTGTGCCGCTGTGGGATGAAACGCTCCGGCCGGTGGTCTCCGCCGCAGCGCCACGAGTAGGAGTAGGTCCAGCCGTCGGCCGTGCTGCCGGTAGTCGAGCTGTCGGCGACAGCAACCGTCTCGGCCGGATACTGCACCTCCGAGAGCCCACAAGCAGCGGCACCGTACGAGACCTCGGTGAATGTGTCGCGATTCAGGCCGTAGTCACACTTGCCCCATGCGTACTTGCCGAGGCCGGTTGGGCACGTCAGGATTGCGTCGTTCTTGCGGTAGGGCTCAGTGTACACCGTCCAGACGCACCATGCACCTGAAGCGGTCTTGCCACGCGACGGAACCAGCTTATCATCGTAGTCCTGTGCGTACATGCTGATCGACAGCGCGAGTTGCTTGACGTTGTTCAAACAGCTTGCCTGCCGAGCCTTTTCCCGCGCCCGGGCGAACACGGGAAACAGAATCGCCGCGAGGATCGCGATGATCGCGATGACCACCAGCAACTCGATGAGGGTAAAACCTTTGCGCATTTCGATACCTCCTGAGAATCGTACCACGCCTGCAAAGAGACAGGCGACAGTTCCGTAGAGAGTGCCCGCCTCCCTCTGTTGTGGCGGTGATTTAACCCAAGCCCTGCATTCATGCAGCAATCCTCGCCGAAGGGAGCATCCCCGTTCACCCGAGCCTTCGTGCGCCGGTTGGGATCATCACAGAGGTTTGTTTGCCCTCTGAAGCGAACTGGGCAGGCCCATGGCAGATCAGCGACAGCCGCCTGAAGACGCCCATGCACTCGAGGGCTGCATCGAGCGCGTGGTCTTCCACGCCCCCGAGAGCGGCTTCTCCGTGATGCACCTGCGCTGCGGCACGCGCAAGGTCACCTGCGTCGGCAGCGTCGCGCAGCCGGAGTCGGGCGAGAACCTGCGCGTCTTCGGCGAGTGGGTCACGGACGCCAAGTATGGCCGCCAGTTCCGTTTCGAGAGCTACCAGCTTATCCGCCCCTCCTCCACCGAAGCGCTCATCAGCTACCTCTCCTCCGGCAAGGTCGAGGGCATCGGCAAAGTCTACGCGAAGCGCCTCGTGGAGCACTTCGGCGAGGACACGATCCGCGTCCTCGACGAGCAGCCCGAGCGCGTCCGTGAGGTCGAGGGAATCGGCCGCAAGCGCGCGGAGACACTCACCCGCGCGTGGAAGCATGAGGCACGGATGCGTGAGGTACTGCTCTTTCTGCACGAGCATGGGATGGGTGGGGCGATCGGCGCGCGCATCGCCTCGACCTTCGGCGACCGCACGATCGAGGTGCTGGAGACCGACCCCTACGTGCTCGCGCGGCGCATCCGCGGCGTGGGCTTCGCGACCGCCGACCGCATCGCCCGCTCCGTCGGGATCGACGAGCGCGACCCGATGCGCCTGCAGGCCGGTCTCGTCTACTGCCTCCACAAGGCCACCGATGAGGGGCACCTGTTCCTGCCGGCCGATCTGCTGCTAGAGGTGGCGGAGCGGCTGCTGCATGTTGAGCGCGAGCTTCTCCCGCCGGCGCTGGAGCAGCTTGAGGACGCCGGTGAGGTCGCGATCGAGCAGGCGGGCTGGGGGCGGGCGGTCTACCTGCCGGAGTTCCTCGAGAACGAGCGGGAGGTGGCGCGCCGGGTGCTTGAGCTTGCCTCGGAGACCGTTGCGGGCGCGCCCTCAGCCGAGCAGACGCGGGCCTGGCTGGCGCGCAGAGGCGAGCTTGCGGGCGTCGTGCTCTCGCGCCGGCAGGCGGAGGCGGTCGCGGGTGCGCTGGCCGAGCGGCTGACGGTGATCACCGGCGGCCCGGGCACCGGCAAGACTACGATTGTGCGGGTGGTCGTCAACGCCTGCAAGGCGCTGGGGCGCGATGTGAAACTCGCGGCGCCGACCGGTCGCGCCGCGAAGCGCATGTCCGAACTCGCCGGCGCGGATGCCTCCACGATCCACCGCCTGCTCGCCTACGACCCGTTCAAGGGCCGCTTCACGAAGAACGAGGACGAGCCGATCGAGGCCGACACGCTGGTCATCGATGAAAGCTCGATGGTGGATCTCCCGCTGGTTCGCGACCTGCTCCGCGCGATCCCGCAGGATGCGCAGATCATCTTCATCGGCGACGCGAATCAGCTCCCGAGCGTGGGCCCGGGGAACTTCCTCCGCGACCTCGTCGCCTCCGGCTCGGTGCCGGTCTTCGAGCTGACGGAGATCTTTCGGCAGGCCCGGGAGTCGCTGATCGTGGAGAACGCGCACCGGCTGATCCACGATGAGAAGCCGCTGCTCGTGCCGTGGCGGGAGGCGCGCGACGAAAACTGCCTCTTCATCCACGCGAAGGAGGCGGAGCGGGGCGCGGATTACGTGGTCCGGCTTGCGACGACTGAGCTGCCGAAGAGAGGCCTGCGGCCTGATGACGTTCAGGTCATCACGCCGATGCACCGCGGGCCGCTGGGGGTCGCGGAGCTGAACCGGCGGCTGCAGGCGGCGCTCAACCCGGAGAGCCCGCGCAAGGCGCAGGTGCGCCACGGGGCGGACGCAGTGCTGCGCGAGGGCGATCGCGTGCTGCAGGCTGTCAACAACTACGACAAGGACGTCTTCAACGGGGAGATCGGCCGGGTCGCGCGGATCAACGTCCAGGATCGCGTCGTCAGCGTCATCTTCGACGACCTCCTCGTCAACTACGATCAGCAGGACATCAACCAGCTTCAGCTCGCGTACGCGATGACCATCCATAAGTCGCAGGGCAGCGAATATCCCTGCGCGATCATCGTGATGCACTCCACGCACTACATCATGCTGCGCCGAAACCTGCTCTACACGGGCCTCACGCGTGCGCAGAAGCTCGCAGTGATTGTCGGCAACTCCGCGGGCGTGATGCGCGCGGCCCTTAACACCGAGGAGCAGCGCCGCTACACGCGCCTCGCGGAGCGGCTGCGCGGCACGGCCCCGATCGAGGGCGCGCAGCGTGCGATGGAGATATGACGCGCCCCGTCGCGCAGGCCACCGGGCCTCCCCCGGCGAAGTCAATCTCGACATCCACCCACTCACCAGGCGGTTGATCGCCATGACAGATGACGCCCCTCAGCCGGACGCATTCCGCGCGAGCATCGAGCCACCGGAGGCCATGGCCGCGGTTCCGGGCACCTGGACCATCACCCTCAGCGGTCTCTGCGTGCCCGAGGGTGGTGTGGTGCGCATCGTCCTCAGCGGCACTCGGGGCAACCCGAGCGACTGGACGCGCCCGCAGGTGGTCAATCCACGCGCGCGCGAGTACGTGACCGCGCGCTGCACCGGCGCGGCATCGGTGGTCGCCACTGTCCCCACTCCCGAGCAGTTCCGTGGGGCCGCGGTGGATCTCACCGTGACTGATGCGCCGCTGCGCGAGGGCGACGAGGTGACGGTCATCCTCGGCGACACCTCCCAGGGAGGCGGCGGCGCAACGCCGCAGAGCTTCTCTCAGCCCGCGAAGGCCGTGGAGGTCTGCGTGGCAGAGGCCGGCGAGCAGCGCCTCCGGAAGGTCGGCTCCACCACCATCAGCATCAGCGGCGGGCCAATGGACAGCATCCGGGTCATCGCGCCCGCGACGGTCCCCGCGGGCAAGGAGTTCAGCATCCTGCTCAAGGCCGAGGACGTCGAGGGCAACGTGGCCTCCCTCTACATCGGCGAGTTCGATATCGAGGTGAGCGACCCGGACCTCGTCACGGGGCCGGAGAGCGTGAACTTCGAGGGGCCGGGCGGCGTGATGACCGTCGGCGGCTTCAAGGCCTTCAGTCGCGGGCTCGTGCGCATCATCGCGGTAGACGGCATCAGCGACATCAAGTATGTGTCGAACCCCATCCTCATCACCCGCCACGACCAGTCGCAGCTCTTCTTCGGCGTCATCCACGGGCACACCGGCCTCTCCGACGGCGTCGGCACGGTAGAGGACTACTACGCCTGCATGCGCGACGACAACCGCCTCGACTTCGGTGCGGTCGGCGATCACGACCACGACTACGAGACCAGCGACGAGGACTGGAAGACCATCCAGCGGGTGACGCGGGAGGCGAACGATCCGGGACAGTTCGCGACGCTGCTCGGATACGAGTGGGCGAAGTGGCGGCGCAACGGTGACGGCGACCGCAACGTGTACTACGACCGCGATGACCTGCCGATGTACCGCTCAGGCGACGAGCACTACCCGTCGCCTCCGGAGCTGTCTGGCGCGCTGCATGAGTGCGACTGCCGCGCGATCGTCATCCCGCACCACACCGCCTCGAACGGGAACTTCTGCGACTTCTCCCAGCACGATCCGCAGATCGAGCGGCTCGTCGAGATCTACTCCGCGTGGGGCAGCTCCGAGTGCTCCGTCCACCAGGGCAACCCCTACCCGATCCGCCCGGCAGGCTCGCCACAGGGCGGCTTCACCGATGCCCCAATGGACAGCGGCGAGGTCGCGTCCGGATTCGTGCAGCGCGCGCTCGCGATGGGCCGGCGGCTGGGCTTCGTCGGCGGCGGCGACGACCACCTCGGCCACCCGGGCGATCCGGTGAAGACCGGCCCCGAGCCCTTCCGCTATGCCGATGGCCTGATGGGCGTCTGGGCGCCGGAGTTGACGCGCGAGGCCATCTTCCAGGCGATGCACTACCGGCACACCTACGCCACCACCGGCGCGCGCATCGTGGTGCTTTTCCGGGTGTCCGACGCGTTCATGGGCGATGAAGTCGAGGTGGCGAGGCACCCTGAGCTCACGCAGTCGCGGAGGATCGAGGGCTTCATCGCGGGCTCGGCGCGGCTCGCGCAGGTCGAGGTGCTGCGGAACAATGAGGTCGTGCACTCACTGCGGCCCCAGAGTTCAGAGTTGACGCTGGAGTGGACCGACGATGAGCCCCTGGAGCCGCTCGCCCTCGAGCCGGTGGACGAGGGGCAGCCACGCTTCGTCTTCTACTATCTGCGCGTCCTGCAGTCCGACGGACAGATGGCCTGGGCGAGCCCGGTCTGGCTGCTGCTCGATTGAGCGCCGCTACGCCACCGTCGCCCTCACCGCCATCACGATCTCCTCCCGCAACGACGACGGGGACTGCTGGGAGGGCACAGGCGAGTGGGCGCGGCCTGAGGCCCGCGAGCCCGCGTTCCGCATGGGCGTGAGCATCTTCACCTACGCGACCGCCCACTGGCAGCGGTTGCGCGACCACGCCGGGCAGCAGCCTCCCTCAGCGACCCATGCACTACGCACATCTGTGAAGTGGCCGTAGATGGGCTGTATGCCGTCCTGGAGGGACCCGCGAGGGCTGCCGTGTGGCGCCGTGGGAGGTTCCTCCACAACAACAGCAGCGACTGCGCCGGGCGAAGACGCGCGTAACGCATGTCCGCAAGGGAGAAAGCGTTGGGGGCGAGAGGTCAGCCGTTCCGCGGCGCCCTCAGCCCATGCGCCCTTAGCAGCCCCCCATCGCGCAGGATCTCCCCCACGGGACCGGTCGCGTGGATGCGCCCTGCGTCCATCACCGCCACCGTGTCGCACAGCTCACCCACCAGCGCCAGGTCGTGCGTCGCAATGATCTTGGCCTGCGGCAGGCTCGCCAGCAGCGCGATGATCGCCTCCCGGCCCTCCGGATCGAGCGCCATCACCGGCTCATCGATCACCAGCAGTTCCGGCTCCATCGCCAGCACCGTCGCCAGCGCCACCCGGCGCATCTGCCCCGCGGAGAGGTGGTGCGGCGCCCGGTCCGCGAGCCCCTCCGCACCCACGCCCGCGAGCACACTCAGCGCGCGCTCCCGTGCCTGCTCGCTGCGAAGGCCCAGGTTCAGCGGCCCAAACGACACGTCCTCAAGCACTGTTGGCATGAAAAGCTGATCGCGCGGGTCCTCGAAGACCAGCCCGACGGTCGCGCGCAGCTCATCCGCCGGCCAGTCCTCAACCGGGGTGCCACGCACCCGCACCGCCCGTGTCCCGTGCAGGATCCCGTTGAGGTGCAGCAGCAGCGTGGACTTGCCCGCCCCATTGCGGCCGATCAGGGCGAGCGTCTCCCCCTCCGCGAGCGCCAGCGAGACCCCCCGCAGCGCCTCCTCGCCGCTCGGCCAGCCGAAGCGCAGATCAGCGACCTCCAGCAGGACCGGGTCGCTCATGCGCTCCACCCCGCCCATGCCACTGCGCCCGCGATCGCGGCGATGGCGACCACGACCGCCCACTGCGCCGCCGGCACGCGCTCCTGCGCCAGCATCGGCATCGTGCCGCGGTAGCCGCGTGAGACCATCGCCAGCGCGATCCGCTCCGCGCGCTCGGCAGCCCGCGCCATCAGCGACGCGATCAGCGAACCACCCACCCGCAGCCTGCGCACGGTCCCGCGCACACGGCCCCTGCTGCGCATCGCCGTGATCATCCGCCCGGCCTCATCAGCCAGCACCGCGATGTACGTGATCGCGAAGCCGCTGAGGGCTATGAGGGTGCGTGGGATGTGCAGCGCCTGTGCGCCGCGGAGAAGCTCCGCAGAGGTGGTCGTGCCGGCGAGCAGCACCGCCGTGAGGAGCGACAGGAGGCATTTGCCGCCAAGCGACACCCACAGCGGCAGGGCCTCCGGCGACGGCAACAGGACTGCGGCGACCGTGCCGAGCAGCAGGAAGGGCGCCACGATCGCGAGGCGACCGAGGATCCAGCGCGCCGGAAGCATGGACAGCGAGCTCGCCGCCACGAGCAGCGTCGCGTAGGCCAGCAGCAGGTCGTTGTGCGCCACCGGCACCATCACGATGCCGAGCACGACGACCACGGCGCAGACCAGTTTCACCCGCGCATCCAGCCGATGCACGGGCGAGTGGAGGTGCGTCCAGGCGTCCATCAGGTCGTGCGAGAGCATCCTCAGCCCACCGTGCGCCCGCGCCTGCGCTCCACGAGCGCCACCACCGACGGCACCGCCACGATCTGCAGCGCCAGGCCCGGGAGCGCCGCCACGGTCGCCGCCAGCACATACGTGACGGGAGTGCGCATGATCGGCGGCAGGCTCTCCTGCAGCCCCGCCGGCAGCGCGGCCACCAGCAGCGCCGCCATCAGGCCCATCACCACCCGCCCGGCAAGCAGCGCCAGCGCCACCGCCGGGAGCGCGTGCAGCTTCAGCCTCCGATGCAGCAGGCTGCCGATCAAGGCCATCAGCGTCAGTTCCGCCACCATCAGCGGCAGCACGGGCAGGATCGGCGGCATGCCTGTGAGCGCTGATGAGAGGACGGGCGTCAGCAGCCCGACCGCCGCAGCGATCGGCGCCGACACGAGCATCGCGCAGGCGAGCACTGGGAGGTACATCGGCAGCAAGGTCGACCCGAGCTTCCCGCCGCCCAGCGCGTGGAGCGCAATCGGGATGACGATGCCGAGCGCGATGAAAAGACCTCCGAGGCTCAGCTCACGCGCCCGCGCGACCTCCTCGGCGACCGTCGGCCCCTGCTTCCCGAGCGCCTGCGCACCCATCAGCGACCCCTCACGATGCACCATACTGCGTGTCCCAGTAGCTTCGCCAGATGCTCTCCGCGACCGGCTGCGCACTCAGCGGCACCGGGTAGCCATCTGCATCCACCCGCTCCATCGTCGAGTGGTAGACCTCCGGGGAAAGCCACTTCACGTGCCCGTCCCCGAAGAGGACGTTCGAGCCACCGTTGTGCACGCGCGTGCAGGCCCAGAAGCAGGTCGCCCCGCCCGCGAAGAGGCCACGATTGCCTACCGGCGGGCCGGCGTTGCAGCGATCCCACTCAGCTACGAGAATCTTCGAGGCCGGTGCTGCGATCTGCGCCTCCGGCCGCCCCACGAACCCGGCCACCACCACCGAGCCCATCCCCGCCGGCACTCCGATGTTGAAGCCCTGACCGTAGTAGAAGGGCATCTCCTCACCCGGCGCCCATGGCTTCGTCCTGCGGCTCGGGCAGTAGTTGATCTGCGTGCTCCTAATGTAGGGCTGCAGCTTCATCTTCCATTCCGGGTTCGTCACGTAGGTCTCATCGTAGTCCGCGTTGTACATGAAGAACGCGAGCCCCATCTGCTTGTGATTGCTCGCGCAGGTGATCTGACGTGCCTTCTCCCGCGCTCGCGCAAACACCGGGAAGAGGATCGCGGCAAGGGTCGCGATGATCGCGATCACCACGAGCAGCTCAATCAGCGTGAAGCCACGTCTCATACCAACACCTCCGTCGTGCCACGAAATCATGAATCGTGTTACTCCCGCGCATCAAAGAAGGCGGCTCTATCCGGCCGCGGTGCAACTCAGTTCGCCATGCTTGACTCCGCGCATGGCGATCATGCGATCCGCCAGCTTTCGGATCGCAGACCCCGGCCCGCGCACCACGATGACCTCCACGCAGTTGTGGTGGTCGAGGTGCACGTGCGTGTTACACACCACCGTCGCCTCTGCGTCATGCTGGACTTCGGTCAGCCCCTGCTCAACGCCCGGAACGTGGTGGTCGTAGACGAGCGTAATGGTGCCGACGACCTCGCCATCGGGCAGTTCCCAGCGGCGCCGTGTCAGGTAGTCGCGAGCGATGTCGCGGAAGGCCTCCGACCGGTTCACGTAACCCGCGTCCTCGATCGCACGGTCGAACTCGTGCAGCAGGTCCTCCGGCATCGATACACCGAAGCGCTCGGTCGGGGCCATCGTCCCTCGCCTCCGTAGCACACTTTCGGGAAACGTAACACATCACAGCACGGACTGTCAACCTCAGGCGGCAGGAGGTGCTGCCGGCTAGCGGGGGATGCCCTCATACTGCCCCGGGAGGTCCTCGCCGAGCATCCGGAGCACCGTCGGCGCGCCATCCATCACCCGCGGCGCGCCCTCAGCGAACTTCCGCCCGCGGATGAGCCAGAACGCGTCGTCGAAGGTGTGCATGCCGGTGATGGGGCTTGAGGTGAACAACTCCGCTCCGCCGAGGGCGCTCTTGAGGTCGTAGCCGTCACGCGGGATCGCCAGGAGGTCCGGGGCAGTCGGTAGCGCCTCGCCGCTCCAGAGCTCCTCGCGCTTCGCGACACGCTCGAGCACCGGCAGCCCGTCCTCCGGCGCGAGCACCCCCATCAGTCCCGCCGCGATCTCATCGCGCAGCGCCTCATACTCGGCGCCCGCTTCCACGCTCCCGCGCGGCTCGCGCCCCCGCTGGTTGATGTAGATGCGCCCGGGGGTCATCGAGAAGGCGCGCGTGCTCTCATCTACGTCGCTGATCCGCGCGCCCTCGGCCATAGGCACGTTGAGGTAGCCGTGCTCGCGCAGCCACGCGTCGAGGTTGATCTCGTGCAGCGTCCGGGTGAAGCCGTGGTCACTCAGGACCAGCAGCTCGGCCTCGTCGCCTGCAGCCCTCGCGATCTCGCCGACCGCGCGGTCCACGCTGCGGTAGTACTTCAGGAACCGGGGGGCGTACTGCGTATCCTGGTCGGCCCATCTGCCCCAGGCGAAGTGGTTGGCGCGGTCGGTGCCCATGATGTGTATCATCGCATACGACCAGCGCTCGGTGCTCAGCAGGTCCTTCGCGGCTGCCACGCGGCCCTTGAGCGTGAGGTCCAGGTCCTCGAAGAGCAGGTCGAGCGACTCGCGGGCCTTCCATGGGTCGATGTCTATCCGATACCCGTGTCGCTCCAGTCGCCGGCGCAGCTCACGCGGGTGGGTGGCGCCGTCAAGCGATGGCGCCAGGAAGCCGCTGACGAGGAAGCCGTTGACCTCGGGTGGCGGCGTGGAGACCGGGACGTTCATCACGATGACGCGCCGACCGCGGTCGCTGAGGGTCCTCCAGATCTGCGGCGAGCGGACGTAGTTCGACCCGGTGATGTACTGCTGGTAGGTTCCGGGCGTGCGATCCACGAAGCCGTACACGCCGTGCGCGCCGGGGTTCACGCCGGTGGTGAAGGATGTCCAGGCGGCACACGAGACAGTCGGCTGGGTCGACTCAGCGCAACGCAGCTCACCAGACGCAGCGATGGCGGCGAGGTTCGGGACCTCGCCGCCATCGATCAGCTTCGTCAGCAGTGAGTGCGGCACGCCGTCGAGCCCGATCACGAGCACTTTCGGATCAGGTGTCCGGCGAAGCCACCTCAGCATCTACTGTGCGGCCTCCTGTGCGGCTGCCGGAAGCAGACCAAGCTCAACGAGCTTCGCCATGATGATGTCGCCGCACTCCTCGACGCTGCCCTCGGTCGTCCTGATGTGCAGCTCCGGGTCGGTGGGCGCCTCGTAGGGCTGGTGCATGCCGGCGATGTCATTGACCTCGCCGCGGGCGGCACGAGCGTAGAGGCCCTTCGGGTCGCGCTGCTGGCAGACCTCCAGCGGCGTCTCCACGTAGACCTCGACGAACTTGTCGCACCACTCGCGCGCGCGGTCGCGATACGCCTGCCTCGGGGCAACCGCAGCGATCATCACATTCGCGCCATACTTCGAGAGCTTGCTGGCGAACCAGGCGAGCCGCTTCGTATTCTCATCGCGTGCTTCCTCGGTGTAGCCAAGGTTCGGGCTCAGGTTGGCCCGCACCTCATCCGCGTCCAGGTCCTCAACCGGCAGCCCAAGTGCCTCCAGGCGCCGCTGAATCTCATTCGCAAGCGTGGACTTCCCGGACGCCGGGATACCCGTGAACCAGATGACCATTCCCTTTTCCATCGTCTATCCCTCTCTCAAACCGTTGATTACTCGACAAATGGCTGCTCGAATTGCTGAATGATCTCAAAGACCTCGGTGCGCATGATCTCCGGCCGTGGGGGCGTGCCATCAACGATCATCTGGCGGATCTTCGTCCCTGAGAAGGACAGGCAAACATCGCCCTCATGCGGGCAGGTGCGGTTGCTGGCCACCCGGCCGCAGGTGCAGCAGTACCAGAAGTCGCCGCGGATCGTGATCGGCTGGATGCCAAGCTCGCCGGCCAGCGACTCGAACTTCTCGATGGCCTCTTCCTCGCCGTAGTAGTTGCCCACTCCAGCATGGTCGCGGCCGATGATGATGTGCGTGCAACCGTAGTTCTTGCGCATGATCCCGTGCAGGATCGCTTCCTTCGGGCCTGCGTAGCGCATCTCGGTCGGCAGGATGTTCAGGAAGACCCGCTCCGGGTGGAAATAGGCGCCGATGAGCGCCTCGTAGGCGGCAATGATGACCTCATCGCGGAAATCGCCGGACTTCTTCTTGCCGATGATCGGCTGGATCATCAGACCATCACAAAGCCCGAGAACGGTCTTCTGCAGGTCCTCATGGCCCGCGTGCGGGACGTTGCGGGTCTGGAACGCGCAAACCGTCCGCCAGCCGCGCTGCTCGAAAACCTCGCGCGTCTCTGCCGGGAAGAGGTTCAGGCTGGCGAACTCGCCGCGGTCATTGTCGAGCAGATCGATCGGGCCGCCGACGATGTAGTCGCCGCGCGCGTGGTAGCCCTTCACGCCGGGGTGCGCCAAGTCATCGGTGCCGAAGACCGACACCGCCGCCGCAGTCTTGTCCCACTCGAAGACCTCTTCAACCTTCATCAGCGCCACCGGGCTCTCCGGCGCGCTCTCCGCACAGATCACGACCTCGCCGCCCTCGGCCACGGCATCGCGATCGTCCACCGTCAGGAAGATCGGGATCGTGTAGATGGTGCCATCCGGCAGCCGTTCCTCGTTCACGATGCCCTCGAACTGCGCACGACCGACGAAGCCGTCGAGGGGGCTGAATACGCCGCGCGCCAGGTTGCGTGCGTCTCCGGCGATCTCATCCGCGACAACGAGCTTCGGAAGCTCCGCGGCCTTCGCAAGGGCCTGCTCGAGCGCATCTCCGCTCAGAATCCGATTGACCAATGTGCCGCCATGTGGCTCGATCATCATCTGCTCCTCCCGCCCCGCACGGCGCTCCACCCGCGCACGGAACGAGGCTGCTATCAGAGTATTCTATCGTCTCCAGATTACACTACAATAAGAGTGCGCGTCAACCCCGGAACTCCCTTTCATGGCTCACAATGTGCCCGCAGCACTTGACACGTTTGTTCGAATGGGTTACGCTCGCGCACGTCCGTTCGAACGAGAGGAGATGGGTCTGATGAGCCACTTCCTGGGGCAGGTTAACGGCACTGACATGATCCTGGCTCTGGCACTCCTGCTGCTCTACATCCGCCCGCAGCCACACACTGAGCCCACCGATGGACTGGACACGAAACAGGGCGACTGATACGATAGGAGCGCGTGAAGGTGATCGACCAGCGGTCGGCGAACACGCAGAGGATAGTGACGGCGCATGCAAGGAGAATCCGGCCGTGAAAAGCATCTGTCTCACGCTCGCCGTACTGATGGCGCTCAGCATCGTCCTGGCCGGCTGCGGTAGCGGCAACAGCCTGCCCTACGTCGGTCCGATCAACGGTGGCGATGGTGGCAGCGGCGGTGGCGGCGGAACGCCGCAGCCGCCCGACGGTGATGGCGGTGGAGGTGGCGGCACACCCCCACCCCCGCCTCCGCCACCGATCGACGATAGCGATGGTGGACTGACGCCGCCGTCGCCGCCGATCTTCTAAGCGGTTGACCGAAAATGCAGAGAGAGCACGCCCGCGGGTCGGGCGTGCTCTCTCGCGCTAACTGCTTCAGGGAGCTGCAGGCGGCTGTGGCTGCGGCCCTATCAGCGGCTCACCGCCACGGTCAAGCGACAGCCCCGGCGAGACCCACAGGTACTCAGCAGGAAGCTCCACCGGCAGCGTCCGCGACACGATCTGATCGCGCAGCAGTTCCTCGATCAGCCCCAGTCCCAGCGCCGCATCATCCAGAGACATGTCCTGGTAGAGGTAGCGCGCCCACTTCATCTCCGAGAGTGAGCGCATCTCATGGCGCCCGGGAATACCAGGGGTCTGGAGCTGGTCGATCCTGATCCTCTCTGTCGAGATCGTCTGAGTCACGCGCCGTGCCGAGACGACTGCCGCGAAATCATCCAGGGTGGCGTACTGCGACACCGGCGCAACCTCGATCAGCAGGCCCACCCTCACATCGTGGATGGGCGACTTCAGAACGTAGCCGGCGCGCCGCCCGTAGACCCTGAGCACCAGCGAGTCCATGCTCCCTTCCGCGAACCACTCGAGGCCTCCGGGCTTAACCGCGGTCACTGCGCCCTCAGCAGGCCCCGTGTCGAGGATCTTCATGCCAAGGTAGGTGTTGCCACGCCGCACCGCTACCACCATGTTGCGACCAACCGCCTCCGGCTGCCCAATCCAGTCATGGCGGCCGACCAGGACCCGGTCTATCTGGTCGCGGCGGCCAAGCACACACGCAACGCCCACCTGCGTGCTGATGCCGAGGCCCACTCCGTCGAAGTTGAAGCTGCAAAGGGCGAGGCCACCTGTCTGCGCCGAACGCAGGGCGGCAGGCCCGCCAAACGGGTAGACGTAACTGGTCGGCCGCTCAGGAAGATCGCATGTTGCGAGGATCGGCACCCGCCTCGCGTCCACGGGGCCGCTCATAGTGCCGAGACTCATCCCGGGCGCCACCCACGTGCATGTGCTGGCCGCCTCGATGCCCTCACCCTCCGCAGCCGGGATGCGCGTCCGCATCTCGAAGCTGCCCCGGTCACCCTCAGCCAGAGCGATAAGCGCCGGCGGCATGTCGTAGTCCGACAGCGCGAAGTACATCGCCAGCGGCAGGATCGTTCGGGTCGCGGCCAGCGCAGAGGGGAGGTCGCAGGCCAGCAGATACTGCGCCACTCCGGCTTTGCCCAGATACTCCACAGGGTACGCGTTCCCGATGGGCCCGGCAATGATCCCGGTGGCCGGATCGTAGCGCTGAAGAAGGTCGGCGTAGGCGATCCGCAGCAGCGTGTCCGCAGTCGCTCGGCCGGCGTCGGTAGCGGCAAACTGCCTTGCCCAGCGCAGGCCCCCGATACGCAACGCATCGAACGTTGGGCTTGGGATTGCCCCGAAGCCCTCACGGCGGACCTGGGCCAGTAGCGCGCCGAGCACATTCTCCGCCTCCGCCGGGCCACGCGCCTCGCCGACGGCGTTGCCGAGCACTGAGACCGCACCAGCCCACATCGCCGCCGCCACACCACTGGTGGGACGATCCGACGCCAGCAGGCCTCCGAGCGCGAGCACCGCGCTGTCACGATACTGCCGCCGAGCCCTCTCCGGCAGGCCGTTCACCGCAAGCTCCGCAAGTGCCGGCGCCAAGTATAAAGTGGCATCTTCAGCATACTCCGCCTCAGGATCGGCCGACCACCTGAAGAGCCCCCGGGTCCGCGACGTCGCCGCCGTATCCTGATGTGCCAGCACAGCGGCCGCAACCTGCGAGGCCAGTTCGACCTGCTCGCCGCTGCACATCAACGCGACCGCCCAGTTGAGGTTCGTCTCGGCCAGGTTTGCACGCCCGCCGGCCTCAAGAAGCAGCGGCGCCCCTGCAGTCTCAGAAGCGGCTGCCTTCTCCCACCGCTCAAGGCCCTGTTGCGCGACCAACAGCGCGAGGTGCTCACCATGCTCCGCGGCACACGCGGCGCCAGTGAGCAAGAGGCCGAACAGAACCGGCACGAGGTGGCGGATGCAACGCATGGTCGATCAGGCTCCTTCTCGAGGTCTTTCGTCAATAGACTGCCCCGTTGGCCCTGGAGTTCCAGATGCTCACATGATAAGAGGCCGCCACTTCTTCGTGGCGGCCCCGATAGCTCCTGCAGCCGGCGGGCAGTACCAGTGAGGCTGTTGCTCGGCGCCCAAAAGCAGGCTGCCGGAACGCACCACCGCCGCGAACTGCTCTCTCGCTAGCGCTTCGAGAACTGCTTCGCGCGGCGCGCCTTGCGGAAGCCGGCGTGCTTGCGCTCCTTCACACGCGGGTCGCGCGTGAGCAGCCCGGCGGGCCCGAGCGCGCGGCGGTACTCAACATCCGCGTCCACCAGCGCATTTGCGATGCCGTGGCGTACGGCGCCGGCCTGCCCGGCGAGCCCGCCGCCGAGCACGATGCACTTCGCATCGTAGCGATCGCCGGTGTCAGTTACCCTGAAGGGCTCCCCAACGACCACAGTGAGCCGGTCGCGCTTGAGGTACTCGAGAGGGCGCTTCCCGTTGATCTGAATCTGGCCCGATCCTCCCGGGATCAGCCATACCTTCGCGACGGCTTGCTTGCGCCGTCCGGTACCGTATCCTGCGTAGTTCGGCATGGTCGCCTCCTGGCAATATCTATCGCGTGCTCTGCAGCTCCAGCGGCCTGGGCTGCTGCGCCTCGTGGGGATGCTCCGAACCGGCGTATACCTTGAGCTTCTTGATCATCTTGCGCCCCAGGATGTTATGCGGCAGCATCCCGGCAATGGCGCGCCGGACAACGTCCTCGGGGTCCCGCTCGAGCAGTTCGCCGTAGCTCCGCGAGCGCAGGTGCCCGATGTAGCCGGTGTGCCAGTAACGCATCTTGTCTTCCATCTTGTTGCCTGTCAGCTGGACCTCGGCCGCGTCCGTGACGATCACGAAGTCACCGCAGTCCACGTGCGGGGTGTAGTCCGGCCGGTGCTTGCCGCGCAGGACAGCCGCTACATCCGCCGCGAGCCGCCCAAGTGCCTTCCCGCGGGCGCTCACAACATACCAACTGCGCTCCACCTGCGCTGGATTCGCCGACACTGTCTTATTGTGCATCGTGATTTCTCCTCAGTAGATTACCTTGATCAGCGTCAGACCCTGCGGCGGCGCGACTGTCTTCACTCTGGTGCGGTCGAGGCTGCGCAGGATCTCCCCGACTTCCTCGACTGAGACCAACCGCCGCCCGGCGTCAACCAACGTCCCCACAATCCGCCGGACCATCATGTACAGGAAGCCATCGGCTTCGGTGTGTATCTCGATCAGATCCCCGCGACGCTCTACCTCGAGGCGGCGCAGGTCACGAACCGTGCCGCCGACGGAACTGCCCGATGAGCTGAACGCTACGAAATCATGCTCGCCCCTGAGCACCTCGGCGGCCTCCAGCATGAGCTCAAGCTCAAGCTGCCAAGTCACGTGCCAGGCGTAGCGCCCGATGAAGGGCGAACGCAGCGGACGGTTCAGGATCCGGTAGCAGTAGAGCTTCCCGAGGGCGCCGTAGCGCGGATGGAAGCTCTCGTCAACCTCCGCGGCCTCAACGATCGCGACCTCATCAGGCAGCAGAGCGTTGAGTGCCCCCACCAGGCGCTTCGCCGGAATCGGGCTGTCGGTCTCAAAGACCACCGTCTGCCCGAGGGCGTGGACACCTGCGTCCGTTCGTCCCGCCCCGGTCACCGTCGTCGCCCGCCCCAGAAGCTGAGAGATGGCTCGCTCAAGCTCACCCTGCACAGTCGGCAGTACCGGCTGCCGCTGAAAGCCGAAGTAATCGGTGCCGTCGTACTGCGCGACCAGCAGCAGCCTGCGCATCGGGAACGCCCCGCAGCTCAGTCGGTCAGCTCCAGAATAGCCATCTCGGCATTATCGCCGTTGCGCCTGCCGGCGCGGATCACGCGCGTGTAGCCACCATCGCGGTCGCTGTAACGAGGCGCAATCTCATCAAACAGGTGCGCCACGAGATCCTTGTCGCGTACGGAACGCAGGACCAGGCGACGCGAGTGCAGGTCGCCACGCTTGGCGGTGGTGATGAGATGCTCCGCCATGCGCTGCGTCTCCTTTGCCTTCTGCACGGTCGTCTTGATCTTCTCGTGCCTCAGCAACGCGTCAACCTGGCTGCGCAGCAGTGCGAGGCGCTGGTCGGTGGCCCGGCCAAGTTTTCTGTGGTCATTGCGATGTCGCATCAGTCTCGTTCCTTCTTACGGCGCGTGGAAGCGCCGGTGGTCGCTCAGCCGTCCTCTTCCTCAACCAACTCTTCGGCCGACGCAGGTTCGGCGAGCGTCAGTTCCACCGCGGCCAGCTTCTCAATGACCTCCTCCAGCGAACGCTTCCCGAAGTTGCGGATGCTCAGCAACTCCTCCTCGGTGTGCTCAATGAGCTGGCCAACCGTATCAATGGCTTCCTTCTTCAGGCAGTTGAAGGTGCGTACGGAGAACTCCATCTCCTCGATCGGGAAGGACAGTATCTTCCGCTTGACCTCTTCCTCCGCGGGCGCCTCCTCTTCCTCGGCCTGCACCGGAACCTCTATCTCAGAGAAGACGGTGATGTAGCCGACGAGGATGGACGCTGCAAGCCGCACCGCGTCGTCCGGCATGATCGTGCCGTTGCCCCAGACCTCGAGCATCAGACGGTCGAGATCGGTGCGGCTACCGAGACGCGTGGGCTCAACACGGTAGGTCGCCCGGGCAATCGGCGAGAACAGCGCATCGAGAGCGATGACATCGCCACCCCGTTTCTCCCTGCCAGGCTCCTCCACCGGATGGTAGCCGGTGTTCGACCGAACCCAAAGGTCAATATGGAGCGTGGACTCGTCCTCGGTCAGTTCGGCGATGTGAACCTCCGGGTTGATAATCTCGATCCCGGGCGGGCATTTGATGTCGCCTGCGACTACCTCGCCCTTGCCCTCGGCCTCGATACGCGCCACGAACTCCTCGTCCACATCCGCCTCTTCGTGGAACTTGATTGCAAGCTCCTTGATGTTGAGGCACAGTTCGGTGGCGTCCTCGTATACGCCCTCGATGGTCATGAAGGCATGCGGAACGCCCTCGATTCGCACGTCGGTGACCGCTGCGCCTGGGATGTGCGCAAGCAGCACCCTTCTGAAGGCGTTACCCAGCGTATGCCCGAAGCCCCGCTCCAGCGGCTCGATGGCGAACTTCCCGTACTTGTCGGAAAGCTCGAGCGCCACCATGCTGGGGGTCAGCTCTTCTAACATTGAATACTCTCCTTTCCGCAATTGCGAACGCGGGGACGCGCCCGCAATCACGGGCCGTCACACTGTGTCAGCGGGAGTAGAACTCGACGACCTGCTGCTCATCCACGTCGACCTGGATGTCCTCGGGCTCGGGCATTCGCGAGACCGTGATGGCCCTGTTTGAGCTGTCTACGCTCAACCACCCTGGCACCTGGTAGCCCCGTCCGATGGACGCGGCGATGTGCGGCGAGTCCTTCGAGCCCTCTCGGATCTCGATCAGGTCACCCTCACGCAGAAGCCGCGAGGGAATGTCGCACACACGGCCGTTGACGGTGACGTGGCGATGCCGCACGAGCTGGCGCGCCTGGTTCTGGCTGGATGCGAAACCAGCACGGCGCAGCACGCTGTCGAGCCGCCGCTCAAGCAGTGACAGGAGGGTAAAGCCCGTAACGCCAGGGGACTTCAGCGCTCGCGCCACGTAGCTGCGGAAGGGCCGCTCGAGCAGGCCGTAGATCGCTCGCAGCTTCTGCTTCTCGCGCAACTGCAGTGCGTAGTCAGACGGGCGCCGCCGACCGCGCCGCGAGTTCCCGTGCTCCCCGGGCGGGTAGTTCTTCCGCTCGATCGCGCACTTTGGCCCGTGGCAGCGTTCGCCCTTCAGAAACAGCTTCTGTCCTTCACGCCGGCAAAGCCGGCAAACCGGTCCTGTATGTCGCGCCATGCAACTCTCACCTCCGCAGGTGGTTGTGGGACCCGAAAGGTCGCCGCCAGCCTGCCGTTACATCCGTCGCCTCTTCTTCGGTCGGCAGCCGTTGTGCGGGCTCGGCGTAACATCCCTGATCTCGCCGACGTCCATCCCAACCGCCTGCATCGCTCGGATCGCAGTCTCGCGGCCCGAGCCGGGGCCCTTCGTGAACACGTCTACGCGCCTGATGCCCGCGTCCATCGCCTTACGTGCAGCGTTCTCAGCAGCGAGCTGAGCCGCGAAGGGAGTGCCCTTACGGGTGCCCTTGAAGCCCACCGTGCCGCCGCTCTGCCAGCTGACCACGTTGCCACGCTGATCACTGATGCTGATGATCGTGTTGTTGAACGTGGCCTTGATATGCACGCGGCCCGGCGCCCCACGGGGCGCGCCACGACGTCCTGGTGGTCCACCCGGGCCTCCGGGACCGCCCTGCGGGCGACCCTCCCGGCGCTGCTCCTCAGCCGGGGCCTGGGCCTGCTGCTCGCGCGGCGCCGCTGCGGCCGCCTCGCCACCAGCCTGCTCCTGCTGCGCTCCGCCCTGCTCGCGCTCGTCTGCCATCGATCTGCCTCCTGGATATGCTCGCCGCTGCGACCGCCTCGACCACACCACCCCACCCGCGCCCTGCTGACCGCGGAGGAGATGCGGTGTCGGCCGCCGTAGGCGTCAAGACTGCTACTTCTTCGCCGAAGCCTTCTTCTTCCCGGCGACGGTCTTCCGCTTGCCCTTGCGCGTGCGCGCGTTCGTCCGCGTCCGCTGACCCCGTACCGGGAGGCCCCGGCGATGCCGGCCACCGCGATAGGTGCCGATCTCGATCAGCCGCTGGATGTTCGCCGCAACCTCGCGCCGCTTGTCGCCCTCGATCGTGTAGTCACGGTCAATGATCTCGCGCAGCCGAGAGGCCTCGTCCTCGGTGAGGTCGCGCATTTTCGTCATGTCATCGATCTGCGCCTGCTCGCGAATCTTCTGCGCCGTGGAGCGACCTATCCCGTAGATGTAGGTCAGCGCGATATCGACTCGCTTGTTCGCCGGCAGATCCACGCCAGCTATTCTCGGCACTGGAAATCCTCCTCAATCAGCCCGTCTCGTCGGCCTTGCTGACTAGCCCTGCCGCTGCTTGTGCCGCGGATTAGAGCATACCACACGCACAACGCCCTTGCGGCGGATAACCCTGCACTTGTCGCAACGCTTCTTCACCGAAGCCTGAACTTTCATCGTTCTCACTCTTCCCGAACTTCGTGCGGCTCTTCTCCCCCCGCGCTGCCCGGCCGGCCCTTCGGGCCCCGCCGGTCCAACCGCCGGGCTACTTATGCAGCCAGACGATCCGCCCACGGGTCAGATCATACGGCGTGATCTCAACGGTGACCCGATCCCCTGGCATGATCCGTATGTACCTCATGCGGATCTTGCCGCAGACATGCGCCAGAAGCTCGTGCCCATTCTCCAGTTCGACCTTGAATACCGCGTCGGGCAGTTTCTCCGCGACGGTTCCAAGTACCCGGATCATCTTGGGCTCCTTCTTCTGGGTCATCTGCTTCTTCGCCATAGGCATATCCGTCTCCAATCACTCTGCCATCACCGCACGGCGTCCCGCTACGGCGCGGTCAGGATCCAGCAGCCATCCTTCGTCACGGCCACAGTATGCTCGAAATGCGCCGAACGACTCCCGTCGCGTGTCCGAACCTTCCAACCGTCGGCGTCCTGAACGACCTCATGTCCGCCCGCGTTCACCATCGGCTCTATCGCAAGGGTCATCCCCGGGAGGAGGCTTATATCATACACGTCTCGGCCTCCGCCGTCCACAAAATTCGGTACTTGCGGCGGCTCGTGCATCTCACGCCCGATCCCATGCCCTACCAGCGCGCGAACCACGGAGAAGCCCGCAGCCTCTACATGCCCCTGCACCGCCGAGGCGATGTCGCGGACCGTGTTCCCCGGTCGCACCTGCTCAAGCGCCAGCGTCAGCGACTGCTCCGTGATCTCAATGAGCCTGCGCGACTGCACATCCACCTCGCCGACTGCGGCGGTGAACGCGCCGTCTGCCTGCCAGCCCTCGAAGATCACGCCAAGGTCCGCGCCGAAAATGTCGCCTTCGCGCAGGACCTCGTCATCGGACGGTATCCCGTGCACGACGACGTCATTGAGCTGCGCGCAGATCGTCGCCGGGAAGCCCTGGTATCCCTTGAATGAAGGGATCGCTCCGGCCTCGCGTATTGTCGCCTCGGCGAGGCGGTCGAGCTCAGCGCTGCTAATGCCGGGGCGGATGGCCTCGCGCAGGGCAGCGATCGTGCACGCGTGGATCCTGCCCGCCTCGCGCATCAGCGCGAGCTCCGCAGGGTTCTTCCGGCGTATACGTGCGCCACGGATGCGTGGAGCGAACACCGCTCAGCCCCGAACGGCCTGCAGCACGCGTCCGGCGATGGTCTGAGGGTCGCCCTCGCCAGTCACGTTCACCAGCAGTCCGCGCTCATCATAGTAGTCAATCAGCGGCTGCGTCTGGCGCTTGTAGACGTCCAGTCGCTCAAGGATAGCCTCGGGCTGATCGTCGCTGCGTTGGTAGAGTTCGCCATCGCAGCCCTCATCCGGGCACGCTGCTCCGGTCTCGATGCCTTCCTGATCAACGTGGTAGATCCCGCCACAGTCGCCCTTGCACAGACGCCGCCCGGAGAGCCTGCGGACGATCTCGTCCTCATCAACGGCGAGGTTCACAACCAACAGAGGCTCTCGACCGAGGTCGTCGAGCATCCTGCCAAGCGCCTCCGCCTGCTCGACGGTGCGCGGGAAGCCGTCCAGCACGAGCCCGGCGGTGCAATCGGGCTGGGCTAGCCGCTCGCGCGCAATGGCTATGACGAGTTCGTCGGGCACAAGTTCACCGCGGTCCATGTAGCCCTTGGCGGTCTTTCCGAGTTCGCTGCCCTCAGCGACGGCACCGCGCAGAATGTCACCGGTGGAGATGTGCGGCGCATTGAGCTCAGCCGCCAGCATCTTCGCCTGCGTACCCTTGCCTGCTCCGGGCGCGCCCAGCAGGACCACGTTGTATTCCCTGTCTGTCATTCGACTCCGCCCTCGTCTCGTTACTTAAGGAACCCACGGTAGTGCCGCATAAGAAGCTGAGCTTCGATCTGCTGCATCGTGTCCAGCGCGACGCCAACAACGATGAGCATCGAGGTGCCTCCCACCAGGGTGAACGTCGTTACCCCGGTGAGGTCGCCGACGTAATACTGCATGAGCGCAATGACGCCCAGGAACACCGCGCCTGCGAGCGTGATCCGGTAGAGGATCCGGTCGAGGTAGTCTCGCGTGCTCGCGCCCGGGCGGATGCCCGGAATGGCGCCACCGTTCTTCTGCAGGTTCTCAGCGATCTGCTCCGGGTTGAAGGTGACCGCCGTGTAGAAGTAGGTGAACAGGATGACCAGCACAAAGTAGAGGAACGACGCAAAGCCGTTCTGTCCCGGCGACGTGAACTGCATGAGCGAGAACATCGCTCGGCTGACGGCCTCTTCGTTCACGTTCAGGATACTGGAGATCCGCTCGATCGGCCCGGGTGCTGTCAGCGCCTGCGCGATCTGAGCCGGGAACATCGCCACTGAGATTGCGAAGATGATCGGCATGACGCCGGCCTGGTTCACGCGTAGCGGCAGGTAGCTGCTCTGGCCGCCGTAGACGCGATGACCGCGGACGCGGCGTGCGTACTGGACCGGAATCTTCCGCTGTGCCTGCTGGAACTTCACGATCAGGTAGATCGTGGCCAGCAGGATTGCGGCGAGAAAGACGATGTTGGTGACACCGACCTCTCCCCCCTGCCACAGCCGAATCGTCTGGGCGATGTCCTGTGGCATCCGGGTCACGATGCCCGCGAAGATGATGATCGAGACTCCCTGGCCGATACCGTGTTCGGTGATCATGTCGGCGATCCACATCAGGAATGCCGTCCCTGCGACCATCGTGAGGACTACGTAGACCATGAGCATGGTGTCGCCCAGGAACGCGCGACGGAACACTGCCAGCATCCCGAATGCCTGCAGGAGCGCCACCACAACGGTGAGGTACTTCGTCCAGGCGTTGATCTTGCGCCGCCCGTACTCGCCCTCCTTCTGTAGTTCCTCCAGCGCCGGGATAGCCATGGCGAGCAACTGGATGATGATCGAGGCTGAGATGTACGGCATGATCCCAAGCGTAAGTATCGAGAAGCGCTTGAGTGAGCCGCCGGAGAACGCATCCAGCAGGTCGCCGATCCCGCCGGTAGACTTGAACATGGTCTCAAGCGCGGCCTTGTCCATGCCCGGCAGCGGAATGTGCGCGCATGCCACGTAGACGGCGAACATTGTCATCAGGAACATGATGCGCTTACGGATATCCGGCACGCGCATGGCCTGGCCCAGCGCCGCCAGCCGCTCCCTCATTCGTCGATCACCTCAACCGTCCCGCTTGCCGCCTCGATCTTCTCACGAGCCGTCGCGCTGAACGCATGAGCACGGACCTTGAGCGGCCGGTCCAGCTCACCCTCGCCGAGGATCTTCACCCCGTCGAGGACCTTGCTGATGAGCCCGCTGTCGAGCAGAGCCTCCGGCGTCACCTCGGCATCGGCATCGAACCTCGCGGCGAGCGCACCGACGTTGACGACGGCGAACTGCTTGCGGAAGATGCCGATATTGTGAGCCTTGTTGGAGACGCCGCGGAGCACGGGCAGGCGCCGATAGAGCGCGGTCTGGCCGCCCTCAAAGCCGGGCGAGGTGCTGAAGCGGTGCTTCTGCCCCTTCTCGCCACGACCGGCCGTCTTGCCCTGCCCGGCGGAGAGGCCGCGCCCGACGCGCTTGCGTGACTTGCGTGACTTCGGATTGGGCCGCAGATCGCTGAGATCCATCGTCTATGCTCCTACTGCCCCTGGCAGGGCTCAAATTCCACGAGATGCGAGACCGCGCGGATCATGCCGCGCGTCGCGTCGTTGTCCGGCACCACGTTACTGGTGCCTATCCCGCGCAGCCCGAGCGCCCGGACTGTTCCCCGGAGCTTCGGCTTGACGGAGATGAGGCTGCGCTTTTGTGTCACCTTGATCATCTCGGCCATCGTCTTCGCCACCTTACAGGTCATAGACCGCCTTCGCCATGCTGAGGGATGATGTGCTTCATCCATCGCCGCCAGATGCGCGCCTCAGAAGTCGAGGCCCGCCTCTCGTGCAGCCTCGGCGAGCGCCTTGATCCGCCCGTGGTACTGCCGGCCGCCGCTGTCAAAGCAGACTGTGCCAACGCCCAGGGCCCGTGCCCTCTCACCAATGACACGGCCGACGACGGCCGCAGCCTCGATGTTCGCGGTGCCACCTGGGCACTGCGCGGCGACTTCGGGCTCAAGTGTGCCAGCCGCCACCAGAGTCCGCGCGTCCCAATCATCGATGACCTGCGTGTAGATGTGGGCGAGGCTGATGTAAACGTTCAGCCGCGGCCTCTCGGGCGTCCCGACGAGCTTGCGCCGGGAGCGCATATGTCGCTTGTTTCTCTGTGCGTTCCTGTTGACTTCAGCTTTCACTTATGACACCTCGGCGTGCGTCGCCGCCTGATCGCGTGATGAGCGGGCACTGCTTAGTCCGAGCCGACCTTGGCTGCCTTACCGGCCTTCCGGCGGATCTGCTCGCCCTGGTACCGGACGCCCTTGCCCTTGTAGGGCTCTGCCGGCCGTGAGACGCGGATGTTCGCCGCCACCTGGCCGACCTGCTGCTTGTCGGCTCCGCGGACGACCACCTTCGTGTTATCCTCGACCGCGAACTCGATCCCCTCTGGCGGATCGAAGATGACCTCATGTGAGTATCCAAGGCGCATCAGCAGTTGCTTGCCTTGCATCTCCGCACGGTAACCGACGCCCTGGATCTCAAGCCGCTTCTCGAAACCATCGGTCACACCGATGACCATGTTGGCCAGAAGCGATCGCGTGAGCCCGTGGATGGCGCGGTCGTCGCGCCCGTTGGTTGGCCGGGACACGGCGATAGTGTCGCCATCATGTGCGATGTTCATGCGAGGGCTGAGCTGCTGCGCCAACTCGCCCTTGGGGCCGCGGACGGTGGCGAAGTTCCGCTCGCTCACGTCTACGGTGACCCCCTTTGGCACCTCAATTGGCATATTGCCGATTCTCGACATGGCGTTTTCTCCCTGTCTTGCCGAACTACCAGATCTCGCCGACGACTTCGCCGCCGATGCCGCGCTTGCGGGCATCACGGTCCGTCATCACGCCCTGGCTCGTGCTGATGATCGCGACGCCCAGTCCGCCGAGCACGCGCGGCAGGTCGTCCTTGCCCCGATAGACGCGGCGGCCGGGCTTGCTGACGCGCTTGAGCCCCTGCAGGACCGGCATCCGGTGCTCGTCGTAGCGCAGGCGTATGCGAACCGTCCGCCCACGGTTGATGAGCTGGTAACCGCGGATGTAGCCTTCGCGGTGCAGGATCTTCGCGATCTCCAGGTGGATCTTGGAGACCGGAACGTCCACGTCAAGGTGGCGGGCGAGCGCTGCGTTTCGCACGCGGGTGAGCATATCTGAGATTGGATCTGTCAGGACTGCCATTCTTCTCCTCCCGTGGCCGCAGCTTCTGCGGCCTCCATGCATCTGGGGAGCGTTCCTTCAGGTTCAGACTCGCGCGGGGGCCTTTAGAGCCGCCGACCGTCTACCAACTCGACTTGCGGATGCCGGGGATGTTCCCCTCGAGCGCGTTCTCGCGGAAGCAAATCCGGCAGACACCGAACCTCCGCATGTAGCCGCGCCGCCTGCCGCACAACTGACAGCGGTTGTAGTCCCGCGTGTCAAACTTGTGCTTGGTCCGGGCATCGTTTATCCACGACTTCTTCGCCATCTTGTGCGCCTCCCGTGCCTGCTTGGCTAACCACGGGCCAGGGGCAGCCCCATCGCGGTCAGCAGCTCCCGGGCCTCCTCATCTGTCTGGGCCGTCGTGACGATCGTGATGTCCAGACCACGCGATGACTCCACGTCGTCGTAGCTCAGCTCGGGGAAGATCAGTTCATCGGTTATCCCCATGCTGTAGTTGCCACGACCGTCGAAGGCGTCCGCGGGTAGCCCGCGGAAGTCACGGATGCGCGGAAGCGCCACATTGAACAGGCGATCCAGGAACTCCCACATCCGTGCACCGCGCAGCGTCACGCGCAGCCCGATCGGCTGGCCCTTGCGGATCCCGAAGTTCGAGATCGCTCGCTTCGCCCGCGTCACGGCCGGCTGCTGCCCGGCAATGAGGGCAAGCTCGCGCCGAGCACGATCAAGCGCCTCGATGTCCGTGTCCGCCTCAGGAACCGTCATGTTCAGGCTGACCTTGCGCGGCCGCGGAACCCGCCACACGTTGTCATACCCGAAGCGCTCGACGAGACGGGGCGTGTACTCGTCCTCGAACCGCTGCCTCAACCGTGGCTTCACGGTCTCAGTTGTCTGTCGGACCTCTGCGTCTGCCATCGCACTCTCACCGATCCCGGCGGCCTGAGCCGCCTCTGTGAACAGTCTCCCCAGTTGGACCTGGCACGGCTCCCTGTCTTCCGGCGGCCGCCGCTACTCCTGAGTGATATCCGCGCCGCACTTCTTGCAGACGCGGACCTTATTGCCGTCGTCGCCCACACGCTTGCCGATCCGCGTGCGCTTGTCACATGAACCGCACACGAGCATCACGTTCGATGCATCCATCGCCGCAGGCGTCGCTACGATCCCGCCCTGGCGCATCTGCTGCGTCTGGCGGACCGCCTTCTTGACGACGTTCAGACCGTCCACCGTCACCTTGTTGTTATCCGGATCAACGTCAATGACCTTGCCTCGCCGAACCCGCTTGGGCGTCGAGCGGTCCTTGCCGGCGATCACCTCAACGGTGTCGCCAACCCGTATCTGCATCTTCGTCTTGGCCATCGCTGCTCACATCTCCCGGAGTGTCTCAGATGACCTCAGGGGCCAGAGACACGATCCTCATGTACTCTCTGTCGCGAAGCTCACGTGCGACCGGGCCGAACACGCGCGTGCATTGCGGGTTCTTGTTCTCGTCCACGATCACGGCCGCGTTGTCATCGAAGTTGATGACGGTGCCGTCCCTGCGCTGAACCTTGTCGCGGCAGCGTACAATCACCGCCCGCACAACGGTCCCCTTCGCGATCGGGCTCTGCGGCGTCACCGCTTTGGTCGAGCAGATGATCTCATCGCCCAGCGACGCGACCGTCGAACGCCCCCTTCCCATCACGCGAATGCAGTACAGCTCTCGAACACCAGAATTGTCAGCTACCCTGAGCCGGGTTGTCGTCTGTATCATCGTGCCTACCTCGCATCTGCTGCTGCCTGCGCCAACGGTCGCGGCGGATTTACTCCTCGTCGCCCTTGCCGGCCTGCTTCGCCTGGGCGATCACCTGCTCGGCCATGTGCGGCGGCAGCTCCTCGTAGTGGGAGAACTCCACCTCGTAGCTCGCGCGGCCCTGGGAGATCGAGCGAAGGTCGGCCGCGTACCGCATCATCTCACTCTGTGGCACCTGCGCCTTGATCGCCTGCATCGTCCCTACCTGATCGGTTCCGAGAATGCGACCGCGCTTGGAGTTCAGGTCGCTCATGATATCCCCCATGATGTCCTCGGGACCGATGACTGTCACGTTCATGATCGGCTCAAGGAGCACCGTGTCGGCCTGCTCAAGAGCTGCCCGCAGGCCGATACCGGCCGCAAGCTGGAAAGCCATGTCCGAGCTGTCAACCGGATGAGCGCTGCCGTCGTCGAGAATGACGCGGAAGTCTACGACCGGGAAGCCCGCAACGAGGCCCTTTTCCATCCCCGCACGGACGCCCTTCTCGACCGCGGGAATATAGTTCGTCGGGACCGAGCCGCCCTTCACTTCGTTCACGAACTCGAAGCCTGCCCCACGCTCCATCGGCTCCACGCGGATCCAGACGTCCCCGAACTGCCCGCGGCCACCCGTCTGCTTCTTGTGCCGGCCCTGAACGCGCACTGACTTGCGGATCGTCTCGCGATACGCCACGCGCGGCTCGCTCATCTGCACGTCAACATCGTACTGATCGCGCAGCTTCGCAACCGCAACATCCAGATGCATCGGGCCGAGGCCCTTCAGCAGCAGTTCCCCGGTCTCAACGTTGCGCACGTACTTGAGCCCCATGTCCTCGGAGGTCAGCCGGGAGAGTGCGTCTGACATCTTGTCCGCGTCAGCGCGGGTTGCGGCGGTCACTGCGACGGCATACATCGAGTCCGGCGTCTCGGGCGGCGGGATGCGCAGCTTGCTGTTCTGCGTGCTCAGCGTATCGCCGGTCGAGGTGTCCTCGAGCCGTACCGCCGAGCCCATGTCGCCGGCAACCAGTTCGCTCACGTTGCTTGTCGAGTGTGCCTGGTTGGTTGCCAGGCCGGAGAGCCGTTCGCGCTCGCCGTTGCCGCTGTTGTATACATCCTGGTCCGACTTCACCGTCCCGCGCAGGACGCGCAAGAGGCTGATGCGGCCGACGTACGGATCGCTGAGGGTCTTGAAGCAGATGAGCACGGGATCGCCGCTCGCGTCGCCGGCAACCTCGACCTCCTGGTCGGCGGCAAGCCCCGTCCTCGGCGCAACGTCCGCCGGAGAGACCGCGGCATCCACGAGGAAGTCCATCAGAGCCGCCACTCCGATCTGCTTCGTCGCGCTTGCGGCTACGACGGGGAGGATCATCCCCGCCCGAATCGCCGCCTTCAAGCCACCCAGCAGTTCCTCCTCAGTCAGAGTGCCCGCATCGAAGTACTGCACCATGAGGTCCTCGTCGGTCGCGGCAACGGCGTCTATGAGCGCCTCGCGCGCCTCCTCCACCTCATCGGCCAGGTCGACCGGCACATCTGCCTTCTTCCCGTCCACCCAGGCTTTCCCGGCGAGAAGATCAACGACACCGGAAAAGCCGGCGCCTTCGCCGATCGGAAGCTGCACGGCTACTGCCTCGCAGTCGGCCAGGCTCTCGTTCATGCTCGCCACAGCCGCCGCGAAATCTGCACGCTCGGCATCGAGCTTGTTGACGACGCCGATGAGCCGGACGCCCATCTGCCGGGCCGCGTCATACATCTTGATCGTGTGAACCTCGACGCCGGCAACCGCACTGATCGTGAGGAGGGCGTTGTCGACGGCCCAGAGACCGTAGAGCGCGTCCACGTAGAACTCTGAGTACCCCGGGCAGTCAATGAGGTTCACCTTCGAGTTGCGGTGCTCGAAGTGACACAGTGCGGGTGAGATGGAGATCTTGCGCTCCCGCTCCTGCTCCTCGAAATCCGCGGTAGCGGTTCCGGTATCGACTGAGCCGAGCTGGTTGATCGCCCCGGCCGTGTGCAGCAGCGCCTCGTTCAGCGAGGTCTTGCCCACGCCGCGGTGGCCGATGATGGCGACGTTGCGCAGATTCTCAGGTTGCCAGCTCACGTTCGTTTCCTCCAAGCGATGCAGTGAACGACGGGCCGAACGGAAGCGGACCCGCTACTTGGCGCGGCGCAAGATCTCCACTACGCGCCACGACTTGTCCTTGCTCAGCGGCCGGCACTCCATGATCCGAACCTGGTCCCCGGTCCTGCACTCATTGCGCTCATCATGCGCCTTGAACTTGGTGGTGCGCCGGAGCACCTTCGCGTAGAGCGGGTGTCTTGTCGTCCTCTCGACTTCGACCACGACCGTCTTGTCCATCTTGTCACTGACAACGAAGCCCTCACGGGTCGGCTTCTTTCCTGTGCGCTCGCTCATGGCGGTTGCCTCTCTTTACGCTGGGCGGGCCTGGTTGATGCCCAACTCGCGCTCGTGCAGTATCGTGTTGATCCGGGCGATAGCCTTGCGATACTTCCGGATCCGCTTCGGGTCGTCAATCTGCCCCGAGGCGCTGCGGAAGCGCAGGTTCTGCAAACTCTCCGTCACCTGTGCGCGCAGCTCTATCAACTCGTCGTCCGTTGCGTCTCGGCAGTCCTCTATGAACGCACGCGTGCTCTTCGCGTCATCAGGCATAAGCATTAATCCTGCTCCTCCCGGGTCACAAACTGCGTCTTGATCGGCAGCTTGTGCGCCGCAAGTCGCATCGCCTCACGGGCGACCTCCGGCTCGACGCCGGCCATCTCGAACATAATCCGCCCCGGCTTGACGACAGCCACGAAATACTCCGGAGCGCCCTTGCCCTTACCCATCGGCATCTCCTGGCCACGCTTGGTCACGGGCTTGTCAGGAAAGATGCGTATCCAGACCTTGCCGCCACGCTGCGCGTAGCGGGTCATGGCGATACGAGCAGCCTCGATCTGGCGCGATGTGATCCACGACGGTTCAAGCGCCATCAGGCCGAAGTCGCCGAAGTCCACGTTGCAGCCGCGATACGACTTGCCGCGCATACGCCCGCGGTGGTGCTTCCTGTACTTGGTTCTCTTAGGCATCAACATCGCCGGTAGCCTCCTCGGCGTTGGTCTCGTTCTCCGCGCCGGGAGCGGCCGACTCGGCCTGGACCGGCGCTGCGGCCTGAACCGCGGATGCGGCCACGTTCGCCGCACTCTCACTTCCGGACTCGGCAAGCAGTTCGTCAAGCTCGGCAGGCTCGGCGCCGGCGGCCGGTCCAGAAGCGGGCCGAACCGAGACCGGCGCGGCGGCCTCCGGTGCCGCGGCCTCGCTGATGGTCACTGTCTCCGCCCCCTCGGCCGCGTCGGCCTCGACCTCACGCTGCCCCTCGGGTGGCGACGGCGGCGGCGGCAGGATGATCCCGTTGCACACCAGGACCTGGACGCCTATGTGCCCGTAGCCGGTGCCCGCCTCGGAGAAGCCGCGTGAGATGTCAGCCCGCAGCGTGTGCAGCGGGACGCTCCCCAGCGGCCCTACGCGCTCCGTGCGGGCAATCTCGGCGCCCATCAGTCGCCCGCTGACCGCGATCCGGATGCCATTCACGCCCACACGCTCCGCCCGCTCCATCGCCTGGGACATCGCCCGGCGGATCGAGGCACGCCGCTCGATCTGGCCCGCGATCTCCTCAGCGATAAGCTGCGCGTTCTGCTCAGGGTTTTTGGTCTCCTCGACGTTGACGCGCACTCGTCCGGACATGAAACGGTCCAGATCACGGCGAAGCTTGTCGACGTCGCCGCCGCCGCGGCCGATGATGATGCCGGGCTTCGCGCTCTCGATGGTCACGGTGGTTGTGCCCGCCGCGCGCTCGATGAGGATGTCCGAGATACCTGCGTGGTGGTGGCGCTCATGGATGATCCTGCGCGCCTGAAGGTCCTCCACCAGCAGATCCCGGTACTCGCGGCCTTCCGCGAACCACTTGCTCCGCGTATCGCGAATAATCCCGAGACGGAATCCGTAAGGATGTACTTTCTGACCCATCCGGTCTTCAGCTCCCTGGCAGTGCTTCGCCGCTCATGGGGCGGCGGCTTATACTGGCACGCCCTAGTCCGCGCTCTCGTCCGTGACGACGACCGTCACATGGCAGGTGCGCTTGCGGATCCGATCCGCGCGACCACGCGCGCGAGGCTTGACCCGCGGAATCGTCATGCCTGCGTCCACGAACGCCCTGCGGACGGAGAGATCCTCGGGCTCTATGCCAAAGTTGTTTTCCGCGTTGGCTATCGCCGATTCAAGGACCTGAGCGAGCTCCCGGCTCGCCGGACTCGCCTGCACCGCAAGGATCGCGCGTGCCGCGTCTACTTCTTTGCCCACGATCAGCTCAGCATACCGCCGGACTTTGCGCGGACCACGCCTCAGGTACTTCGCCTGTGCCTTGACTTCCATGGGATGTCTCCCTGCTTAGCGGCCACCTACACGCGTCACGCGCTCCCCGGCACGCCCGCCGCGCATCCCGCGATAGCTGCGGGTGGGGGCGAACTCGCCCAGCTTGTGGCCGACCATGTTCTCGGTGACGTAGACCGGCACGTGCTTGCGTCCGTCGTACACCGCGATCGTGTGCCCGACCATGTCGGGGAAGATCGTCGATCGCCGCGACCACGTCCGTATGATCTTCTTCTCCCCCTGACGATTCATCGCCCGCACCTTGTCCAGAAGGTGCCTGTCCGCGAACGGACCCTTCTTCAGTGATCTCGCCATCTGTCAGGCCTCGCTCCTGTGCGAAGGCATTTTCACGCTACCGGCCATACCGCCGGCGCACGATGAAACGGTTCGACGGCTTGCTCTTCTTGCGTGTCCGCAGTCCGAGCGTCTTCTTACCCCACGGGCTCCGCGGAGAGTCCATCCCGATCGGGGCCTTGCCCTCGCCACCGCCGTGCGGGTGGTCCACCGGGTTCATGACCGAGCCGCGCACCGCCGGGCGCTTGCCGTGCCAGCGGTTGCGACCGGCCTTCCCCATGGACAGATTGGAGTGCTCCGTGTTGCCAACGCGACCAATCGTCGCGCGACAGCGCGCGTCCACCATCCGCATCTCACCGGAGGGGAGCTTCAGCAGCGCGTAGCCGCCCTCGCGCGCAACATACTGTGCTTCCGAGCCAGCGCTGCGCGCAAGCTGCGCGCCCTTGCCCGGCGTGAGCTCCACACAGTGCACAACCGTGCCAACCGGCATGCTCTCCAGCGGCAGGCAGTTGCCCACGCGGATCGGCGCGGCCGGGCCAGACATGACCTTCGCGCCCTCGCCAACGCCATCGGGCGCGACAATGTAGCGCTTCTCACCATCGGCGTAGAACAGCAGCGCGATGTGGGCCGAGCGGTTCGGATCGTACTCGATCGCTGCGACCGTCGCAGGGATGCCGTCCTTGTCGCGCAGGAAGTCAACGTCGCGCAGACGCCGTTTGTGCCCGCCGCCCTGGTGCCGAACCGTCACATGACCGTGCGTGTTGCGGCCCGCCTTCTTGTTCCGGCGGCCGGTGGTCAGGCTCCGTTCCGGCTTCTTCTTCGAGACACCTGCACGACCGGGCGTGACAAGCTGCCTCCGCCCCGGTGTCGTTGGATTGTGTCGCTTCAAAGCCATCGATCGCACACTCCCGTCAGTCGGTGCGCACTACTCCTCGCCGGTGTCAGCCGCCCATCTCCACGACATCTATCGTCTGCCCGGGGGCAAGCGTGATCATCGCCTTCTTCCGCTCAGCCGTCCGGCCGATGCCGTGGCGGTAGCTGCGGCGGCGTGTCTTTCCCTGCACTCGCAGCGTGTTGACGTTCGTCACGTCAACCCTGAATAGCGCCTCAACCGCGCGCCGAATCTCAACCTTGTTCGCGCTCGGATCCACCTCGAACGTGTACACCCCGCCCGCTTCCGAGCCCGTCATGCTCTTCTCGGTGACCACCGGACGTCGAATGATGGTCCGATAGTAGTTCATCTGATCGGTGCTAAGCACTGGCTTCCACTCCCTCGCTCAGCGCCGCCAGCCCGGCCTGGCTGATAATGATCGTCTGCGCGTAGAGGATGTCCCGCGCATTCACGTGCGGCGACTCGCGCATGATCAGCTTCGGAATGTTCCGACCGCTGCGATAGACCTTCTCACTGCGGGCCTCATCGCTGCCGAGCAGCATGAGCGTCCGCCCGCTCGCGCCCAGTCCGCTCAGCATCTCAGCGAAGCGCTTGGTGGAGTACTCCTCCGCCGTGACCGCGTCGACGATGATCACAACGCCGTCGGCGACCTTCGCCGATAGGGCTGAGTTCAGCGCCTTGCGGCGCATCTTGCGCGACATCTTCGGCTTGCGCCGCGGGCCCGTCGGACCGTGGGCCTGGCCGCCGCCGACGAAAATCGGAGCGGACTGTGCGCCATGACGCGCCCGCCCCGTGCCCTTCTGCCGGTACCACTTTGCCTTGGTCAGGTCAACCTCGCGCCGGGTCTTTGCGCGAGCAGGGAACTGCTGCATCCCCCGCTCAATCGCCACGACCGCCTGATGAAGAAGACCCATGTTGACTTCTGCGCCGAAAACCTCATCGGCCAACTGGACCTGGCCGATCTTCTCGCCCTGCTTGTCGTAGAGCGCTACCTCGGGCATTACCTGTTACCTCCCCTGGCCCCGCCCTGATGCTTGATCTCGAGCAGGCCACCATTGGGACCCGGGACCGATCCCCGGATGAGCAGCACGTTGCGCTCACCATCCACGCCCACGACCTTCAGGCGCTTCTGGGTGCGGCGTGCCGCGCCCATGTGCCCGGGGCCGCGCTTGCCGGGGAAGACCCGCTGCGCATCCGTGGCGCCCGCGGACTGCGGCGCGCGATGCACCTTCGAGCCATGCGAGGCCGGGCCGCCGTGGAAGCCGTAGCGCTTCATGCCGCCCTGGAAGCCGTGGCCCTTGGTGATCCCCGCTACCTCCACGTACTGGCCCTTCTGGAACATCTCTACCGTGACCGCCGCCCCGGGCTCAAGTTCCTCGCCCACCAGCAGCGCGAACTCTCGCAGGTGACGCTGTGGCTCCATACCCTTGGTCAGGAAGTGCCCCAGCCGCGGCGAGTTCAGCTTGCTGTGCTTGACGGGCTCGAACCCGAGTTGCACGGCGTCATAGCCGTCGGTCTCAACGGTCTTCCGCTGCACGACCACGCAGGGACCAGCCTCTACGACCGTAACCGGGATCGCTTCGCCGGTATCCGCGTCATAGATGCGCGTCATCCCTACCTTTTTTCCTAGAAGCCCTGTCGGCATTGCTGTCACCAACCGAACGTCTCGTGTTGCTTCACTGGGTGTATGTCTTGATGGCGACGTCCACGCCGCCCGGCAGGTCAAGCTTCATCAGCGCATCAACGGTGCGCGTCGTCGAGTCCAGAATGTCGATGAGCCGCTTGTGTACGCGCATCTCGAAGTGCTCCATCGTGCGCGTCGCCCGACCAAGTGCGGTCGGCTTTACCACGCAGTGGACGTGCTTCTTCGTCGGCAGCGGGATCGGGCCCGACACACGTGCGCCTGTCCGCTCCGCGGTCTCAACGATCTTCTGCGTCGAGCGATCAAGCAGCTTGTGATCGAATGCCTTCAGCCTGATCCTGATCTTGTTTGCGTTGGCCATCGGATGCTACCTCCGGGCCCTCCGGCCCATGGATCTTCCGTCGAGTCTCAGCCCAATATCTCCCGCTGCTGTTCCGCCGGAACCGGCTCATACGAGTGCGGCTCCATGCTGTACGTGGCCCTGCCCTGTGTCAGCGAGCGCAGCGCTGTCGCGTAGCCGAACATGTTCGCCAGCGGAACGCGTAGCTCAATTGTCTTCGAATCGCCCGCTGCCGAGGTGACCTCAACGATCTGCGCGCGCCGCGTCGTGAGGTCATTGATCACATCGCCGAAGTACTGATCGGGCGTGACGACCTCCGCCAGCATCACCGGCTCAAGCAGCACGGGCTTCCCGCGGCCAAAGGCATCCTGGAAGGCCATCCCGGCAGCGATCTTGTAGGCGATATCCGACGAGTCAACCTCGTGGAACGAGCCGCCCGTGATCCGGCACCGAACGCCCACCGCCGGATAGCCACCCAGCGCCCCCGCCCCCATCGCTTCCTCAATCCCGGCCTTCACTCCGCCACGGAAGTCGAGCGGAATCTCGTCGCCCTTGGCGGCGTCCTCATATTCCAGCCGCTCCTCAGTATCGATCGGCTCCAGCTCGAGCTTCACGTGCCCGTACTGCCCGCGGCCGCCAGTCTGCCGCACGAAGCGCCCCTCTCCTGTCGATGCCTGCCGGATCGTCTCGCGGTAGGCCACGCGCGGGCGGCCGACATTGGCCTCCACACCAAACTCGCGCTTCAGGCGGTCAACGATGACCTCCAGGTGCAACTCGCCCATACCGGACAGGAGCTGCTGCCCCGTCTCGCGATCCACCTCGATCCGAAGGGTCGGGTCCTCCATGGTCAACCGCGCGAGGGCTGCCCCGAGCTTGTCCTCATCCGCCTGCGACCTGGGCTCGATCACCATCTGGATAACCGGCTCAGGAAAGATCGGACGCTCCAGAACCAGCGGGTGGCTCTCCGCGCAGATCGTGTCGCCGGTGGTTGTCTGGTCTAGGCCGACTGCCGCGACAATGTCGCCAGCGGCGATCTGATCTATCTCCTCGCGCCGATTCGCGTGCATCCTGAGGAGGCGCTGGATGCGCTGCTTGCGGCCGCTGTCCGCGTTCAGTACCCGCTCGCCCACCTTCGCCGTACCCGAGTAGCAGCGGATGTAGGTGATATGGCCCACGAACGGGTCAACAGCTACCTTGAAGGCCAACGCGCTGAACGGCTCGGAGACCTCGGGCGCACGTGTCTCCTCCGCGCCGGTAGATGGATGCGTTCCCACGACGGGAGGCACATCCAGAGGCGACGGCAGGTAGCGCACGATTGCGTCGAGCAGAAGCTGAATGCCCTTGTTCTTGAACGACGAGCCGCACAACACCGGGACGATGATACCGGCGACCGTCGCGGCGCGGATCGCCTCCCACATCTCCTCGATCGTGGGCTCCTCACCCTCGAAGTACTTCTCCTCGAGCGCCGGGTTGATATCCGCGAGGCTCACGATCAGATGCTCGCGGAAGGCGTCCACCATCTCGCGCATCTTCTCCGGGATCTCGATCTCCGCGGGACGGATGTCCCCGTCCTCCGGGAACTCCCATGCTCGCGCCTCGACAAGGTCGACGACCCCACGGAAATTCTCCTCGTTCCCGATGGGAAGCTGGATCGCGACAGCCTCGGCGCCGAGCCGCTGGCGCATCTGGTGCAGCACATCGTGAAAGTCCGCGCCGATGCGGTCCATCTTGTTCACGAAGGCGAGGCGCGGGACGTTGTACTTCGTCGCCTGCCGCCAGACTGTCTCAGACTGCGGCTGCACGCCGCCCACGGCGCAGAAGATGATGCAGACGCCGTCGAGCACGCGCAGCGATCGCTCGACCTCCACGGTGAAGTCCACGTGCCCGGGAGTGTCGATGATGTTGATCCGATGGTCCTTCCAGTGGCAGGTCGTGGCTGCGGAGGTGATGGTGATCCCCCGCTCCATCTCCTGGGGCATCCAGTCCATCGTCGCGTCGCCGTCATGGACCTCACCCATGCGATGCACTCTGCCTGTGTAGAACAGGATGCGCTCGCTGGTGGTGGTCTTCCCCGCATCTATGTGGGCGGCGAAGCCGATATTCCTAGTTGCTCGCAGCTCGGTCTCAAACGACACGTAACATTCTCCTGAACGCTTAAGCGACGTCTATGTGAAAAGCGCGGCTTGATCCTGGTCGGACCAGACGGGCGCAGCGGGCCGCTCTGACTACCAGCGGTAGTGCGAGTAGGCCTTGTTGGCTTCGGCCATGCGGTGCATCTCTTCGCGCCTGCGGACCGAGGCACCCTCACGATTGGCGGCGTCGAGGATCTCGCCGGCCATGCGCTCCATGGCTGTCCGCTCGCCGCGGGCGCGCATTGCGCTAACCATCCAGCGGACCGTGAGCGTGAGCTGGCGGCGGGTGTCAACCTCGACCGGAACCTGATAGGTCGCGCCACCGACGCGGCGGGGGCGAACCTCAAGAGTCGGCATGACATTGCGCATCGCGTTGCGTAGCACAACCAGCGGGTTCTCGCCGGTGCGCTCGCCTACGAGCTGCAGCGCGCCGTAGAATATCCTCTCTGCGGCGGACTTACGGCCGCCCATCAGGATCTTGTTGATGAAGCGGGAGACCAGCCGGCTGCCAAAGACTTCATCCGGCTTGAGCTGACGCTTGGGAGCTGGGCCCTTCCTGGGCAATCGGATGCACCTCTTTCGAAACGCGCACGGCATTCCCTGTCACCGCCGCCGGCCGCGGGCCAGCCGCAGCCGGCACGTCAATCGCAGCAGGCCGCCGAAGCGGCCGAGAGCTCCTACGGACGCTTGGTGCCGTATTTGGAGCGAGCCTGGCGGCGATCGGAGACACCCGCAACGTCGAGGGTGCCGCGAACCACGTGGTACTTCACCGAGTTGAGGTCCTTCACGCGACCGCCCCGAACGAGGACGATGCTGTGAGGCGCCACGTTGTGGCCCTCACCGGGGATGTACGCGGTGACCTCCTGGCGGTTGAAGAGCCGGACGCGGCAGACCTTGCGCAGCGCGGAGTTCGGCTTCTTTGGCGTCTGAGCCCAGACGCGTGTCACGACCCCACGGCGCTGTGGCGAGCCCTCGATCCGCCTGCTCTTGCGCTTGATCGAGTTCCAGCTGAACTTGAGCGCAGGCGCCTTGACCTTCTTATCCTTCTTCTCGCGGCCCTTACGCACGAGCTGATTGATCGTAGGCATGCTTCGCTCCCTTTCAATGGGGCGCACCTGCGTCCCAACTGTGCTGCTTCCGGCTCTGATACCCGAACCGCAAAGACGCAAAAGGCCCCTCGCACCAGAGGGGCCAGCAGAGAATCCACCGATCTTCGACAACCGCCGTCAGCGGTGTCAGTGGTTCGGAGATATCTTCGACGTAGCCGTACGCCCCTTGGTGCGGTGGCCGGTCACGAAATGCGTCGCAAGCCAGCCCAGGTTTTCCAGTCCCCCACAGCACTACCCGCTCGGACAGTTCGAGGTCACGTATCTCTGGATGCGGTGTGTAACCCGCTTGTCCCAGCAGCGAGATGTAAGTATAGGATAAAGGCCCCGGTGAGTCAAGGCGAGTCCGACCGATTCTCCATCTTTTTCCGGCAGCGCAACGAGTTCTTCTGCAAGGCGTGCATCGGGGCCGCCTGAAGGCGTCCGGCGGCCCCGTGTCATGCTGTCGCGTCGGCTACTCCTCGTCCTCCACCTGCGCCTCGCGGCGTGCTGCAGCGGCCTCCACGTCCCCGAGGAGCTTCTCCATGCTCTCCGCGTCCCTTGACTTCTTCGCGACCCCGCGCAGCGCGAGATCCTCCAGCACGTCGCCGGAGAAGCCGATTTCCCGGTCTCGGTGCATCGGCATCCCGGAGCCGGCCGGCACCAGGCGCCCGATGATCACGTTCTCCTTGAGCCCGTAGAGCGGGTCGCGCTTGTTCTCACACGCAGCCTCGGTGAGGACGCGCGTGGTGCGCTGGAAGGAGGCCGCGGAGAGGAAGCTCTCCGTCGCCAGTGACGCCTGGGTGATCCCAAGCAGCACCGGCTCGGCACTCGCCTGCTCCCCACCAAGCTCCTGCACCCGCTCGTTCTCCTCCATGAAGTCGAAGCGATCCACCAGCTCGCCCGGCAGGAACCGGGTGTCGCCGTGATCGAGCACCTTCACCTTCAGGAGCATGCGGCGGATGATCGTCTCGATGTGCTTGTCATTGATCGCGATACCGTGCTCATCGCGGTAGACGCGCTGGATCTCGCGCAGCAGGTAGTCTTGTACGCCCTCGCGCCCCTGCATCGCCAACAGCTTCTCGGGATCGACCGGGCCGGTGGTAAGCGGGTCGCCCGCGCGAACCTCCATGCCCTCCGAGACGAGCAGCTCGCCGCGGTAGGGGACCAGGTGCTCGGTCCGGATCTTGACCGTCTCGACATCGTACTTCTTGAGCCGATCGCGCACCTTCTTGAGCAGCTTCTCGCCGGCCTTGGCGATCGGGCCCTCGTCCGAGCCGGGGATGATGATATCCTCAGCAAGCCGTTCGCCGCGAATCGCATCCGTGTCGGTCACCGGGTGGTCGGAATGGATGACCACGGTGCGCATGCCGCGCTGGCTGACCTCGGCCACGACCCCATCCACGTCGGCGGTGATCGCCTGGCCCTTGGGTGTCCGGGCCTCGAACAGCTCCTCGATCCGCAGCAGACCGCGAACCGAGGTCTCGAGCACTTTCAGCATGTCCTTGATCGCCTTGCGGCGCGTGCGGCCGCCGCCCGCCATGTCGAGCGAGACGCGGCCCTGGTCGATGTCCTCCTGCAGGCTGCGCAGCGCCTGCTGCTTGCGCTTCTTCACGTCGGCAACGCCGGTGATGTACTCACCCGCAACGCCACCGGTGTGGAAGGTGCGCATGGTGAGCTGTGTGCCCGGCTCACCGATCGACTGGGCGCCGATGATGCCGACCGCCGTGCCGATCTCGACCAGTCGCTGGGTCGCGAGATCGCGGCCGTAGCAGTGCGCGCAGATACCACGCTTGAGCTCACAGGTGAGCGGTGAGCGGACCTTGACTTCCTTGAAGCCCGCGTCAACGATCTCCTTCGCGGACAGCTCGTCAATCTCCCGGTTGTACTCCACGATGACCTCACCCGTCTCCGGGTGGATGATGTCATCGGCGGCGTACCGGCCCACGATGCGGTCGTAAATGCCCTGGTAGGTCTCCGCATCCTCCGGAACCGGGACCTCGGCTTCGCAGTACGTGCAGATGCCCTCGCGATGGTAGTCCACCATGCCGCACTGCGGGCAGTAGACATCGTCGAGGTACATCGGCGTGACCGAGATGCCCTCAGAGGTGCCGCAGTCAATGGCCTGGATCATCGCATCCTGCGCCACGTCCACCAGCCGGCGAGTCAGATAGCCCGCGTCGGCGGTGCGCAGAGCCGTGTCCGCCAGACCCTTGCGCGCACCGTGTGTGGAGACGAAGTACTCAAGCAGGTTCAGGCCGTCGTGCAGATTGTTCTTGACCGGAAGGTCCTCGATCAGGCGGCCAAACGGGTCGCTCATCAGGCCGCGCATACCGGTGATCTGCGAAATGTGGGTCATTGAGGCGCGAGCACCGGAGTTGACCATCATCCACAGCGAGTTGAAGGTGCCAACCGCTTCGAGGATGTTGTTGGAGATCTCCTGGCGGGCCTGCTCCCAGCGCGAAAGCACAGAACGCTCGCGCTCATCTTCAGCGATGATGCCCTCGGCGGCGGCCTTGTTGATCCGCTCGACCTCGCGCTCGGCGCGGGCGATGATCTTGTCCTTGTCGGTCTCGACCTTCGTGTCGTCGAGACAGATACTCAGACCGGAGCGGGTGACGAATTTGAAGCCAAGCTCCTTGATCTCGTCAATCAGCATCGCCGTGCGCTTCTGGCCGTAACGCTTGTAGCAGTCAACTACCAGCCGCGAAAGCTGCTCCTTGGCGATATCGTGGTTGTAGTACGGCATGTCAAACGGCAGGTGCGCGTTGAAGACGACACGGCCGACCGTGGTCAGGAGGATCCTGCGTCGGACGCCGATCGTGAACTCGGTGTCAACCGCGCAGTTGCCCTCGAGACAATGCTCGGCAGCGGTGTACTGCAGCGCCTCGAGCAGCGCTTCCTCCACCGCCTGCGTGGTCTCGCCGGCCTGCGAACCATCAGTGACCGGATCGGGCGCGGAGATCTCACCAGCCTGCACCGCATCCACCAGTTCGGATGTAAGCGTGAAGGTCAGCATCCGCTCGCGCACAGGGTGCTCGTGCGTCACATGCTCGGCCACGGCCCGCTCGAGGGCCATCCGGAACCTCGGGTTCAGCTCCGCCTCGCCCTGCTCATCGCGCGCCTCAACGATGATCTCGGGCATTCGCACGTCCACGGCGCCGTGCAGGTCAATCTTGCGGTGCTCGTATGCGCTGATGACGGCTTCGGCGGACTCGAACTGCTTGCGCTGCTCCTTCGGCGGTGTCTCACCGCTCTGCTGGGTCATGTAGTAGCAGCCCAGAACGATGTCATACACCGGGTGCGCGATCGGGTCGCCGTTGGCAGGCTTGAACAGATTCGACGACGCGATCATGAGCAGGCGCGCTTCCGCCTGCGCATGCGCCGACAGCGGCAGGTGTACCGCCATCTGGTCGCCATCGAAGTCCGCGTTGAAGGCCTGGCAGACCAGCGGGTGAAGCTGGATCGCCTTGCCATCAATCAGAGTCGGCTCGAAGGCCTGGATGCCCAGGCGGTGTAGCGTCGGAGCGCGATTGAGCAAGACCGCTTTGCCCTCGATCACGCGCTCGAGCGAGTCCCAGACGACCGGATCAACACGGTCCACCATCCGCTTGGCGGTCTTGATGTTGGTGGTGTGGCCGTGCTCGACCAGGTCGCACATGACGAACGGCTTGAACAGCTCCAGCGCCATCTCGCGCGGCAGGCCGCACTGGTGCAGATGCAGCTCCGGCCCGACAACGATGACCGAGCGGCCGGAGTAGTCCACGCGCTTGCCCAGCAGGTTCTTGCGGAACCGGCCCTCCTTGCCCTTGAGCATGTCGGAGAGCGACTTGAGCTGGCGGCGGTTGCTGCCGGTGACCGGCCGGCTCCGGCGGTTGTTGTCGATCAGAGCGTCCACTGCCTCCTGCAGCAGGCGGCGCTCGTGGTTGACGATCGACTCAGGCGCGTTGATCTCCACGATCCGGCGCAGGCGGTTGTTGCGGTTGATCACGCGCCGGTAGAGATCATTCAGGTCCGAGGTGGCGAAGCGGCCGCCATCAAGCTGCACCATCGGGCGCAACTCCGCGGGCAGGACCGGTAGGACCGTCAGAACCATCCACTCCGGGCGGTTCTTGGAGCCGCGGAAGGCCTCCACGACCTTCAGGCGCTTGACCGCACGGGTGCGCCGGGCGCCGCCGTGCTCGTCGATCTCCTTGCGGAGCTCGCGCGCGAGCTCGTCGAGGTCCACCTTCTCGAGCAGTTCGTGGATCGCGTCTGCCCCGAGGCCGGCCTTGAACACGCGCCCGAAGTCCTCGAGCTGGCGATCGAGGATCTCCATCAGGTCCTGCAGCCGGCGATGGTTCATCTCGCTGATGAGTTGCTTCGGCGAGAGGCCGAAGAGCAGCTGCACGCTCTCGTCGAGGTCCTGGATGCGCCGGACGGTGCCGGTCTCCTCATCGCGCACGGCGGCGGAAAGCTGCTCCTCGCTCGTGATCGCGCGGGTGGGCATGTAGCTGCCGTCGAAGATGGCGTCGTAGCCGTCGCCCTCTTCCTGCTCAGGCTCCTCCTGCGGACCGCGTGCGAGGTGCTCCTCGTAGCTGATCCGCAGATTCTCGATCGCCTCATCCTTGTCGGCGCGAAGCTTCTCCTTCTCACGCTCAACCGCATCGAGAATGTCCGCCCGCCGGTTGTGCAGGCGTGCGACATCAACCTCGGTCACGATGTAGGAGGCGAAGTAGACGACCTCCTCCAGCGTGCGCCGAGACATATCCAGCAGCAGGCTCAACGGGCTCGGAACACCCTTGAGGTACCACGAGTGGCAGACAGGCGCGGCAAGCTCAATGTGCCCCATCCGCTCGCGCCGCACCTTGGAGCGCGTAACCTCCACGCCGCAGCGATCGCAGATGATGCCCTTGAACTTGACCTTCTTGTACTTGCCGCAGTGGCACTCCCAGTCGCGAACCGGACCGAAGATCCGCTCGCAGAACAGGCCATCCCGCTCCGGACGGTAGGTCCGGTAGTTGATGGTCTCGGGCTTCTTCACTTCACCCTTCGACCATGACCGGATCTCCTCCGGCGATGCGAGACCGATTGTCACCGTATCGAACTCAGTGGTGGAGACGGGCACTATCGATCGCCTCCCGAAATTGTATCTGCGGCCGCCGAAGCTGTCCCGGCGACGTTATCGCTCTGTGTGTGTCCCCGCAGCCTGTCTGGCGCATCAAGCACGCCCAACCGCCGGCGCCTCCTAGCGCAGGTCGCCCGTGCTTGAGCTGATGTCGAGCAATTCGCCATCGTCATCGGCGATCGCGACATCAAGAGCCAGCGCCCTCATCTCGTTCACCAGGATCTTGAACGCCTCCGGGACTCCCGGCTCCTCGATGTTCTGGTCCTTGACGATGGCCTCGTAGGTCGCGACGCGTCCGGCCACATCGTCGGACTTGACCGTGAGCATCTCCTGCAGGCAGTTCGCGGCGCCGTACGCCTCAAGCGCCCAGACCTCCATCTCGCCGAACCGCTGTCCACCGAACTGAGCCTTACCGCCCAGCGGTTGCTGGGTAATCAGCGAGTACGGACCCGTGGACCGGGCATGAATCTTGTCCTCAACGAGCTGCAGAAGCTTCAGGATGTGCATGTACCCGACCATCACCGGCTGGTTGAAGGTCTCTCCGGTGCGACCGTCATACAACCACGTCTTCCCGGTCTCCGCCTCAAGCTCAGCACGCTGGTAGGCATTGGCGCATGCGGCCTCAGCCAGCAGCTCATACGCCTTGCGGCCGGTTGCGCGCGACCATGCCTGCTCGTCCACGCCCAGCCACTCGGCGAGCTTCTCAAGCTCAGCCGGCTCGAACCGCGCGAACTGGTCGGTGAGCTGGCTCTCGAGCCCCTCGAGCGTGGTCGCATCGAGCCTCGAAGCATCCACGACCTCTCCGAAGTGGTTCAGCTCGCAGTCCGCATACTTGACCAGCGCCTCGCGCTTCTGCCGGATCGAAAGCGCCGCCATGCCCTCCATGATGTCCTCGGCGGTGATCCCCTCGAAGATGGGCGTAACGTACTCCTGCCCGCTCTCGTGCGCGATCAGGCCAAGATGCGTCTCCATGATCTGTCCGATGTTCATACGTGACGGAACCGTCATCGGGTTCAGACAGATGTCCACAGGCCGGCCATCGGCCGTGTAGGGCATATCCTCCAGCGGGAGAATTCGGGAGATGATCCCCTTATTCCCATGGCGCCCGGTGAGCTTGTCGCCCACCATGATCTTGCGCCGCTGGGCGACGAAGACCCGCACAAGCTGGTTCACGCCCGGCTTGAGCTCGTCGCCCGGGAGCTTCTCGAGCTTCCCATCGCACCGGGGGCAGCGCTCATGCTCAGGCTGCTTGCCGAAGTCATGAGTGATCCCGCAGGCCCGGCAGGAGTACTTGTGCCGCGAGAAGATCTTCATGTCGATGACGATGCCCTTCTCGCCGTGTGGCACGCGAAGTGACACGTCGCGCATCTCCTCAGCCTTCTTGCCGAAGATCGCGATGACCAGCTTCTCTTCGGCCGTCAGCTCCGACTTGCCCTTCGGAGCAACCTTGCCGACGAGGATATCCTCCGCCCGCACCTGCGCGCCAATGCGCACAACGCCGGTCGCGTCCAGGTCGGCCAACGCATCGTCGCCGACGTTCGGGATATCGCGGGTGATCTCTTCGGGACCGAGCTTCGTGTCCCGGGCCTCACACTCGTACTTCTCAATATGGATGGAGGTCAGTTCATCGTCATGCAGCAAACGTTCGCTGATGACCATGGAGTCCTCGAAATTGTAGCCCTCCCACGGAACGAAGCAGACGCGCAGGTCATGACCGAGCGCCAGGTACCCGTTCTCAGTGGACGGACCATCCGCAAGGGCCTGACCTGCCTTCACCATGTCGCCCGCACGCACCAGGCGATGGGAGGTGACACAGGTACCCATGTTTGTCCGCATGAAGTTCTCGAGCTCGAAATGGTCCTTCTCGCCGTCCACGTATTCGACGACCACGCGATTCGCGGTCGACTCGATCACGCGGCCGTCCTTCCTCGCGATCGCGACGACGCCTGAGTCCATGGCGGCACGATGCTCGAGGCCTGAACGAACCCACGGGGCAATCGTCTTGATCAGCGGCACCGCCTGGCGCTCCATGTTCGAGCCTGCCAGCGCGCGGACCGCGTCGTCGTGCTCCAGGAACGGGATCAGCCCGGCCGCGACCGAGAAGACCTGGGACGCCGAGTAGTCGATGTAGTCAACCTCTTCAGGCTGGCGCGGCACGAAACGGCCCCTGTAGCGGCAGTTGATCGAGCCGGAGAGCCGGCCCGAGCCGTCGCGAGTCGCGGAGGCGGAGGCAATGTAGAAGCGCTCCTCCTCGTCGGCCGTCATGTACTCGACCTCGTCGGTCGGCATGCCGTCCTTTACCTTGCGGTAAGGGGCCTGCAGGAAGCCGAACTCGTTGAGCCGCGCGTGCAGCGCAAGGTACCCGGTGAGACCCACGAGCTGGCCTTCCGGGCTCTGCACAGGGCAGATCCGCCCGTAGTGCGAGTGGTGCACGTCGCGGACCTCGAGCTTGGCGCTCTGCTTGCTCAAGCCGCCGGGACCCAGCGCCGATACACGCCTCGTATGCGACAGCTCCGAGAGCGGGTTCACCTCGTCCATGAACTGCGAGAGTTGACCGGAGCCGAAGAAGCTGTTGATGGCGGCCGAGATGGGCTTGGTGGAGATGACGTTGCCCGGGACCATCTCCTCCGGGTCCATGGACGTCATGCGCTCCTTCGCCACGCGCTCGGTCCGCATGAAGCCGGTGCGCAACTGGCTCTGCAGCAGCTCACCGACCGCGCGGACGCGCTTGTTCTGCAGGTGGTCAATGTCATCCACGTCGCCCTCGTCGCGAGGCAGACCGAGCAGGTAACTCACCATCGCCACGACGTCCTGGCGCGTGAGCGTCCGGTCCTCGGCGTCCACACTGACCCCGAGCTTGCGGTTCATCTTGTAGCGGCCGACGCGAGACAGATCGTAGCGCTTCACGTCGAAGAAGTAGCTGTGCAGCAGCGACTCGGCGCTCTCCACGGTGGGCGGGTCACCGGGGCGGATCTTCCGGTAGACCTCAAGCAGCCCCTGTTCGGAGTTCGCGCTCTCGTCGTCCTCAAGTGTTGCTCGCAGCTCAAAGGGCGCGCGAATCACGTTGAGCGTCTTCATGCCCATACTCGCCAGCTTCTTAAGCGCGTCAACCTCCAGCGCCTCCCACGCGTCGGCGAGGACCTCGCCATCGGGATCGGTCAGCGTGCGCATCGCAAAGTACTCATCGTGCGCTTCGATGCCCGGCAGCGCCTCGGCCTCGCGCTCCTCAATGTGCTTGATGAGCGCCTTGAGGTCAACCGTCTCCTCCTTGCCGAAGGCGTAGAGAATCTCCTCATCGGTGCCGGTGGGCGGTACGCCCTCGACAGGATCGGTCTCAAGCCACTGCAGCGCGCGCAGGAGCGCGGTCACCGGGAACTTGCGGGTCTGACCAAGCTTGACGCTGATCACGCCGTTAGCGGCCGTGTCGATCTCAAGCCAGGCGCCATCCGCGGGGATGACCTTGGCTGAGAACCGCACACGGCCTGCGGAGTCGATGGTGTCGGAGAAATAGACACCTGGCGACCGCGCAAGCTGGCTGATAACCACACGCTTGGCGCCGTTGATGATGAACTTGCCCCGATCGGTCATGATCGGAAGCTCGCCGAGGTAGACTTCGGACTCGGTGATCTCGGGGATCTCTTTGTTGATCAGCCGAACCTTGACATACAGTGGCGCTTCGTACGTGGCGTCGCGCTCGCGGCACTCGGTCATTGACCGCGAGGGCGCGCCTATCGTATAGTCGAGGAACTCAAGCGCGATATTGCCCGTGTAGTCCTCTATCGGGCTGAAGCTGTCGAAGAGCTCCTTGAGACCCTTGTCCAGAAACCACTTGTACGACTCAGTCTGGATGCTGATCAGATCGGGAAGCGCCGCCGGGTCATACGACAGCGGACGCGATTCCGGCAGCCTTGGCTGTTTCTCGGCCATCGGCAATAGCCTCCTCGGTCACGATCAAGAAGAAGGACGTTACGTACATGCAAAAGACGGCGTGCGCGCGGCTGTGGCGCACTCCGCGATTAAAGAGGGTTGTTGTATCCGACCCGATGTGCTATGGGATGGCACCCACAGATACGGCAGTGACGAATACCGTCGCCTTGGAAAAATCAGTATAGTCAAGCCACGCTGGTTTGTCAACAGGAGATTCCCGGGTCCCGGGTAGCGCAGACGCCCCAACCGTGGACACCCGCCGGCCTGGGGATACTGACGTTCACCTCGGCCTGAAGGTTCTGTCCGCCGCTCAAGCGCCTGGTGGGAGATCCACCACCGCCCCGGCCTCCGCGAGCCGCTCGCGAAGCTCCGGCACCGGAAGCTCGGATGGCTCGATGTTCCTCTCCGAGGCCATCGCGGCCGCCACACCCGCCGCCTCGCCCATCGTCCAGCAGCAGTGTATCTCGCGCAGCGCCTCCATCGCCTCGGCATCGGCCGAGACGCAGCGGCCCGCCACCAGCACCCCGCCCACTCCCTCCGGGATGAGCGACCCCAGCGGGATCTCGAAAACCACGCTCGGCTTGCGGAAGTCGTTGCCCAGCGCCACCGAGTCCTCAAAGCTCCGCTCCGCCAGGAACTCCTCATAGCGCATCGTGGCGAGGCCGTTGATGCGCCGGGTGCAGCGGACGCCGATCTGCGAGGCGGTGTCTATCAGCCACGAGTTCTCAAAGCCCGGCATCTTCGCGCGCACCAGGTCGAGGACCGTCTTCGCCGCGCGCCGCCCGCGGATCTCCATGCGGGTGAGCACATCCGGGTCGAGGAAGTCGCCCCGAGCCATGTGGTTGTTCCCCCACGCGACACCCGGGTTCAGCGGGAAGGGCGAGAGCCCGAAGTGGCTCTCGTAGCCAGCCGCGGCGTGCGTCTCCTTGTGGATGGCGGTGGCGCGGCCATCGCTGCGAGCCTCGCTCCAGCGGTCCAGGTCTATGTTGCCGATCCTGAACGGGAGGCCGATCATCTTGTCATCTCGCTCGAAATGCGCGCCGGCCATCGTGGCGACGTCGCCGTCGCCGGTGCAGTCGACGATGACCTGCGCCCGCACCGCCTGCCGCCCCGCCTTGCTTTCGATGATCGCGCCCTCGAGCCGCCCCGGCTCGCCGAAGACGCCGACAACCCATGAGTGCAGTCTCAGGAACACGCCCGCCTCCACGCACATCTGGTCGGAGAGGCGCTTGAGGCCCTCCGGGTCGAACCTGCTGCTGCCGCCATCGCTGCGGTACTCCGCCTCGCCGGCGTCAAGCAGCCGCTCGAGCGTCTCCCGGCCGATGCCGCCGATGACCTGGTGCTCGCCGCGCACGAGCGGCGGGAGCACGATCACGAGCCCGCCGGTCGCCAGCCCTCCGAGGCAGCCGTAGCGCTCCAGCAGCATCGTCTTCGCGCCGGCCCGGGCGCTCGCGATGGCCGCGGCGGTACCCGCAGGGCCTCCGCCGCAGACCAGCGCATCTACATCGGCAATCACGGGAAGCTCCCGTGCGGGCTCTCGAATGGTCTCGTGCGCCATCATGCACCCTCCTCACACCGATCACGTACGCGAGGCAGATTCGGCGCCGGGCACCGCATTCCTCCCCGGAAGAGGCACGCGCTCCCGCGACGGCGAATAGCCCTCCGACCGACGCAACAGCCCGAAGGAGTGATGTACATGGGTCGCGTGATCTGCATCATTGCACTGATAGCCGCAGTCCCGGCCGCTGCCGATCTCGTGTTGATCGAGAACGGGGCCGCGCGTGCCGTGATCGTTGCCGGCGAAGCGGACGCGCTGGCGGCTGAGGAGCTGCAGACGTACCTTGGGAAGATGACCGGCGCCGAGCCGCAGGTGGTGGAGCAGGCCGCCGCCGGCCCCCGGATCATCCTCGGCGGACTGGGCGCGGACGAGTGCGCGCAGCTTGACCTCGATCTCGACGGCTTCGTGATCCGCCACGAGGGCGACACGCTGCGCCTCGCCGGCGCCACCTCGACCGGCACGCTCAACGCCGTCTACCGCTACCTCGACAGCCTCGGCGTGCGCTGGTATCTGCCGGGAGAGATCGGGGAGGTTGTGCCGCGGCGCGAGACGCTGGCCGTCGGCGACCTCAACCGCATCGAGCGGCCGGACTACCTGCACCGCAACATCTGGCCGAGCCTCGCCGCGCGCGGGATGAGCGTGGAGGACAACGCCGCCTTCAGTGAGTGGAAGCGCCGCAACCTCTACGGCGGCGTGCCGGTGAATGTCGGGCACAACTTCGCGAAGATCGCCCCGGCCGCTGAGTACTTCGACCAGCACCCCGAGTGGTATGCGCTGCGCAACGGCCGACGCGACCGTGGCGGTCAGCTCTGCACCACCAACGAGGAGGTCATCGCGCAGACGGTGCGCGCGGCGCAGGCGCATTTCGATGCCGACCCGACGCAGACGATGTTCTCGCTGAGCCCGGATGACCATGTGCGCTTCTGCCACTGTCCGGAGTGCGACGCGCTCGATCCGCCGGAGTTCCGCGGGCAGGACACCGGGATGGGCCGCCGCCTCGTGGTCTTCGCCAACGAGGTCGCGAAGCGGCTGCAGGAGACGCATCCCGGGAAGAACGTGGCCTTCTACGCCTACTGGGGCGCGGTGGAGGCGCCGGGCGATATTGACGCGCACCCGAACGTGATCGTGTTCTTCACGCCGATCGGGATGGCGTTCAACTACCCCCTGCAGGACCCGCGCTCGCCCACCAACCGGATCCACGATGACTGGTACATGGGCTGGAGGCGAATCGCCGAGCAGATGGGCATCCGCCACTACTACAACTTCAGCTCGGTGCTGTGGATCCCGTGGCGCGTGCTCACCGACGAGCTGCGCTACCAGTTCGAGCACCACGCGCTCTACATGAACGCCGAGCTGTGGTCGGACGCTGAGGGCTCACAGCTCAGCTACTGGATCCTCGCGCGCATCCTCTGGGATGTGGACGCCGACGCCGAGGCGCTCTTCGAGGACTACGTCAGCGGCCTCTACGGCCCGGCCGCGGCCCCCATGCGCAGCTACTACGCGCGCCTGACCGACAAGTTTGGCGAGGGCGGGGAGGAGTTGCTCTGGCCGCGCAACATCGGCCTCCAACGGCCGTTCCTGCAGATGCTTACCCCCGAGGTCATCGCGGCCTCGCGGGCCGATCTGCGTGAGGCGCGGCGGCTCGCGCGCGGCGATGATACCCTCACGGCGCGGATCCGCATCTCGCAGGCGTGGCTCGACTACATGGGCGCGTGGCGCGATCACGCCGCGCGGTCGCTTGGCGAGGAGCCCGCGACGCTGCAGGAGAAGGCGCAGTCCGCACAGGAACTTCTGCGCGCGATAGACCGCATCGAGCGCTACGCTCCCGGCGCGATGCCGGAGATCGAGCGCATCCTCGTGCCGGATGCGACGCAGCTTGCGTGGCTGGCACAGGGCGCTGAGGCGCTGCAGCCGGCCTTCCCGGAGATGAGCGCCGAGTCGCCGGACCTCCCGCCCGCGCAGTTCCGCGGGAGCAGCCGCCACCTGATCGTGAGCGAGGGAGAGCCCTTCGAGGTGACCATCGGCCACTGGCAGGTGGGCTCATCGCAGGACCCGGTGCGCTACCAGATCGCCGGCGGCGACACGGATATCACCGGCGAGGCGCCTGTGGGCGAGACGCGGACCGTGAGGGTCAATCCGGCGCCTGAGGGCATCTACACGGTGCTCCTGCAGGCGGGGGCGAACGCCGGTTCGATCGAGAGCAGCGCGCGCTACCTCGTGCATGACGCGAGCGGCGGGCTGCGCGTGGTGCATCACGCGCGCCCGCTCTACTTCGCGGTGCCGGCGGGGATGAGCGAGTTCACGATCGCGATCTCCATCACCGCGCCGGGCGAGAGCGTGCATGCGGCGGTGGTTGATCCGGAGGGTAACGTGGCCGTTGAGCGCGACCTGATCGGCAGCGGTGGAGAGCTGGCGGTCGCGGTCCCGGCGGGAATGGCGGGGCGACCGTGGCGGCTGGAGCTATCGGATGCCGCGGAGGGTGTCTTCGAGGACGTCGAGGGCATCCGCCTGTCGAACGGCATCACGCCGCTGTTCACGGATGCGCCGGGGCGGCTGCTGACGGAGCAGTGATGCGCGTGCGGGCGGGCCGCCCGCGCCACGGTACACACAGAAACGGGGCGCCGATGATCATCGGCGCCCCGTCTGCATTCGACTACTGCTTCGTGTCGTTAGCCGTCACTAACAACCAGCGACTAACAGCTAACAACTCGCGGCACCTACCAGCCGCGGTTGGCGAGGCGCTCCTCATCGGGCATCGTGCGGACGTCCAAGCCCTCCATGGCCTTGCCCTCGAGGCCGCGGCAGGCGTTGGCAACCTCAACCGGGTCCTCGAAGTAGGTCGTAGCATGGACGATCGCCTTCGCGCGCGCCGCCGGGTCCTCGGACTTGAAGATGCCGGAGCCAACGAAGACGCTCTCGGCGCCAAGCTGCATCATGAGTGCCGCGTCCGCGGGCGTGGCGATGCCGCCTGCCGCGAAGTTCGGGACGGGGAGCTTCCCGGTGCGCGCGACCTCCTTGACGAGGTCGTACGGCGCGCCCATGTTCTTCGCCTCAGTCATGATCTCATCATCGCGAAGACCGGTCAGATGCTTGATCGAGGTCTGCACCGAGCGCATGTGCCGGGTGGCCTCGACGATGTTGCCGGAGCCTGCCTCGCCCTTGGTGCGCATCATCGCGGCGCCCTCGCCGATCCGCCGCAGCGCCTCGGCGAGCACGGTGCAGCCGCAGACGAAGGGGACCTTGAACGCGTGCTTGTCGATGTGGAAGCTCTCATCCGCGGGGGTGAGGACTTCGCTCTCGTCGATGAAGTCGACGCCGACGGCCTCGAGCACCTGCGCCTCCGCGAAGTGGCCGATGCGCGCCTTCGCCATGACGGGGATCGTCACGGCCTCCATGATCTCCTCGATGATGCGGAGGTCGGCCATGCGAGCCACGCCGCCCTCCTTGCGGATGTCCGCCGGGACGCGCTCGAGCGCCATGACGGCGACGGCGCCGGCATCTTCCGCTATCTTCGCCTGCTCGGTGGTGGTCACGTCCATGATTACGCCACCGCGCAGCATCTCCGCCAGACCGACCTTGGTCCTCCACGTGGATATGTCTGCCATCTTCTTCACTCCTGCCTTCACCTGCATACGCAGGCGCAAAAGCCCCCCAGCAGCCTCTGCCGCCGCGGGAGCCCCGATTCGCTGCCTCCGGATACAGGATAGCACCGCCGGAGAGGGGAGTCAAGGAAGCCCTGCCCGGCACGGCGAATGCGCCCGCGATCGGTTGGATGAACCGTCCGGCCGAGCCCCTGTTGAATGCAGCGGGGAGAGCAATGAGCGAGCGCAGCGACGAGGAACTGATGGTCTGTGCGCGGGAGGGCGATCTCGATGCTTTCACCGAGCTTGCCGAGCGCCATCATGCGTGGCTCGAGCGCTTCCTGTATCACATGCTCCGGGATCGCGAGGCTGCCGAGGATGGCGCGCGGGAGGTGCTCGTACGCGTCTGGCTGGCCCGCGGACGCTACCAGCCGACGGCGCGCTTCAGCACCTTCCTCTTCACCTGCGCGCGGAACTGGTGGCGCAACTGGCGCGATGGGAGCAGCCGCCGGCCACCGGTCATCTCCCTGGAGGAGCAGCTCGGGCCGACGGCGCGGTCGGTGCTGGCGGAGCTGACGACGCCGGAGGACGTCCCGGAGCGGGAGCTTTTGCGCGGCTACGAGCGCTTCCGCATCCGCAGGGCCATCGGCGAGCTTCCTGAGGCGCAACGAGAGGTCTTTGTGCTCTCGCAGCTTGAGGGCCTGCCGCACGCGCAGATCGCGGCGCTGCTCGATATCCCCGAGGGCACGGTCAAGTCACGCATGCACCACGCCTGCCTGAAGCTGCGGGCGGCGCTGGTTGAGGAGGAGTGAGCCATGAAGTGCGAAGAGTGCCGGGAACTGCTGATCGCCTATCACAAGGGCGAGCTTCAGGACGAGCAGCGCGCGGCCGCCGAGGCGCACCTGGCGCAGTGCGTGGCATGCCAGTGTGAGGCTGAGGGCGCGCGGAGGCTGCTGGCAACCATAGAGAGGGCGGAGGAGGAGCCGATCGAGCGCGTCGCGCAGAAGATCATCCTCGAGGGCATCGAGCGCCGCGCCAGCGACATCCACGTGCAGCCCCAGGCGGAGAGACTGCGGATCCGCTACCGGGTTGATGGCGTGCTCCACGACGCGATCATACTGCCGACGTACGTCGCGGAGCCGCTTGCCACGCGCCTGCGGCAGATGGCGGAGATGCCGCTGACGGAGCGAGGGGTGCCGCAGGACGGGCGCATCCACGTCCGCCACGAGGAGCGCGAGTACGACCTGCGGGTGTCCAGCCTGCCGAGCCTCCACGGAGAGTCGATCGTCATCCGCATCTTCGACGCGAGCGTCATGGACGTGGGGCTCGGTGACATCGGCCTGCACGCAGACCTGCGCGCCCAGTTCAGCGAACTGCTGGCGAGGCCGAGCGGCCTCGTGGTGGTCGCCGGCCCGACCGGCAGCGGCAAGACGACGACCCTCTACGCCGCACTGAAGTCGCTGGTGCGGCCGGAGGTCGCGCTCTTCAGCATCGAGGACCCGGTTGAGTACCGCATCGAGGGCGTCACGCAGGTCCACCTGAACCGCAAGACCGGACTCGACTTCGCGGCGGCGATGCGCTACATCATGCGTCAGGACCCGGACGTGATCCTGTGTGGCGAGGTCCGCAACCGGGAGACGCTGGAGCTGTGCGTGCAGGCGGCCCTGACCGGGCACCTCGTGCTCACCACGCTGCACACGAACGATGCGGTGCAGGTCATCCGGCGGATGGCGGAGATCGGACTCGACCGCTTCCTGATCGCCGATTCGCTCATCGGCGTGCTCGCGCAGCGCCTGGTGCGGAAGGTGCACCTTGAGTGCGGGACGCTGCACGAGTTGACGGACGCGCAGCGCCAGTGGCTGAGGCACGCGGGCGTCGCTGAGCCGCCGGACACGCTCACGCGCGGCATGGGCTGCGCCGGGTGCCGCAACACCGGCCACCGTGGCCGCACGACCATCGCGGAACTACTGGTGGTGGATGATGAGCTGCGGCGGATGATCGCGGGCGACGCGGACCTGCAGGACGTAGAGCGCCTCGCGGCCTCAAAGCGGGTGCCGATGACGGCGGACGCGGCGGGGAAGGTGCTCGCCGGGGAGGTCGCTATCAGCGAGGCCATGCGCGTCACGGGCTTCCTGCCGGAGTATCAGTAGCGGTGGGCGCGACGGGCGGAGGGGCCGCCTGAGGAGCGCATGTCGTGTATGCGCGACGAAGCCGGCCCGCGCACGCCGCACGGAGGGGCCGCAGTCCAGCCGGCTAAGTAGTGCGGGCGCCCTCGCCCGCACGCCGTCGGTGGGGCGAGGGCGCCCCACCTACTTAACTCTCGCTATGCCCGCCGGTCAGGTGGTGCCGGCGCCGCGCCGCGCGACGAAGCCGGCCCGCGCAC
>DHPY01000123.1 GCA_002411015.1 Armatimonadetes bacterium UBA5352 | reverse complement strand
GAGCACGCGCGCCTGACCGCCGAGGTCTCCCGTGTCTTCGCGGAGGCCTCAGGGCCGGATGGCGTCGCGCAGCAGATCAGCGCGATGGCGCGGCTCAATGAGTTCCGCAAGGGCCTCGAATACACGAACGTCGCCAACCTGGTCCTCCTCCCGTGGCTCGAGAAGCGCTACTGGGAGGTCTGGCCGACCGAGGAGCTTGAGGGCCGGGAGGTCGTCAGCCAGCTCCCCATGGACTGGAAGCTGCGCTGGGACCCGGAGGAGGTTGGCCGCGAGCGGCGCTGGTTCGACCCGGGGCTCGCCGCGACGGACTGGGCCGATGTGCGCGTGGATAGCGCGTGGGAGAAGCAGCCGGTGGGGGCCGCGTGGCGTGAGGCGAACGGGAAGGACTTCGACGGCCTCGCGTTCTGCCGCGTGAGCTTCGAGGTGCCTGAGGCGCTCCGCGGGCGCAAGGTCTTCCTGCTCTTCGGCGCGGTGGATGAGGGCGCGGCGGTCTGGGTGAACGGTGAGCCGGTCGGCGAGCACCCGTTCGTGAACCCGGACGACTGGACCACCCCGTTCGCGATGGAGTTCACGGACGTGGCCCGCTTCGGCGAGGCGAACACGGTCGTGGTCGAGGTCTCCGATCGCTCCGGCGCCGGCGGCGTCTGGAAGCCCGTCCTGCTTGTAGCGGAGTGAGCCTACACGAACAGAGGGCGCCGCGATGCATGGGAGACCGTAGAGCGGCTGTCGAGGCTATCGTTGTACTGGCTGGCCACTATGCTGCTCTCGCTGCTCACCCTTACTGCAGAGGGAGCCTTTGTTGGATACGGGTGTCGCGCTGCTCCTGAACGTAGCGAGCCAGATCACGTACCATTGCCATCCGCATGTCATTCGGCATGGCCAATAGCTGCCGAGCACGAGCTATAGCTTGCTCAGGAGTGCAGGCGTCTGGGGTCTGCGTTCTCCCCCGCTCCTGCGCAAGTATGACCACTTCCCGGAGCGCGTGAGCGACATCAACGATGTTCACGCTGTGTGATGCGCCCTTTCTGTCTGCTATGTACGCGTAGCTCGTGAGTCCGACGATGGCAGTGCAGTATACCGGCCCAAGCCAGTAAGCTGCTTGGGACGCGGTAACGGTGATCCAAGCAGCACACAATCCTGTCAGCGCAATGGCGGCCGACGCACTCACCGCAGTCCATCGCGGATGTCTTATCGCTACATCGGGACAGAGAACCGTTGCAGCCTCCGCTACATCGATCTCACGCTTCCGCCAGTTCATCCAGGCAGCGATTCCTGCGGCGCTAACCACGTTGAGCAACGATACTACAACAAGACGTTCCCCCAAGCCGAACATTATGCTTGAGCCGAATGAGACGTATGCGATAAGGAAGAAACTCTGAGACAGCGCGGACGCCACTCCCAGCAGTGCTGACATTTGCTCCCCTCCTGCTCGCAGGTCACCAGCAGCTGCAAGTCTTATTCGGCTGCCCGTTGCTCGGCACCACCGCTATCCACGCGGAACGATGCGGACCTGTTGGGGATAGCTGACGTTACCTCGCTGCGCCACATAGCTCACGATTGCATCGGCAAGCTGCACATCAGTCGCGCGGGGCTCATCGCCCTCGCCGAAGATCGTGAAGTAGCCCGAGCCGCCCTTGGCGAGCGACAGCGGCATCGCGACCTGGTAGCTGGCGTTGGCTTCCCACGCGGCGCCGCCCACCGTGAGTTCCGTGATCCGTGCGCCACGCTCCGCCGCCTGGTCGTAGGTCAGCACGATCCCCGCGACCTGCAGGAAGCCCGCGTTCGGCTGCGGCGCGCGGGAGACGCTTCGCTCCAGCGCCTCACGCAGCTTCGCGCCGCTCAGGGTGACGACAGCCACCTGCTCGCCCGGTTGCGTGAGCAGCGCGGACACGTTCTCCTTCGTCACCGGTCCGGCCGGAATCGTGCCGCTCTTGAAGGAGATCGCAGGCACGAAAGCCACCCGCGTGCCCACCGCGGCCGCGATCGCATCCGCCGCAAGATCGCCGAAGGAAGTCTCCGCCCGCTGTGCGTTCGCGGAGGTCAGCTCACCGCCGGTCGTGCCCTGCGCGTACGCGCACGCGGCGACCAACAGCAGCGCCGGCCCGATCGTCATGCTCCGCAACCCGAAGGTCTTCATCGCTCGTCACTCCTCTGCCCCGCGACCTGCAGCAGGTAGGGCCGGATGAACTGATCCAGCTCCCCATGCAGGACCGCGTCCACGTCGCCCGCTTCCACGTCCGTCCGATGGTCCTTCACCATTCGGTAGGGCTGCATTACATACGAGCGAATCTGGCTGCCGAAATCTATGCCCTTCCGCTCGCCGCGCAGCTCCGCGACCTCCGCCTGCCGCTCCTTGAGCTGCAGGTCCACCAGCTTCGAGCGCAGGATGCTCATGCAGCTTCGGCGGTTCGCGTGCTGGCTGCGCTCGTTCTGACACTGCACCACGATCCCCGACGGAATATGCGTGATCCGCACCGCGGAGTCGGTCTTATTGACGTGCTGCCCGCCCGCGCCGGAGGAGCGGTAGGTGTCCACCCGCAGCTCCAGCGGGTCGATCTCGAAGTCCTCGTCCTCCCCGACCTCCGGGATCACGTCAACCGACGCGAAGCTCGTGTGCCGGCGCTTCGATGAGTCGAACGGCGAGATGCGCACGAGGCGATGCACGCCCGCCTCCGCGCGCAGGTAGCCGAACGCCCACGGGCCGCGGATCGCCATCGTCACGTTCCGGTAGCCGACCTGATCGCCATCTACCGATGACATGACGTCAACCGTGTAACCATGCGCCTCAGCCCAGAAGCGGTACATGTGGAACAGCATTGACGCCCAGTCGCAGGCCTCCGTCCCCCCCGCGCCCGCGGTCACCATCACGATCGCGTCGTTGGCGTCATACTTGCCCGAGAGCATCGCGAGAAGCTCCAGGCGCTGGAACTCGTTCCGCGCCTCCCGCACCCCGCCCTCGATCTCCGCCTCAAAGCTCTCGTCTTCCTCGTCCATCGCGAGATCGGACAAAACCGCCAGGTCCTCGACCTTCGCGCGCAGTTCCTGCCATGGCTCGATGACCCCGCGCGCTATCGTGATCTTCTGCATGTGCTGCTGAGCTTCCTCGGGGTCATCCCAGAAGCTCGGCTCCTCCGTCTGCTTCACCAGTTCGGCAACCTCGACCTCACGCGAGGCGAGGTCAAAGGCGATCCCAGGCCTGATTGACCTGTTCCTCCAGCGAATGTGCCTGGTCCCTCAATTCTGACAGCATTACGCAGACTCCTGTCGGGTGTTGCGATCTCTCGAACGATGCGGGGGCGCCAGCTACGCCTCCAGCGCTTCGCGGAGCAACCTCAGCGCCACATGCGCCTCTCGCAGCACTTTCCTGCTGGTGCCGCCGAGGGCCGCGACGAGCTCATCATCGCCGATCTCGCCGATCCGCGCAAGCGGCTGGCCCTGCAGCAGTTCGTGCAGAAGCTCCGCGGTCACATACATGGTCGGGTTGCAGTACCGGCACTCATACCTCAGCGCGAGCAGTCCCCGCTCATCCAGATTCGCGCTGAAGAACAGCAGGTTCTGCGTGTTCCCATGGCAGCCACGAACCTCCACCGCCTTGATCCGCGGCTCGTCATCGCCGATCGCGCCTGCGCCGGGGAAGTCCGCGGCGATCACGCGCTCGTAGTATCCACGGATGACCTCGCGCTCGCTCATGCCATCCTCGGCAGCATCTGATACTCGTCCAGCGCCACGATCTCCGCCAGCGCATCGGCGAACGCGTCGCACTCCTCACGCGTGTTGTACAGATACAGCGACGCGCGCAGCTTCTCTCGCTCCCGGCTGATGCCATGCTCGCGGAACCACGAGTGCACGCACAGCTCGCCGGTGCGCACCATCACGTTCGCGCGGTGGTCGAGGATCGCGCCGATCCCGGTGATGTCCTCATCCCAGAGGGAGACGATTCCGCGGCGGTGGCACACGAGGGTCGTGATGCCGTTGCGCCGGGCAGGGTCCTCCGGGCCCAGCACCTCGAACTCATCCGCCAGCGGCTCCAGCCGCTCGGCGAGGTGCGCGTTCAGCTCCGCCACGTGCCGCGCGATCTGCCCGAGGCCGATGCTCTCGATGAACTTGATCGCGGCGCGGCTGGCGATGATCCCGGCGTAGTCCTGCAGGCCCGCCTCGAAGCGGAAGGGCGGCTCCAGATACGCGGGCGGGCGGTCGAGCGCTGTGTCCTCCACGGTGTCGCCGCCGCTGAGCAGCGGCCGGAAGCGTGGGTCGGCGAGCAACTCCTCCCGCGCATAGAGTACGCCCACACCGGTCGGGCCGCAGAGCTTGTGCAGTGACAGCGCGAGGAAGTCCACATCCAGCGCCTGCACATCGATCGGCATGTGCGGGGCCGACTGCGCGGCATCGAGCAGCACCTTCGCCCCGTATGCATGGGCGATCTCGACCACCCGCGCGGCGGCCAGCTCCGCGCCATCGAGGTTCGAGACATGCGCCACGCTCACCAGTTCGACGCGCTCTCGCTTCAGGATCGCCTCATACGCCTCAAGGTCTAGTGAACCATCCCGCAGCCCCGGCGCCCAGAGGTGGCGCACACGCCTGCTCTGCGCGATGTCCTGCCACGGGCAGAGGTTCGAGTTGTGCTCGCGGTCGGTCGTGAGCACCGCGGCGCCCTCACTCAGCGGCCAGCCGCGCGCGACGATATTCACCGCCTCGGTCGCATTGCGCGTGAAGATGACCTCGCGCGTTGGCGTGAGCCCCAACCATCCCGCATCGGCCGGGCGGGCGTTGATGAACCGCCGCACCGCCTCGCGCGCCGCGTACACGCCCTCATCCACCTCGCGTCCGAAGGTATGCTGGCTGCGCCCGATGCCGCCGCAGCCGGGGTAGTGATGGTAGTACTCCGCGATCGCCTCAACCACACGCTCCGGCTTGAGGGTCATGCAGGCGTTGTCGAGGTAGACGATCGGCCGCCCGCCGATCCGCCGCCCAAGCACCGGGAATTGTGCGCGCAGACCCTGGATGTCCATCGCGGTGCAGGCGCCATGCCTCCGGACGCTGACTAACGCGTGACCTTAGCCTTGTCAATGCAGCACTGCTTGTACTTCTTACCGCTCCCGCACGGGCACGGGTCGTTTCGCCCCGGCTCCCTGTCGGCCACGTACGTATGCCCCTTCTCGGTCATGGCGTCCGCGGTCTGTGACATCGGCGTCTCTACGTTGCCGTCGCCTGCCTGCGCCGCCATCTGCGCGGCATCGGGCGCCTGCGCCTGCCCCTCCTCCATGCCCTGCAGCGAGACATCCTGCCGCTCCGCCGCGACCTCAGTGAGCAGCACCGCCTTCGTCAGATCCTCCGCGATGCTCTGCAGCAGCGCCTCGAAGAGCAGGTGAGCCTCCTTCGTGTACTCGATCAGCGGGTCGCGCTGGCCGTAGGCCCGCAGACCAATACCCTCGCGCAGGTAGTCCATGTCCTTGAGGTGCTGCATCCAGCGCCGGTCCACGATCCGCAGCAACCACGTCCGCTCGATCTCACGCATCAACTCGGGAGTAACCGCTCGCTCCTTGCGCTCATACAGCTCCCGCGCGTGGCGCTTCGCAAGCTCCATCTGCTGCGCTCGGTCACCTGTTTGCAGTTCATCGAAGCTCACCAGCGCGCCGAGGCCCGGCACACCCTCCTCAAGCGCCATGTGATAGCGGCGCAGCCAGACGCCCTGGCAGACCTCCTCAACGTGCGCGCGACGATCGAACGGGTCCATCGCAAGCAGCCGCGCGGGCGGCAGCACCGTCTCAATACCGGGGATCTCAGTCGCCCGCAGCGCCTCGGCCACGTTCTCCTCGGTAAGCTCGCCATATTCGCGCTCGGCGTTCAGCAGCGCGTCCTCGATCTGGTTCGTCCAGCGCCCGGGCAGATCGGGATCGCCGAAGGTCCGCACCTTCTCCTCCACGACCTGCTCGACCATCGCCAGCACCGGCTCGCGCAGGTCCTCGCCCTCCAGCACCCGGCGCCGCTGCTCATAGATCAGCGCGCGCTGCACGTTCATCACGTCGTCGTACTTGAGCGTGTTCTTGCGGATGTCGAAGTTGTGTGATTCAACCTTGGTCTGCGCGTTCTCAATCGACCGGGAGACCAGCTTCGCCTCGATGGCCTCCTCCTCCGGCCAGCCGCCCATCAGCAGGCTGAAGCGGTCGGGCGCGAAGAGGCGCATCAGTTCGTCCTCAAGCGAGACGTAGAAGCGCGATGACCCCGGATCGCCCTGGCGGCCGGAGCGGCCGCGAAGCTGGTTGTCGATGCGCCGGCTCTCATGGCGCTCGGAGCCGAGGATGTGCAGACCGCCGTAGCTCTTGACGCGCTCGTACTCGCCATCGATCCGCTGACCATCGGGCCCGCGCCCGCCGAGGACGATGTCCACACCGCGACCGGCCATGTTCGTCGCGATCGTGATCGCGCCCGCCCGCCCGGCCTCGGCGATGATCTGCCCCTCACGCTCATGCTGCTTGGCGTTCAGGATGTTGTGCGGAATGCCCATCTCAATCGCGCCGCGCAGGCGCTCGATGAAATGCTCGTACTCCGCCTCCGCGCGCTCGTTGTCGGCCGTGCCGATGATCCGCAGCAGCCGCTCGAGGTTGTCGCGCTCCAGCGCCTCCGGCTTGATGCCCATCTCGCGCAGGACCTTGATCAGGTCCTGCCTGCGCATCTCAGGCACCGGCGAGCGCAGCGTCTCGAGGTACTCCTCCCGCTTCTCCTTGCTGATGTCCTTGCGCCCGTCATGCAGATCGAACTGCCCGACGCGCGCGAGTGCGTGCAGGCTCAGCCGCTCCGGAGTGAGCCGCGCTCCGATAAGCTCCGAGACCTCCACCGAGCGAGAGCCCACCAGTACCGGCTGCTCTCGCACGTAGCAGTCAAGGATCTCGTCCACGACGCCGCGGTACTTGGCCTCCTGCGTCTTGTAGACGATGTCCGGATGATCCTGGCGCACCACCGGCTGGTTCGTCGGGACTACCACGACCGGCATCCCATAGATCGTGCGGAACTCGTCCTCTTCGGTCTTCGCGGTACCGGTCATTCCGGCGAGCTTGTCGTAGAGCTTGAAAAAGTTCTGGTAGGTGATGCTCGCCACGGTCTGCCGGGCCTGCTGGATCCGCACGCCCTCCTTGGCCTCGATCGCCTGGTGGAGGCCGTCGGAGTAGCGGCGCCCGGGCTGCAGGTGCCCGGTGAACTCATCAACGATCATGACCTCGCCATCCTTGACCACGTAGTCATCATCGCGATGGTAGAGGCCGTGGGCCTTCAGCGAGTTCTGGACGTGATGCTTGATCTCGATATACTCGGGGTGCTCGAGGTTGTCTATGTGCAGCGCCCGCTCGATCTTGCGCTGCCCCTCGTCGGTCAGCGTGACCTGGTGGAATTTCTCGTCCACCCAGTAGTCCGCGTCCGGCTCGACCTTCTTGCCATCCGGCCCCTCCTCGGGCTGCTCTCTCGTGCCCCGGAGGCGACTGATAAGGCGGTCTATCTCATCGTAGAAATGCTCGGTCTGCTCCGGCATTCCGGAGATGATAAGCGGCGTGCGCGCCTCATCAATGAGGATGCTGTCAACCTCGTCGATGATCGCGTAGTAGAGGTCGCGCAGCACGAGCCGCTCCGGGCTGCCCGCCATGTTGTCACGCAGGTAGTCGAAGCCAAGCTGCGAGTTCTCGACGTAGGTGATGTCGCGCTGGTACATCGCCCGCCGCTCAGTGGCGCGCATGCTGTGCTGGATGTAGCCGACCGTCATCCCGAGCGCCTCGAAAAGCGTGGACATCCACTCCGCCTGCCAGCGGACAAGGAAGTCGTTGGTGGTGACGAGGTGCACGCCCCGCGCGGGCAGCGCGTTCAGATACATCGGCAGCGTCGCCGTGAGGGTCTTACCCTCACCGGTCTTCATCTCCGCGACGCGTCCCTCGTGGAGCACGATGCCACCCATCATCTGCACATCGAAGGGCCGCATCTTCAGCGTCCGCTTCGACGCCTCGCGCACAACCGCAAAGGCCTCGACGAGCAGATCGTCGACGGTCTCCCCCTGCTCCAGGCGCCGGCGGAACTCCGCGGTCTTCCCACGCAGCTCCTCATCGCTCAGCCGCTCGAACTCAGGCTCCAGCGCATTGATCTTCTCCACGCGCGGGCCAAGTGATGCGAGCAGGCGCTCATTCGGGTCGAAGATTCTCCTGACGAGTGATCCTATCACGGTGTACCCATCGCCTCATTGGTCACGTCTATCTGCGCATCCCGCGGCGCCTCGCCACCAGCGCCGCGCTCGCCCCAGTAGTCGGGCGGGCCATCGGGCGGACAGGCGTCCTCCGCGGGCTCATCACTGCCGAACAAACCGCTCAACTCCACGCCGACCATGAACTCATCGCCGACGTCGGAGTAGCTGATGTTCCAGGTCAGGCAGTGCGCGCGGCGCCGCAGCTCGGCGTCCCATGCGCGCAACTTGCCATCCTCGAGATCGTGCCGGGCCCCCAGGCGCACTCGCCACAGGTCCCCGAGCTTAAGCCGCAGATTCGACTCAATCTCTGTCTCGACGTCCACGTCATCCCAGACGAACGGGGTGGCGCCAGAGGTCGCCCACTGCCGGACCTCCGCGTTCAGGTCGAGCCAGTCGGTCAGCTCAACCGCCCCTCCAAGCCCTGCACCGAGAGCGTCGTAGTGGCCGCCATCACCGTAGGCCGAATACGATGCGTCCAGCCACCACCACACCTGCCCCGGCTCGTAGACCCTGTCCGGATTGCCTGTCAGCCGCGCCTGGATGCGCGCGCGGTCGTCGCTGACCTCAGCCAGGTCTCCCTCGCGCCGCTGCGTGTAATGCCCGGCGGAGAGATCGGCCTGGAGCAGGTAATCGCCGCCGGCAAGCTCCCACTCACCGGCGATCCCCACCTCCGGCAGCGTGTCCACCGGGACGACGCGGTCTATGTCCCGCCGGACATCCTGCCGCAGCCCCAGGTGCAGTCGCGCCTCGGCATCCGGACCGACGCCGAGAGTGGTCACTGACGCAACCTGTAGCGGGCGCAGTTGCCGCCAGCGCAGATGCACCTGTGTGCGCGGGTCGCCCATCGGATCGCCTACGTTGAGGCTCCACCCGAGTCTCAGGCCGTCTCGGCTGGAGTATGTTGGAAAGGGCAGCAGATCCGGGCCCCTGTCGGCGCCCGCACCGAAGGTGTAGGGGATCTTCGGGAAAACCGGGATCTTCAGCCCGTAAAGCTGGATCGAGCCGCCATAGGCCACTACCTGCTTCGTCTCAGGGTTGTAGCGGAAACGAGCTGCCTCAAGCGAGTAATGCGGATGAACGCGGCTGCAGGTGGTGAAGCGGCCGTTCGTGATGTAGACGATATCGTCCGCGCGCGCCACCTCCTGCGCGTAGGCGAAGCCGCAGACGGTAGGCGCCTCTGGCTCGGTCAGCGGGACCATGAAGCCGGCGCGGCGGAGGGTGAACTCGGCAGTGAGCGTGTTGTACGAGGCCGTCTCGCCACGCATACTGCCCTGCGGCGTCTCGATCCGAACGCCCCCGAGCATCTCGAAGAGCCCGCGCGAGATATCGCCTTCGATGACATCCGCGTTGATGCGCACGAATCGCGCAGGGTCTGCCGCGACCTGGCTGGAGAGGTGGGCGTTCCCGCTGAGGGTGACCTGCGTGCGATCGAAGGAGTAGCTGACCTGATCGGCTCCGAAGCTTGTGACTACGCGCTCGGCCAGGCATACCGTAGTCACCGCCAGGGCCAGCAGCGTAGTCAGCAGATACGCGCACAGGCCGCGCCGCCGGAAGCCGGCGGCGCGCAGCCATGCGTCAGGTGCCGGCTGATCCGCATCGGGCGCCCTTCGTGTCCTCGTCGGTCTTCACGCCTTCTTCGCCGAATACCCAACCTGCCCCGGTCCCCTCCCCATGCCGGATTATAGCACAGCCATCTCCACACAGGCAAACGCCCCGCCGGGAGGGTTGAGCGGGGCGCTTGCCGGTCCAGTATGAAGCCCATCGAGGGCACTTAGTCTGACGCACAAAGCTGTCGCAAGGTTCAACCCTCCAGCAATGATTCCACGCTCGCGCGCAATCGCGCAATCGCCTGTGTGTGGATCTGGCAGACCCGTGACTCCGTTACCTCCAGCACCTCACCGATCTCGCGCAGCGTCAGTTCGTCCTGGTAGTAGAGCCCTATCACGATCCGGTCGCGCTGTGGCAGCCCATCCACCGCGCGGGCGATGACATCGTGCAGCGCCTGCCGGTCCACGATCTCCGCCGGATCGTCGCCGTGCACAACGGGCTCGCCCGGAAGAGCCGTCTCATCCATCTGCAGCGCCTGGTCGCCCTCAACCATCTCCTCAAGCGAAGCCACCGCCATCGAGCCGGTGATCGAGAGCAATTCGTGATACTCCTCCTTCGTGAGGAGCAGGCGACTTGAGATCTCATCCTCGTTAGGCTGGCGGCCAAGCTGCTGCTGAAGCTCACCGATCGCAGACTCAAGCTCGCGGTAGCGCCGCCGCACGCTCCGCGGCGCCCAGTCGCGCGAGCGCAATAGCTCCATCACCTCGCCGCGAATCACGCTGGTGGCGTAAGTCGCGAACTTCACACCCCTGCCCGGCTCGTAGCGATCCGCGGCCTTGATCAGGCCCATGATCCCGGCGCTGTCAAGGTCCTCGCGCTCCACGCTCTCCGGAAGCCGCACCGAGACCCGGCCGACGATATACTTCACCAGCCCCATGTGCTCCAGAATCAGCCGCTCTCGCTCCTGAGCTTCCGGCACGGGTCGAACCTGTGCGCATCGCTCCGCTACCAAGCTCATCACCTCAACCCGTTCATCGGCCCGATCGCGACGTGACTTAAGCGAGCTGCTCCGGCTCAATCCTCGCCACCTGTTCCACCGGCGCCTCCGCTGTCAGGTCGCCTGCGCGCAGCGCCGTCACCTCGCCTCCCACCCGCCTGCACAGCGATTGCATCGCGAGCACACTTCGCGGCTCCGCGATCACCGCGAGCGGCCGCCCCCATCCGTGCTCCGCGGCAAGCTGTTCGAGCAGCGTCACCCACGCCGCGGCACGCGCGGGAGGCAGCGCCGCCACGGTCCGCCCCTCCTCCCGCCACGCCGCATCGGCGAGCTCATCCTGAAGTGCGGGCGCCAGCGTCACCGCCCGGATCCGCCCATCCACCGTAAGCAGTTCGGTCAGCATTCCTGCGAGCCGTGGCCGCGCGCGGAGCGCAAGCTGCTCCGGATCGCGCGTCTCGGGAACCGCCTCAACCACCGCCTCCAGCAGCGAGATCGGGTCGCGCAACGGGATGCCACCCCAGAGCAGCTCCCCGCAGACGCGCCGCAGCAGCCCCGCGTCAACTCCCGCGGCGCCGGCTGCCTCGAGCAGCGCCGAGTGCCCCTGGCGTAGATCCGCCAGCAGCGCCGCCGCTCGCTCGAGGTCATACAGCTCAGGCGCGTGCTGCCGGATCGCGCTGCGCAGATGCACCACCAGCGCCTCCGCCGCCGTCATAAGCACGAAGCCCAACGCCGCAAGCTCCTCAGCCTGCTCGGGGGCCACCCAGACGCCTGTTCTGCCATCGGGCAGCTCCGCGGCGGCCCCGATGTCGGGCGTCGCGCCCGCGTGCGGAGCCACCGCAAGCGTGCGCCCCGGGCGAACGCGCCCCCGTACGAGCACGCCGGCGCGAAAGACCAGCACATACTCCGTTGCCCCCAGGTCCAGCGAGTCCCTCACCGCGATCGGCGGCAGGTCGAAGCCGAGGTCACGAGAGAGACCCGCCCGGAGCGCCGGTAGCATTGCCATCAGCCCGCCGGGGCCGTTCACGATCTCCAGCAGCCCCATCCCGACCTCCACCGCAAGCTCGTCCGCCGGTCGGCTACGTGTCCCGGCATCAAGCTTAGCCGCCCGCGATCCCGTCGCGCGCCGCCCTGAGACCCACCAACCGCCTCCGGCGAGGATCGCCGCGCCGACGAGCGTCGGGAGCTTCGCCACCCCCGGGAAGAGCCCGAGACCTGTCAGCGCAACGGCGGCGGCCACCAGCGGCCAGGGGCTGAGCAGAAGCTGCGACCGCACCTCCTGAACGAGCGGCAGGCTCCCCGCTGAGCGGGAGACCATCAGTGCGGCTGAGGCCGCCATCACCAGCGCGGGCAGCAGCGTCACAAGCCCCTGCCCGGTTGCGAGCACCGCGTGCTCGCGCAGGGCCTCAAGCAGGCCGCCCTCCGTCGCCGCTCTCCCGGCGCCACCAAGTGCCGTCAGCGCCACGATCACGATCGTCGCCACCGCCTCACCGCGCAGCAGCCGACCCGCGCCATCCATCGCCCCGTAGAAGTTCGCCTCCCGCTCCAGCCGCCGCACCTCGCCCTGGGCCTCACGAGCGCCGAGTTGCCCGCAGCTCACGGCGGTGTCGAGGCCCATCTGTTTCCCGGGCAGCGCATCGAGAGCGAAGCGAGCCGCCACCTCCGCCATCCGCCCCACACCCGAGGTGACCATCACCACCTGCACCACGGCGATCACGATCAGCACGCCGATCCCGGCCACTACGTCGCCGCCGGAGGAGGCCGCGCCGATCGTGGGGACCACCGTGCCCGCCTCCCCACCGACGAGGATCATCCGACTCACGCTCAGACAGAGCACAATCCGCGCGAGGCTTGACAGCACCAGCAGCGGCGGCATCGAGGTCAGGCTGAGCGGATCGGGAGTAGCGAGCACAACCACAAGAATGCCCGCAGCAGCGCCGAGGCTGAGGGCGAGGACAAGGTCCACCAGCAGCGGCGGCGCCGGGAGGGCCAGAGCAAGCACCACCGCAGCGGCGACCGCTGCGGCCGTAAGCTGGGGCCCTGCGCCCACACCCGCCACCGCCAGCGATCGGACCACACGTCGCGCGCCTTCCGGCAGCCTCAGTGGCTCACGCATTCCTGTGCCTCCTGAGCGTCTCCCGTCGCCGCTCCCGGGTCAGCGGCGGCCCCTCGGTGTCGCGCAGTTCCTCCTCGACCTCCCGGCGCGTCATCCACGCACCTCGCACCCACACCCCACGATCCAAGACAGCCTCCAGCGCCGCAACCGCCACCAGCACCACCAGCAGCGGCCATCCCAGCGACCTCCCGAGCACCTGAGCCGCCTCCAGAGGCCCCTGCGCGCAGATGAGACGCTCAGCCGACAGGAGCGCCCCCCGCGCTACGGCCGCCACGACCACTCCCGCGAGCGCGCTCAGCAGCAGGACTCTTGCGCCACGCCACGGCTCCGGCGTGGCCCAGCCGGTGCTGCGCGAGCTTCCCCGGGGCGCAGCCGCATCCGACCGCGGGCCCGCCTGCACGATCTGCGCGAGCAGCGCGCACGCAAGCAGCACCGCCACGATGCCGCAGGCAAGCAGCCCGACCCGCAGCACGAGTACGCGCACCAAGGGCAGCGCGTGCTCCGGCCGCTCGGCGGCCTGCAGCGCCTCACGCAGCCACGCCGCCAGCCAGGCAACAGCGGCATCTCCCCCGGTCAGCGCCATCACCCACGCCCCGGCAAGCACCGCTGCACCCACCACCCCGGCGCTCGCCGGCACCGACCCGACCGCCCGCAGCCGCGCGAGCTTCCGTTCGCTCGGTGGATGACGCCTCGCCTCGTCGGACACCGTCGCATCACCTCATCCGGCCAGCGTCCTGAACGCAGCCGCCACCGCCTCTGCCGCTCGCAGCCCCTGCTCGGCGACCGCGCCCCCCAGCAGCGGCACCGTCACGATCAGTCCCAGCAGACCGCTCGTCCAGCGCACCGCGGGCGCCGCCTGCGCCAGTCCCAGCCCCGGCGCCACGCGATCGATGGCCGCCAGCGCGACCTCCGCGGCGTAGATCGCCGCAAGCGCCGGCGCGGCGATCGCAACGCCGGTGAGCAGCATCGCACCCGCCGGCTCCATCAGCCCCCGCAGCCCCACCGGCGACCAGCCAGCCCCCGGAGGCAGCACGCGCAGACCATCCGCCAGCGCCGCCAGCAGCACGTGATGCCCGTCGGCAGCCACCAGCGCCACCGCCGCCAGCAGGTACACGAAGCCCGCCACCGGCCCTCGCCCCGCCGCCCGCTCAGCAGCACTCCCGGTGCCCAGCAGACTGTCCAGCAACTGCCCCGCGATGAGAAACGCCCAGTACACCAGCGCCCCGGCGAAGCCCGCGGACAGCCCGACCGCCGCCTCCCGCAGCAGCAGCACGAGGTACGCCGCGGGAGCGATCTCCTGCAGCCCCTCGACCGGCGGCGCCACCGGCAGCAGCGCAACCGCCAGCACCGCAGCCAGCCCCAGCCGCAGCGTCACAGGCAAGCCCCGCACGTTCAGCGCCGGCACCACCGCCAGCAGCCCTCCGCAGCGCGCAAAGAGCAGCCCGATCATGCACAGCGCCCCCGACGGATCATCCATCGCACACCCGCCGCGCAGGCCTGCGTGAGTCCATCGGCAGCAGCGCCCGAAACTTGAGCCCATCCGCCGCGGCGTTCATCGCACGATCTCCGGCAGGTGCGCCCACAGCTCGCGGCAGAACCCTCCGAGGATCGCCATCATCCAGCCGCCGAAGATCAGCAGCGCCCCCCCGGCGGCGAGGATGCGCGGCGCAACCGCAACCGTCGCATCACTCTGCTTCAGCGCCGCCTGCACCGCGCTGATCGCGATGCCTGCGGCGACGATCGCGCCCAGCAGCGGCAGCGACACGTAGAGCGCCAGCACGAGCGCACGCTGCGCCAACTCCAGCAACTCCGACGAGTACGTGCGCGTCACCTCCGTCAGCGGATCGTCTGCACGAGCGCCTCGGTAAGCAGCGCCCATCCGTCCACCATCACGAAGAGCAGTATCTTGAACGGGATCGAGAGCAGCGGCGCCGGGAGCGAGAGCAGACCGATCGAGGCGAGGGTACTGCCGACCACCAGGTCGATCACCACGAAAGGCAGGTAGATGATGAAGCCGATCAGGAATGCTGCCCGAAGCTCGCTGATTGCGAAGGCGGCGGTGAGGACGCTGATCGGGGCCTCCTCCGCGGACGGCGCCTGATCCAGCTCCGCCAGTCGCGCCATCAGCTCGAGATCCGTCGGCCGCACCTGCCCCGCGATGAACTCCCGCAGCGGTCCCTCCACCCGCTCCCCCGCCTCCGCCAGCTCGACCTGCCCGGCCAGCAGCGGGCCCGCGGCCTCACTCCACGCCGCCTGAAGCGTGGGCAGCATCGCAATGACCGTCAGCAGGATCGCGAGGCCAACCAGCACGTAGGTCGGCGGGATCTCCTGAGCGCCGATCCCCGCGCGCAGGAACAGCAGCACCACGATGATCCGCGCGAAGCTCGTCACCACAGCCAGCACTGCCGGCGCCAGCGAGACCGACGCAAAGAGCAGCAGCAGCCGCACGTACCCGCCCTCGCCGCCCGCCGTCAGATCGCCCGCCGCGGACTGCTGCGCCCACAGCGGTTGCGCTGCGATCAGCGCAAGCACGCAGGCCGCGATGAGTGAACGCTCAGACCTCATCCTCCCTCCCTCCCCCCGTCGCGCCGCTCGGCTCAAGCTCCGCGATCAGCGCCATGCCCGTGCTCGTGGCGCCAACCACCATGCGCCGCCCCTCAACCTCCACGACGTAGAGCCAGTGATCGCCACCAAGATGGCGCGCCTGCAGAACACGCAGCGGGCCCGCCGCATCAGCGCCAAGCCCACGATCCGTCAGCCTCCGCAGGCCGAAGTACATCAGGTAGATCACCCCGACCACGACCGCGAGGCTCAGCAGCGCCTGCGCCAGCAGCGCCCACGGACTCCGCCCGTCGAGCTCCCGCGACGCTTCCTGTGCCCACGCAGGCAGCACGCTCGCCGTCAGGCACAGCAACAGCACCGCTCGTCCGGCCAGGCGCCTCACTGCTCGCCCTTCGTGCCGCCGACGATCCTCGTGATGCGCACTCCCATCTCATCCCCCACCGCCACGAGATCGCCCTGAGCCACGACCTGCTCGCCGATCAGCACCTCCACCGGCTCGTCCACCCGCTGCTCCAGTGTCACGATCGTTCCCGCCCCCATCCGCAGCAGTTCCCCCACCGTCAGCGTGGCGCGACCGATCCGCACCTGCACCGGCAGTGACAGCCCGCTCAGCACCGCCAGCGAAGCGCTCTGCAACGGCGCAATCTGAGCGACCGCATCGTCCCCTACCGCTGCTCCGGAAATGCCCGCCCGAGCCACTACGCCGTCGTCCTGCCTGTCAGCAACCATCAGTAGCGTCCCCCTGTCTCACGCCATCTTCGCTGGAAATGCTGTCAATGATCCGCAGCGCCCGGACACCGGATCGAGCCCCGGGCCGCGCCCGTGCGACGAACACGCTCCCCGCCATCAGCCGCGCCTCCACTGCCTGCTTCTCACCCACCACCAGCACATCCCCTGGCTCAATCTGCAGGAGGTCGCTCACAGGGACACCAGCCGTTACGATCAGCGCCTCCGCGGCCAGCTCGGCATTCAGCAGCGGACCGGGGCTGTCGCCGACGGTCTCACCGACGCCCGGACGCCGCTGCAACAGAAGCTCCTCCCCAAGCAAGAGCATCGCTCCGGTGGCCCACCCTGAGAACGACAGTTCCGCGACGAGGCCTCCCGCGGGACCTGCGAGCTGCTCAGGCGGAGCCGAAGATCTCAGAACCTCGCCAGGGGACCGACCCACCCCCGTGAGGACCTCCCGCAGCGCCTGTGCGGCCCATGCACCCAGCACCGCAAGATCAAGCTCACTCAGTTGCGTCCTCAGATCGGTACCCGCTCCTGCGCCAAGACTCCCGCAGACAACTCTCGCCGCCGCCTCCGCGGTCAACCCGAGTGCGACCGGCCCGCCGGCAGCACGGAACCACACGCCGTCGCTGAAGACGTCGTCCGCGACATCAGTCGCATGAGCACGCCTCACCCTAGTCACCTGCACGGCGATCTCACCGGCAGCCGGCCATCCACCAATCACTGCAGCCAGCGTCGATCGAAGACTCCGTTGCTCCGGCTCAGTCAACTCCTCCACCGGCGGCGGCCGGAACTCGCTCACAGCTGTGTCGGCCTCAAGCAGCACCGTCAGCCCTCCCTCAGCAGCGCTTGCAGGCGCCCGTGTTCATCAACGTCGCTCTGCGAGGCGGCCTCGCGCCGCCTCGCATGGCTCAGTCGCGATGCCTCGGCCATGCCCTGCACAGCAAGCCGCCTTCGACCCGCTTCCGCCACCTCCGCCCGAGCCTCGGCGAGTCTCACCTCATGCTGCCTCAGCAATGCCCGCTGCGCCTGTAAATGTCCGTGCAGCTTAAGCCCCCAAAGTTGCTCATCCCGCAGCTCTCTCCATCCGGGTAACGCCTGGCCTGGCCTTCTGTTCCTCGTGAGCTGTGACTCAAGCGCCCGCGCCCGCTGCCGGATTGCCTCCACCTGTCGCAGCAGCGCTGCCTCCTGCGCCAGGGCCCGCTCCTCCTCCCCTATCCTGAACTCAAGCAGCCGGTCGAGGCGCCGCGTATCATGCATCACAGCCACCGCCGCTCAGTTCCCTCAGTTGTGCCACGCACTGCTCCGGGCGCGTGCGGTCATCGGGAGCCTGCCGCAGGAAGCGCCGCATCAGGCCCATCTGCGCGAGCGCGCGATCCACCTGCGGATTGCTGCCCGCCTCGTAGGCGCCGATGCTGATCAGGTCGCGCGCATCCTCCCACGACGCAAGCAGCTCCCGGAACTCCTCCGCTGCGCGCAGGTGCTCCGGACCCGCCACGTCGCGCATCAGGCGCGAGACGCTCTGCGTCACCGCGATCGCCGGGTAATGCCCACGGTTCGCCAACTCCCGCGAGAGCACGACGTGCCCATCGAGGGTCGCGCGCACCGCATCCGCGATCGGCTCGTTCATGTCATCGCCCTCGACAAGCACCGTGTAAAGACCGGTGATCGTCCCCTGCTCCCCGGGGCCCGCCCGCTCCAGCAGCTCGGGCAGCATCGTGAACACCGACGATGGGTACCCGCGCGTGGTCGGGACCTCGCCCGACGACAGCCCCACCTCCCGCTGCGCCCGGGCCAGTCGCGTCAGCGAGTCCATCAGCAGAAGCACGTCCATCCCGCGGTCGCGGAACTCCTCAGCGATGGTCGTGGCCGTCAGTCCCGCCTTCAGCCGCACCAGCGGAGGCTCGTCCGAGGTGGCGACCACCACCACGCATCGCTCGAGGCTCGCGCCGAGATAGTCCCGCACGAACTGCAGCACCTCACGCCCGCGCTCCCCCACGAGCCCGATCACCGTGACATCGGCCGAGGTGTTGCGCGCCATCATCCCGAGCAGCATGCTCTTGCCCACGCCCGCGCCCGCGAAGATGCCCACACGCTGGCCCTTCGCGCAGGTCACCAGCCCATCCACCGCCCGCACCCCCACCCACAGAGGCTCCCGAACCTGCCGGCGGCTCAACGGCGGTGGCGCGCTCGCCTGTGTCGAGCGCCGCGACACCGTCCGCAGCGGACCTCGGTCGTCGATCGGCCGCCCGGTCGCATCCACGATGCGGCCAAGCAGCGCGGTCCCGACCGGCACCCTGAGAGCGTCACCAAGCGCCGTCACCCGCGCCCCCGGCTCGATCTCATCTGCGCGACCAAGCGGAAGGAGCAGCACGTGCTCGTTGCGGAACCCGCAGGCCTCAGCGATGATCGGCTCACGTTCGCTCCCACGCGAGATGCGACAGATCTCGCCGATCCGGCAGGCAGGCCCCCGCGACTGGATCGTCAGCCCCACCACATCGGTCACCGTGCCGCAGCGGCGTATGATCGGCACACCGCGGGCGATCTCGACGAGGCCATCAATCCACGCCCCGCTCACCGCGCCACCTCCCCGTGAGCGCGCAGCCTCTCAAGCCCATCAAGCAGTCGCGCCTGCATCTCTTCGAACTGCGTCTCAAGCCGTGCGTCCACTATCCCGCGGTCGCCCTCAATCACGCAGCCACCGCGCTCGACCGAGCCGTCGGGGATGATCTCCACGCTCGCCGCCTCATCCGATGCGGGCAGCAACTCGCGGATTGCCGCCTGCAGCACCTGCGCATCGAGCGGGTGAACCCGCACACGTGACTGCGAAGCCGCCGCCACCTGCTCCAGCGCCGACTGGACGGTCCGCGAGATCATCCCCGGATCGGTCCGCAGTTCGCGCCGAACTACCCGCCGCGCCACCTCGACCGCGATCCGCGCCACCTGCGGCTGAAGCTCCACCAGCATCTCGCGCCGCTGGCGCGCGAACCCGCTCAGCATCGCCTGCACCAGCCGGCGCATGCGCGTGACCTCCAGCGAGGCCTCAGGCGCCCCCGCGTCCTCGACCACCGCTGCGGGAGCGGCCTCGGACGATGCTGGCGGCTCAGGCTCCATGCCGGCGATGCGCGCGGGACGCAGACCGCTTGCCTCAAGCTCCGCGTGTTTGATGATGCGGGGCCCGTGCTCGGTCATTCCGCCAGCCTCCTGCGCAGCGCATCCGCCAGCGCGGTCACAGTTGCCTCATCGAGCGGGCCCGCCGGAGCCGGAAGCTGCCCGGGCAGGTCCTCGCGCCGCCGCAGTCGCTCCGCGACCTCCGCCGGGGCAAGCGCCAGCATTGCCGAGATCATCTCGGGCCGCTCGCGTGCGAGGGCGTGCGCGATGGTCTCGTCGGGCACGTCGCGGAGGAACTCCAGCGGGCCTTCGGCGGCGTCTGTCTGCGCGCGCGCGGACTCGTGATTCATGAGGCGATGAAGCAGCAGCCCGCAACTCACAAGGACGAAGCCAATGGCGGCGGCGGCGAAGAGCCACCACGGCTCAAACCGGAAGGTCTCATCGAGGACGGGCGTGCGGGGGGTGGAGACGGTGGGCAGAAGTGCCTCGCCCGCCTCAAAGAGGATGCGCCCGTCGCTGGTGACGATCGTCAGGCGGTCGGGCCGGAGAGAGGGGACCGTGCGGAGCGAGAAGATGCGCACCGTCTCAAGCCACGCGTCCGTTGGACGGAACTCAGGGCGCAGCCGCAGCTGTGCGGCGACGTCCGGGGACGCGCTCGGATCGGCGGAGGGGCGGGCAAGCAGAACGTGAGCTTCCACTACGCCATCGAAGCCACGCAGTGCCTGCTCGAGGCGTGACGCGGCGTCAGCATCCGCGCGGGCCTGAGTGCCAGGCAGCGGAGTCGACAGAAACCCGCTCAGCGAGCCCCCCGAAGTGGCGAATCCTCCCAGTGCGGCAGGTGCATCGGGAGGATCATCGGCTGCAGCCATCCATATGGAGAGGGCGAGCAGCAGAGGGGCCACCGTAAGCGACGTACGCCGCGCGTCATGTGCGAAAGACCGGGCCATCAGAGAACCCCCGCGTCCTCAAGGCCACCTCAAATTAACGACGACTTGATGAATGACTCTTCCGCCCGCCCTGCAGACCACCTCCCCCCGGCCGAGAAATATGCGGCGATTCGGCCCGGAAAAAGAAAACAGGCCGCCGGCGGCGGCCTGTCTTCCTCACGCTCCACCCGTGGTAAGGGCTGCGAAGAGACTGCGTCTGTGGCGGGGCGTGCGGCCCGACGGAATCAGCCCGGGGTGCTGATTGGGAGGCGGCTATTGCTGCGATGTCGGGCCACGATGCCTGTGCCGTATAATGCTTTGTTTAGGCTGCGCGGGCAAAAGCTGCACAAACCTCTATCAACGGCATCAGTATACGCCCGGCGACTCACCAAGTCAAGCGATAACGAGATAATCTGCTGAGATTTCTTTCGCGAATGTGGCCGTCGTACACCAAAGAGCCGCCGCAGATCCGGAGAGCAGGCACCACGGCGGCCTCAAGCTTCGTCAGTTCAGGAGGGGCGAGCTTCCCTGCTCGCCCGATCTCGCTCAGATTTCTGCCAGTAGCGAGCCTATCTCCCCCGCCTCCAGCAGGTCGCCCAGCACGAAGATCGATCCGGTGATGCAGATGAGGTCGCGGGGGCCGGCCAACTCTCGCGCTCTGCACAGCGCCTCCACGGGTGAGATGATCGCTTCATAGGAGCGCAAGTAGCACTCCGTGCGCTCCTCCAGCGTCTCCACCGGCATGGCCCGCGAGAGCGCGGCTTCGGTGAGCACCACGTGATCCGCCTCAGCAAGCTCCTGCGCGATCGCCTCAACTGGCTTGTCCTTCGAGGAACCCAGCACCACGATCAAACGGTCCCAGCGCAGGTGCCTGCGAAGCGCCTGCATCAGTGCGCGCATTGAGGGCTGGTTGTGCGCCGAGTCGATGACCTCCCACGGGTGCGTCGCGATGAGCTCCACCCGCGCGGGCCATCTGACCTGCTCCAGGCCCTCCTTCAGCACTCCAGGCGGCAGCGGCCGTCCGCCGGGGCGCAGCAGCTCACATGCCAGACCGGCCACGCCCGCATTCAGCACCTGGTGTGCTCCCGACAGCGGCAGATGCGCCTCGAACGGGAAGCCGCGGAAGCTCCCCGCCAGCCGCTCGCCCAGCACCGGGAGGTCGCCCGGAGCCACATCCTCCGGTGCCAGCGGCTCGCTCGGTCGCAGTGTGAACGGCCGCGCCAGGTGCAGCGGCGCCCCGGCAGTCTGTGTGACATCGCGCATCAGCCGCTCGATGCTCTCCGGCTGCGGCGCCACCACCACCGGCACACCGGGCTTGATGATCCCGGCCTTCTCCCGCGCGATCTGCGGGAGGGTGTTGCCAAGTACCCGCGTGTGATCGTAGCCCAGCGTGGTGATCACCGATAGCTCCGGCGTCACCACGTTCGTTGCATCGAGCCGCCCGCCCAGCCCGGTCTCCAGCACACAGACATCCAGCCCCTCGCGCTCGAAGGCGAGGATGCCCATCGCGGTCAGTGCCTCGAAGAAGCTCGGCCCGCGCAGCCCCTCCTGCTCGACCTGCTCGACCGCAGGGCGCACCTCATCCGCGAGCGCCGCGATCTGCGCCTCGCTGATGGGCCGGCCGTCGATCCGGATGCGCTCGCGCCAGGAGACGAGGTGCGGCGAGGTGAACAGGCCCGTCCGCAGGCCCGCGACGCGGCAGGTGGATTCGATCATCGCCGAGACTGAGCCCTTGCCCTTGGTGCCGGCGACATGCACCACGTGAATGCGCTCGTGCGGGTTGCCCAGCAGCTCCATCAGCCGCCGCGTCGCATCGAGGTTCATGCGCTTGCGGAAGCGCCGGCCGAGGCCGGTCCGTTCGGGGTTCGTCAGCCGCTCCAGCCACTCAGCTGCCTGCGCGTAGTCCACCCTCAGTCTCCTCTCCGTCCCACTGTTCCGTCACCTCGGACGCCGCCTGCAGCTCATCCACGATCTCATCTCGCTCAGCGCCATCCCGCCCGTGGCGTTCCGGGACACGCACCCGGCCGGCGGCTATGATCGTTCCGACCGACAGAACCGCGGCCGCGATGAAGACGTACTCCCAGCCGAAAACATCCCAGATGAACTTCGCGCCGATGAAGGGCACCAGCATGGACACCGCGTGGTTAAGGGTCACGCCCATGGAGAGCGATGGCGAGATGTCCTCGGGGCAGGTGGCGATCTTCGCGAGGTATGAGCTTCGCGCGTTCTCCACGCCAAAGAGCAGTTGGTCCATGATGTAACAGCCGAAGAGTACCCAGACCGCCCAGCCTTCGGGGAGACCCAGTCTGTTGGCGAAGGCGTAGCCCAGGCAGATCAGCACCAACGCGGCGCCATCGGCCATCAGCACTCTTCGCTCGCCCCACTTGTCTATCAGCTCACCCAGGCCCTGCTGAAAGAAGACGCCCACGAGCGACGAAGCGATCCAGAGCTTCGCGAAAGTGGAGGCGGGCTGGCCGTAGATCGTCACAAGTACCCACGGCGCGAAGGTGATGAAGACCTGTTTGCGCGCGCCGAAGAGTGCGCAGAGGATGTAGTAGAGCCGATACTCCCTCCGGACCACCAGCTTCCCCCGCGCCTGCTTCTCGCGCGTGGGCTTGATGGGCAGGTAGATGAAGCCCGCCAGCAGCGCGGCGACGCCGCCGATCACGAAGATCAGCAGGTAGTCCTGCTGGCCGAGGCCATCGAAGACCAGCCAGACTGCGCCCGCGCCGAGCACGTTGGCGCCGATGCGCGCCGCCGATGCCTGACCCAGCCGCCGACCGTGCTGCTTGCTCGTGCCAAGCTGCATCGCGATCGCGCTGCGCATGGGCATCTCAACGTGCTCGCCGATGCTCCAGATGATCGTGAAGGCGAGCATCTGGTACCAGCCGCTGTCAGTGAAGCCGAGGCCGAACATGCCGATCGCGGTGATGACCGAGGCGATCGCGGCTACGTGGCTCTCCGCGAGGAAGAACAGCGCACCCGCGAGCACGGCCACAAGGAAGCCCGGGAGCTCGCGCGGGAACTCCAGCGCCCCGCGCTGGGTCGCGCTGATCTGGAAGACATCGTCGAGGTAGTTATTGTAGGTGGTCTGGAAGATCCCGTTGCAGATCCCCAGCGCGAAGACCGCGAAGAGGAACGCGACAAGCTGCGGGTTGTCCTGGATCTTCCGGCTCAGTCGCTCGCGCATCGTGCCGACCTCGGGGTACGCCTCAGAAAGCGCCAGTGTCTGCAAAAAGCCCCCTTCGACCCTCATCCGAAGGGGGCTCACTACCGCTTCGCGATTGTGCGCCTCAGGGCAGGTGCTCGTAGATCGGGAAGGCCTCGCAGAGCTCCTCTACCTGCGCCCGCACCTCGGCGAGCACTTTGTCATTGCCGCGGCCATCGTGGATCACGCGCGCCATCATCTTGCCGATCTGCTGCATCTCCGGCTCCTGCATCCCGCGCGTTGTGAGGCCGGGGGTTCCGGGGCGGATGCCGCTGGTCTGGTTGGGCGGCAGCGGATCGCCCGGGATCGCGTTCTTGTTCACGACGATCCCCGCCTGCTCGAGCATGCAGGCGGCGTCATGCCCGCTGATCTGCTTGTTGCGCAGGTCAACCAGCATCAGGTGGTTATCGGTGCCGCCGGTGACGAGCGTGAAGCCCTCTTCCAGCAACGCGCTTGCGAGCACCTGTGCATTGCGCATGATCTGGCGCTGGTACTCGCGGAAGAAGAGGCTTTGCGCCTCCTTGAAGCAGACTGCCTTGGCGGCGACCACATGCATCTGCGCCCCGCCCTGCAGGCCCGGGAAGACTGCGCGGTCGATGTCGCGCGCATACTTCTTCGTGGAGAGGATGAACGCGCTACGCGGCCCGCGGAGGGTCTTGTGCGTGGTGGAGGTCACGATGTCGCAGACCGGCACCGGGTCGGGATGCACACCGGCGGCCACGAGCCCGGCGATGTGCGCGATGTCCGCAAGCAGGATCGCGCCCACCTCATCTGCAATCTCGCGGAAGCGGCGGAAGTCGATCGTGCGGGGGTAGGCGCTCGCGCCGCAGACGATGATCTTCGGCCGCACCTCGAGCGCCCGCTCGCGGATCTGATCGTAGTCGAGCTGATCGGTCTCCTCGGAGAGACCGTAGAAGTTCGCGTTGTAGAGCTTGCCGCTGAAGTTCACGCTGTGGCCGTGGGTGAGGTGGCCGCCGTGCTCGAGCTTCATCGCGAGGATCCTATCGCCCGGCTCAAGCGTGGCGAAGTACGCGGCCATGTTCGCGGTGGAGCCGGTGTGCGGCTGCACATTCGCGTGCTCGGCACGGAAGAGCGCCTTCGCGCGGTCGATCGCCAGCGTCTCGATCTCATCGTAGTAGACGCAGCCGCAGTAGTAGCGCTTGCCGGGGTAGCCCTCCGTGTACTTGTTGGTCAGCACGGAACCGGTGGCCGCCATGGTTGCGCGCGATGCGTAGTTCTCCGACGGGATCAGCATGAGCGTCTGCTGCTGGCGCTTAAGCTCGTTCTCGACGAGCTCGGCGACCTCCGGGTCGGCCTGGGCGAGCGTTCGGGTCATGATGTTCATAGGTTGGACCTCCGGTGACGCGGCCATGGCCGCGTGGTTGTCGTGAGTGTGCGGGAGTTCGGGCACGACGCTGCGTCCCCACCTCCCGCAGCCGCTATGGGCTCAACGGGAGGCGGGGTGCGTACCCGGGCCGCCTCGCGCCTGATATGTAGCGATGAGTTTCATGCTGATCCTGATCTAGAGCGGTAGTTCATCCACGCCGTAAGCAAGCACCAATGTCACTGCGTCAGCGTCTTCCTCCAATTCCGCGCGTAGCACATCCCACACGAGTCCCTGCTTCTCTTTCTCGTCCTTCCCGTTGAATGCGGGAGATATGATGCGCAGATGCGCTCTCCCGCGGTAGCTCGGATTAGCCTCAATCACGGAATTGGGGAACGCACCTCTGAGGGCCTCCACCGCCCTGTTCGAGATGACATCGAAGTCGTATTCGACCGCCGACATGTCACTCACCCCTCACTCTGCGGCAACTGCTGGCGTATCCAATCATAGACCGTGGCGCAGGCATCGACGAAATCGCGTGCTGCCTGTGGTGTGATGGACATATGGTCCAGGTAGCGCCAATCGTGCGACCAGATGCTGCACCGGTTCCAGCTGCTCAGAAGACTACCATCGCTGAACAGCCTTGGACCGAGACCTGAGAGCTGCATGAGCCGCACGAGGTTGTGGGAGCCGGCGCCGCGCAACTTGCCTCTGCCTCCGAAGTGATCAACCACCTGCGACCATCGTGCGATTCGCATGCCCGCACGAGCATCCAGAACCAGCATGATGTAGACCTTCAAAACGCACTCAACGGCATAGCCCGCCAGATAGCACGCCCCGCAGAGATGCCTGGTCGAGGCGTCTGAACTCGCCGGATCGAGGGTCGGGTTCTCGAGCAACTCCTGAGCATCGTGCAGGCGCTTGATGCCGGCCCTGCGGAGTTCACTCTGACCATCGTATCTCATCTCTGCGCCGCGATCCATCTGGTCCCCCACTCACTGGCATACGTAGTGCGATATCGACCAGCCCAGCCACCGCCCGGTCCCCTCAATGCCAGAAGTGCCGCATGCCGGTCATCACCATCGGGATGCCGTGCTCGTTCGCCGCCTCGATGACCTCCGCATCGCGGCGGGAGCCACCTGGCTGGATGATCGCCGAACAGCCCGTGCCCGCGGCCTCGTCAAGGCCGTCGCGCGCCGGGAACATCGCGTCCGATGCCAGCACCGCGCCGAAGGCCCGGTCGCCCGCTTTGCGCGCGGCGATGATCGCACTGTCGACCCGGCTCATCTGCCCCGCGCCACAGCCCACCAGCGTCGTCCCCTGCACCAGCACGATCGCGTTCGACTTCACGTGCTTCGCGATCCGGTCCGCGAAGACCATCGAGCGGATCTGCTCGTCCGTGGGCTTCGCCTCGGTCACGATCTCCCAGTCCGCCGGCATGACCGCTGAGTAGTCGCGCTCCTGCACGAGCATCCCGCCCGGGATCGCGCGCATGTCGAGGTCCCTCGTGCGGCTCGCCGGCGCGAAGTCCTTCAGCAGCATGATCCGCATGTTCTTCGACTTGCCCTTGAGGATCTCCAGCGCGTCGCTATCGTATCCGGGCGCGATGATCGCCTCGACGAAAGCGCCGATGATCGTCACGTCCGTCTTCCCCGATTCCCCATAGAAGCGCGGCTTGACGACATCCTCGAGCCAGTCGCTGTTGAATATCTCGTGCGCGGTCTCCGCGTCAATCGTCCGATTGAAGCCCAGCACCGAGCCGAACGCGGAGACCGGATCGGCGGTGTAGGCGTCCTCGAATGCCTCGGCCAGCGTCGTCGCTGACGCCGCTCCGCACGGGTTGAGGTGCTTGATGATGATCGCCGTCGGCTCCTCGAAGTCCCGCGCGGACTCGAGCGCCGCGGTCAGGTCGAGGTAGTTGTTGAACGAAAGCTCCTTGCCGTGGAGCTGCACCGCGCCCGCCACACCCGGCTCATTCGCGCCGAGGTCCTGGTAGAGCGCCGCGCTCTGGTGCGGGTTCTCCCCGTAGCGCAGGTCGGCGATCTTCCGCAGCTTCGGCGCGAGGACTGTCGGGAAGCCCGCTTCCTCCGGCATGAACTGCCCGCGCAGGTAGCTTGAGATCGCGGCGTCGTAGCGGCAGGTCATCTCGAAGGCCGCCAGCGCAAGCTGCTTACGGGTCTGCAGCGTGGTCTCGCCATCGTTCGCGCGGAGCTCCTCGAGTACGCGGCCGTAGAAGCTCGGGTCTGGCACGATGGTGACATCGCGGAAGTTCTTCGAGGCCGAACGAACCATCGAGGGCCCGCCGATGTCAATCTGCTCGACGGCCTCCTCGAGGCTCACGCCCTCTTTCGCGATCGTCTGCTCGAACGGGTAGAGGTTGACGACCACCATGTCGATCATCTCGACATCGTTCGCCGCCGCCTGGGCCATGTGCTCCTCATTGTCGCGCAGGGCCAGCAGCCCCCCGTGGATCTTCGGATGGAGGGTCTTAACCCGCCCGTCCATCATCTCGGGGAAACCGGTGTATTCGTCTACGGCGGTCACGGGCACGCCTGCGTCCTTCAGCGCGCGCATGGTGCCGCCGGTGGAGAGTATCTGGACGCCCATCCCGGTCAGGGCTTCGCAGAAGTCGACTATGCCGGACTTGTCGGAGACACTGACGAGGGCTCGGGTGATGCGGGCCACGGGTGCATCCTCCCTCAAAACACGAAGAATGGCCGCAGCGGACGCTTCCCCGCGCGGCTCGGATGTCAAGCGGAGAGGTTGCCCCGCCGCATGGGCTGATTATACGCGTCGGAGGGGGCCTCTGTCAAAGTCGCCGTCGGGGAGGCCGGGCCTGCCGGGTGGGCGAAATGACCTGCGGATTCAGGCACTGATCGGGAGGTTGCGAATGATGAGCAGACTCGTAGCAGGGCTGCTGCTGAGCGGCGCAATCATCGTGGGATGCCAGGCCGCCGGCCATGCAGTCACACTCGTCGCGGATGGCGCTCCGCAGGCAGTGGTACTGGTCGCTGATGAGCCGAACGCCGCGACGGAGCTGGCGGTGCGTGAGCTGAACTACTGGGTCGAGCGCATCACCGGTGCTGAGTTGCCGACCGTCTCGCATGCCGACTGGGATGGCGAGGGCGCGGTGGTCGCGGTGGGCGCGAGTCCCTTCACCGAGGAGCGCGGGCTGGACGTCTCCGCCCTCGGCCCGGAGGGCGCGCTGGTGGTCGCGACGGACACCTACGTCGCGCTGCTCGGCCGTGATGAGCCGCCGGTGGACTCCGTCACCTGGCGCGGCACCTACTACGCGGTGATGGAGTTGGTCGGCCGGGTCTTCGGCGTCCGCTGCATCTGGCCCGGCGAACTCGGCGAGGTCTTCACGCCCCGTGCGACGCTCGAAGTCGCCGAGGGCCGCTGGACATGGGAGACCTCGCTCGTCGTCAACCGCTCGCTGCGCAATGGCCACGGCGAGTCCGGCCTCGGCTCGCGGCAGGAGAAGCTTGACGAGATCGGGATGCAGATCGCGCCTGAAGCGTACGCGAAACTCGGCGGCGAGACCGACGTGTGGCTCGGCCGCGAGCGGATGAACCGCCCGTCGAACATCTCCTTCGGCCACTCATTCACCACCTGGTGGGAGCGCTACGGCGAGGCTCATCCCGAGTGGTTCGCGATGCGACCGGACGGCCAGCGGCCCACCACCGGTGGTACCGGCACGAAGCTCTGCGTGAGCAACCCCGAGCTTCGCGACGCGATCTTCAGCGAGTGGTATCAGGCGTGGCAGGAGGACCCTGAGGCGAACAAGGTGCTGCGCGCCTGCCCCAACGACAGCCGCGGATTCTGCACCTGTGAGAACTGCCGCGCCTGGGACGCGCCGGAGATGGCGGAGATGACGCCCGCGCAGATCCACTCCGGCCCCGAGGCGATCCTCAGCGACCGCTACGCCCGCTTCTGGACAGACCTCGCGGAGCGCGTGGTCGCGGTGGACCCGGAGGCGCGAGTCACCGGCTACGCCTATCGCAGCTATCGCAAGCCGCCGATGCACAGCACCGTGCACCCCGCGGTGCTCATCGGCTACGTGGGCGGCGAGGGCTTCTACCCGCATGAGGATCACCTGCGCGACGAGTGGGGGAGCTGGTCGGCCGCGGGCGCGGGGATGCACTGGCGGCCGAACCTGCTGCACTGCGGCCACGGCGCGCCCTACGTCTTCGCGCGCGCACTGGGCGAGGACTTCAAGTACTTCTACGAGCACAACATGGTCGGCACCGACTTCGACTCTCTCGGCGGGGCATGGGCCACGCAGGGTCTGAACTTCTACGTGCTCGCCGAGCTTCACTCGCGGCCCGAGGCCGACGTGGAGGAGCTTGTGCAGGAGTTCTACGGCGCCTTCGGCCCGGCGAAGGAGGAGGTCGGCGCCTACTTCGACTACTGGGAGGCCGTGACCGAGGACGGTCCGGATCTGCTGATGGAGCTCGCCGGCGGCACGCACAGCCTCACCTGGGGAAGCTGGTTCCGCGACTTCATCCTGCTCGTGCCGCACCTCTACACCGACGAGGTGCTGGCCGCGGGCGAGCAGCTTCTCGAGCAGGCTGAAGCGGCCGCCGAGGGCACTGAGACTGAGGCTGCGCGCGTGGCGTTCCTGCGCATCGGCTTCGATCACACGCGGCTGATGGCGGCGGCGATCCGCGAGATGCAGCTTCTTGAGGCGGGCGACCCGGCCGCTACTGAGGCGCGCCTGGCGGAGGCCGTCGCCGCACTGCGCGCCTTCCGCGAGGCGAATGCCGACAGCCACGCGATTCCGGCCTACGGCCTCACCGCCCGCGAGCTGACCTACACGCCAACGCGCCCGGTCTGGGTGCGGGAGTAGCCAGCCCGGCAACTATGTCGTTGCCCAGTCGTATGGAGCGGAGGGGGACCGATGGGTCAGTATTGCCGCAGGGCTCGCATGCACGCCAAGGAGGTTCCGCGGGCTACGGGGCGGAACACAGCGGAGGCAGGCGCGCAATCGCGTGGACTTCCACGGACCTCTCAGGGCGTGACGGACTCATGACAGATCCGAATGTGATCGAGACTGCTATAGGATACCTCGGTTGGCATCGGATGGCCGATGGGCAGTCCTACACCGGCGGACTGCTCGTAGTGAACGAAGACGGTTTCCCGCAGGAGTTTCGGTGCACAGAGCCAATCCGCCCCAGCACCGTCCAGTCGATTCTCTACGGGGACAGCTTTCGCAAGTACATGTTCACTCAGCTCATTGGGCGCAACCTCTTCGACCACTTGAGCCTCCGCCCCAAGATCGTGCTTGTTGACGACGATCAGCTTCTGCTTATTCAAGACGAGTTGCCTGTTCACGTGGCGCATCTCGCGCGACTGGATGATGACGGTGACGTGGTTCAGGTCGGCCTAGACGAAGAGGAGTCCTCGACTTTCAGTCTGAGTACGCCACAGGGCACACGAGTGTCGGTGTCGCTCAGAGGGAACGAGCCAGCCCGCACAGCGGAATGTCGGACCATCCTTGATGTGTGCGCCGCCAGAATGGATGTCTACGAGCCATTCAGCCGAGTGTCGGCGGTCCTCGAGGCCCTTGAAAGACAGCCCAAGGGAAGATAGACTGAAAAGATGAGCGTCCGGGAACTGCTCTGGAGATCGTTCGGAAGCGCGGGTGCCCGCCGCGCCGCCGTCCAGGTGCAGCAACTCGGAATGCCGTCAGTCTACCCACCCGTGCAGAAGGTGCACATCCCCCGGTTGCATGAACTGCCAAAGCCCGCTGTATCGAGGGACATCCAACAGCCACTGCCGGTTCCCTCAACATCGACGGGAGGGGCGGCCGTCGCACCACCGGTGCCCGAAACTTGGAGTGATACACTGCAGCCCATCCCCATCCCTGCGATAACGCCCGTAGGCGCCCCCATCGCCCTCCCCTTGTGCTCTCGCAGGGGAGCTGTAGACCTGATCGTGGGTCAAACTCTTGTTTTGCCGGCACTCGCATGCCCACCAGTGCACGGAAAGACACTGGTGTCTCAGTCAGGTTCGGACGGCGACACAGACACGGAGAGGATGGATCTGTCGGCCCGGACCCGCAGACCACTCACGGCCGAACCCAAGCCAGAACCGTATCTGTCCGAAGAGCTGTACGCCCTGTTACTGCCCCCCGCACAGGACTTAGTCGGGCTCGCCTTTGATTGGCCCGCAGACCTCTATCCATTTCAGATGGACGGTGTGAGGTTTCTGATTCAGCGCCGGCACGCTCTGCTGGCCGACGACATGGGCCTGGGCAAGACTATTCAGGCCATTGCGGCCATCCGCATATTGCTGAAGGCTGGATGGATACGGAGGGCACTGGTCGTATGCCCGGCAAGCATCAAGACCAACTGGCTGGCCGAGTTCAAGAGGTGGGCGCCCGAAGTAGTCTGTGAACTCGTGCAGGGCAGCGCTGAGGATCGGAAATGGTGCTGGGGCTATCCGTGTCATGTTCTCATCACGAACTATCGTTCGTTGATCAACGACCACGACTACGGCTACTGCGATAACCGCGTGTTTGATGTCGTGGTTCTTGATGAAGCTCAGCGGATCAAGAACTCCGAAACGAAGACCTCCCGCACCTCGAGGGCTCTACTTCGCAGGAGCAGCTGGTGCCTCACGGGCACACCGATCGAGAACTCCGCAGACGATATGCGCTCGATCTTCGGGTTTGTGCATCCGAAGCTCAACCTGCACTACGTACCCGATGATGAGTTGCGTGATGTGATCGAGCCCTACTTCCTGCGGCGCCGAAAGCAAGAGGTTCTGGACGAACTGCCGCCCAAGCGGATCGCTGATCGGTGGCTCTCATTGAGCCCCGCTCAGGCATTGGCATACGAGCGAGCACGAACCGAAGGGGTCGCCTACTTGCGGGAGCTCGGACACCAGATCTCGATCACCCACGTATTGGCACTCATTACCAGGCTGAAGCAAATATGCAACTTCGATCAGCGGACTGGGCAGAGCTGCAAGCTGGATTATTTGAGGGAAGGAGTTGAAGACATCGCCGAAGCCGGAGAGAAGGCGCTTGTCTTCTCTCAGTTCACGGAAACGCTAGAATTCCTTCGCGCGGAGCTCGCGGCCTTCGCGCCCGTGATCTACGATGGGCGCATATCGACGGCGCGCAAAGATGGCGCTTTGCAGGCATTCACTGAGGACCCGTCCCACCGGCTCATGCTCGTGTCGCTGAAAGCAGGCGGCGTCGGCCTAAACTTACAGGCAGCATCGTGGGTTTTCCACTACGACAGGTGGTGGACGCCCGCCGCTGAGCGTCAGGCAGAGGACAGGGCGCATCGCATCGGCCAACGCAAGGCCTTGATGATCGAGCGCCTCATGTGTGAAGGTACTATCGAGGAGCGGATACATCAAATCCAGCAGCGCAAGCAGCGGATCATTGATGACATCGTTGAAGCAGATTACGAGGATGGCCTTGAGCGTCTGACTACGGAAGAGATGTTCGAGGTGGTCGGACTGGAACCAGAACTCGCCGAGATTGCGAAGCGCAAGACCAAGTAGGTCCCCCCTCCCCTACCCCAGATGCTGATCAAAGAGCCCGCCCAGGATCGTGTCCGGCTGGAGCTGGCGGCGCTGGTCGAGATACCGCTCCTCCATCCCCAGCGCCTCCATGAAGTGCACGTGGTCCGCGTGCAGCTTGACAGCTATGTCCAGGTTTTCCTCGTAAACGTTATACTTCTGCTGCGGGTCGTGCTTGAGGTCATACAGCTCCGGCCCCGGCACACCCTCCGCCGGCGCCTGCGCGTGCCGCGGGATGTCATCCACGTTGCGCGTCAGCACGCTCATTAGCGCACCGCCCGGCGCTCCATAGTAGACCAGCGCCCAGTCACCCTCCACGATCGTGGTCGGGCGGCCGCCGCTCGGCGACAGTGACAGCGACGGCGTGCTGATCGCCAGCGGCCTCGTGTGATCGCGCCCGCCGGTCATCGCCGGCACGAGCGAGATCCCCTGCACCGTCTCCGGCGCCTCCACGCCGGTCAGTTCGAGGATCGTCGGCATGATGTCGGGCGGCTGCGCGAAGCACCTCCGCCGCTCGCCGCGCGGCCCGCCGGGCATGCGGATCATCAGCGGAATGCGCGCCACCTCCGAGTAGAGCGGCATATCCGCGTAGCCGCCCTCCCAGATGAACGACTTCCCCGTCCAGCCGTGCTCGCCATGGTAGAAGCCGTGGTCGGTGGTGTAGATGATCGCGGTGTCGTCGGCGAGGCCAAGTTCCTCCACGCGGTCGAGCAGCCGCCCCACCTGCGCGTCTACCAGCGTCACTTCCGCCGCGTAGAGCGCGCGCATGTGCGCAAGCTCGCGGTCGCTGAGGTAGTTCGCCTTCCCGTAGACCGGGTAGCTCACGCGGTCGCCCTCGTAGCCGGGGTCGTAGCGATCCACATACTCCTGCGGCGCATCCCATGGCTCGTGCGGATCGAAGGTGTCCACATAGAGGAAGAAGTCGCGGCCGGCGTTCTCCGCGAGCCAGTCGCCCGCCGCGCGCATCGTCCTCGCGCAGAAGGTGTCCTCCTCGCCCCGGCGGTGCCAGGTGTTGCGCAGGTGCTGCCGGACGACCTCCGGGTTGCGCAGCTTCTCCGGCGCCGCGGGAAGCTCGGGCTGGGCGGGCGCGGTCCGCCAGCGATCGTTCTCCTGCCCGCGGATCCACTCCCAGCCCGCGAAGCCGCTGTCGTAGCCGTAGGCGTTCGCGAGGATGTGCGGCGTGTCCGCGACGAGCATCGTGGTGTAGCCCGCGCGCCCGAGAACCTCGGAGAGGACGGTCGCCTCGCGCGGGAGCGGCTGCGAGCCCACCTCGATGAAGGTGAAGCGGCCGGTCATGACGTCCATGCGGTTCGGCACGGTCGGGAAGCTCGCGGCGTATGCGTTCTCGAAGACGCAGGACTCCTCGGCGAGCCGGTCGAGGTTGGGCGTGTGCACGCGCTCGCAGCCGTAGAGGCCGAGGTGATCGCGGCGCATGGTGTCGGTGATGATGAGGATGACGTTCATCGGAATTGCCTCCCAGCCGGGGCGGTGATACCGGCGGGCATTTCGCCGGAGGACGCCGCGGGGCCTTCTGCGGCGCGATCAGCCTTCGAACGCAGGTCCCACCGCCCGCGGTACGGAACTTCGAGCTCGTATCTGTCGCACGCCAGGCGTGTATTGCGCGCATCGTGACGCGGGCGCGAATGGGTCCTATGCCGTGGAGGGGCCGCCCGAG
>DHPY01000052.1 GCA_002411015.1 Armatimonadetes bacterium UBA5352 | reverse complement strand
ACCTCCCGGTCCATCCCCACGCACGTGGGGATGGACCGTCAGTTAAGCGGTCCATCCCCACGTGCGTGGGGAATACACATCGTTGCACAGCTATACCCCGCAGAACTTGATCAACTGTAGTCCCTCGACCTCCACAACCTGCCGTCGCGGGTCGCCAAAGCTGCGAATCGCGAACCCCTGTTCGGTGCGCGCGGTGTGAATCAGCATCGCTCCAGCTTCCGGCGTCTTTGCCAGCTTCTCCGTCACCTTCTCCCACAGCCGATCGCGCACGCGTGCGGACAGGTTCCCGACGAAGGTGCCTGCGCGTGGCTCGATTAGAAGTCGCGAGATTTCGCCTCGCAATGAGGCCGGGGCGTTCTCAACGATCAGCACCACCATCCTCGGCTCCCTCCTCCGCGGCATCGAGTATCTTCGGCTCCCAAAGCTCGGCAGGCAGCGCCGGGTCCTCGTCGAAGGTCTCATCAAGCTCGTCCTCAACACCGAGCGCGACCGAGATGTCCGGGATGATTCGCTTCATGAGCTGGGTGTCTCGGAACGCGTCCCTGCAGGCCAGGCGAACCGCCCGCTCCAGTTGGGGCGGGTTCTGCGCCGCCATGCGGAACGCGAGCGGCACGGTGATCTCAAGTTTGTAGAGGTCCGCGATGTCATAGACGAACGAACGCTGCTTGCCGGTGTGAATGAACCCAAGCGCCGGACTGTACCCCGCCGAGAGGATCGCGGCATGGCAGAGGCCATAGAGGCAGGAGTTCGCGGCTGAGAGCGCTCGGTTGGGCGGGTCGCCTGAGCGCCACGCTTGGCGGTCGTAGCTGCGACCTTGCCAGACGATACCCGTCTCGCGGGCGATCTGCTGGTAGGCACTGCGCACACGAGCGCCCTCCATGCCGCGAAGCTGCTGCAAAGTCACGGACACGTCCACGTGCTCCCCGAGGCGCATCAGGTACATGCGCCGTACGACCTCCATCCGAAGGTCGTCGTTGGTGGCGAGGCGTGCCTGGTGCAGGAGGCGGTATGCGCTGCGCGTTCCGCCCGTTCCCTGCGCATAGAAGCGGACGTTCTCCTCACCGCACCAGATCACCAGGCAGTTGCCTTCGACGAGGCGACAGATGGCCGCGTGGGTGATGCGCACACCGGGTCCGAGCATGAGGACGGAGAGGTTCGCGACAGGGATCGCGACCTTGCCGTCCGCGTCGAAGCATGCGATCGACTTCTCGTCCTGGTCGATGCGCACATGCTCGACGTAGATGAAGGACAGTCGGTCCTGGAACTTCGGGATGGTCTGCAGGTCCTGATCCATCGTCTGCCCCCTTTGGGTGTGCAACTGTCAAGGTGCGATGCTGCTCATGCTCTCGCGAGCGACAGCAGGCCGAAGCCGAACGCCTTGGCGGGGCCGATGCCATCTCTGACCGCGGCTGAGAGCGCGTCGGGATCTGTGACCTGCAGCAGGCCCTCGAAGCGCACGGACAGCAGCGTGACCGTGCGCTCGTCGCCGTTGCTGCGGCGCAGGAACTCCTGCAGGCCCTCCGGGATTGCGTGGCAGCGCACGATCTGGAAGCCGCAGCGCACGCCCTGACGGTCGAGCCACGCGCGCTGGTCCTTCTCCTCGAGCAGTCCCTGGCGTTGCCTCGACTTATTCCCGCGCTTGACGGGGTTGGCGCGCAGGCGGAAGCTCAGCAGCAGCCCTCGCGAGAGGCCGAGGGCAAATGGCTTGCTGCCCACGGGCTCAAGGAGATAGCGGTCATCGGGCAACACGGACCAGTCGGGCTCGGTAAGCGACTGCACGAGGACGGTGGGCACGCCGGTGCGGCGCTCGGCATCCACGCGGTAGAGGACGCGCTCGTCGGCGTAGTCCTCGGCAAACGCGTGCGCCAGCGTGCGATGCATCTCGTACGGGCAGGCGAGTTCGGAGCGAACCTGCCGGTTACGCGGGTTGAGGATCAGCCTGCTGAGGTACATGAGGGCACCTCCTCGGTGGGCAGGTCGGCGGACTCGATCCATTTGTCCTCGACGTAGCGCAGGGAGAAGCTGCGCTCACCGTTCTGGAAGCAGAGCGGCTGGTCACGCCGGACCTCGGCATCGAGATCGTCCACCTCGACCACGCAGCGGAGACGCTCATCCGGCTTCTCGCGCGGACGCAGGCAGAGCGGCTCGCCGCACAGGGCGGCCATCAGGTCATCGGTGTCTCGGACGCCATCGCCGGGGATCGGGATCGGCCGGCCAGGCACGAAGGACCTGCGCCCTAGGAAGAGCGGCCAGACGGGCGCGCGCAGGGCGCGTTCGCACGCCTCCAGCAGCGCGCGGTCGTCGGACTGCAGCGCGACGAGGAACGCGGCATCGGAGAGGTAGTAGCGGGTGGAGACAACAGTGTCGGGCGTGCCTCCACTGGCCTTGGCGACACCGTAGCGGCGCCCCTTCCACGCCGCGCCTGGCCGAATCCCGCCGGCGGTGTGGAAGTCGCGCATGATGGTCCCCGGCCGGTCGATGCGAACGGCCATGCGCGTGGCGGCGAGGTCGGCGAGGCGAGCATCATCGCCCCGATCCACCCCGAGCGCCGCGCAGAGCAGACCGATGACCGCGGACTTGGACGGCTCGCGCCCGGTGTCGCGCACCGTGAAGCGCGACTGCGTGCCCCATGACTGCATCGGGGCATCGAGACGCATCAGCAGAACCGGCATCACGAACCACCGGCCGCAATGGCCTCGTTGACGACACCGAAGACGCTGCCCATCGAGTCCACCTGATGCTCAGTAAGCGGGCCCAGATCCGCTTCGCCAAGCTGGCAAACTGCGCCCCCGACGACGCCGTCGCCACCGTAGACGGCACAGAGGCGCTCCCAGTACCGGGCCAGAGCCTCAGCCGAACGGTCCACGAGCCTGCCGTTGCGCCCGACATCGACCGGCACCTCAAAGGCATTCGCCAGCGACCACGGCATGGTGGACTTGTCCTTGACCACCGCGAAGAGCAGGCTCGGCGGGTTCTGCGCGGCCATTGAGTTCTGCTTGCCGGTCGGAATGGCGGCGACGGACGCGCGCAGGAAGCCGTCCACGGCAGCGCGCGCGAGCTCCACGTCGCCACCGAGGTTCTTTGTGAGCTGGTCGAGGTCGATGAGCGCGTAGCGGTAGAAGCAGGAGGAGTTGAACTCCACGGTGCCCATCATTCCCGCGCCGGTCTCCTCGCCTGGGTTGAGGTCATCGACGGCAGTGTAGAAGTCCATCTCCATCTCGGCGCGATGGGTGGAGATAGCGTGCGCGACCTGGCAGGCGGCGTCGATGTTCCAGTTCGTCGCCTCCGCTACCATGCGCCCGAAGAGAGCCACATCCGCAGCGTCGGTTGCGGGCGTGAACTCTTTCGCGATCTCCTTGGCGAGGTCCTGAAGGGCTTTGGGCGTCTTGTCGCCCTCGGCCTTTGCGGCGGCCTCGCTGGCTTCCTCCCACCGGTCCTCGATGAGGGCGACGACGCGAGCAATCTCATCCTCACCCAGATAGACCAGCACTGAGGTCTGATCGCCCTTCATCTTGCCGATGAGCGCATTGACGACGGCCGTCGCGACCGTGTGAGCGGCGTCCTCATCGTGGCCGCGCTCGGTCAGATCCGCGACAAGCGGATCGACGAGGCGCTTGGTGCGCACGCCGACGCCGGAGGTGACGGCTTCCTGGAAAGCCGGGTGGGTGCGCGTGGCGCGCTTGATGCATTGGCTGGAGATGCGTGCGCGACGGTAGCCGCCGAACACGCAGTCCTTCGGGCTGTTCGTGTCATCTCGGTTCAGGCAGGACGGTGCGAAGTTCTGCAGGATGTGCAGTTCGATCCACATCGGGTGTTCCCCCTTCTGAGGGTGAGCGTCAGTCGGTGGATTGCTCTTCAGCGTCCTCCGCGCTCCCGCTGCGCCAGTAGCTGTTGGCCCATTTGCGCTGCACGAAGCGATCCGGGTGCGACCAGTAGCTGAGGTCGTAGAGCAGTTCTGCCCAGTTGACGGGGACCTCCTCGCCGCCTGCAAGCTCAACCGCATGACGCAGGTGCCACTGCAGGTCGTCGGGGTGGGCGTTGAGCATGGCAACGAACCGCCGCTCAAGGCTGTCGATGGCTTCCTCTTCGCCGGAGCCGTGGGCGCTGCGGCGCGTACCGTGTGCGATGCGACACGTGTCGCCGAAGTTCCCTTTCTGCGCGCTCATGGGGTGAGCGGCGAAGAGAGCGGCCACAACGTAGTAGACATCGGCGTCCCAGTCCGGCATTGTGGACGTCCACGGGACAACGATCGGGAACATCTCGGGGGCGGCGCCCGGTGGCTTGCCCAGTCCGCGCCTGAGATGTGCGAGCGCCGCGCGATTGTCCCGCTGCGACAACCCCTCCAGGTACTTCACGAACTTGGACTGATGCTCAGTTGGCATCTGATGTTGTCACCTCCTCTTAGCTATGCGAGATGTTTGCGCAGACTTCCGCCGAGGACACGGCGAGCGTGGCTGCTGGCCCGGAGGTTACGCGCGTTCGGGGCGAGAGATCGCTGCGCCCGCTCGAAGACCTCCCACGCAGTACTCCGGAGTAGCTCTGCCCAGCTGGCCTCCAGAGCGTATCGATCGCCATCTTCTTCCGCGAGGGCAACCACCAGTTCTCGGAAGGGCAGTTCGAGTGCAGCCCA
>DHPY01000060.1:33355-33542 GCA_002411015.1 Armatimonadetes bacterium UBA5352 | reverse complement strand
TGCTTAACGGGTGGTGGTGGGGCGCGTCCACCTGCTTAACGGGGTTGGCGGGGCGCGTCCACCTGCTTAACGGGTGGTGGTGGGGCGAGGGCCAGGCTGGTTAAGTAGTGCGGGCGCCCTCGCCCGCACGGAAGTCTGCTCGAGTGGCAGCACGACCCTTCAGGTGGTGGGGCGAGGGCGCCCCACC
>DHPY01000060.1:31994-33155 GCA_002411015.1 Armatimonadetes bacterium UBA5352 | reverse complement strand
GTGCGGGCGCCCTCGCCCGCACACTGGGCAGCAGCGCAATCCGGCGGCGAGAGGAGACGGTCCGGGTGATAGTTGCGGTGTGGGGGCATCCCTGTGACGAGTTCGCTGATACGCCGGATCTCGCCGAGGCGATGGTGCGCAGGCTCGAGCTGCTGCACTCCGCCGGAGTGGATCGCTACTTCGCCTACCTCGCCGTCGCCGGAAAGCACTACTTCGAATCGGAGACACTCGGCCCGCCTGTGAGGGACCTCCTGGCGCCGCTGATGGCGGCAGGCGAGCGCACGGGGGTGCAGATCCATCCTGTCTTCGGCCTCAGCGGCGAGAGCGGGGTGGGCCTGCATCACTACAAGCCGCCGCTTGAGGGCGGGCATGTGCCGGAGTGGGCGCTGACGTGGAGCTGCGCCGCGTGGGGGGAGAATCACGAGCGCTCGGTGCTGGTTGCGCACGAGATCCTCCAGCGATACGCGCCCGCGGGGCTGCACCTCGATACCGCGCGCTACCCCGACGCGAGCACGCTGCACAGGCAGCCCTGCGCGTGCGACCGCTGCCTCGCCGCGCGCACCCGGTGGCTCGGCAAGCCCTACCCGGAGCCAAAGGACCTGCGCAAGCTCGGGGTGGTGTTCAAGGAGATGCAGATGCGCATGGAGTTCGTGCGCTCCTTCGTGGAGTCACTGCGCGGGCTCACCGATCACCATGGCGCGTCGCTCTCCGCGGGAGTGCGGGCGCGCTACTATGAGGATGCGCTCGAGGAGGGCCAGGACTGGCCGGAGTGGTGCGCGGAGGGGCTGCTGGACATGGTCTGCCCGATGAGCTACGCGCTGTCGCTGGGCGGGTTCGCTGCGCAGGTCGCTCAGCACAGGCGGCTGCTGGAGGACGCTCCGGTGGCGTGGGTGGAGGGCGTCGGGCTTCGGACGCCGGAGACGCAGCTGGATTTCGATGCATTCGAGCGGCAGGTGAGATTCGCGCAGGACGCGGGCGCGAGGGGCGTGTGTATCGCCGACGCGGACGCACTGGGGGAGGACGAACTGGCGGTGCTGCGGCGAGTGGCGGGGTGAGACGGGCTCTACTGAAAGGCTGGGAACATACATTCCAGGGTCGAGCAAGGTTCAAGCGTGAGCGGGCTGAGAGGCCGAGAACAAGTCGTTCAGGAGGGGCGAGCTT
>DHPY01000060.1:18569-31708 GCA_002411015.1 Armatimonadetes bacterium UBA5352 | reverse complement strand
CGGCCGATTTCTGGAATGTGAGTGGAAAGCCTGTCCCACGGTGCTTGCGGTGCTCGGCCCCCTGTGATATACTAACTGTCCTACTCTCTTCACACCATCCGCACAGACTTCAGGCGCGGCGCGTTCCATGTGCCGCGCTCTGCCAGTCATGTTCAGTCGTGGAGGCATTTCGTCATGAAGATGACCTATCAGCCGAAAAAGCGCCGTGCCAAGCGCAAGCATGGCTTCCGCGCACGGATGAGGACCAAGGGCGGCCAGCGTATCATCAAGGCGCGCCGCACCAAGGGCCGCACCCGTCTGTCGAAGTAACAGGCGCCGGGCAATGCGCTCAACGCGATGAAAGGGATGCCGACCATACGCCGGGCGCGCGACCTTGACCGGGTCTTCAGCGAGGGCCACTGGCGGCGACTGCGGCCGGTGGCGGTCGGGATACTGCATCGCGGCGACGCAGAGCAGACGCGCTACGCATTCGTCGCCGGGCGGCGGGTAGGAACGGCCGTCCGGCGTAATCGTGCCCGGCGACGGATGCGTGAGGTCATCCGTACGATGATGCCGGAGATCGCGCCCGGCGCGGATATTGTGCTCGCGGCGCGGCAGGAGACCGGGGAGGTCGACTTCCGTCTCCTGCAGAGCGCGATTCGCCAGGCTCTGGCGGGGCAGGGGCTGCTTGTCACCTCCCGGCCCCCCGACATCCCCGATGGAGCGCGATGAGACGGCTTGCGCTCAGCCTCATCCGGCTGTACCAACGAACACTCTCGCGGGTGGTCCCATCATCCTGCCGCTTTGCGCCCTCGTGCTCGGAGTACACAGCACAGGCGATCGAGGCCTACGGCTTCCTCCGCGGCGGGTGGCTGGGAGTACGCCGTATCTGCAGGTGTCATCCATGGTCGGAGGGTGGAGATGATCCGGTCCCCGGTCTGGCGCAGACTGAGACGACGCCCGCGTCCCGTCCCTACAATGAGAATGGAGATCCAGATGCGTAGTCACGTCCTCAACATCCGGTCGGTGGCCCTGCTCCTCGGCCTGTTCTGCCTGCTGGCGTCCTCCGGGATGGCCGGCGCCGCGCAGAGCCAGGAGGGGCTCCCTGCGGATCTTGTCATAGATGAGAGCGCCGCCCCGCTCAGCGAGCAACTCACACAGATGCAGACGCTGCATGCTGCGGCGGTCGAGCAACTGCCCAAAGGCGGCATCCTCGGCGGCATACGCAATGCCTTCGGCAACGGAGAAGAGCGGCCGGTGTATGCATCCGTCGGCTATCTGACGCTGTACCCGGAGAAGCTCCGGGGCGCGCTCGTCGAGGCGGAGGGCATCTGGAAGCCGACTGACGACGGCGGGCTGCTCCGCTCAGCAGGCTACGAGATCAGGGTGGAGTTCGCCGGAGGGACGCAGCCGACTGGATTCGACGCGGTGGGCGGTCCGGCCGGCATGCCGGTGACCGTGATCGGGCGCGCGGAGACCTTCGAGGACACCGGGATCCTGCGTGCGGACGCGATCAAGCCTGCCGGACTGCTGTCCGGGGTGCGGATCGGCCGTATCAAGGAGCTTCAGGAAGACTGGGAGGGCGCGGTCAAGGCCTACCAGCAAGCTGTCTCGGTCCAGGCCTACAGTGCGCGGCCGATGGGCGCTTTCGCGCGGGTTCGCGCGGGCTTCCTCGCGCGGAGGTACCTCCAGGACACCAAGCTTGCGGCAAAAGATCTGTCGCAGGCGTGGGACCTCTACACGCGTAAGGGTAACGAGGAACTTGGATACTACATCTGGGTGGAGAGCCCCGAGGGCGGATGGCGGCCGATTCTGGCGCGCGATGCGATCGAGCAGCCACTCGACGACCTGAACTCCCAGAACCTGGCCTACCGGATCGTGGACCTGTTCACGCGGGTCGCCGGAGGCAACGCAGGCGTCGGGGTGCTGCTGATGGCAATCGTGCTTCGGCTCGCGATCTATCCGCTGACGCGTAAGCAGCTTGTGTCGCAGCGGCGCATGGCGACCATCCAGCCGCAGATCAAGGAGCTGCAGAAGGAGTACGCGACTGACAAGCAGAAGTTCCAGGAGGAGTTCTGGGCGCTGTGCAAGGAGAACGACTGCAACCCGCTCGGCGGCTGTCTGCCGATGCTGGTGCAGATGCCCATCCTGATCTTCCTCTACCGCGGGATCCGGCAGTACATCGTGCAGTTTGAGGGCGTCCACTTCCTGTGGGTGCAGAACCTCGCGTCGCCGGATATGCTGCTGCTGATTCTCTACACGATCAGCATGGTCGCGTTCCAGAAGATGGCGGCGAAGAGCCAGCCGACGGCCGACCCGGCGCAGCAGCAACAGCAGCAGATGATGGCGTACATGATGCCGGTCATGTTCTTTTTCTTTTTTCAGAGCTTCCCGGCCGCATTCATCCTCTACTGGCTCGGCAGCAACATCTTCTACTTCGGCGAGCAGGCGCTGTATATGCGCCGCAGGCCGTCTGAGACGGATCATCCGTCGGGCGCCGCGAAGAAGCAGAGCGGCTTCGTGAACTCGATGCTGGACGCGGCGAAGCGCATGGGCGGGGCCGAGGAAGAGCAGGAAGAGGAATCGGCCATCAGCTACACAGAGCGGCGGAAGCAGGAGAAGTCGAAGCGTCGAGGAAAGAAGGGGCGGTAGGGGGACGCGTTCCACAAGGTGCGGCTTACGTGGGGAGGGTGGGCTCATGCCGGATCGTGCTGAGGGCGCAGGGAAGACACTTGAGGCGGCCCAGCAGGACGCGCTGCAGCAGCTTGGAGTTCCTGCTGATCAGGTGGAGTTTGTAGTGCTGGAGCGGTCGGGGGCGCTGGCCGGGCTGCTCGGCCGCACGCAGTTCCGAGTGAGAGCGACCCGCATCGGGGCCACGGACGCCGGCGCGGTGCGCAGAGACGACCATCGCGAGGAGCCGACACGGGATATGGGCGCAACCGAGGACAGGTCCGGCAGCACGCTTCATGAGGAACTCGCAGAGGCCGGGCGGGAACTGCTGCAGCAGATGGTAGACCTCATGGGCATTGACGGGCAGGTCGTGATCGCATCGGCCGATGAGGAAGAGGTCGTGCTCAACGTGGAGGGCGATGATGGCGGCCTGCTGATCGGCCGCCACGGCGCCACCCTCGATGCGGTTCAGCTCATCGTGGCGATCGGCGCAAACCGCAAGGTCCCGCACGGCGCGCGCGTCATCGTGGATGCCGAGGGCTACCGCGACCGCCACCGGCAGATGGTGGAGGAGCGCGCGCTCAAGCTCGCCGAGGAGGCCGTCGCCTCAGGCAACGAGGTGGTCGTGCCCGACCTCAAGCCCTACGAGCGCCGCCTGATGCACCTCGCGCTCAAGGACAACCCGACCGTGGAGACCTACTCCGAGGGCGAGGGCGACGACCGCGTGCTCGTCATCTCCCCGAAGGACTAACCGCGTCAACCTCATCAGAACGAACCGCGGCGCCCCCGGATGACGAGGGCGCCGCTTCTGTGTATGCGCGAAGCCTACTGCCGCAGGTCGCCGATCATGCGCGCGATCTCCCCGCGGATGCGGTCGGAGTCGGCGGCGCTGAAGCTGCCTGGACGCGCACCCCACGGCACCTGCTCGAGCAGCGCGTCAAGTCGCGCGAGCGCAGCCTGGCCCCGCTCACCGCGCCCGGCGGCAAGCTGCTCGAGGGTGTAGATGTAGCGGAAGTCATCCACGCCCTCGCGATGCCCCTCCCACTGCAGCGTCGTGACCATCTCGCGGCCATCCTCGGAGACGTAGGTGGTGCAGGCCTCCTTGGCCTCCGCAGTGCCCTCGGCGTCGAGGTCGTTGTAGATGTCGCCCTTCGCGCGCTGGAGCGTCCAACACCAGATGCCCTCAGCCTCGATCTTCCTGAGCAGGTAGCCCGCGAGGAAGCGGTTCGGCATCGTGCTCCCGTCCATCCCCGTGTAGCAGCCGGTGCCGTAGAGCCAGAGGCGGTCGCCGCCGGCGGCGGTATCGCCGGCGATCTGCCGCTGCGCCTCCGCGGACTGCCCCGGGAAGGCGACGTAGTAGCAGCGCGCATCGAGGACCGGGTTGAGGTTCTCCTGCGCCACCTGCGGGTCGTTCACGGTGGTGAACGTTGACAGCCCGAGATCCTTGAGCCAGCCAAGCTCCTCGACGGCGGCCCGGACGCTCTCCTCATTCCGACCGTTCGGCTCATCCACCGCGTGCCAGACAAGCTCGCCCCAGCCCTGGCGCTCGCCAAGGTCCACGAAGTGCTGCACGACCTGCTTGTAGAGGCGCTCGAAATCCTCGCCGGTCGGGTCTGCCTCGGGCAGGAGCTTCGCCACGGTGGGCCTGAGGGACTGCATGGACATGACGGTGGGGCCGCGCAGGCCCTCCTCAAGCGCCCAGCGCATGTAGCGCTCGAACTGGGCGGAGTTGATGCGCAGGTCGCCGCCGTTGAGGCTCACCTGCGAATGGGTGAGCGGATACATCATCGCGCTGGTGATGCCGTGGGCGAGGAAGTCGCGCATCTCCGCGCGCACCTGCCGCTCGGGCATGGTGCGCCAGCGGCCGCTGTCGGTGTAGAGGCCCCAGTGATGCTCCTCGGGCTGGATGAGCGCGAAGGGCAGGACCTCCAGGGTGATCTGGTGGCGCCGTGTGTCGCCGCGAGCATCGGTGAGCGTGACCGTGCCGAGGTAGCGGCCGGGCTCGGCGTCCTCCGGCACCTGCACCGTCAGCCACGCCTGCGCGGGCTCGAGCGCCGCGAGGTCCACCTGATCGACGCGCTCGAGCATCTCCGGGATGACCGTGTAGACCTTCGAGTTCCACCCGGTGCGCTGCGGCCAGTAGCGGGCCCAGCGGAGTTCCCAGCGGTCGGCGGGGACCATGGCGCCGGAGCCCGAGCGGAGGTCGGAGATGCTGGCGCGCAGCCCGCGCGTCTCCTCCAGCGCCAGCACGCCAAGCGTCGCCGACTCGTACTCGCCGGGCGTTGCGATCAGGCGGATGCGGCGCGCGATCTCCTCCTGTGAGGGCCGGTGGCGGTAGGGCACGGCGTCGGCGGCCGCCGGGGCGAAGCTCACCCACTGGCCCTGCGGGAGCGACGGCTGCGACTGCGAGGGCGGGGCGGTCTGGTCCGCAAAGTGCGTGCCCTCCCAGCGCGCGAAGCCGCTGCGCGACCAGTCCAGCAGCGTCCCGGTCTCATCGCGCAGGACGACCTGCCACTCATAGGCGCCATCGGCTGGCTCCACGTCCGGCAGCCACTCGACAGTGGAGCCATCCCACGGGGCAACTCGCTCAGTCTGCACGACCTCGGCAGCGGAACTGCCGGGCGCGTGCGAGGGGTGCGAGCGGCGCAGCGTCGCCTCGAGCCGGAGGCCCTGCGGCGGGTCGCCGATGCCCTGGGTGACGCGGATGCCGGTGGGCTGCGCTGCGTCGCCCGCGGGCTCGACGGCCATCAGCGGCTGGTAGCCGCCGACGAAGAGCATCGTGCCGACGAGTGCGACGGGCGTGGTGGCGGTGAGGGCCGGAAGCTCGGGCGAGTCCAGCGAGACCTCGACCGCTGAGGTATCGGCGGTGATCGGGACCTCGATGGCGCCCGCGGAGGCGGGGACGGTGATGGGCTCGAGGCCCTCGACGCGCGCGGTCAGTGTGCCCTGCGCGACCGGGCGCGTGAGTGCGAAGCGCGCGGTCGGCTGCGCGTCGGCCCCGATGTAGCGCGGCGTCTGGCGGAGGCCGGAGACGAAGGGCACGAGCAGGCCGTCGGCGGTGGGGCTGAGGAACTGCGGGACCTCGCGGCCGAGGGAGATGAAGCAGTCCTCGAAGACGCCCTCCTCGGGCTTCTCCGCGATCAGCGACCAGGCGGCGCCCGTCTGTGCGGCGGGGACGTCCACGCGCAGCTCCGCGCCCCCTCCACCGATGGAGGTGGCGGAGCCGACCTCGCTGCCGTCGGGGGCGAAGACGCGCAGGCGCGCGTTCTCCTCGACAGCCTGGCCGCGGACGGAGACGGTGAAGCGGGCGACGCCCCTGGGCACGAAGAAGTGCAGCCTGCCGACCTGGAGGATGAAGTGCGCGGCGCCGTCCGGGCCGTCCTCAGCGGCGGGGAGCGCCAGCGGGCCGTTGCAGGTCACTGAGGCTGCGTTCTGCCCGGCATTGAGCCGCACCTCGACCGGCCCGAGCGGCAGGCCCTCCAGCAGCAGCTCGCCGGTCTCACCCGGAGGGACGGAGACGGAGCGCTGGGGCGCATCCGCGGGCCACTCGGCGGTGACGGCGTCGTCGTAGCTGCCGATCCGGCGGGCGTCGATGGTCAGACGCAGGGGCTCGGCATCGGCGCGCTGGTAGAGGGTGAGGGTGGTGGCGCCGCGCAGGAGCGTGGTGCCCTCGGGCGCAAGGCCCTGCTCCGGCGCGAGTGGGATGAGGCCGGTGTCGGCGGAGGCGAGTGTGGCGAACAGGCTGAGCGCGACGATGGCGGACAGGCGCCAGGTCATGGCGAACTCCTCCAGGTCTGGGCGATGGTGGCCGGGCGGATCATTCGCCGATGATGGGAGGATCGCCTTCCACGGTCGGCACGAAAGAAGAGGCCCCGCGGCCGGGTGGCCGCGGGGCGGATAGTGCTCGCTCAGGCGAAGCTGAGGCTATGAGGCGGGATCCCAGTAGTACAGGTCGTGGTTGTGGTAGAGGGCTTCGTAGGTGGTTGACTTCGCGTGGCCGTCACAGTAGTTGACGTTGCCCTGGCCGTTATGGCGCGGGGAGAAGTTCATGCCGGGGCGGCCGCTATTGGCGGCAGTATCCCAGAGGGAGTTGTTTGCCGTTACGCCCGCGAAGTTCTGCGTCGCGATGTACTTGTTGAACCCGTTCACAACCACGGAGGCATCGTCGGAGTTGCCGGCCGGATCCGTCAGGCGGATCGGGCCCCAGCTGTCCATGCAGGCCTCGGCGAACATGACGATCTCCGCCGGGCGCTTGATGACTGCGGCCTTCAGGAGGTTCAGGCGCCGGCTGTAGCCGTAGGAGTAGCTGCCCAGAGAGGAGTAGGGTTTGGCGGTCTCCCGAGCAGCGCTCGGGCAGTCCCAGACGTTGAGGTTGCTGATGTAGGGGTTGACGCACATGACGACGTCCTGCCGGATGCCACCGGGCGGGGTGTAGTAGAGGGTCGGGAACCGCTCGTCGTAGTCCTGGACGTACATCATCATGCCGAGGCCGATCTGCTTGACGTTGCTCAAGCAACTCGACTGGCGCGCCTTCTCACGCGCGCGAGCGAAGACCGGGAAGAGGATCGCCGCCAGGATGGCGATGATCGCGATGACCACCAGGAGCTCAATGAGAGTGAAGCCGCACTTTCGGGACATTCACTACGCCTCCTTCGCGTCATTCGGGGTCTGCGTGCAGGAACGACTTCGGCGTCACGGCCAGGATACCTCCAGCATCTTAAGGATTTGTGCCGAGTTCGCTGACAGTATACCCCATCACCCGAGCATTCCCACCATGGCATGAAACAAATGTGTCATCTGTGCGCTGATGAAGTCGAAAACGCCAGCCAGTTTAAGTCCCGAGATGATGAGCAGCACGCCAAAGCTCTTCTTCAGCGCCTCGCCGGAGATGTAGTTGGCGATGGGCGCGCCGATGAGGTATGCGCCGATGACCGTTCCGACCGCCAGGTACGCCGCGAGCCTCCAGTCCACCACCCCGTAGGAGAAATGATGGCGGGCGACTCCCGCGATGGCTCCTGGGATCATGACCGCCAGCGATGTTGCGACGGCCACTTGCGGGTCGCGCTGCCATAGGAAGATGATCAGCGGGACCATCAGCACGCCTCCGCCAATGCCGAAGAGCGCCGAGAGTGTGCCAACGAGCGTGCCTACGCCGAGGTAGGGGAGGGCTTTCAGTATCAGGCTCAACTGAGGATCGTCCTCTCAGCCGACAGGTAGTGCGTTACGAGCGCGTCTTGTGTTCAGCAACGAAGCGGAGTGCCTCATCCCAGGTGAGGATGCCGGAGTTGGCGCCGACCTCGCGGCAGACCGACGCGGCGTTCGCCGCGCCGAGCCGCAGCGCCTCCGTCATGCCCGTCCCGTGCCAGAGCGCGGAGATGCAGCCTGCCGCGAAGGCGTCGCCGGCTCCCACGGTGGAGCGCACCTGCACGGTATACGCCGGCACAGTGTAGAGCGCCCGGCCGTCGGAGGCAACCGCGCCGCGCGAGCCATCGGTGATCACGACGATGTCCACGCCGCGCTCGTGCAGCCGCCGGCAGATCTCGCGCTCATCGCGATCGCCCGGCTCGGCCGCCACGCCGGTCAGGCGGCGCATCTCCTCGCGGTTCTGGAAGATCATGTAGGTGCTCTCGAGCAGCTCACCGTACTCCTCGAGGCCGCGATCGATCTGCGAGGTGCCGAGGTTCAGCGTGAGCTTGATGTCGTGCTCGGCGGCGAACTGCGCGAGGACCGGGTAGAGCCGCCAGCTCTGGCCGGCGAGGGCGCCGACGTAGGCCCACTCGGTCTGCGCGAGCTCATCCCACGCGATGTCCTCCTCGCAGAGCTCGCGCGAGGCGCCGCGGTGGACGAGGATCGTGCGCTCGCCGGTGAAGGTCGTGATGATCGTCGAGTAGCCGGTGCCGGAGGTCTCGGAGTGGGCCATCAGGTGGGTGAGCGCGCCCGCCTCTTCGATGCGCGCGGCGATGCGCTCACCGGCGGAGTCGCGGCCCACCTTGCTGATCATGGCGGTGCGCATGCCCTGTTGCACGAAGGTGATGGCGGTGTTCACCGCGCCGCCACCGACCATGATCGTCATGTCATCCACGTGAATCTTGCCGCCGTACTCGAAGGCCATCCAGGCGGCCGCGCCGTTGCGATCGGCGAGGGTAATCACGCGCGCGTCTGAGCACTTCACCATGACATCCTCGGTGGAGCTGCCCACCGTGATGATATCATAGCGTCGGGCGGCCGGGTTGTCTACGTGGCACTGCAGCATGGTGCGAACTCCCGCTGGGGCCGAGGCTGGTACATCACAGGCAGTATTCGCGGCAGCGCGACCGGGACCTTCCGGCGGGAGGACGCTGAGGTGGCGAGAGCGAACCCACCTTCCGCAGAGGCCGTGCGAGCACGTCGGGAGGACGATCATGCAGCAGTTCATGGAAGCCGCGCGCGCGAACCAGGATGCGATGGTCACGCGCCTGCAGGAGCTTATCCGCATAGACACGCGCAATCTCTACTCCGGTGACCCGGACGCACCGGGCGAGGCCGCGGGGCAGGAGTATCTCGAGCCGGTCCTGCGCGGGATGGGCGCGCGCACCACGATGTTCGACTGCCCGGCGGACATCTACCGGCGGATGAGCGTGATCGGCCCGGAGAATCGCGACTTCAGGGGCAGGCCGAACCTGGTGGGCGAGTGGGAGTTCGGCGACGGGCCGCGGGTGATCATCAACGGGCACATGGACACCGTCGGCGCGGCCGGCATGGCGATCGAACCGTTCTCGGGCGAGTTGCGCGACGGCGCGGTGTGGGGGAGGGGCGCCAGCGACTGCAAGGGCGGGATAGTGACGGGGCTCGCGGCCATCGGGCTGCTGCTGGAGGCGGGCCTCGATCTGCGCGGCTCGATCGTCTTCGAGAGCGTGGTGGAGGAGGAGTGCAGCGGCTCCGGCGCCGGCACGCTCGCCTGCCTCGACGCGGGCTACCGGGGCGATGTGGCGGTCTTCGTGGATGGCAACGACCTCACCGTGACGCTTGGCTGCGGCGGTTGCCTGACCGCGGACGTGACGGTCGAGGGGCGCGAGGGGCATGCGGCGGCGGGCACGGGTATCTCCGCGATCGACAAGGCCTTCCTCGTGAAGCAGGCGATCGACCGCTTCAAGGCCGAGCGCGAGGCACAGCGGCCGGACTGCCGCGTGAACATCGGCATCTTCCGCTCGGGCGTGCACGCGGCGGTGGTGCCGGGCAGCGCGTACATGTCGCTGAACATCGTGTATGCGGTGGAGGAGGCTGAGGAGGCGCGGGAGGCCGGGCATCCGTGGGGCGCGGCGCCGATTCGCGCGCGGTTCGAGGAGGTCATGCGCGAGGCGGAGGCCGAGGATGCGTGGCTGCGCGAGCACCCGTCGGAGATCGTGTGGGTGAAGGACCTCGTGCCCTTCGATCAGCCGGATGACGACCCGTGGGCGCAGAGGCTTGCGGGGCTGGTTCGCGAGAGCGGCCGGGAGCCGCAGTTCGACCGGATGACAGCGTGGAGCGATGCGGCCTTCCCCGCGGCGCTTGGGGGCATGCCCACGCTGCTGTTCGGGCCGTCACTTGGCGGAGAGGCGCACGGGCCGAACGAGCACATCATGGTCAGTGACATGATAGACTGCGCCGCGGTGCTGGCGGCGTTCCTGGCGGAGACGCTGACGTAGCGGTCAGGGCTCGATCTGCTTGAGGTACTCCAGCAGCCCGAGCGCCTGCGGCGTCCAGGGGCTGTCGTAGTAGGGCGAGTTGCGGTTGTCGGTCTCGAACTCGCGCAGGACACGCTTCGCGGATGCGTAGTCCTCCAGCACGAAGTGCGCGATCGCCATGTAGTACTGCGTCTCGAGCTTGCGGTGGCCATCCACGTCTTCGCTCTGGAGTGCGGTCAGTGCTGAGACGGCCTCCGCCGGGCCCTCGGGGAGCCTGAGGACCGCGAGGTCCACGCGGGCGTCGAAGCTCGCGCCGGTCGCGTTGCCGGGATCAAGCTGGATGGCGGCCTCGAGGTGCTCCACTGCCGCGGCGTAGACGCGGTCTCCCGCGGTGGGGTCGAGTTCCATGTACGCGCGCCCGAGATCGCGGCGCTTGCGAGCGTCCTGGGGGGCGTCGAGCACGGCCTGGCGCTTGAGGAAGAGATCGTAGCCCTGCTGGAGTTGTGCGGCGTAGCCGACGGCGGGCATGCAGCCGTGGCGGCGGAAGAGCTCCTGACCGGTCGGGTCGAGGAAGAGCGTGATCGGGTACATGGCGACACGCGTCTCGGTGCCGGCGTCCACGCCGGGCCCGACCTTCAGTCTGATGCGCGCGGCGTCGGTTCCCGGGTTGCAGAGGTCGAGCTTGAGCGCCTCGAAGCTGCGCGCGGCGGAGGCGACATCGCGGTCGGCGAGCGTCTGCTGGAGCATCACGTCGATGTCTATCTGCGCCCGCGCCTGGGCGCCGCGGCCGCGGATGGAGATTTCCTGGCGCTGACCGGAGGTCTCGCGAGGCGACTCGCCGAGGTAGACGAACGCGAAGATGGGCTTGCCGGACTGAGCGGCGGTCGTGAGTGCTTCGTCGAGGCTGGCGTGCCAGTTGATCTGAGCGGCTCCCGCGGCCAGGCACGGGCCTCCGATCAGCAGCGCGACGAGCAGCATGGCGGCAAGTGCGGACGACACGCGGCCATCGGGGAGATGTGATCGCATCAGTTCCTCCTGGTCCCGAGGTTAGAGCCTGCGGGCATCCTTCGTGCGCATGATGAAGTGGATCTGGTGGATGAAGTCCTCAAAGCCGAAGCGGGGGTAGAGCGCCCGTCCGACCTCGTTCGTCTCCAGCGTCTCAATCTTGATCAGATCCATCCCCGTCTGCTCGAAGCGGTCAAGGGCCGCGTTGATCAGCGCCTTGCCGATCCCCTGGCCCTGCGTGTTAGGGGCCACGGCGAGGTTGGGGATGCGCCCGATGCCGGAGCGCTCATCGGTGATCGTGGTGACATACCCGACCACCGCGCCTGAATCGTCCTCCGCGACGAGCACGCCCTCGGGCTCGGCATCGATGTCCGCGTTGATCTCAACGGCCTTGCGGTCGGCCCAGGAGGTGCCGCGCAGCGTGCCGTAGCGCTCCTCGAGGATCCCGTATATCGACGCCTGCTTGAAGGAGGAGGCGGTGATCTCGTGCAGCCTGCTGCGGTCGCTCTCTCGGAACGCGCGAATGGTCGGCATCTGGTAGCTCCTGATCGTGTCTTTGTTCTGACTGCGGGCGGGCGTCAGGTATGAATGTAGTGCCACTGCATCGTGCTGTCAAGCCGTGGTCGCGGGCCGCCGCTGTCCGCAAACGGAGGCGGCCGCCGGGTGGCAACCGCGGCGGCCGCACAGGATCTTCCGGCCGCCGGCGAGTCTCAGGCCGGCTCCTCGGCCTCTGGAACCAGCGGCTCCGGGAGCGGGATTGTCGTGAGCGTCTGGTTCTCGAGGGAGCCGAGGGCCATCTCGAACTCGCGCCCGACCTCCTGGTAGCCGAGCTTCTCGAGGGCTTGTGTCGCCTGGTCGCGCACCAGTTGGGCCACCGCGCCGCTTCCGGTCTTCGCGCCGGTGGCGGTCTTGAGAGCGGTGATCGCCTCGCGGTCGCCGATCTCGCCGAGGATCCATGCCGCACGGGCCCGGACCACCTCGGAGAGGTGCACGTTATTCGCGAGCGCAGCGATGCCGTCAATGATCGGGTCGGGCTTCTCATCGGTGACCTGCTCGCGGCCCTTCTTCACGAGCGCGACCGCGGCCATGTCGCGCAGTTCGTCATCGTCCTCGAAGACCTCACTCAGCGCCACGACCGCGCGCTGGTCATCGAGGTTCGCGAGCGTCAGCACTGCCGCTTTGCGGACCTGGATATCCTCGGCCTCGATGTCCTCGTTCAGTCTCTCCATGGGGTCGAGGCCGCAACCCGTCATCACCATGGCGAGCAGCGCAAGCGCCGCCAGCGCGATGCCTGCGGTGGCGCCGCGCGGTGTTCGGGTCATGAGGGCCATGCTGCATCTCGTCCTCTCAGGTGCGTTACCCACCGATCGGCTCCTCTCCCGCTGCTACGCGCACCCAGTAGTGCTCATCGTTGATTGCGTTGGCCAGCGCGCTATCGACCGTCTCTCGCCGATCCGCGGGGACCGGGATGACCTCGAGACTGTGGACCGCAGCGATGCGGACATCACCGATCTCATCGGTGGCGGCCTTCAGCAGGGCATCGGCCGCGATGCCGCGCACCTCCTCGTCGGTCACGCGCGTGGCGAGGTCCGCGATCGCGTAGCAGGCGGCCTGGCGGACCTCATCGTTGTGCTCCTCCGGGCTGCAGGCCTCAGCGAGCACAGATGCAGCCTCCAGAGCGGGATCGCCCTGCGCTGCGCCCTTCGCGGCACCCTCGGCCCCGAGCGTTGCGACCGCTCGGACGGCCTCGATGCGAAGCTCGATCGTGTCATCCGACCAGGGCTCTTCGGGCTCCGCGGGGGGCTCGGGAGCGGCAGGCTCTTCCGCCTCGGCCTCTTCCGC
>DHPY01000060.1:5733-18427 GCA_002411015.1 Armatimonadetes bacterium UBA5352 | reverse complement strand
CCGCCTCGGCCTCTTCCGCCTCGGGTGCCGGTTCCGCCGGCTCCTCAGGCTTGGGCGGCGGGCGGTTGGTGGCGATCTCGGAGAGCTCGGCGAGGTGCGTGACGGTCCCGAGCATGCGTAGGGACCTGACGGCCGCGAGGCGCACCTCCATCGGCTCCTCGTCGGACTGTGCGAGCAGGGCGATGCGATCAGCCGCGCCCGCCACTCTGCGCTTGCCGAGTGAGGAGACCGCGGCAGCACGGACCTCCGGGTCGGCGTCCTGAAGCGCGGTGATGAGCAGGTCTCGCGAGGCGGCGTCGTGAACCTCGGCGAGCAGCTCTACTGCGCGCCAGCGTGCCGGGCCGGCCGACTCACTGACGTCCTTCATCAGCTCCTCGCGGACGGACGGCACGCGCTCGCGCAGGGTGGTCATGGCCTGCGCGGCAATAGCGTGATCCGCGGATCGGTACTCCTCCAGCAGCCGCCGGGTCTCGCGTGTTCGCTGCCAGACAGTGATTGCGTAGACTCCGCCGATGACCGCCACGGCGACGATCAGCAGCGTCCAGGTGCGTCTATTCACCTTCATCAACTCGCTTCATGGCGCGGTTCATGTCTCCCCGGTGTGCGTAACTACGTGACCTAGACGTACTGCTGGATGCGGATGAAGATCTCGCGCGTCGCTTCTGTGGTCTCCGGCGTCGGCTGCTCGTCCCTGGGGAGCTGTTTGATCAGATCGAGTGCCTTGGCGTCGCCGATGATCGTGAGGGACGACGCGAGCCAGACGCGGAGGTTCCTGTCCTCGGCCCGGCCTCGGGCGTCGAGGATCGGGTCGACCGCCGGCTTGCCGATGGCCGCGAGGATTCCGGCGAGCCACGCTCGCTGCTGCGGGTCTGAGGTTCGGCGAAGGCGCTCGATCAGTGCCTGCACCGGCTGTGCGCCCATGTAGGACAGGCCCGCGCCCGCGATGATGCGCAGGTCATCATCGGTGGCGGTATCGAGGACACCGAGCAGCAGGTTAGTGGCGCGCGAAGGCTGCACCTCAACGCCGGGGCGGTGCGTGTCCAGGTCATCCCCGGAGATGCGGCGGCCGATCTGGCCGATCGTACGTGAGGCGGCGGGGGCGTAGTCCGAGCCGAGACTCACCAGGGGCGCGAGGGTATCGAGCGAGTTCTCCGTGCCCACCCAGCGGAGGGCGGCTATGGCCATCAAGCGGATCTCGCGGTCGGTGCCCGCGTCGGCTGCGGTGCGCTCCAGGCGCTCCCGAACGCTATCGCTGTCGCCCGGCGAGTCCTCCTGCGAGGCGCCGACCTCACGGATCAGTTCGCCGCTCGCCTGAGGCGTGTGTTCGGCGAGGATGATCGCTGCGCGACGAGCTGCATCGTGGTCGGCGGACTGCAGCAGGGCACTGAGCTTCCCGTCTACGTCGCCGAGGCGCCAGTCGATCAGATGGTCCATCGCGGTCTCGCGGACCTGTCGGACATCGTCGCCGAGTGTGGCGACGAGAGCGTCTGTCGCGGCAGCGTCGCCGATCGCGGAGATGGCGCGGATAGCGGCCTCACGCACTTCAGGCGAGCCGCCCTGGAGTGCTTTTGTGAGAGGTAGAGTGGCTTGCTTTGAGCCGGTAACACCAAGTGCGCGGGCGGCTGCGGAGCGCGCGCGCACCGAGGCGTCGCCGTCAGCGAGCAACGCTGCCGTGGGCTCAACCGCAGTAGGGCCGATCCGCCCGAGTGCGACGGCAGCCCAGCGGGCGACTTCATCGCTCGGGGCGGTGCGCATACCGGTGACCAGCGGGGCGATAGCGGCCTCGCCGATCCTGGCGAGGGCCTGCTGGGCGGTGTAGGCAACGCGGGTGTCTGCGCTGCCGAGGCGCTGCAGGAGGACCGGAACCGCGGGAGCGCCAAGGCGTGCGAGGGCATCGCGCGCTGCGTAGTAGACGGCCGATTCCTGATCGCCCAGGGCGTTGGCGAGGGCGGGGAGGACGCGCATGTCCGCGAGATTGCGGAGCGCGCTGGCCGCGGCTCGCCGCACCTTGACCTCCGGATCGGCAAGCGCGACTCCGAGCGGCTCGACCGCCTGCGGAGTGCCGATCGTCGCGAGCGTCTGGGTGGCCGTCAGGCGCACGTCGAGTTCCGGGCTCTTGAGCGCGGGCGTCAGAGGCGCGATGGCCGGTGTGCCCAGCTTCTCCAGTGCGCCCGCGATCTCCGCCGTGGCGCCCACCCGGTTCGTCATGAGGAGGTTGGCCAGCGGCGCGGCCGCAACAGGGTCGCCGATGGCGCCGAGGGCCTGTGCGGCCGCGGCGCGCACCTCCGGACGGCTGTCGGAGAGGCTGGCGATCAGCGGCTGAGCGGCGCCTCCCGCCAGCGCGGTCTCTCCGAGGCCGCCGATTGCGGACGCGGCCTTGCGGCGCACAGCCCACTCAGGATCGTTCTTGAGGCGATCGAGCAGAGGCGGTACGGCGGCGACGCCGACCTCGACGTCAAGCGGGGCGGCGACGGCGCCGATGACATCGGTTGCGTTGAGCCGCACCTCCGAGTCCTCATCGGTGAGAACGGCGATCATCGGGTCGAGGGCGACGGCAGCCATCGCCTTGAAGGCCGCGACCGAGGCAAGCTTCGAGCGCCGGAAGGCGGCCGGTCCCTGCTCGGGCATCGGCTTCTCCTGCTTGAGGACGCGCAGAAGCGGCTTGACGGCAGGTTCGCCTATGCCGCCGAGGGTCGTTGCGACAAGACCGCGGACGCCATCATCGTAGACCTCAAGCAGGGGCATGAGGGAGACCACCGCGGGTTCGCCGATGGTCTTGAGCGGGCCGCCGGCGGCCCCGCGAACGGCTGAATCCTTGTCCTGGATGGCGATGACGAGCGGGCCTACCGCGCGGACGCCGAGGGAGGTGAGGTATGCGTCAATTCGCTCCGCCACCGGCGCGTCCACCACCGGCTTGATCGCGACGAGCTGCTCGATGGCGTGCTCGGTGCCGAGGGCGGCAGCGGCCTCAACCGTGCGGTCCTGGACCCAGCGCGGCCGATCCTCCAGCGCCTCGGCCAGCTTCTGCTGCTCGATCAGCGCTCGCACCGCCCGCACGCGGGCCTGCTGCGGCTGCTCGGCGATGACCTTGAGAAGGGAGTCAACCTCAGTCTGGCGGTAGGCCACGAGGACCACCACGGAGAGTATCGCCGCGGCGACAATGATCCAGGTGATCTGCCGGCGGGTGTCCTGGTCCAATGACTTCAACTCCTCATTCTATTGTGCGGCGCTGGGCGAGCAGGGTCAGCTCTTCGAGCTGCGCTCGCCCCTCCGTGACGGTCTGCAGCGTGACGGTTCCCCCTGGAGGGGCCGCACGAGCCTCGCGAGCCTGCGAGCGAGGCGAGGTCGGCCCTCTTCGGGTTTTCACATCGCTACATGGGCCGGCCTCGCCGCGGCAAACGACGACCGCGGCTCGTGCGGCCCCTCCTTCTCGATGGCGCTGCCTATCATCGGGCGGGCAAGGAAGCTCGCCCCTCCGTGACGGTCTCAGAGGCGCGGATACGCTCCATTCCACGAAGGCCCTCCGGTTTCCTCCATCGCGCGGAAAAAGGCGTCAGAGAACTTCCCACGCGGGCTCGCACGGGTGGTAGATGACCGTGAGCTGCGGGAACTGCTCGCGCAGGTACTGCGAGAACCACTCCAGCCCCGGCTCCTCGCTGATGGCGTGGCCGGTCTCGATCAGCTCAACGCCGCAGTCGCGAACCATGCGCATCGCGTACTCGTCGGTCTCGCCGGCGATCAGCACATCCGGCCCGTGGACGATGACGGAGTTCAGGAAGTGCGCGTTCACGCTCAGGCCGGTCCCGCCCCACGGCAGGCCGACTCGCGAGACGACGCGGTCGAGGTCGGCGGTCACGCGCAGGGCGGCCATCCCGGTGCGGCGCTTCACGTCCTCGACCAGCGCGCGGACCGTCACCGGCTCGATCTCGAAGAGGCTCGTGTAGCCGTCCTGCAGGACCGGCTCGCCGAGGCCCAGCAGGTCCACGAAGGCCTGGTGGATGCAGAAGCGATCCAGAGCGCCGTGTGCGCGGAAGAGCGTGATGCCGTGCCGCGCGAGGGCGCCGATACGGTTGAAGTTCACCGGCCAGGTGAGGTTCTGGCCGAGGTCGCCCTCGCCGCGCCACGGGTAGGGCATCGGCAGTTGCTCGTGGCAGAGCAGCAGGTTGCAGCCCTCGGCGGCGCAGGCCTCGATGGCCTCGACGGTAGGGAGGAACGCGATCATCACGCCGGTCAGTTCGATGCCCGGATCGCCCCATCGGAAACCCTCATCTGGCCCCAGTGGCCTCTCCGGCACAAGCCGCGCCATGAACTGCCCGATCTCGCTCGCCAGCACGCGCACCACGTCCCTCTCAACGGCCGTCGCTGCAAGGTCGCAGGTCATTCGCCACCCGCGCTCCGGAACCTCTGCCCGCCGGGCGCGGAAGGTGCGTGAGCCTCCGGCGCCGAATACGAGGGCGTGACGGTGAAGCCTGGTCCCCCGCGCGGGATCTCCGCCGCGGGTTGCAGAGAGGGTGTGTCCTATGGCAATTCCCCGATGGCAGAATGCCTCGAACAGATACTACGGCCAGGTACCGCTTTTCGACGCTGAAGACGGCGTGACGGTTCGTGAGCCGCTCGGCGAGGGCAATGGCTGGTGGGCGGGCGCGCCAAGCTGCGTCTACGACGAGGAGTCCGGCCGCTTCTATCTCTACTATCGCGTGCGTAAGCCCCGGGAGCTTGGCAGGGGCGTGGGCTGCCGGATCGCCAGCAGCGAGGACGGGATCGTCTTCGAGGACACCTGGCAGATCGGCAAGGAGCAGCTTGACAGCCCGTCGGTGGAGAAGTCGTGCATCTTCAAGGCGCCCGACGGCTCCTGGCGGCTCTACATCTCCTACGTGGACCCGGCCACGAACATGTGGCGGATAGACTGCATCGAGGCGGACGCGCCGGACGCCTTCGACCCGGCCAGCCGGCAGAGGATGCTGCTCCCGGAGGAGCTTGGGCTGGAGGGCGTGAAGGACCCGGCGGTCTACCAGATCGGCCCGATGTTCTACATGATCGCCTCGTATGCGCCGGGCAGCGCGGCCGAGGCCTCGGATGATGCCAAGCACGGGACCGCGGACATCTACAACACGGGGATCGTGAAGTCGCACACCGGCCTCGCGACCAGCGGCTGCGGCCTGAACTGGCACTGGCAGGGCGACATCCTCTCGCCGCCGGATGAGGGCTGGGACAGCTACTGCACGCGGATCGGCTCGATCCTGCGCACCGAAACGGGCTTCGTAGGCTTCTACGATGGCTCGGCGTCGGTGGAGGAGAACTACGAGGAGCGCGCGGGGTTGTGCGTCTCGTATGACCTGCGCAACTGGGAGCGCGTGACGCGGCTCGGCCCATGGGTGCAGTCGCCGCATGGCTGCATACGGTACATCGAGGCGGTTCCGGTGGATGGCGCGATCTACTACTACTATGAGTGGACGCGCGAGGACGGCTCGCACGAACTGCGCGTGACACGCATGGAGGTATCCTGACCGTCGAGCTTCAACTCCCGCTCCTGAGGGGGGATCTGCCCGTGAGGCGCGAGATCCTGTGCGGACCGGCCGGGTCGGGGCAGACCCGGGCGATTCTTGATGAATACGTGGCCGCCGTCGCCAAGCATGGCGAGGACGCCGCGCTGCTGGTGCTGCCGACGCGGCTGGCGTGCGACCGCGTGCGCGCGGCACTCGGCCGCGACGAACGCGTGCGGGGGCTGCTGGACGCGCGCATCCTGACCTTCCCCGACCTGGCGCAGCGCATCCTCGACGCAAACCACGCCACCGTGACGCAGGTAAGCGACCTCCAGCAGCGGCTGCTGATGCGCCAGGTGGTGGATCAGCTGCGCGCGGAGGGAGCGTTGCGCACGCTCGCCCCGATCTGCGACTTCCCCGGCTTCGTGGATGTGCTGCTGCAGGACGTGGCGGAGATCAAGCGCACGGCCACCCGGCCAGACGAGTTCGCGCGGCGGATCGAGCAGGCGCGCCTCGGCACCGCGCGCAACCGAGAGTTTGCCCGCGTCTACGCCCGCTACCAGCAGCGGCTGCAGGCGCTGTCGCTCTACGACGACGCCGGGCGCTTCTGGCAGGCGCTGGATGAGCTGGGCGAGGGCCGCCGGAGGCCCTTCGAGGCACTGCGCACCATCCTCGTGGATGGCTTCGACGACTTCACCACCACGCAGCTTCAGGTGCTCAGCGCGCTCGATGGCGGCAGCGACGTGGAGCGCCTCGTAATCTCCCTGTGCCTCGAGCAGGACGCGGAGCGGCGGCCGGAGCTGTTCCGGCGGCCGAGGCGGACGCTGGAGCGGATCGGCGAGGTCTTCGGCGAGCTGCCCGTGCGCTGGCTGGAGGCGCCTGCGGCGGGGGCGGGGCCGCTGGCGGCGATGGGCGCGCGGCTGTTCGCGGAGGGGCAGGGGGGGCCGCTCGCGGAGGGGCGCGAGGCGGTGGAGGTCGTGCAGGCCAGTGGGCAGCGGATGGAGGTGCGGCAGGTTCTCTGCCGCGCGAAGCGTCTGCTGCAGGGCGGCGTTGATGCGTGGCGGATCGCGCTGATCGTGCGCGACCCGGGGAGCTACCGCTCGGCGCTGTCGGAGATCGCGCGCGAGCTTGGCCTGCCGCTGAACCTGCAGGCGAGCGAGCCGGTCGCGGATCGGCCTCCGGTGCAGGCGATCCTCGACATCGTGCGCGTCCCGGCGGGGAAGCTGCTCGCGGCGGATGTCATGCGGCTGCTGAAGTCGGGCTACCTCGACCGCGCGGCGACGGGCGACCCGGAGCTTGACCCCGATGAGGTGGAGCGTGTCTGCGCGACCGCGTGCATCCTCGGCGGCCGTGAGGAGAGCGGCTCGGCGGCGGAGGCGTGGCGGGTGCGGCTGAGGCGCTACGCGGGGCGGCTGCGGGCGGAGTTGCGCGCGCGCCGGACCGATGACGAGGAGCAGCGATGGTTCCGCGGCAGCAATGAGGAGATCGAGGCGGAGCTTGCGCTGATAGACCGCGTGGCGGTGGCGCTGACGAGGCTCTTCCAGTGCTTCGAGCCGCTGGAGCGTGCGCGGACGCTCACCGAGCAGGTCGAGGCGCTCGCGGAGGTGATGGGGGACTTCGGCACGCTCCGGCGGTTGACGCCGGCGGACGCGCCGGAGGACCCGGGGACCGTGGGTGAGGCGGCGGCGAACCTCGCGGCCGTGGAGGAGTTCCTGAAGGCGCTGAGGGAGCTTCACGGCGCGGAGGAGCAGCTTGGCGTTGAGGTGCCGATGGATCTGCCGGCGTTCCGCGACGAGCTTCTGCGGCTCGCGCAGGGCACGAGCTTCAACCCTCCCGCCTGCCGCTCCGGGGTGGCGCTGATGGACGCTTCGGATGCACGGCAGCTTGCGTTCGACCACGTCTTCGTGCTCGGCATGACCGAGCGGCAGTTCCCGCGCGTCGCGAGCGAGGACGCGCTCTTCGGCGATGACGAGCGCGAGAGGCTGGCGCAGGCCGGCATCGCCCTCGACCAGCGCAGCGACTCCGCGCACGAGGACGCGTTCCTCTTCTACGCAATCGCGGCGTCGGCGCGGGAGCGGCTTACCCTCAGCTACCCCGGCACCGACGCCGAGGGCAAGCAGGCGCTGCGCTCGTACTTCGTGGACGAGGTGGAGCGCTGCTTCGAGGGCGGCGTCCCGCACGCCGACTACGGCCTCGCGCGGCAGGTGCCGTCGCCCGGTGATGCGGCCAGCGAGCGCGAACTGCTGGAGGCGATGCTCTTCGGCGCCTTCGGCCACGATGTGCTGCTCGATGCGGCGCATCGCGACGAGGGCGTCAGCGCGTTGAGGGCCTGGGGCGGCGCCTACGCCGCGCTGCCGCACCTGCACGGGATGATCGCGCTGGAGGACAGGCGCTCGGGCTTCCTGCCGCTCGATGAGCATGACGGCCGCCTCGGAATGGCGGCCGCGCTGGAGGTGGCGAGGCTCTACGGGCCGGAGCGGCACTTCAGCGCGAGCGCGCTCGGGCAGTACGCCTCCTGCCCGTGGGCGTTCTTTGGCGAGCGCGTGCTGGGGCTGGCGGAGGTCGAGGAGCCGACCGAGGAGATCGCTCCGGCGCTGATCGGGAGCATCGTGCACCGCTGCCTCCGCGACTTCTTCAGCCGCTGGCGTGTGCATCGCGAGGACATGCGGATCGAGGAGGCGGACCGCGAGGCCGCGCTGAGCGTGCTCGACGAGGTCATTGCCGCCACCTTCGAGGACGAGGCGCGCGGCGGGACCGTCGGCGACGAGGTCATCTTCGCGATCGAGCGGGAGAAGACGCGCCTGAACCTGCACGCGTGGCTCGAGTTTGAGATCCGTGAGGTGCAGCCGCATCACACCGCGTGGGCGACGGAGCAGCGCTTCGGCTACGATGGCAGCGCGGTGGTGCAGATCGGCGAGGGCGAGCAGCGGGTGCTCCTGCGCGGACAGGTGGACCGGATTGACCTCGCGAGCGAGGCCGAGGGCGGGGCGGGCTTCGTGGTGTACGACTACAAGACCGGGAGCGCGCCCGCGAAGGCGCGGATGCTCGATGGCGGCGACTTCCAGCTTCCGATCTACGCCCTTGCCGGGCAGCAGATTCGGCCCGGCTCGGTCTGCGTGGACTGGGGCTACTACTGCCTCCGGCGGCCGGTGAAGCTGGCGAACGGGGCGAAGAAGAAGGAGCCGCTGGCGGACATCGAGGAGTGCATCGACAGTGCGACCGACTGGGCGCTCTACTACGCGGCGATGATCCGCGCCGGGGAGTTCCCGCCGGGGCCGCGCGGGCAGTGCGGGAGGTGCTGCTCGTTCCGGAGCATCTGCCGCTGGGACGAGTTCCGCTTTGCCCGCAAGGAGAGGGGGGAGCAGGCTGATGAGTGAGCGTGCGATGACGCGCGAGCAGATCGAGGCGAACTACGCGAGGATCGCCGAGTCGGTGCGGGACCTGAGCCGAAGCTGGATCATGACCTCCGGCGCCGGCTGCGGGAAGACCTACCAGATGGTGCAGCGCTACGTGGCGATCCTTGAGCAGGGCGGCGCGGTGGGGGAGATCATCGCGGTCACCTACACGGAGAAGGCCGCGGCTGAGCTGAAAGATCGCGTGCGGAGGACCTGCCGCGAGTTGATGATGGACGAGCAGCGCCCTGAGGAGGAGCGCCGGGGCTGGGAGCGGGCCGCGCGGCAGCTTGCGAACGCGCCGGTGAGCACGATCCACGGGCTCTGCGCGCGGCTGCTGCGGGAGAACGCGATCGCGGCGGGCGTGGACCCGCGCTTCACCGTGCTCGACGCGATGGGGCAGGGGATGCTGCTGCGTGAGACGATGCGGGAGACGCTGCTCGAGCGGCTGCATGCGGGTGAGGAGAGCGCCCGCGCCTGCGTCGCGCGCTGGGGCCTCGGCGGCACCTGTGAGCTGATCGGGATGCTGATAGACGTGCGGGAGACGCACCCTGCGCTGCTGGCGGAGGCGCACACGCCGGAGTCGCTGCGGGCGCGCTGGGAGACGGCCTTCGACGGCTACTACGCGCAGGTGCTCGACACGCTGACCTCCTGCGAGCTCTGGGCCCAGGCGTCGGAGTGCGTGCTGGCGGTGGAGCCGTGCCCGATGGAGGATGACGCGGCGATGCGGCACTGCGCCGTGCAGGCCGCACACGCTGTGGTGATGGATGCGACGCGACCGCTGTCCGAGCGGATCGCTGCCTTCAAGGAGTGCCTCGCGCGCGCGCACAAGGGGAACGTCGGCAACAAGGGCAACTGGGCCGGGCGCGCGGAGGACCTCACCGCGATCAGGGGCGGCCTGCGGGCGCTCGGGGAGCTGCGGGATGCCTGCGCGGAGGCGGGCGTCGCGTTCTGCGAGCTTGAGGACGCGGCGACCGCGGAGCTTGCGTGCCACCTGCTGGCGGAAGCGCGCGCGGGCGCTGAGGCCTACGAGGCCGCCAAGCGCGAGGCGGCGGCGCTGGACTTCGCGGACCTGCAGATCACCGCGCGGGACATGCTCGCGCGCAACCCGGAGGTCCTCGCGCGGATGCGGCGGCGCTACCGGCACCTGCTGGTGGACGAATTCCAGGACACGAACGCGCTGCAGAAGGAGATCATCTGGCTGATCGCGGGCGGCGACCCGGAGAGCGGCCGGCCCCCGGCGCGAGGCGGGCTGTTCATCGTCGGCGACGCGAAGCAGTCCATCTACGGCTTTCGCAACGCCGATGTCACGGTCTTCAACCGGACCGCGCGCGACTTCTCGGAGGAGAACGCCGCCGGGCCGATCCCGCTCGAGACCACGCGCCGCAGCCGGCCGGAACTGGTGGCGTTCTTCAATGCTCTCTTCTCGCGGCCCGAGGTGATGGGCACTGAGGCGGGCGCGGACTACGAGGCGCACTACCAGCCCGTCAGCGCCTACCGCGACCCGCACCCGATGGACTGCGAAGTCGAACTGATCCTCGTTCCGAAGGACGAGCTTGCCGGGGAGCCTGCCGAGGGCGAGGAGCAGGAGAGCGTGGGGGTGCGGGTGGCCCGCCAGCGGGAGGCGGAGCTGCTGGCTGCGCGCATCCGGGAGATCGTGGAGAGCGGCGAGCCGCAGGTGTGCGACGCGGACACACTCGAGCCGCGCGGCGCCCGCTACGGCGACTTCGGGATGCTCTTCCAGTCCACGAGCGACATCGGCGTCTATGAGTATGCGCTGCGGCGGGCGGGCGTCCCGTTCTACACAGTCGCCGGCCGGGGCTTCTACAACCGCCAGGAGATCCGCGACTGCCTGAGCCTGCTGCAGGTGCTGGAGAACGCGACCAACGAGATCGCGCTCGTCGGGGTGCTGCGCTCGCCGATGTTCGGGCTCTCCGATGACACGATCTTCCTCCTCACGCGCGAGCATCACCGGCTGCTGACGGCCCTGAGGCGCGCGGCGGAGGGGCAGCACGAGCAGGTCGGGCGGCTGAATGAAGAGCAGCGTGAGCGGATCCGTCGCGCGGACCGCACCCTCTCGCGGCTGCGGGCCATCCGCGACCAGGTCGCGCTCTCTGAGCTGATCGAGCGGATGCTCGCGGAGACCGGCCTCGGCGCGGTGCAACTGACGCAGTTCTCCGGGCGGCAGGCGGCGGCGAACCTCGCGAAGCTCACGGACCTCGCCCGGGCCTTCGAGGGCCGCGGGGCGTTCAGCCTGCGGGAGTTCATCGCCTACCTCTCCGACCTCGTGCTGCAGGAGCCGCGCGAGGGGCTGGCGGAGGTCTACGAGGAGGGCGCGGACGTCGTCAAGCTGATGACCGTGCACGGCGCGAAGGGCCTGGAGTGGCCGATCGTGATCGTGCCTGACCTCAGCCGCAAGCCGAACCGGACCTCTGAGGCCGTACGCTTCGGCGCAGAGCACGGCCTGGTCGCGAAGATGGAGGCCTCCGACGGTACGTCAAGCTGGGGCGCGGTGGGGGAGATACTGCACGCGCAGAAGTCCGAGCGGGAGGTGGCGGAGCGGCGCAGGCTCCTCTACGTGGCCCTTACGCGCGCCCGTGACATGCTGATCCTCTCCAGCCCGCTGGAGTTCGCCGGCAAGGACGACAAGCGGCGGTTGAGCGCCGGGTACTGGCTTACGTGGCTTACCGAGGGCCTCGGGCTGGACTGCACCGCGCTTGAGGACGGGCAGGAGGTCACCGGGGATGGCTGGCGCGTCAGTCTCACCCTCGGCGGGACCGCGCCGGCCGAGGCCGCCGCGCGCGGTGAGGCCGCCCATCGCGCCGATCCATCGCAGCTTGCGATGATGGGCGCGGCGGAGCCTGCGCCGCTGCCCGAGCGCGTCGGCAGAGTGGACCCGGCGACGCTCACGCCGGAGCGGCTGACGATCACCGCGCTGCAGTGCTACCGGCAGTGCCCGCGGCTCTTCTCCCTGCGCTACCTGCGGGGGCTGAGTGAGGCCGGAGGTGTCGGCGACTGGCTGGAGGGCCTCTCGGCGCCGCAGTTCGGGGACATCGCGCACCGGGCGCTGGAGATGATCGGGCGCGGAGGCCGCGAGCCCGGGGTGATTGAGGACGCCCTCGCGCAACTGCAGCGGCCGGGTGGGCTGGCGGCGGGGGCGAGCCCGCGTGACATCGAGCGGATCGAGCGCGCCGTCCGGTGGCTCGTGGAGGACGCGACGGATGACGCGGGGCGGGCATTCTATGACGAGTGGATCGCGGACGCCCGGAGGCTGCGGGCGGAGGTGCCGTTCGTCACGCGCGTGGAGGAGATGCTTGTTGACGGCGTGATCGACGCGCTGGCGGAGGACTCCGGCGGCGGCTGGCGCATCATTGACTACAAGACCGGGTCGCCCAACGAACGCAAGCTCAGCGACTACGCCTTCCAGGTCGGCCTCTACTGCGCCGCTGTTGAGCAGATCACCGGGCGGCTCCCCGTCTCCGCCGCGGTCGTGCTGCTGGATCAGCAGCGGATCCTGGCGCTCGAGCCGCAGGCGGAGTCGGCGCGGGCGATGGCTGGGGCGCGCGAGGTGATCGCGGGCGTCCGAGGCGCGGCCTTCCACCCGCGGAGCGACTGCGAGCGCGCACTCTGCAAACTTGCCTATGCCTGTGGGCTGGCGTAGAATACGCGTTCATTACAGAGAGACTATGCATCAAGCGCGTACTCGCCCGTGCATTTCTTGTCGTGGAGGGGCCGCTCCGAGCGCCGCTGTCGTCTGGCGGCGCAAGGAGTGAGGAGGCGTCCGCGTCGTTTGCGGACGCCGACGAAGCCGCTGTGCCG
>DHPY01000060.1:0-5620 GCA_002411015.1 Armatimonadetes bacterium UBA5352 | reverse complement strand
GCCGACGAAGCCGCTGTGCCGGCCCTGCCGTTGGGAGCGAGATACGACGGGGGCCGGCACAGCGGCTGAGTTCCGCAAGCGGAACTCACCCTCGCGCCGCTGCGAGCAGCGGACGCTCGGGCGGCCCCTCCAGGTCTGCCTGCAGCCACATCACAGACGTACGTAATGCATAGATCACAGATAGAAGGGGTGTCGTAGTGCGTCGGGCCGGATTCGCCATCTTCATCATTAGCATAGTGGTTGTCGCCGGCTGCGGGAGGAGCGAGGCTCCGATCGGGCGGCTTCGAGCGGAGGTCCGGCGTCATCCGGATTCAGTCGAGGCACGGCTGAGCCTCGGCGACGCCTACATGGAGAGCGGCGCCCATCACGACGCGTACATCCAGTACGCCGCGGCCGCCGAGCTTGATCCGCAGACATTTGAGGCGATCTATGGGCTCGCTCGGGCGCAGGAGGCGCTTTCAGACACCGAGGGGGCCATGAAGAGCGTCAACCGGGCACTGGCGCTCAAGCAGGATGCGCCCGACGCGGTGGCGCTCAAGGGCGTCTTGCTGCTGCAGAGCGGCGAGGTGGCCGAGGCGGCCAGGGAGCTGGAGAAGGCGCGCTCGCTGGCCCCGGACAACGAGCTTGTGCACGAGTACCTGCCGGCCGCGTACATCAAGCTGGACGACCTCGTGAAGGCTGAGGCCGCGGCGCGTGATGCACTGAAGCGGATGCCCGACTCAACGCAGGCGCATCTGACGCTGGCGCTCGTGCTGGTGGGGCGCAAGAAGCCCGACGAGGCCGAGGCGGTCCTTCGCCAGGGGCTGGAGGCGGCCCCCGACGATCCGCTGCTCCCGCTGCGCCTCGCGGAGTTGCTGGCGATGCAGGGGAAGAAGCTGGACGAGGCCGTGGAGCTTGCCGACCGCGCGGTTGAGCTTGAGCCCGGCGACGGCACCGGTGATCTCATCGCCGCTCTGGCGCTGAGGAAGCTTGGCCGGGAGGAGGATGCGATCTCGCGCCTGCGGAACGCAGCGATGGCCCACCCGCGCAACCCTCGACTGTGGATGACGCTGGCGGCGGCACACCGCGCGGTCGGCGATGAGGAAGCCGCGGCACGCGCGGCCGCGATGGCCTTCAGGGTGGCGCCGCGCAGGCGGGTGAGGAGCGCGCCTGCCGGCGGCGAGGAAGCTACGGGTCCCGAGGCAGAGGCGACGGTCGCCGCGTCGGCGGGCTGAGCGCGAGTAGCGACGAAAGCAGCACGGTGTCATGAAGCCCTGGAGGTGCCGCGATGTCCGACGCTGCCGCAGCACGCATCGAGGAGCTTGAGCAGAAGCTCCGCGAGCGAGACGAGCAGATTCGCGCGATCCAGCGGATCACGGTCGCTCTGGGCGCGATCGTCAAGCAGCAGGAGCTTATCCGCGAGGCGCTGGAGGTCTCGCTGGAGCTTGTGAACGCGGGCGCGGGCTCGATCATCCTCTACAACGAGGATCGCGACAAGCTCATCTTCACCCACGTTGTTGGCCCGACGGCCGACGAGCTGACCGGGCTGGAGCTTGATCCCGGCCAGGGCATCGCGGGCGCGGTCTTCCGCTCCGGCGAACTGCGCGTCAGTGAGGACATGACCGCTGAGAAGGAGCACGACCGGCAGGTGGGCGAGCAGGTCCACTACATCACGAAGAACATGGTCACGGTGCCTCTGAAGAGCGTGGAGGGTGAGCCGATTGGCGTGATGCAGGTCCTGAACAAGACCGACGGAATAATCACCGAACCGGACGTGAACGTGCTGGCGATCCTCGGCGCGCAGATCGCCTCAGCCATCGAGACCAGCCGGCTGCATGAGCAGGCGCGTCTCGCGGAGGTCGTGCAGTTCATCGGCCACATCTCCCACGACGTCAAGAACATGGTCACTCCGGTGCAGACAGGCGCGGAGACGCTGCAGTTCATGCTCGATGACATGTTCTCGGGCCTTGCTGCCTGCTCCGTTGCCGATGCCGGGGAGCTCGAGCGCGTCACGTCCGAGGTGCGAGAGTTCTACCCGGAGATGATCTCGATCATCCTCGACGGGTCGACGAACGTGCAGGATCGCACGAAGGAGATCTCGGACTGCATCAAGGGCATGATCAGCAAGCCGAGCTTCGCGCCGCTCGATCTCAATGAGCTGGTGGACCGCGTGGTGCGGCCGCTCGGGCTGGTCGCGGAGAGCCGGAAGATCACCCTCGCGGTGGAGCCGGGTGAGGGGCTGCCACCGGTGGTGGCCGATGAGAAGCAGCTCTACAACGCGATCTACAACCTCGCGAACAACGCGCTGCAGGCCTGCGAGGAGGGGGCGACGGTGACCATCTCCACCGGCGCCGAGCCTGCCGGAAGCTGGCCGGAGGGCGACTACGCCTGGCTTGCTGTTGCCGACACCGGCTCGGGCATCCCGGACCACGTGCGCGAGAAGCTCTTTACTGATGACGCGATCTCCACCAAGCCCGGCGGCACCGGCCTCGGGACGCGGATCATCGGCACCGTCGTCCGGGCACACGGGGGAACCATCACCGTTGACAGCGAACTTGGAGTCGGCACCACGATGACGGTCAGGCTGCCGCTGACGCGCGACGAGGGCTGACGGCGGAGACGCCAAGCAGTGAAGTGCGCACATGATGCGACGCACAAGGGCCGTATGCCTTCTCGGAGGGGCCGCCCGAGCGAAGCGAGGGTGAGGCGCGTCAGCGCCTCAGCCGCTGTGCCGGCCCCCGTTGTTCGAGCGGCACTGATCCGCACAGAGAGGAAGTAGACGATGGAGCGTTTCGATTTCCACAATCCCGTGCGCATTGTCTTCGGGCGAGGCGCATTCGATGAGACCGGCGAGCGCACAGCGCCATTGGGCAAGCGCGCGCTGCTGGTGACCGGCCGGGGCTCCGCGCGCAGAAGCGGGCTGCTCGATCGGGCGGTTGAGCGACTCACCGCGCAGGGCGTCGAGGTGACGCTCTTCGAGGAGATCATGCAGAACCCGACCGATGCGGTCGTGGATCAGGGCGCCGCTCTCGCGCGGGAGAAGGGCGCCGAGGTGATCGTGGCGGTCGGCGGCGGCTCGACCATGGACGCCTCGAAGGCCATCGCCGTGGCTGCCACGCATGACGGGCCGATCGCGAACTACCTGCGGCTGGAGGATCGCCTGGCGCCCACCGAGGCCACGCTGCCGGTGGTCTGCGCGACCACCACCGCGGGGACCTCGTCGGAACTCACCCCGTTCGCGGTCATCAGCACCACCTCCGCGACAATGAAGAACGCGATCGCGAACGACAACATCTACCCGCGCGTCGCGGTCATTGATCCCGAGTTGATGCTGACCTGCCCGGAGAACGTGACCGCGAACACCGGTGCCGATGTGCTCGCGCACTCGATGGAGGGCTACTTCTCCACCGCCGCGAGCCCCGTCACCGACCTCTTCGCGGAGCGCGCCATCAGCATCGTCGGCCGCTGGCTGCCGCGCGCGGTCGCGAACTGCGACGACGTCGAGGCTCGCGAGTGGATGGCGCTCGCAAACCTCTACGCGGGCTACGTGCTGAGCAACTGCGGTGCGTCGGTGATGCACGCGCTGGAGCACCCGATGAGTGCGCACCACCCGGAGATCGCGCATGGCGCAGGCCTCTCCGTGATGTTCGTGAGCTACGCACGCCACTACTGGGACCGCGATCCGCTGAAGTTCGGCCGGATCGCGCATCTCCTCGGACGCGGCGTGGCGGGCGCGCCACCGGAGCACTCCGCGCAGTACGCCGCCGATGCCCTCGAGGCGCTGCTGTCTCAGATCGGTCTGGACATCAGCATCAGCGACCTCGGCATCCACCGCGAGGAGATCCCGACACTCGTGGACGACGCGCTCAGGTACATGGGCGGCGCGGTCGCGAAGACCCCCGCCGACCTCACGCGCGAGGACCTGATCAGCCTGCTTGAGGACAGCTTCGACGCCGAGTGACGCAGAGGGATGGCCTGATGCACCGCACACGGGCGACGCTGCACAAAGAGGCATTCGCGACCGCCACCGGCGTCCGCTTCGGCGGCGAGGTGACGCTGCGCCTGGCACCGGCGGAGATCGGCGAGGGCATCGTGCTCGAGCGAACCGATCTCGGCGCGCGCTGGCCGCTCGACCTCGAGCACTCCGCGGCCGGCCCCGGCTGCAGCACCTCCGGTGAGGGAGAGGCGGCGGTGCACTTCGTGGAGCACCTCCTCGCGGCGCTCTGGGCGCGCGGGGTGAGTGACTGCGTGGTGAGCGTGAATGGCCGCGAGATCCCGCTCTTCGACGGGAGCGTCCGGCCGGTCCTCGCGCTGATAGACGCCGCCGGCGTGGCGCGCTCGCAGGAGCCGCAGCAGCCCCTCGTGATCGAGCAGCCGCTGCTCTCGTCGGATGAGGAGCGCGCGGTCTGCGCGCTTCCGGGCAGGCCGACCTCCTACGCGTACGCGCTCAGCTACCAGCACCCCATGATCGGGCGGCAGTTTGCGAGCTTCCACCCGGACAGCGACGACTTCGACGCCCAGCTCGCCGCTGCGCGGACCTTCATCACGATCGAGGAGGCGGAGCAGGCGCAGAAGGCGGGCCTGCTGGCCGCCGGCAGCGAGGAGAACTGCATCGTGATCCACCGCGATCGGGTCTCGCAGCCGCCGGAGCTGCCCGGCGCCTACGCGCGGCACAAGCTCGTGGACATGATCGGCGACCTGTACCTCCTCGGGCGGCCCCTGGTCGGGCACTTCTTCGGCTTCTACACGGGCCATCAGCAGAACCACGGCATAGCGCGCGAGATACTCAGATGGTGCGGGGGCGAGTAGCTGAACCCAGACAGGGGTTGATCAACATGCAGCACCGCCAGTACGCCGCGACTGACATTGAGCTTTCGGCACTGGGTTTCGGCGCCATGCGCCTGCCTGATGATGATGACTTCGCCGTGGAGTGCCTCGTCCACGCGTTCAACAGCGGCGTCAACTTCGTAGACACCGCCCCCGGCTACCGCGGCGGCGCGGACCGTGAGGCCGGCTCCAGCGAGCGGCTCGTAGGCCGAGCGCTGAAGGCCGTGCCGCGCGAGCAGATCTACCTCTCCACCAAGAACGCGACCGGCGCACCGAGCGCCGAGGCCTGGCGTGAGGGCCTCGAGCTGTCGCTGCAGAACCTCGACAGCGGCTACGTAGACTTCTATCAGCTTGTGCATGGCATGCGCTGGGAGACCTACACGGAGGCGTTCCGCCCGAATGCCCTCGAGGAGGCGCTCAAAGCCCGCGATGAGGGCCTCATCCGGCACTTCAGCTTCTCCTCCCACGACACCCCCGAGAACATCATCAAGCTGCTCGAGGAGGGCATCTTCGAGAGCTGCATCATCCAGTACAACCTCCTCGACCGCGCGAACGAGCCCGTGATCGACTATGCGCGCGAGCACAATATCTCGATCCTCGTGATGGGTCCGGTTGGCGGCGGCCGGCTCGGGATGCGCTCGGAGAAGCTTGAGGGGCTCGTGTCGGGCGTGCGCAACGTGCCGGAGCTTGCGCTGCGCTTCGTGCTCAGCAACCCGGGCGTCACCAGTGCGCTCTCGGGGATGAACACGATCGAGATGATTGACGAGAACACCGCGACCGCGTCCATCGAGGAGCCGCTGTCGGATGAGGAGCG
>DHPY01000055.1:10322-21981 GCA_002411015.1 Armatimonadetes bacterium UBA5352 | reverse complement strand
GGTGGTCCTACACCGGCCAGCCACGGGAAATCTAGCTGTACAAGTTTTTCAAGGGCGCTGCACTAGTGAGTGAACCCGCCGCCGTGCCCATGAGCCTCCGTGACCACCTGCGCATCCTGCAGCGCCGCCGCTGGCTGCTGCTCGCGGTGATTGCCGCCTGCGTGGGTGGTGCCGCGGCGTACGCATTCCTTGCGCGACCCTCGTTCGAGGCGCGGGCGCAGATGATCGTGGCGTCGCAGGAGTCGCGCTCAACGCTGCTCTCCGCCGCCACTCCGGTGCTGTCGATGCTGGGTGAGCCGGTGTCCGCGCTCGGCGGCAGCGATCTTGCGACGCAGATGCAGATCGTGGAGAGCCGTCCGACGCTGGAGAGCGCGTGGGGCCTGCTGAGCGAGCGTCCGGATCTCCTGCAGCGGCTGCTTGATGAGGGACTGACCGACGCGCTTCTCGAGGTGCTTCCGGCGGCGATTGAGGGGCTGGGCCGTCAGCCCTCTCCGGACCACTGGCCCGAGGAGTGGCAGGCGGTGCTCGGGACGCTGATGGTGGCGCCGGCCGAAGACTCAGACGTGATCGAGCTGTGCTGCCGCGCGCCGAAGCCTGAGCGGGCACGCGACTTCGCGAACGCGCTGGTGCTGGCCCACCTCGGCCGCACCCTCGCCGACGCCCGCGTCAGCGCCTCACGCGCGCGAAGCTACGTTGACGAGCGGCTGGGGGAGGTCGAGGTACGCCTCTCCGATGCCGAGGGGAGCCTGCGTCAGTTCGGCGAGGAGGCCGGCACGGTCGCCCTTGATGAGGCCGCTCGGCAGCAGGTGGGGCTGCTGGTCCGGCTGAGTGAGCAGGCGGCCACTGCCGAGGCGACACTTAACGCGCAGGGAGCGCTCTGCGACGAGCTTGAGTATCGGCTGGCAGAGATGGACGTGCAGGTGACCGCAGCGACGGTCATCCGGCGGAACCCGGAGATCGAGGCGCTGCAGGCCGACCTCGCGCAGGCCGAGGTTGAGCGGGCGAGACTGCTGGAGGAGTATGCACCGGAGGCGATGCCGGTGCGGAGGGCCGAGGCCGGGCTGGACGAACTGCGCGGGCGCCTGCGGGCTGCGGCGCTGGAGGTCGTCGAGTCGCGGCAGGAGGCGCTCAACCCGATCGCGCAGCAACTCACGCAGGAGATGATCGTTGCGGAGGCCGAGGGGCTTGCCGCGCACGAATCCCGGCGGGTGCTGGAGGCCGCCGCTTCGAAGGTCGAGAGCGAGCTTGCCGACCTGCCGGGCGAGCAGGTGGCGTTGCTGAAGCTCCAGCGGGAGATTGACCTCCTTGAGCGCTCGTACGTGGCGCTGAAGGAGAAGCAGCAGGAGTACGAGATCGCCGAGCGTGCAGAGGCGCCCGCTGCGCGGTTGCTGGCATGCGCCATCACCCCGCAGACGCCGGTGCATCCGCGGAAGCTGCTGACAGTCGCCGCAGGCCTGCTCGCCGGGCTGCTCTTCGGGCTCCTTGCAGTGGGGTTGGCCGAACAGCTTGACGGGCGCCTGCGCGATGCAAGGCAGGCTGCCGCCGCGATTGGGCTGCCGGTCATCGGCAGCCTCAGTCGCGGCTGGAGGGCGGGCCCTGAGGACGCTGAGGCTGCGGAGACGCTCGGAGCGATCCTGCACCACCTGTGTGCGCTGGCGATTGCCGAGGCGCGCACGGTGGTCCTTGCGTCGCCCGGTGACTCCTCCGAGGCCGAGGCGTTGGCGCGGGCGCTCAGCGCACGGGCGGCTGAGGGTGGCGGGAGGATAGCGGTGCTCGCCGCGCCGGAGCCCATGGAGCCTGCGCCCGGCGGCGAGTTTGTGCTCGCGGTGCCGCCGGCCGGGCAGGGCGTCCTCGCGGCTGCGCCGCTGCTGATCCGGGCAACGAGCGTTGTGCTCGTCGTCAACCTGCGCCGCGCGACGTTAGATGACGTAGCCGCCATCGCGGCATTGATACGCGCCGCCGGCGGCGAGACGGTCGGCATGATACTAACCGAAGCCGCGCGCAGTTCCGCGAACTACATCGCAGCACCAGTGAGGACCTGAGAGTGAGAGCACACGCGAAGGGCACAGCAGAGCGGGGGGCCGCGCGCGCGACGCGCACACGACCATGCTCCTGCTGATCGGGATAGATGGCGCCACGCCCGAGTTGATCGAGCGGCTGACATCCACCGGCGAGATGCCGGTGCTCCGCTCGCTCATGCGCCATGGCGTGTACGGGCGCCTCGAATCATCCGTGAACCACGATCCCTGCTCCGCGTGGTCCAACGTTCTGACCGGGGTCAATCCCGGCAAGCACGGCGTCTGGTCGCTGCGCAATCTCGTTCCGGAGAGCTACCAGTGGCGCATGGCGAACTCGCGGATGCTGCGCGCTCCCACGCTCCCACAGATACTGACTGAGTTCGGCCAGCGCTCCGGGACGCTCTTCGTGCCCATGACCTTTCCCGCGCGCGATGCCGAGTGGACGACCGTCTCTGGCTGGCTTGCGCCGTCGGTTGAGGCGGAGGGTTTCGCACATCCCGAGGGAGTGGCTTCGCTCGCGCGGCGACGCCTTAAGGACGTTCCGCAGGACCTGCGGCTCGGCCCCTACATCGCATCCGGGCGCTACGCCGATGCGGTCGCCATGGCGATCGAATCGATCCGCGCGCGCACTACGCTCGCGCTGGACCTGCTCGACCACGGCCGGTGGGACTTCCTCGCCGTGAACTTCAATGAGCTTGACCGCGTGATGCGCTGGTGCTGGCATCTCATCGATCGGAAGCACCCAGATTTCCGTGAGGACCTCTACGGCGCCCACGCGAAGCTGATTGCGGCGATCCACCATGAGCTGGACGCCCAGATCGGGCGGCTCGTCGCCGCGCTCGAGCGCGATGATCACCTCATCGTCATGTCCGCGCACGGCACCGGGATCAACAGCCGTGCACAGCTCTGCCTGCCCGAATGGCTCGCCCACCTCGACCTGCTCTCATACCGCTCATCCGCGGGCGGCTTCTGGCGCAACCTCCGCAACGGCATCGATGCCGGTGTGAATGCATCGTTCAGGTTCCTCGCGAGGATCCTGCCGGGCGCGCTCTCAGGGATGATCCCTGAACCGTATGAAGCCGCCGCTGAGGATGACGATTCGTGGATTGACTACGATCGCAGCTTCCTGATCCCGACCGCTGGCGGCGACCTCTACCTCAACCACGAGGATACCTTCCCGGCGGGCACCGTCAGCAACGGGAACGCCGACCGGCTCACGCTCGATGTGACGGCGAAGCTCCAGTCCGCCATCGACCCGGCCACCGGGGGCAGACCGTTGGAGTGGGCGAAGCCGCGCGAGCGAGTCTGCAGCGGTCCCTACGTCAACCGCCTCCCGCACATCGTGACGCGCTGGGATCAGACGCGCACGGTGATGGGGCTGACGGCCACAGGCAGCGACGGCCGCGTGAAGGTCGCCCGTCCACCCACCGGTCGCATCCCGTCCGGCTCACCCTCACCACTCGGAGTGCTGATCGCGGCGGGGGGCGGCCTGCAGCGCGGCGCACGTATCGAGGGCGCCAAGGTCGAGGACGTTGCCGCCACGATCCTCTATCTGCGCGGCGAGCGTGTGCCAAGCTACTTCGACGGCGCGGTGCTCAAGCATGCGATGACCGAGAGGATGCTCCAACACGTTCCCGTGCGCATCCTCCAGCGCGACTTGCCGCGAGTGCTTGAGTCGCCCGAGCGGATCGAGGCCGCATCAGAGGCCGTCGCCTCACACCTGTGGGCTCTCGAGCACGAACTGTGAGCCAACCGCTGCTGGTCGTCGGCATCGACGGCCTGCCGCCCACGCTCCTGCGGCGCCTGATCAGCGAAGACGCCGCTCCCAACCTCGAGCGTCTCGTCACCCGCGGCTGTTTCGGCACTCTGCGATCCACCCCGAACTACCAGAGCGCATCCGCGTGGAGCTCGCTGGTAACGGGCGTCAATCCCGGGAAGCATGGCATCCTGCACTTCACGAACCCCGTCCGCGGCAGCTACCGGTTCGCGCAGATAGACGCGCGTGCCCGCCTCATGCCCACGATCTGGCGCCTGCTCTCGGATGCCGGTGCAAAGGTCGCGGCCCTCAACGTCCCCGTCTCCTTCCCGGTCGAGCCGGTCCGCGGGGTCATGATCGGCGGCTGGCTCTGTCCCTCGCCAGGAACTCCCGGCTTCACGCATCCTCCCGAACTGGCGCACTGGCTGGCGGAGGAGTTCGGTGACTACCCGATCCACCCCGATGCGCGCCGGCACGCCACCTCCGGGCGTTACGACCATGCCGCTGAGGCGGCCCGTGCGGGCATTGCGACCAAGCTTCATGCAGCGCAGCTTCTCCTCGCCCGGGAGCGGCCCGACGTCCTCTGTGTCGTCGTGACGGAGACGGATTCGCTCCAACACTGGTGCTGGCATCTGCTCGATGATGCGCATCCGCTGCATGATGCGAGCGAGGCCGAGCGGTGGCGAGCAGAGCTCCTCAACGTCTACACCACGCTGGATGCCGGGATCGGGCGGCTGCTTGATGAGGCGGGCGAGGACGCGGACGTGTTGGTCGTGTCCGATCACGGCCAGGCGCCGAACTGCGGAGGCCAGGTGCTGCTGCGGCCGTGGCTCGTGCACGAGGGCTACCTGTTTCCCGGCGTTCGCGGAGGCGCGGGCCGGGCTGCCGATGGCCTGCTGCGCGTGGGGCTGGCGACGCTCCGCCGTCGGGTGGGCAACCAGGCGAAGGCCTGGTTGCGCGCGCGTCTCCCCCGGCTGCAGAGCCGGGCGCAGGGGGCGGCCTCCGGCTTCGTTGCCGACTGGTCCCGCACCCGCGTCTTCACGGAGACCGGGCACCTGTTCGTGAGCCTGCGCGACCGCTGGCCTGAGGGATGCGTTGCGCCGGGCTCCGAGTACGAGGGGCTGCTCGATGAACTCAGCGAGGGGCTGCTCGCGCTGCGCGATGAGGCCACCGGCCTTGCCGCGGTGGATCATGTCACGCGTGGCACCGCGGAGTTCAGCGGCCTGGAGTCCGATCTGATGCCCGACCTGCTGGTGCACTGGCGCAATGACCTGCGCGTGCGGCGGCTGATCACGCGCGACGGAAACGTCATCGCCCGGCACAATCCACCGGAGCTTCCGCTCGGCGCGCATCACCCCGATGGCACGCTGATTGCGAGCGGGCCGAGCTTCCTGGCCAACGATCGGCCCGTGTGCGTCTCCATCTACGACATCGCGCCGACGGTCCTGCACCTGCAGGGCGAACCGGTGCCCACGTACATGGATGGCCGGGTGCTCATGGAGCTGATTCGGTCGGAGCGCGCGGAGGAAGTCCGGCAGGTCGTGGTGAATGCTCCCGCCGGGCAGGGGGGACGTTCGCTGGCCGCTTGCGAGGACGAGGTCGTGCGTGGGCGTCTGCGGTCGCTCGGATACATTGAGTAGGTGGGGACCCATGCTTTGCGGCGCGCTGCTCGATGTGCTCTGCTGCACAGCCTGTGGCGGGCGACCGCTGGATCTGATCGCCGAGGAGACGGACGATGAGCGTGTCTGCATCGGGACGCTCGCATGCCCCGACTGCAAGCGGTGGTTCGCCGTGCGCGACGACATCCCGCGGATGATGCCCCCCGATCTCGCCTCCAACCTCGCGTCGTCGGATGAGGACTGGCAGCCCTGGTCCGAGGCTATGCGGCAGTTCCTGCAGTGGCGTGAGAGTGCGTGGTCCGATCCCGGAGCGGCCCAGAGTCGGCGGGAGAGCGCGCGCGCGATGCACCGCGCCTTCATCGAGTTCTGCGCGCTGCCCGACGGCCCGATCGTGCTGCTCGATGTGGGCTGCGGAACCGGTCACGCAGCCGATCTGCTGCCGGAATCCACGACGTACATCGGCGTTGATCCCCTCGCAGCGGGGGCGTCCCCGCACGGCGCGCCGCCCGAGGGCATGCCGCGGCCGCAGCGCCCGGTGAGCCTCGTCCAGGGAGTGGGGGAGGCGCTTCCCTTCGCGGATGACGGCTTCGATGCAGTGCTTGTGATGGGCACCCTCGATCACTGCCGCAGCTCCGAGGAGGTGCTCGCGCAGATCGCACGGGTGCTGCGTCCCGGGGCGACGCTGGGCCTCCTGCAGGGCATCAGCAGGCCCGAGCCACGCGGCCTGATGCGCTCCCTCCTGCGCTCTCTGCGGGGCGCTGGCGAGCAGTCTCCGACAGCGCGTGAGACGCACATGCGTGGCTTCTTCTCGCCGGATGAGGTGGCCGATCTGCTCTCAGCATGGTTCGACGTACAGGAGATCACCGAGCACTCCGGTCGCGCATTCGTGCGCGCGGCTGTTGTGGAGGGGCCTGCATGATGGGGGGGCGCCGCCCGGCGCGCATCGCCTTCTACGACGCGTACGCGCACGATGCAGGGGCCGGGATCGCCCTGCGCGACCTCATCACGCGCATCGATCGCGAACGCTTCGAGCCGATCGTCCTGCTGGCGCGCCACGGGCCGCTGGAGGGGCTGCTGGCGGAAACCGGCGTGCCGGTCGAGGTGCTCGCGCCGCCGCCGCCGCTGGGCATCATCGGCAACGGCCTCGCCGCGTGCGGCGCGGCGGAGAAGCTTCGCCTCGCCTCGGCGCTCGCGCGCTACTCATCCGTGCTCGCAGGCTCGCTCAGGCGCAACGAGGTCGCTCTCCTGCACTGCAATCAGACGCGCGCGGCCTTTCAGGCAGGCCCGGGGGCGCGATTCGCCACCATCCCCATGGTCTGGAACGTCCGCATTCACGAGCGCCTGCCTCGGCCCGTGGTCGCGCTGGCCGACCTCTGCTCGGACGCCATCATCCCGCTCACGCCGCGCGACTTCGCTGGTCTGCCGGACGAGGCGCACCTGCTCGCGCGCTCCACGATCATCCGCAACGCGGTGGATACTGAGCGCTTCTCGCCGCAGCGTGACCAGGCGGCGGCGCGGCTGCGGCTCGGATTGCCCGCCGGCGCTCCCATCATCCTCGCCGCCGGGGTGCTGGTGCCGAGGAAAGGCTTCGACGTGGCGATCGGCGCGATGCGACCCGTCCGCGAGGCCCTGCCGGCGGCTCGCCTGCTGATTGCGGGCGCCGAGCCATCGGCCGGAGACGGTTGCCGCGCGCAGCTTGAGGCGCTGTTCGCCGCGCTGGGCCTGCAGGGCGCTGTGACACTCCTCGGACCGCGTGATGACCTCCCTGAGCTGCTGGCGGCGTGCGACGTGCTGGTGCTGCCCTCGCGGCATGAGGGAGACCCGGCGGTGGTGCTGGAGGCGATGGCGAGCGCGCGGCCGGTGGTCGTGACGCCTGCGGCAGCGGCGGCGGTCGATGACGGCCTCACAGGCCTGGTTGTGCCTGAGGATGATCCGCCTGCCCTCGCGAGCGCCATCATCAAGCTCCTGGGCGACTCGGAGGCCGCGCGGCGGATGGGAGCGGCCGGTCGGGAGGCTGCCGAGGAGCATCATGACATCCGGACGATGGTCCGGCGGTATGAATCGGTCTGGGAGGGCGTTCTGCGCTGAGGGTCGCTCAGCCCGCGCGGACGTTCTCGGCGATCAACTGCTCGTAGATCGCCTCGACGCGCCGGACGAACCGCTCGTGCCCGAACTGCTGCGCGTGGCGGATGCCCGCCTCTCCGAGCCTGCTCGCGAAGGCGGGGTCGCTGGCGATGCGCGCGATGGCGATTGCCAGGCGAGTCGGATGGCGCGGCTCCACCAGCAGCCCCGTCTCACCGTGCAGGACCGCCTCAGGCGCGCCGTCCACTCGTACGCCGACAACCGGCAGCCCGACCGCCGATGCCTCGACGTAGGCGATCCCGAACGGCTCCCACGTGGATGACATCGCGAAGATGTCCGCGGCCTTGAGCAGCCGTGGCACATCGCGCCTCGGCCCGGCAAGCACCACCTGTTCCGTGAGATCGAGGCGATCGACCATCGCGCGCACCCGCTCTTCCTCCGGCCCGCCGCCGACGATCAGCCAGCGCAGCTTCGGCATCAGCGCAGACAGCAGCACGGCCGCTCCGAGGAGGATCTCCGGCGACTTCTGCTTGGCCAGGCGCATGACGGAGATGACCAGCGGGGCCTCGAGCGGCAGGCCAAACTCTGCCCGCACCTCGCGCCGCGCCTGCTCCCTTCCGTCGGGGGTGAAGCGCGCGAGATCGAGCGAGGGCAGCACGACCTCGTACTGCCGCGGTACGCCAACCCCGCGCGTGAGGCCCTGGTCGCGCATGGCCTCCGAGCAGGCGATCAGCGCGTCGTAGCCCTGGGCCGTCATCCGCGCCTCCCACTCGTAGGCCCAGCGGCGTGGGAAATCCCGGGCGGCCATCCACTCCCAGCCCCAGATGTGCGCAATCCTCACCGGCACCGGCCCGAAAGCGGAGGCCAGGGGCGTGAGGAGCTTCGACTTCGATCCGTGCGTGTGCACGATGTGAGGGCGCTCCGCGTGGAAGGTCCGTCCAAGCTCGAGCACAGCGCGAGCGTCCATGATCGCCTTCGGGGCGCGCCGCATATGCGGCATCACGATGACGTTGATGCCACGCTCGCGCATCTCCTCGAGCAGGCTGCCCTCCCCCTCGTCCTCGGGGCCGACCGCCACCTTGACGTCATATCTGCTCGGGTCAAGCCGCTGCGCCAACTCCATCGCAAGCAGCGTGGCGCCTCCCGCCGCTACGTGCGGCAGGACATGGATGACCCTGAGTCTTCCTTCGCTCACTCGTACCTCCCGGGGAATCGCGCCTGAACGACCCCTTTCACGCTTCACACCCCACATTCCTCCATGCGGCGCCTCACCGGAAGGAATGCGGCGCGGGAGGGCGAACTGCAGGACTGATGATGGACCTCACGCTCTCCCTGTTCGCCTGGAGTGAAAGACGATGTCCGATGGTCATGCCGACCTGCTGGCGCTGCTGCGCCAGCCTCCTGCCGCGTACCGCCCCGGGGTGTTCTGGCTCCTCAACGGGCCGCTCACTGCCGACCTGATCCGCGAGCAGATCGCTCAGATGGCCGATCGCGGCTGCGGGGGCTTCTTCCTGCACCCGATGGGGGAGAGCTTCCGCCTCGGCGACTTCATCCGGGGCATCGAGCCACCCTACCTCTCGGATGAGTACCTCGCGCTGATCCGCGTGGCCGTGGAGGAGGCCGAGCGGCTCGGCCTCTACGCATGGCTCTACGACGAAGGCGGCTGGCCCAGCGGCACGGCGCAGGGGCTGGTGCTCGAGGGCCACCCGGAGTTCCGCGCGCAGGTCCTTCGCGTGGCAGGCGAGGGTGAGGTCGTCGCGGACGTGGCGGTGGGTGACCGGAACGTTGTCTTCACTCGTGACGCGACCGGCTACAGCGTGGATCACCTCAACCCCGCCGCGACCGCACGCTTCATCGAGGTCACGCATGAGCGGTACGCTCGGGTGGTCGGCGAGTTCTTCGGCGGCGCCATCCCAGGGATCTTCACCGACGAGACCTCCGTGCGCGGTGCCGTAGGCAGCGACCAGATCCCGTGGACTGACAGGATGTTCGAGGAGTTCGAGGCGCGGCGCGGCTTTGACCTCACGCCCTGGCTCCCGGCGCTCTTCTCCGCGGATGCCCTTGGCTTCGACCCGCGCGAGCAGTTCAGCGCGGCGCAGATCGCGGCGATTCGCTGCGAGTTCTCAGAGGTCTGGACCGATCTCTTCGAGGAGGGCTACTTCCAGCCGATCAACCGGTGGTGTGAGGAGCACGGGCTGATCCACACGGGGCATGTCGGCGGGGAGGACAACCTCCCCCAGCACAGCCGTGGCTTCGGGCACTTCCTCAAGACCGCCGGGGCGCTGCATGCCCCCGGCGTGGATGCGATCTGGCGGCAGATCTTCCCGGGAGAGGCGAGCTTCAGCTTCCCGCAGTTCGCCTCCTCGGCGGTGGCGCAGAGGCCGCTGCGGGTGGATGGCGGGCCGTGGGAGCGGATGGCGCTGACGGAGAGCTTCGCGGTCTACGGATACTCGCTCACTCCGGCGCTGATGCGCTGGATCGCCGACTTCCAGTTCGTGCGCGGGATCAACTACCTCTGCCCGATGGCCCTGTGCTCGGACACCTCCGGCGGGCACTGGATCAACACGCTCAGTCATCTCGGCGAGGGCAATCCGCTCTGGGATGGCTTCTCTTCGCTGGCGGATCACTGCGCCGCGATGAGCGCTGCCGTGCGTGCGAGCGAGGCGGTGGCTGACGTGGCGGTCTACTACCCGATCGAGGCGGCCTGGGCCGGAGGCGAGGCCCTCGAGGCGGCGTGGGTGTCGCTCAGGGAGGTCTGCTCCGCGCTCCACGCGCGGCAGGTCTCGTTCGATTTCATCGATGCCAGCACTCTCGCGGCGGCGGAGATCTCCGATGGCTGCGCTGCCACTGCGGGGCAGCTCTACCGGGCAGTGGTGGTCCCGCAGGCGGCAGTTATGCCGCTGCGGGCGCTGGAGGCGCTGGCGAGGCTGCGGGAGGTGGGTGGGCGCGTGATCTTCTGCGGCGACGCGCCAACCATGCCGGCCGAGCTTCATCGCGAGGAGGAGTTCAGCGCGATCATGGGCGGGCTGCTCGAGGCCAGCGTCGAGATGGATCGAGCCTACGCCATCAGCTCGATGGGCGGGGATGATCCGCGCGGACTCGGCCTGACGATGACCTTCCCGCTGGATGGCTTCACCAGCGCCTCCCTCGGCCCTCGCGGTCCGCAGTTCACCGAGCGCGAGGCGGCCGATGGCGCCTGCCTCCTGGCGCCTGAAGATGAGCTGGGGCGCGTCGCGGAGCTCCTGCTGCTCGTGCTGGGGCGCTATGAGGTGCAGCTTGATGCTCCGGAGCCTGACCTGGTGATGTCGAGCCGGGTCGCCGGAGACATTGGGGTGCATCTGCTGCACAATCAGGGCAGCGCCGCCGTTGGACCGAGGCTGATGCTCGTGAGCGAGCAGCCGCGGGTGGTCGAGCGCTGGGACACGCTCACCAGTACTTCGAAGCCGATCGCGGTTCATGATGAGGTCTCTGAGCCCACCTACTTCACGATCGCGCTGGAGGGTGGGGAGTCGGCGCTGATCACGACGCGACCGGACAGTGGGGAGTCGACTGCGGTAGAGAAGGCGCCTGAGCCGGTGCGGATCGGGCAGGAGGTGCGGGCGCAGGGGATCGAGGTTGTGCGGCGGAGCGTGATCACCGCGGCGGGCGACCTGGAGGTGCTGGAGTCCTCGTATGTGCCGGAGGAGCTTCCTGCGGACTTCATCCTCCGGCCGCTGGAGGAGACGGGGATGAGGGACTTCGCCGGCACCGTGCGCTACAGCATTGACCTGTATGTGGTACCGACCAACGTGGATGATCGGCTGTTCCTCGATCTCGGCGAGGTGGGGTACATCGCACGCGGGTGGCTCAATGGCGAGGAACTGGGGGAGAGCGCGTGGCCGCCGCACCGTGTGGAGATTACGGGCCTGGCGGCTCCAGGAATCAACGAACTGGTGGTGGAGGTCACGACGACGCTGGCGAACCAGGCCGTGCGCGAGGACGTCGTGCAGATGGCTCGCGAGCGAGGCTGGTTCAACGCCTACTACGCGCGGACGCTGGAGTGGATGCGGACGGAGACGCGGTCGGGGCTGATCGGGCCCATCCAGGTGCTGCGCGAGTTAGTGCCCGGCAAGCCGCGAAAGCCGCTGGTGTAAGGGCGGTGACGGCGGGATCCGGGACCTGGCAACCGGCAACCGGCAACCGGC
>DHPY01000055.1:5960-10199 GCA_002411015.1 Armatimonadetes bacterium UBA5352 | reverse complement strand
CAACCGGCAACCGGCAACCGGCAATTGGCAATTGGGAACCGCAGCGGTGGGGGCCCGGAATTGGTGGTTGTCAACAGTGCAGTTTCTGCGCGCCGTACGTCTTGCAGGTACATGTCCCTTCGTGTAACATGCTGCTTCGCTGCGCGAATGCGGTGGTCGTGAGCCGGCTGCCGCAGCCCCACTAGAGCAAGCGGATCGCCTGGCGCGATCCGATTGGAGAGTGAGTTCCATGTCCCAGATCCCCGTCATGAAGTTCGGCGGCACGGCCCTCCAGGGCAAGTTCCGCTTCGGTCCAAATGAGGACAGGCTGCTCGAGGAGTTGCAGCGCTCGGACTCGGTGAATGAGATCTACCGCACGCTCGCGCAGCGCCGCAATGACGCCCGCGCGAGGCGCCTGTCGCAGGTGGCCCGTGACTTCGTCATCCCGCTCAGGGAGCAGGGCCTTGTGCCGGTGGTTGTTGTCTCCGCATTCGACTGGGCGACCGATAAGCTCGATCACCTCGCTGCAGCGATCAGCTCAGACCCCTCGCCCCGCGAGTATGCCCGCCTGCTCATGTCCGGCGAGCTGCGCGCAAACACCGCGTTGGCGATGAGCCTCGAGGAACGTGGCTGTGCCGCCCGCTCACTCACCGGTCGCGAGGCGGGCATCGTCACCCTCGGAGGCCCTGTTGGCGCGGCCATCGAGCGGGTCGACGAGCAGCATGTGGCGGAGCTTGTGGCATCGGGGATCGTCCCGGTGGTCGCGGGCTTCCAGGGCTACTACCCCGATACTGAGAGCGGGCGTGACGAGGTCTCGATCATCGGGCGCGGTGGCTCGAACCTCACGGCCGTGGCGCTCGCCGACGCACTCGGTCAGGAAGAGTGCATCATGTTCACGGATGTCGATGGCATCTACGACTGCGACCCGAACGTTCACGGCGACAAAGCCTGCAAGCTCGGCGAAGTGACGGCCGCGGAGCTGCTGGCGATGGAGGACTGCCCGCAGGTGATTCAGCGGGAAGCCCTGGCATACGCCTGTGAGCGCGGGGTCAGTATCTGGATCCGTTCGGCGTTTGAGCCTGAGAAGAGCGGATCGCTCATCATCTGCCGCTGACGAGCGGCAGAGTTCACCATAACTTAACGCTACTTTCCAGCCGCGTCGGGTAAACTAATACCCGACGCGGTTCGTATACTGAAGCGTGCGGGGTCCGCTATGCCTGTCAGCGATCCAATGGAGAGCCCGCTCGAACTGGCGAAGGCTTTCGTTCGCGGTGACCAACCGCGCTACGCCGTCGAGGTGCTGGAACCATGGCTGGAGGCGCATCCGGACGACGCCGGCGCATGGTCCGTGATGGCCGCTGCACGCTTTGAACTCGACAACCTCCCGGAGGCGCGCCGCGCCGCATCGATGGCTGTGGACCTCAAGCCGCAGAGCGCGCGGAACTGGTGTAACCTCGGGATGGTCCTGCGCCGGGCAGGCGAACTCTACGAGGCCGAGCGGGCGCAGCACCGCGCGCTTGTCCTCGATCCATCTCACGACCGCGCCCGCATTGAGCTGCGCAAGATCAACGAGTTGCGCACTGGTGAGCGCCAGCCGCCCGGCCACAAGGACTTCATCTGACCGACTCCCCGCATCACCCACCGACTGCCGACCGTGGGAGGTCTGCCGCTTCTCGCGCGCCAAACCACCGCGGCGAAGGAGGGATCGCCCATGGCCGGCCGACCAACCGGGCATCCTGCTGCTGGTGGCGGATACGCGGCGGGCGCGGAACCTGCTCTGCTACGGCTACGGCAAGCCCACCACACCCACCTGGGACGAGATCGCCGCTGAGGGCGTGCTCTGCTGGCAGAATCTCCGGGGACATCCGGAGCCTCCCCGGCTACACCTCGATGCTCGACGGCGTACACATGGCCACCCATCGTAGCGACGCGGACAGGGCGTCATCGCCATGAACGCCGAGGACGTGATCTTCGAGGACCCGTGGGACCGCGATAGCCCTATCGAGCAGCACCAGGCGCGCGCGCGCGAGCTGCAGCAGATGATGCTCGACTAACTGCTGAGCCTCCCCCGCAACGAGTTCGGCGACCTGCAGGAACTGGGGCTGTATCGGAAGGTGCGGGATTGGCCGGAGTGGGCGCCGCGGTAGCCGTCTTGAGGGGCCGGAGAGGGCTCGCCCGCGTCGTTTTGCGGGCAGCGCGATGCCGGCCCGGCCGTTGTCGCCGTCGCGGGCCGGACGAAAGCAGGTCGCGCGGACCGTTCGCGCGAACTCACCTGCGTCTGCGCACCGCACACAATCGGCAGCCGCAAGCCGTCGGCCGAAGGGAGAACCGGATCATGTCTGAAGCGAAGAAGCTCGGCGCTGAGAGCCTGAAGGACAGCTCCATCCCGGTGATCGGAGTCTGCGCAACCGGTGACCCGCGCATAGACCAGGAGAGTCGCACCCGCGCTCAGAACATCATCGCGATGACCGCGAAGATCCTCGCGGAGCGCGTGCAGATGCCGGATGGCACGGCCGTCCCGGTGGTCTACTCCGATGTGCTGATGGACGGCGAGCCGCAGGCGGACACGGTTGCGCGGCAGTTCAAGGATGCCGGCGTCAGCATCATCGTCTGCGTCCCCGACACCTGGGCGTTCCCGCAGCTGACCCTCATCTCGCTCATCCAGCAGTCCCCCGAGGGCACTCCGCTGAACCTCACCTGCGGCAACTCCGGCCCGAAGCCGGGCGTGGTGTTCGCGCACGCGGCCTCTGGCGCGATCTCCCAGTACGGCCGCCTCGTGCATATCAACGTCGGCTCATGGCCGGATGAGGGCCTGGAGCCGCAGATGACCGACCAGACCGCCGATGATCTCGTCGACTGGGCCTACGCCGCGGTCGCGCGCCAGGCGATGAAGGGCCGGCGCGTCGTCATCTTCGGTCATGACTCGATGGGCATGGAGACCGCGCTGCAGCACATCATCCCCACGCGCAAGGTTTTCGGGCTGGAGATCACGCGCCTCGATATGAAGCTGCTGGCGGATATGCTGAACAAGGGCGCATACGACACCGGCGAACTCGGCGCCCTGCGCGCGTGGGTGAACGCGAAGGTCGGCGATCGCCTGGAGCTGCGCGACGAGGCTGATTCGGCGCGCTTCAACCAGTCGCTGGCGATGTACCTGATAGTCCGAGACCTCATGAGCGACCTCGGCGCCATCGGCGGCGGCTTCATGAGCCAGCTTGAGTGGGGCTCAGACCCACGCGGCCTGCCGCTGCCGGTGGCCGACGCGATGGAGTCGCTCTTCAACTCAAGCTTCGACCACAACGGCCCCAAGGCCCCGCTGCCCTACGCCACCGAGGCCGACATGCAGGGCCTGCTGACGATGCTCCCGTTCACCTACCTCACGGGCGGAAATCCGCCGCTGTTCATGGACTTCCGCAAGGTCTGGGAGCCGTGGGAGATCCAGCGCCTCGCGAGCAGCATGGGTGTCGCCTTCAGCGACGAGATCTGGGCCACACGCGGCTTCGTGGATGGCGACAACTCCGGCAGCGCCTCCTTCGACTGGGCAGGCATGCCCGGCGAGGACCCGGATGCGCTCATGTCGCGGGTGCTCATGCCGCTGGCGGACCCGGGCTACTTCCCCGGCGGCGGCAACTCGATCACCTTTGTCTCGCCCGGCGGGATCGAGGGGATCGCGGGCCGGATGGCCTACAGCGCGCTCACGAACGCCTTCACGATGGTCTGGGACGAAGCGCAGACGGTGGACCTGCCGGAGAACCTCGCCGATGCGGTGTGCAGCACCTCCAACGTGACCTGGCCGCACACCTTCGTGACGCCGAAGTACGCCACGATGGTCGAGTACAAGCAGTTCGCGCCCGCGAACCACTTCCACATGACCTGGGGGCTCACGCCCGCGCGGCTGCAGTACTGGATGGACCTCGCGAACGTGCTCTCGGCGACGCCGTGGCAGGCGCGGCCGGGCTTTGTGGAGGGCGTGGATCGGCCGCAGCCGCTGCTGTACGTCATCAACGGCGGCGAGACCCAGACGAAGCTGCTGCTGGCGAGGCGGTGACGGCGCCGGGGACGGCAAACAGGATCGGCTTCGCCGAGCAGGATAGCGACGAACGGCACAGGATACGGCAAACGGCTTGTGGGGGGACGGCACGACGGGGTGAACGGCGTTGACGGGCAGGATGGCCGTCGCTACATGACGGCGGGGGCACGGCATCAACGGCGAAGCGGTCGTCTTCGTTACGTAGGGACGGGCTTCCAGCCCGTCGTCTT
>DHPY01000055.1:0-5728 GCA_002411015.1 Armatimonadetes bacterium UBA5352 | reverse complement strand
GGCTTCCAGCCCGTCGTCTTGGTAGCGTAGTGACGGGCTTCCAGCCCGTCTGGCGTTGCTGCCGCTGTTCGATGTTGACAGGCAGGATGCCTGTCGCTACATAACGACGGGGGCATGACACCCGACCGGAGGTTCGGCGATGACGCTCCGCGAGAACACGCTGGCCGCGCTGCGCGGTGAGGCGGTCGAGCAAGTGCCCTTCACCTGCTACAAAGGCCTCATGCCCGCCGGTGCGGAGGCGATCACGAACCTCTGCATGGTGGTCACGCCGCGGGCCGCCACGCTTTCGACGCCGGGCGTCAGCACGACCAGCGAGGAGATCGCACCTGGCCGGCGGCTCATGCGGATGGAGACGCCCTGGGGCGTCCTCACGCGGGAGGTCGAGGTCGAGAGCGGCTACGGGAGCGGCTGGACGCGCGAGCACTGGATCAAGGGCCCGGAGGACTACGCGATCCTCGAGCAGGTCCTCCGCGCAACTGAGATCGTGCCCTTCCCGGAGAGCTACGCCGAGGCCCGCGAGACCGTCGGCGACCGCGGCATCGCGCTCCTCTGGACGGCGCGCGCACCCTTCCAGCGGCTCTGGATCGAGTACTCGGGCATCGAGCGCCTGTCCTACGACCTCGCCGACTGCCCTGCGGCGGTCGAGGGCGTCCTGGATGCGATGCTCGAGCAGTCCCGGCAGATCGCGCGTATCGCAGCCGCCTCGGAGGCTGAGCTGATCTGGCTGCCCGACAACATCACCGGCGAGATCGCTGGAACGCCGATCTTCGCGCGCTACATGGCCCGCTACTACCGCGAGATGTGCGAGATCCTCCTGCCCGCGGGCAAGACGCCCTGCTGCCACATGGATGGCTTCCTGCGCCAGATCAGCGAGAGCATCGGGGCGACCGAGGTGCCGGTCATCGAGGCGTTCACGTCGCCGCCGGATGGGAACCTCTCGGTGGCGGATGCCTTCGCGGCATGGCCGGAGAAGCGGCTGTCGCTGAACTTCCCGTCATCGGTGCACCTGAGCGCGCCGGAGGAGATCCGGCGGATGACGCGCTCGCTCGTGGCCGAGGCGGGAGGGCGCCCCGGCTTCGTGATGGGCGTCACGGAGAACATCCCCGCGAGCGTCGGGGCGCGGTCACTGGAAGCCATCGGCGCCGCGCTGGAACAGGACTAACTCGCGCAGAAGGAGCGCATCATGATCGAGTCCAACGAGGTCGTCTCATCGGTAGGAGCCATCGCCGCACAGCCGCAGGGGGCGGCACGGGTCGGGGCGCACATCATGGAGCAGGGCGGGAACGCTTTCGATGCCGCGGCAGCGGCGTCGCTGGCAGCCTGCCTGCTGCAGCCGCAGTCCACCGGGATCACGGGCTACGTGATGTGCGCGGCCGTGCGCGACGGGCGCACGGGCGAGATCCTGTCGCTCGATGCAAACTCCGTCGCGCCGGCGGCCGCGCATGAGGCCATGTACGAGATCCTACCGGCCTCGGGCGATCCAAAGGACCTCAACTCACGCGAATATGAGTGTTCGGTGCGCGATGATGCGAACGTCTTCGGGCCACTGGCGGTCGGCGTGCCGGGCATGGGGGCGGGCATCGGGACGCTCTGGGAGCGATGGGGGCGGCTGGAGTGGCCACAGATCGTCGCGCCAACGCAGGAACTGCTCGCGCAGGGGATCCCGTTCGGCGGCACAGCCGGGGCTGTGAAGTCGCTGGAGCATGTTGTACGGCGTTATCCCGCTACCGCGAGGCAACTGCTCGTGGACGACCGCCTGCCGGAGCCGGGCGACATCATGCGGCGCCCGGGGATGGCCGAGACCCTGCAGCGCATCTCCGATGCCGGCTGGCGCGACATCTACCAGGGCGAACTGGCGCATCGGATCGCCGACGCCGTACAGGCGGCGGGCGGCATCCTGACGTATGACGACATGGCGAGCTACGAGCCACGCGTGACAGACACGATCAGCACCACCTACCGCGGGGCGACGGTGCACGGGCCGATCCCGCCGAACGGGACGCTCACCTGCCTGCAGATCCTCAACATGCTGGAGTGCTTCGATCCGGTGGATGACGCCGATCCGGCCTACTGGCACCGCCTGGCGGAGGTGCTGAAGCTCGCCTGGCGTGATCGGCTGAACTACCTCACAGACCCCGACTTCGCCGATGTGCCGCTGGACCGGATGCTATCGAAAGACTACGCTGCCGGACTGGTGGAGCGCCACCGGCAGTATCCGGCGTGGGTGGACCACCTCCCGGCGCAGTTCCCGGAGGGGGCGATGCACGGGACGCTGCACCTGTCCATCGCGGACGCAGAGGGGAACCTCGTCAGCGCGACCATCACGCAGGGGATGGCCTTCGGCGCGGTCTTCGCGGCGGGGGACACCGGCCTGATCCTCAGCCACGGGATGGCGCGCTTCGACCCGCGGCCCGGTCGGATGAACTCGCTGGCGGCGGGCAAGAGGCCGCTCAATAACGCGGGCACGATGCTCATCGAGGCCCCGGACCGCTTCGTAGCGATCGGGCTCCCGGGCGGTCGGAAGATCGTGAGCGTGATGGCGCGGGCGGCCCAGCGGGTGATCGATGTCGGCGATGGGCCGCTTCAAGTCGCTCAGGCGCCTCGGATGCACGTGGAGGCCGCGGAGCCGGTCTCAGTGACACAGAGCCTCGATGAGACGGTGGTCACCGAGCTTCGCGCGATGGGACATCAGGTAGATGTCGTCGGCAGCGTGGCTGGAGCGATGCACGCCGCGGAGCTGACCCGGGATCGCCGGAGCGTCCGTGCGGGCGGCAATCACTGGGCTGCGGGCGTGGAGTGAGCCGGGAGGGGTGGGCTTGACGACCCGGCTTCTCTCTGATACAATCAGTCGCGTAACCGAGGGTGGGGCAGTGGCGCAGTGGGAGCGCGTCTCCTTGGCATGGAGAAGGTCGCGGGTTCAACTCCCGCCTGCTCCACCACCAGCAGAACCGCAGGCGCGGACGACAGCAGTCGTCGGCGTCTTTGCGTTTAACCAGGCGCTCGAACAGAACCCGGGGTCAGTTTCGTCCTCAGTTCTACACTGAAGTTTAAGAAGGAGCGCACTGGTCAGGCGGGGAACACCCAACGCACGAGATGTGCATCTACGCACTCCGGGTTCCGCCCGGGGGGGCAAGGAGGCAGCACGACGTGGAGAATTGGCGAGACGTCGTTCTTGAGGCTGCTGCGATCAAGGCCTCAGACGTTTTCTGGAAAGCAGGCGCCCACCCCGCCGTACGCGTTCAAGGCAAGATCCAGATCTGGACGCATCATCCGGTGCTGACCGCGGCGGATACGCAGGGCATGGCCGACGAACTGATGAACGATCGGCAGCAGGCGCTGTTCGAGGAGTTCCCCGAGCGCGATCTGGGCCTCACCGTTGGTGACGCCTGCCGCCTGCGCATCAACATCTTCAGGCAGCAGAACACGACCGGCCTGGTCATGCGGATTATCCCGCTTGAGATCGCGACGATTGACGACCTTGAGCTCCCCACGGTTCTCAAGGACATCTCGATGAGCCCCATGGGAGTTGTTCTTGTGACCGGCCCGACCGGTTCGGGTAAGTCCACGACGCTCGCCGCGATGATTGATCACATCAACAACGAGCGCAAGGGCAACATCGTCACCATCGAGGACCCGATCGAGTACGTCCACCCGGACAAGAACTGCATCGTCAACCAGCGCGAAGTCGGCATTGATACGATGAGCTTCTCCGACGCCATGAAGTACGTGGTGCGTCAGAGTCCGGACGTCATCCTGATCGGGGAGATGCGCGACGTCGAGACGATGAACGTGGCCATGCAGGCGGCCGAGACCGGTCACCTTGTGTTCTCGACCGTGCACACCTCCAGCGCGCCTGAGACCATGGAGCGCATCATCAACATGTTCCCGCCACACCAGCGCGACATGATCTGTCTGCGCATGAGTAAGTCGCTGCGAGCGATCCTGTCGCAGGCGCTGATCCCGCGGGCGGGTACCGACGGGCGCGTGGCCGCCATCGAGGTCCTGGTGGCGAACCCGACGGTTGCCAAGCTGATTGAGGAAGGGAAGCCTGGGGATACGTACCAGGTCATGCAGGAGGGTGGCTACTGGGGCATGCAGACGCGCAACCAGGCGCTGCTGCACCTCTACCGCGAGGGGAAGATCTCCGCGCGCGATGCTCTCTTCTACGCCGGAAACTACACCGAGATGCGCCAGATGCTGCGCCGTGTGGATCCCAAGGAGGCGGAGCAGGCCGCGCGCGAGCAGCCCGGTCTTGGCGCCGCTCGGGGAGACATCCCGGAGGCGCAGAAGGCTGCGGCGGAGACGACCGGACGCGGCGGAAAGATCTCCGAGCGCGAACTACAGGACCAGGCCCGGCGGGCGCGACGCGCGGGCGTCCGCAGACCGGAATCTCCACAGTAGCCGCCGGATCTCGTGTCTGGCCGGGCTGTGATGCGTTGACGAACGTGTTGCCGATCTTCGTTCCCACTCTGATGCCGGCGAGGGATCACAGATGCCTGAAGATTACGTTCGACGAACGGTCAAGGCTCCGCCTGAGCTGTCCGCTGCCGCGGGCAAAGTCATGGACGGCGAAGTGGTCGAGCTTCTCCTGTACGCCTGTGAGAAACTCGATGCGTCCGACCTGCACCTGTCGTTCAACGAGCCCCCGGTATTCCGCATCCATGGGAAGATGTACCGGGTCGAAGGCTACAAGAACCTCTCGCAGGAGGACTGCATCGGGGCAACCACCCACCTGCTGGGCGAGGACATGCCGACGAACAGGTACTGGCAGCAGTTCCACGAAACTGGAGGCGCGGACATCGCCGCCGCAATCGATACCGGTGCGCGTTTCCGCGTCAGCGTCTTCCAGCAAAAGGGCCATCCCGCAATCGCGCTGCGGCTGATTCCGGACCGCATTCTGACTTTCGAGCAGCTCGGGCTGCCGGCGGAGCAGGTCAAGGAGATGCTCCATCGGCCGCGTGGCATCATCCTGCTCACAGGGCCTACCGGCTGTGGCAAGACCACCACGATCGCCGCGATGATCGACTACATCAACCGCGAGCGCGACACGCACATCATCACCATCGAGGACCCGATCGAGTACTACCATCACGGCAAGCGCTCGCTGCTGAACCAGCGTGAGGTCGGTGTGGACGTCTCGAGCTTCTCCGAGTCCGTGCGGCGCAACATGCGATCTGACCCTGACGTCATGCTCGTTGGTGAGATGCGCGATCTGGAGACGATGCGCGCATGCCTGCAGGCGGCGGAGACCGGTCACCTTGTCCTCTCGACCTTGCATACGGTTAGCGCGCCGAAGACTGTGGACCGCCTGGTCACGGGCTTCCCCTCCAACGAGCAGGAAGAGATCCGTGCGATGACTTCGACCTCCCTCCTCGCCGTGTTCTCGCAGGAGCTGATCCCACGCAAGAGCGGTAAGGGCCGGATCGCGGCGTTCGAGATCATGGTTGGTGAGCCGGGCGGATCGCCTGCTATTGGCAACCTGATTCGCGAGCGCAAGTCGTCGCAAATGCGCTCCACCATCCAGAGTTCGAGACACCTGGGAATGCAGCTTCTTGAATCGAACCTCTCGACGCTGGTCAAGGATGACCTGATCAGCTTCGAGGAGGCCTACAACCGGGCCAATCAGAAGTCCGACCTGCTGAGCTTCCTCGAGGGCTACCCGATCCCGGACGAGTATCGGGCGGCCGCGGAGCGCGCCGACAACAGCTAGTGCAGCGCCTTTGAAAAA
>DHPY01000065.1 GCA_002411015.1 Armatimonadetes bacterium UBA5352 | reverse complement strand
CTTCGCCCGAGCGCGTGAGAAGGCGAAGCAGGCAAGCTGCATGAGCAACATGAAGCAGATAGGGCTCGCCGCGATGATGTACGCCCAGGACTACGGCGAGATCCTCCCGGCCCACTACTACTACCTGTTCCCCGGCAACACCAACACTCGCTACTTCGGCTTCTATGACGGTCTCGGGCCATACACGAACAACACACAGGTCTATGTCTGTCCCTCGTCCTCGTACACAACCACAAGCTGGCGCCTCGGCCTGCCGAACGCCTCGGGCTTCTACGGCGAGAGCATGACCTGCAGCTACGGGGTGGTCGTGCATCACTCCCACTTCACGAACGCGGGCTTCGGTACCGGCATGTGGAGCTACAACGGCTACGGCCTGGAGCTCTCGCTGCTGCAGGCCCCGGCGGAGAAGATCCTGATCTGCGAGATGGGGACCCACATGGGCGGAAACCCGGCGAACATCGGCTTCAACACCGATGGCACGCCGATGGTGATGGACGCCGCCGGCGCTGTCGGCAACATGCGCTACCGGCACAACGGCATGATGAACGTGGCCTATGCAGACGGCCACGTGAAGCCGATCCCGCAGCTCAAGACGTACGTTCCGCTGATGCGCTGAATGTCCAGGCCCATGAAAGCTAAGAGCCCACCCGCGACCGCCGGTGGGCTCTTCTTTGTCCGATCTGCCGGCGCAGCCGTCAGCCGACCTCCACCAGCTCGATCTCGAAGGTCAGTGCCTCACCCGCCAGCGGGTGGTTCGCGTCAAGTGTGATCGTGCGATCGTTCATCTCCGCTATGCGCGCGGGGAATGAGCCTCCCCCGGCCGAAAGCAGCTCAAGCTGCATCCCGACTTCTGGGTCTATCTCATCGGGAAGCTGCTCGCGCGCGACCTCGATCACCGCCTGCTCCTGCCGGAGTCCGTAGGCGTCCTCGGGGGGGATGGTGACGGTCGTCTCCTCGCCCTCCTCCAGATCCCGCACGGCCTCCTCGAAGCCCCGTATGACCTGCCCGCCACCGAGCGTAAACTCCAGTGGCTCGCGGTCGCGGGAGCTGTCGAAGACCGTCCCGTCGTCCAGCTTGCCCGTATAGTGAACCTTCACCGTACCGCCAGATGATGCCCTTGCCATGGTTGGTGCCCTTCGATTGTGGTATGGCCCGCCGCCCAGCCCGCAGACCTGCTCAGCATCCCCTTCGCCCTCGAGCGCCTCACCGCCTGCGAGCGAACTGCATCGCCCTGGGTGACGTCCACTGATGTGGGCAGCGCTCATGCGCAGGTCGAGGCGCGCTGGTCGGCGAATACTGCCGCGATGACCGCCATACCCAGTATCCCAGGAGGCATATCGATGCGCTCAGCGATCCTCGCGGCTCTCGCCGCTCTTCTGCTTGCCGTGACTGTCCCCGCCCTGGCTGTAGACACCGATGGCGACGGAATCTCCGACGAAAACGAGGCGCTTCTGGGCACCGACCCCGGCTTCGCCGAGACCTTCGTGGTGGTGAACGAAGACGGCGAGGAGCCTGAGGCGCGCCGCACCCCGGGCTACGATGCGGGCAAGGACATCGTGCGCGTGGAGGTGGCGCACGTGGCGGAGGATCGGTTTGTCTGGCGCACTACATTCGCAGGACCGCCTACACCGGAGAACCACGTGCACCATATCTACGTGGATGCCGACTCGGACCTCGCCACGGGCCGCCCGAACCAGACCGGCACCGAGTACATGCTCAGCGTCGTCAGCGGGCGCACGAACTCCAACTACTACCTCGCCGACGGCGCCTCCTCCACCTCGCCTCCAGTGGTCCACTTCGCGGTGGAGGGCAACAGCCTGCTCACCTGCGCGGATGTGGAGCTTGGCCGCGACGAGGCCGGCGCGCGCTTCGAGATGTGGGTGCTGTCGCACACGGTGACCTCCGCCGAGGCGCCTGATCCCGCCATGTCCGACAGCACCAGCCGGTTCACGGTTCAGGGCTTAGCGCTGAACGATCGGGAGAAGATCATGCGACCGAGTGATCTCGCAGAGAACACGAACGTTGCCGCGACCTTCGGCCTCGATGTCCTCCGCCCGACGATCGTTGACCCGGCGAACGTGGTCGTCCCGTGCGAGGAACTGGAGCTCGATGGCTACCAGGTGGATATTCAGACGCAGGCGCGCTACAGCCACCTGGTGGCGCTGCGGAACGGCGCCACCGCCTCGTACACGGTCGAGCGACCGGGACGGTGGTACGCCGGCTTCACGATGTACGATGACGCCAACGATGAGCGGATGGTGATCCGCGTCAACGATGAGTTCGCGGGCTTCGTCAGGGCCAACCAGAACAACAATCGCACCTGGATCTACTGGCTCGATGAGCCGCGCGAGTTCGCTGCGGGCGATCGCATCAGCTTCGAGGCAGTCGGGCCCGGCGGGAAACACGGCATCGCCCACGTGCTGCTTCTTGCCGAGCAACCTGAAATCCGCAAGATCGAGTATCAGGTCGGGAACACGAAGTGGGTCGCTCCTGTCGGCACCGACGGTGAGGTCAGCGTCTCCTGGACCACCACCTGGATGTCAGACAGCCGCTTCGAGTATGGCACAACGGCCGACTACGGGCAGGTCTTCGAGCAGGATAACAACATGCTGCTGCATCGCGCGCACCTGACCGGGCTGCAGCCGGGTGTGACCTACCACGGCCGCGGCGTCGGCATCGCACCCGATGGCAGCGAATACCCCGGCCCCGACATCACCTTCACCGCCGATGGCATCCAGCCGCCCCCCACGATCGAGGGCACGCATGAGGTCGCGCTGGCGGTGCGCAACTGGCATGATGTTGACGCAGAGCAGTGGCCGGTCACCAACGGCGTTCCGTTCCCGCAGGGCCACCTCGCCAGCGCCGATGACATGCGCCTGATGCGCGGCGGCGAGGAGGTCATCGCGCAACTCAAGCCGCTCGCCACCTGGCCGGATGGCTCGCTCAAGTGGGTGCTGGTGAGCTTCCTCACGGACATCCCGGCGGGGGAGACCGCGGACTACGCGATCGAGTACGGGCGCGACGTGGACAACCTGATGATGCGCGCGCGATTCGCGGCGATGGCGCGCGAAGAGGACGGCGGCGTCACCATCGACACCGGGGCGGCGCAGCTTCGCGTGGACGAGCACGGGCAGCTTGTCGGGCCGAACGGTCCGATCGTGACGGAGCTTGTCGAGCGCGAGTTCGGCGAGTTCTCCTCGCGGCTGGCGAGTGCCACCCTCACCATCGAGGAAGCCGGCCCGGTGCGCGCGGTCGTGAAGACGGTCGGCGACCTCGTCTCCGCGGATGGCTCGGAGAGCTTCAGCATCGAGCAGCGGATCTTCGCGTATCAGGGCCAGCCCTTCGTGCGCGTGCAGCACACCTTCATCAATGACAACGCCGACGCTGAGTTCACCAACGTCGAGCGCATGAGCTACGTGCTCCCGGCGGCCGGCGGGCAGTGGCAAGCGGCACTCGCCGAGGGCGAGCCGCTTTCGCTGCAGGTTGGCGACAGCGCCTGGATGCGCACCGACCGCGAGTTGATCGTGAACGATGGTGAGCCGCGGGAGGCGCGGCTTGTGGGCGCCCTGCAGGCCGCTGACGGCTCGCTGGGCGTGGCGCTGCGCGATGCCTGGCAGAACTATCCCGCGGGCTTCCGGATCGCTGATGGCAGCGTGAGCGTGGACCTCGCGCCCGACTTTCAAGCAGGCTTCTACGATGCCTTCCCGTTCGAGAAGGAGGGCCACCAGCTCTTCTACTACCTGCGCGATGGCGCCTATATGCTCAAGCGCGGAATGTCGAAGACGCATGAGCTGATGGTAGACTTCAGTGGCGACGCGGCGGCGCGCGCGGAGGTATTCCAGCGGCCGCTGCTGCTGACCGCGACCCCCGAGTGGTACTGCGGTACGATGGCGTTCTACAACGTGGCGCCGCGCGATGAGGAGCGTTTCGCGGCCTACGAGGAGGCGGTTGACCGCAACATTCAGAGCTACATCGCCGGGATGGAGCGGCAGCATGACTTCGGCATGATGAACTACGGCGACTGGTACGGCGAGCGCGGCGCGAACTGGGGGAACATCGAGTATGACACCCAGCACGCGTTCTTCCTCGAGTACATCCGCTCCGGGAACCCGGACGCGTTCTTCCTGGGAGAGGCGGCGCAGCTTCACAACCGCGACGTTGACACCGTGCAGTGGGCGGCCAACCCTCGTGATGTCGGCAACGCGCTCACGCATCAGATGGGCCATGTCGGCAGCTACTACACCGAATCGGTGCCCGGAACGCTCGGCATTCCGCGCGCCGGCGGCAGCGTCTCACACGCGTGGACCGAAGGCCATTTCGACCACTACTTCCTCACCGGCGACGTCCGCTCGCGTGAGACGGGCATGGCGGTGGCGGACTACTTCGCCTCGAAGGAGTTCAGCCGCCCCTACGACTGGCTGAGCGCCCGGCAGCCCGGCTGGCACCTGATCATGAACGCCGCGGCACTGGCGGCGACGAACGACCCCTACTACCTGAACGGTTCGCGGATCATCGTGGATCGCGTGCTCGAGACGCAGGACACCGAGCCGCGCGAGCTGCCTGAGTACCAGAAGACCGACACCTACACCCACCAACTTGGCGGCTGGACGCGTCAGATGGTGCCGGGTCATTGCATGTGCGAGCCGCGCCACCGCGGCAACGCGAACTTTATGGTCGCGATCCTGCTCACCGGCCTGACCTACTACCATGACGTGACGCAGGAGCAGGCGGTCAAGGACTGCATCATCCTCGGCGCGCACTACCTCGTGGAGGACATGTACTCGACCGAGACGCACGGCTTCAAGTACACCTCCTGCCCGAACATGCGCTACACGAGCGGGATCTCACCGCTCTACGCTGAGGGCCTGGCGCGCGCCTACCGCTGGACGGGCGATGAGATCTACGTGGACCCGCTCACGAACGGTCTCGCGTACGGCGCGGGCGGCTCAGGCTACGGGAAGAGCTTCTCGATGTACTACCGCGCCGCGCCGCGGCTGCTGGCGGATCTGGCGGCGGTCGGCCTGACGCTTGAGGAGCGCATGACGCAGGCGGCAGTGCCCTTCACGAAGCCCGACTGGATGAACGAGACGCCGGCGGAGCGGATGATCGTCGTGCAGGCGGAGGAGTTCACCGGTCAGGACGGCGGCGAGGTGGAGGTCGCGACCGACCGCCAGGCAGCCTGGGGCACGATGGTCACGAAGTGGCACCAGGACATCGGTCACTGGCTGGAGTGGGGCTTCAACGTGCCGGAGGCTGGCAACTACCGCCTGATCTTCCGCTACGCGACCAGCAGCGAGAACACACGGCGGAAGGTGGAGGTGGACGGGGCCGTGCCGCATCCGGCGGCGGCGGAGGTGGCCTTCACGCCCACCGGCGGCTTCGGCAACAGCGCGCAGGACTGGCGCTACCTGACACTCAGCGACGCCGAGGGCAAGGAGATCCCGCTGCGGCTGGACGCGGGCGATCACACCATCCGCATGACCAACCTCGGCGACGGCCTGGGGCTCGACTTCATCACGCTCGTGCGGGAGGAGTAGGGGCGACTTCGGCCGCTCTACGCCTCTCCGCAGGCGGCGCGGATCGCGTTCGCGACCGCGTCAACGGCCTCGCGCGCAAGTGCCGGATCCTCCGCCTCGACCATCACGCGCACCAGCGGCTCGGTGCCCGAGGCGCGCACGAGGATCCGGCCACTGCCATCAAGTCGCTGCTCCCAGCGGCTCACCTCGTCGCGCACCTCCCGGCGGCGATGCCAGGCTGCGTGATTGGCGGTGCGGATGTTCACGAGGTGCTGGGGGATCTTCCGCACCGGGCGAGCAAGCTCCGCGAGGCCCCGGCCGCTGCGCGCCACCACCTCGCACAGACGTAGCGCGGTGTACGCACCGTCACCGATCAGCGTCCCGGGGAAGACGATGTGCCCTGACTGCTCGCCGCCGATCTGCGCCCCCGCCTCGCGCATCCGCTCGACCACGTGACGGTCGCCCACCGGCGTGCGCTCAAGCTCGATCCCCTCAGCAGCCAGCGCGCGCTCGAGGCCGAAGTTGTTCATGACCGTGCCGATCACCAGCGGCGGCTCGAGCAGCCCCCGCTGCCGCAGGTCCATCGCGAGGATGTACTTGCTCGCGTCGCCATCCACAATTCCGCCCTCGCCGGAGACGAGAACCGCCCGGTCGGCATCGCCATCGAACGCCACCCCGAGATCGGCCCCCTGCGCCATCACAGCCTTCGCGAGCGCCTGCGGCCTCGTCGAGCCGCACTCAATGTTGATGCGGGCGCCATCCGTGTCACAGTTGATCGCGCTGACCTGCGCCCCGAGGCGCTCGAAGGCCGCCTCTGCGCTGCAGGACGCCGCGCCGTGCGCGCAGTCGAGCACGACGCGAAGGCCCTGGAGGGAGTCGGGTGCGAACTCCGCGAGAATGATGCCGAGGTAGTCCTCGATGGCCTCGGGATAGAGGCTGCACGCCGCAGCGACGCGTGCGTCGTCAGGCGACGCCGCGGCCAGGATGAGGTCCTCCACGCGATGCTGGAGCGCAATCGGGAGCTTATGCCCGCCGGGGCCCACGAGTTTGATGCCGTTGGAGTCGGGCGGGTTGTGTGAGGCGGAGATGACCACGCCGCCGTCCGCGCCGTGCTCGCGCACGAGGAGGCACAGCGCACCGGTGGGGATCACGCCGCAGTCGCGCACCTGCACACCGCAGCGGCAGAGTTCCTCGCGCACCGCCGCGGACAACTCAGGCCCTGATGGCCGCGTGTCGCGTCCCAGCAGCACCACCGGCGACGGGTCAGCCTCGCGCAGCAGCGACGCATACGCGCGCGCAACCGACGCCGCAAGCTCGGGAGTGATCTCCGTCCCGACGTGGCCACGGACGCCATCGGTGCCGAACAGCCTGTCTGGGCGTGCTGAGTGCGCGTCGGGCATGACTCACCTCATGCATTTCATGGCGAATGATGATCGCTTCGGCGGAGCGTCTGCCGGGGAGCTTCCCTGACAGTTTTCCCCGCGCTCGAGCCGACCTCCTTCCTGCGCGCGAAGGGTTGCGCTGCAGCGTCGGCGAACAGCCCACCGCCGGTACCTCGCGCGGGAGGTCTGCAGCCATGTATGCGCTCATCTACTTCGACACCGAGGACTTCGTCTCGCCGCCCGATCACCCTGTCCATCAACTGCCGGGGCAGTTCGCTCAGATCATGACCCGCCACGGCCTCCCGGGCTGCTTTCACATCCACGGTGAGAAGGCGCGCTTCATGGAACGCCACGGGCAGCGCGAGGTGATCGAGGCCGTCAGCAGGCACGACGTGAGCCTCCACTACGACCGCGGCTCGATCCACCCGACCACCGCCGAGGAGGTCTCGCAGCTTCCGTGGTTCGAGGGCATCGCCCGCACGATCTTCCGAGAGCTACCCGGCTTCCAGGCGCTTGAGCGCATCTTCGGGAAGTGCTCGTCGCTCACGCAGCACGGAGGCACCTTCGCCGCGCAGATCGTCTACGCCGCCGGCAAGCTCGGGATGCCCTTCTTCTACTCACCCTTCCGACTCCCGGGCCGCAACGTCGTCTGGTACTGCCAGAACCTGCTCATCGGCGGCTACCAGGCGGGCTTTCACTTCGATACCTTCTACCGCGACACGCCAAAGTTCGAGGAGCAACTTGGGAAGGTTGATGGCTACCTCTCCGAGCGCGCGCGGGAGTATGGCTACACCGCGATGTTCGGCTGCCACCCGATCATCACGATCATGAAGGAGTTCCCCTGCTGCCTCAACTGGCTGCGCGGCTCTGCGCCGGAGCCTGAGCGGTGGGTGGCGCCGGAGATGATCGAGGGCGTCTCGATTCCGCTGATCATGCAGAACTTCGAGCGGCTGGTGCAGACCCTGGTGGCCCACCCGGACGTGCAGTGGACGGACGTCGCGGGCATCACGCAGCTCTTCGGCGCGCGCCCGGTGCGGGTGAGCGATGAGGTCCTGCTGCGAGGCGCAGAGGCAGTGCATGCCGCGGGCGGACCGACCTTCACCGACGAACTGAGCGCCGCCGAGCTGCTCTTCCTCCTCGCGCGGAGGCTCCTGCGCCCTGCCGGAAGCTACGAGGTGCCGCAGGTGATGGGGCCGAACGAGCCGGAGAGCGCTCCATCGGCGCGGCTGGCGGATGTCCCGGCGCAGGCGGCGGCGGAGGAGATCACCCATGCCTGCTACGCCTCAGGCTACCTCCCGGCGCGGCTCAGCGAACTCTGTGGCTCCATCAATCCGGAGCAGGCGCTGCTCGTGCTGGCGAGTGAAGCGCTGGGCCGCGAGCTTCCGCCAGCGGATGCGCAGCGTCCGACCGTGGACGCGATCCCCGGCGTTCCGGAGGCGCTGAAGCTTGCGCGCAACTACCGCAACTGGCGGCCGCATGGCCTCGACTACCGGCAGACGCCGATCCTCGAGCACCTGCGCAGGCAGTGCTGGACGCTCAAGCCCGCGCTGCTCGCGGAGCAGTACGGGGAGGGCGTTGAACTCGGGCGCCACCTCAACCCGATGTTCGAGCGGCCGGAGTAGCCGCGCGCTCAGTGGATCGTCGGCTGCATCGACTCGCGCGCCGAGCGCATCTCCGACAGCCGCACCACGCGCCCGTTCTGCTGCTGCGATCGCTGGGCCGCGAGCAGCACCACCAGCGCCTCCAGCATGTCTTCGTAGTGGATCGGCGGTTCGCCGCTCTCGATCATCGCGAGGAACCGCTGCATCGTGCGCATGTAGAAGGTGTGCGCGTGGATTTCGAAGCGCACGGAGCCCTCACTGGTGAAGAGCTGCCCCTGGTGGCGCGGCGCGGGGTCACGCAGGAGTTGCAGCGAAGCCGAGCGCCCATCCGCGTAGCTCACCGAGATGAGGTCGAACTCAAGCTCGCCGAGGTTCGATACAGCCTGCACGCCCGGGCCCATGGCGGCGTTGAGGATGTCCGTCAGGTGGATCCCGTAGAAGAACAACTCCCCCGGGCCGATCAGGTTCGCGTGCACGATCTCCTCGTCGCCGATCTCATCGAGCGCCGCCTCAAGCTCCTCGCAGTAGTGCAGGCCGGAGGCGGACATCACCGGCGCGCCATGCTCCAGCGCCAGCCCCAGCAGGTCCTGCGCGTCGTCCAGCGACAGCGCCATTGGCTTGTCCACGAAGACCGGCAGGCCGGCCTCGAGGAACGGCCGCGCCTGCTCGAGATGCCGTGACCCGTCACGCCCGCAGATGAGCGCCGCGTCCACCATCCCCAGCAGGTCGCGCGGGTTCGGGACGATGATCTCGATGCCCCACTGTTGCTGAAGCTGCGCGATGCGCGCGGGATCGTTATCCTGATTGCACAGCGCCACGACCACCGCGCCCTCAAGGTGCGTGGGCTCTGATGAGTCCGAGTTGAAGGTGCGGCAGAATGCGTCCACGTGCGTCGATTCGACCGAGACCATGCCCAGCCTGATCATGTGCGTCTCCTCTCGCTGCTTGTGTGCTCTCTACGCCAGCCCGCGCTCCTCACGTCGCCTGCGGACGCGCTCAGCCCAGTCCTCAATGATGCGCTGCTCGCCGCGCTCGATCGCGAGCGACTCCGCAGGCACGTCCTTGGAGATGACCGATCCGGCGGCCGTATAGGCCCCTGCGCCGATAGTGAGCGGCGCGATCATGATCGTGTCGCTCCCGACGAACGCGCCGTCCTCGATCTTCGTGGGGTGCTTGTCGATGCCATCGTAGTTGCAGGTGATCGCGCCCGCGCCGATGTTCACGTCGAGGCCGGTGGTCGCGTCACCAAGGTAGGAGAAGTGCTGCATCTTCGAGCCATCGCCCAGCCGAGAGCGGTTCATCTCCGCGGATGACCCCACCTTGCAGCCGCGCCCCACGTCGCTGTTGCCGCGCACCAGCGAGAACGGCCCAACCTGCGCCTCATCGCGGACCGCGCTGTCCTCGATGAGCGTGTGATCGCGCAATAGCACTCCGTCGCCGATCGTGGCCGAGCGCAGCGTCACATGCCCCCGGATCTCGCAGCAGCAGCCGATCGTGGTCGCGCCGAGGAGGTGGCAGCCGGGGCCGATGACGGTGTCGCGGCCGACGGTGACGCCGGCGTCCACGAAGGTCGAAGACGGGTCGATCAGCGTTACGCCATCGAGCATCAGCGTACGGCGGATGCGGTCGCGCGCGATGCCCTCGGCCTCCGCAAGCTGCACGCGATTGTTGATCCCCATGACCTCCGCGGGATCGGCGGTGGCGACGGCCGCGACCTTCTGCCCCGCGCGCACCAGTATCCCGATCCCGTCGGTGAGATAAAGCTCTCCCTGATCGTTCTCAGGCGTCAGTTCCTGAAGCGCGCGGCGCAGGGCATCGGCCTGGAAGACGTAGATGCCGGTGTTGATCTCGCAGATGCCCAGCTGCTCGGGCGAGGCGTCGCGATGCTCAACTACCGCACAGACCGCGGCGGAGTCATCTCGCACCATCCGCCCGTACCCGGTCGGGTCGCCGACCACGGTGGTCAGCACGGTGGCGGCCGCGCCCTCCGCGCGATGGCGATCAAGCAGGGCTTGGAGCGTCTCGACCGTCACGAGCGGGATGTCCGCGTAGGTGATGAGCACATCGCCCGCAAAGCCCTCGAGCGCGGGCAGGGCGCAGAGGGTGGCGTGGCCGGTGCCGCGCTGCTCAGGCTGCTCGCAGGTGCGTGCGCGGTCGCCGATGGCGTCGCAGACGCGGTCTGCGCCGACGCCCACGACGACCGCTATCCGGTCCGGCTGGAGGCTGCTGAGGGTGCTCAGGACGTGGTCGATCATCGGCCTGCCGCAGACGGGGTGCAGCGGCTTCGGCAGGTCGGACTTCATCCGCTTGCCCTCACCCGCGGCGAGAACGACCACTGCCAGTGCGCTCACGGCTATCTCTCCCTGTGCGCGTCTGTGAAGTACTGCTGCGATTGCGCCGGGATGCCCCGGGTCGTTGTGCGGCATGCGGCGCCCGAGCCCCTACTCCTTCTGCCGGAAACAGTGGCAGATGGGCTCCTCAGGCGCCTCCTGTTCCGCTTCGGCGGCGGGCTCCGCCCCCGTCTCACTCGCCGCGGGCGTGAGGCACTCGACGCCGAGGGTCATCGCGATCGCGCTGGAGAGCCGCTGCTCGTCGCCCTCGGTGAAGCCCTCCTGATAGTACGCGATCTTGCCGTCGCGGCCGATGATGAAGATCGCTGGGAGCGCGCGGACGCCGTAGAGCTGCGCGACGGAGAGTTCCGGGTCGAGGACCACCGGGTGGGCGATCTGCTGCTCACGCACGAGCGCGGCCACCTGCTCGCTCCCGCGCTCGCCTTCGTCGAGGCTCACCGAGAGCAGCCGCATCCCCGCCTGAGCATAGGCATCCTGCAACGTCTCCATCATCTGCAGGTGGTCGGCAGCGTCGCGGTACCAGGTGATGAAGAAGTTGAGGACGATGACTTTGCCCTGCCACTGGTCGAGGCGCATAGGCACGCCCTCAAGCGTGGTGGCAGTGAAGTCGGGGGCCTGCGCGCCGGGCTGCAGCGGTCCGGGCGTCGTTGTCTCCTGCGCCCTTGCGCTCGTCACAGCGATGGCAACGATCAGCGTCAGCAGGCAGAGTCGAACGTTCATCGGAGCCCATCCTCCGCGTGCGCGCGCGTCAGTGGTGGCTGCGTCGCGAACGTCTTCGCCTCAGAAGGTCGAAGACCTCCCGGACAGCGACATCTGCACGCGCACGAGCATCGCGGCGTCCTCGGGCGATGTCTGGGCGACCAGGACGTGGTGACGACCAGCCTGCTGCCAGGAGGCCATGGCGTAGCCTCCGACCTCCCGAACGTCGAGACCGTTGATACGCTCGGTCACAAGCCAGCCTGTGCGGTAGGGCTCCCAATCGGCGGGGCCGCTGTAGATCGAGACGGGGCAGCTTCCGACGCGGTAGAGGCGGTAGGTGACGAGGACACCGTCCACGGTAGCGAGCGCCTGGTGCACCTGCATCCAGTTATCGCTGGTCGGGTCACAACTCACGGCGGCGTAGCCGCTGCCTCCCGGAACCGGTCCGGGCATCGCGGTGATCTGCTGGTGCATCTGCGCGAGCGTCAACGCGCGATCGTTGTTCATGAAGAAGACGGTGCTCAGGATCAGCGCCACGCTCACGGCGATTGCGCCCATGGCCGCGATGGCCGTCATACGCCGCGCGGGACCTGGCCGGCGCACCTGGTGGCGCACGCCCTCAACTGCGTCAAGCCGCTCCTGCATTCGCTCGAGGAAATCACCCGGAGCGGCAACCTCCGGCTCATCGCGGAGGACGATGCCCTTCGCGGCGAGAATCCGACCACCGAAGGTGCTGCACTCGTCGCAGGTGAGCATGTGCGCAGACACGATCTTGCGCTGCGCCGAGCTAAGCTCGCCATCAACCAGCGACGACAGCAACTCCCTGACCTGGTCACAGTCGATTCTCATGCTCATATCAGCCCTTGCGCCAGTGCATACTCCCGAAGCCGGTCCTGCAGGAGCGCCCTTCCCCGCGCAATCCGCGATCGGACGGTGCCGATCGGGATACCCAGCGCCGCCGCGATCTCGTGGTAGGCCATGCCGTGCATGTCGCAGAGCAGCACCGCCTCGCGGAAGACCTCCGGGATCTCGCTTAGAGCCTCCTCGACCTCGGCGTCGAGCGCGCCCTCCAGTACAGCCAGTTCCGGGTTGTCCTCGTCCTCCGCGACCTTGCTCAACTCCTCGCGTGGCAGACTGTCCCAGTCGGTCATCTCAGGCGTCCGTCGCCTGCGGCGGAACTCGTTGATATACGTGTTCGTCAGGATGCGCAGGATCCACGCGCGGAAGTTGGTCCCAAGCTCAAAGCGGTCGAAGGCCGCGTAGGCCTTCATCAATGCCTCCTGCGCCACGTCCTCGGCGTCGGCGTAGTCGCTGGCCATGCGCAGGGCTGCATTGAAGATCTCGCGCTCGTGCTCCCGCACCAGCCGCTCAAACTGAGCGCGCCGCTCCTCCTCGGGGCTCGAACCAATGAACCTGAGCGCCATCCCGCTGCTCCCAACGAGGCCCGCGGTGGGGCCTCCGATAGTAGTAACGCCGCTGAGGGGCCGGTCAGTTCCCCGGCGCCCGATCAGACTCCGCGATCCTCCGGCCCCTCCGCCCACCGCTTCATCGGCGCACGGATGCAGCTGCGCGCCCGGCGGAAGATGGACTCCGCGCGGCTGCGCGCATGCAGCCTTCCCCTCTCCTCATCAGTGAGCAGATGCGGGGCGTAGAGTGACTTGAGCTTGTAGACCGCGCGGAAGTCGTTCGCCTTGATCTGTGGGAGGATCAGCGCGGCCAGCGGGTTGATTCCCGCGATGACCGCTGCCGCGAAGTCCACGATGACCGGCCGCCCATCTGGCGTGATGAGGATGTTATCGAGCTTCTCCAGGTCGCCATGCGCGACCCCACAGGCATGGATCTGCTCGATCAGGCGCGCGAGGGCGCCGAAGAACACCGGTGTGAGCGCCTGCTGGCGCTCGTCCTCCGAGAGCGCCGTGACCGGGCGAGCCTCGATGTGCTCCATCACGAGGATCCACGGCCGCGGGAGCGCGTAGAAGCGCGGCACGCATGCGATCCCATCGGTCCTGCGGAGCGCCGCCGCCTCGCGCATCGCGAGGAATGCCCCAAGCAGGTGCTTGAAGCGGTTGCTCGCACGGCCGTAGTCCTTGACGACCGCCTCGTGTCCGAGCAGCCGGATCCTGCGAACCTCCGGCCGCGTGCGCCATGCCTCCCGGTACACCTCAACCGTCAGCCTGTCCACAGCCGCCCGCGTGAGGCGCCCCCAGTCGGGCTCGCTCACGGCATGTCATCCTTCGCGGCGATCGCGTCGCAGGCGGAGCACTTCACGGCGCTCGAGACGTGGATCGCGCCGAACGGGCACTTCGCGCACTCCATGCACTTGATGCAGTTCATGCCCTCGAGGTCGGTGCGCGGATCGATCCCGGCGGGGCAGGCGCGCACGCACCACATGCAGTCGGTGCACTCCTCGCGGATGTAGTGCATGCGCAGCAGACTCACCCGGTTGCAGAGCGAGAAGAGAGCGCCGAGTGCGCAGAAGGAGTGGCAGAACGGGCGGCGCACGAAGATCGACGCGATCACGAACGCGGCGAGGATGCCGATCTTGAGGTACCACCAGGCGCCGATCCACTCCCGCAGATCGGGATGCAGCAGCGGCTGGAAGATCCCGCCCTCCAACGCGCCCTGCGGGCAGAACTCACAGAACCATGGCGTGAAGGTGAGGTAGGGCAGGATGATGCCGAGAACGATGAGGAACGCGTACTTGAGGTAGCCCATCGCGCGGGGCACGCGTGCGGTGTGCCTGCGGATCCTCCCCAGCAGGTCCTGCAGCAGCCCGAACGGGCAGAGGAAGCCGCACATGCTTCGGCCGATGACGGCGCTGACCGCCAGGATCGTGCCCAGCACGTAGAAGGGCAGCAGGAGCGCCCCGCGCATGGCTGAGATGCCGCTTTGGAGCGCGCCCATCGGGCAGGCGAACGAGGCGACCGGGCAGGCCCAGCAGTTGAGGACTGGCACGCAGATGAAGCGCAGATCGTAGAGGAACAGGGCGTTTGCCCCGAATGCGGCGATGAACTGCACGAAGCGGCGAGTCCTCAGGTGCAGAGGCAAACGCCCGCGACCGTCAGCCATGGTCGGCTCACTCCACCGTCAGACCGATGCACGCGGTGCAGAGCGCCTTCGCCTGCTGCTCGATGATGCCCGGACGCCCGATCCGAACTCCCCAGGCGATCATGGCGATGCCGACGATGGTGAGCGGTATCCACAGCCAGCGCACCGCAGTCATCCCCGAATCCTCTGCAGGTAGCCGCAATCGCGCAACACGGCCTCGCGCTTGTTGCTGACGTTGGACGGGCTGAACTCGACCGCAAGATAGCCGTCGTAGCCGCTCTCACGCAGCGTCTCCACCAGCGGCTCGAAGTCGATGATCCCATCGGCCAGGCCCGCGCGCTCGATCTTCCCGTCCCCGTTCAGCGGCGCGTAGTTCTGCGCGTGGAGGTGGAAGACGTGCGGCAGCACCATCTGCAGCCGCCTCATCGCATCATCGTTGAGGCTCGGGAGGGGCTGGTAGTTGAGGCCGAAGTTGCCCCGGCCTACCTCCTCAATCAGTCGCAGCGCGCTCTCCGCAGTGTCGGCCAGCGTCTTCGTGTGCATCTCTACAGCGAGGCGTAGCCCCATCTTCTCAGCGGACATCGCGCAGTCGCGACACTCGTTCACGGTCCGCTGCCAGAGGTCGCCCTTCGCCTCCTCGGAGCCGACCTCGCTCGCCCAGACGCGCACCGTCGGAACCTCGAGACCCGCGGCAATCTGCAGCACGTCACGAACGCCCATCGTGTCGGAGCTTGTGGCACCCAGGCGAAGATACGAGCCGAATGCCGCTACCTCCAGCCCCCGGCCCGTGACCATCTTGCGAACGGCGGCCACGCGGTTCGCGTCGTACTCCTCGGAGATATGCGGCTCGCGCCCCCAGATCTCCACTCCATCGAGCTTCGCCTCGCACGCGACATCAAGCGTATACTCCAGCAGACGCTCTCTGAACGCGATGCTGCATAGCGCGACTTTCATGGCCTGTCCGGTTTCACCTGCCACCTGTAGGTTGCCCCTCTCTCCCCGCTGACCAGGCTAGACCTCTGCGAACCGCCCCGGCCCCGCGCCGATGCGGCTCGTGCCCCCACCAGATCAGGCTACCGCTGGATCTCCACCGGCTGCCCGCTCTCGGCAGACTCATGTATGGCGACCAGTACCCTCGTGTTCTCCAGCCCATCCAGCGGGCTGATGATCGGGGCGCGGCCTTCAATAGAACAATCGGCGAAATGGCGGATGCTCTGCACCCCGAAGCCACTGTAGTTCCCGTGAATATCGGTCACCACTGCGACATCGGGGTAGCTTGCTCCCTGCGGGGTGTAGGTCTGCAGCATGCGATGCGAACTCGCGTCAACGAAGGCGGTGCCCTCGGAGCCGATCATCTCCACCTTGAAGTCAAAGACCGTCGGCATCGAGGTGGACATGATCCAGCAGTTCTCGATGTGCGCCACGCCGCCGCCGCTCAGTTCGCAGATCGTGTGGAAGAAGTCCGGGGTATCGACGCCGCGTTCTGCCAGCACTCGCGAGCGCGAGACCGAGTAGACACGCGTAACCTCGTCATCGAACAGCCAGCGGACGAGGTCGAGGCAGTGGGAGGCGAGGAACCAGACGACGGTGGATTTCCCCGCCCAGCTCAGCATGCCGGTCGGTACGTAGATGGTATCATTCAGCCGCATGGTGAGCATCTGGGGCTCGCCCATCTCGCCCGCGGCGATCCTCTGCTTGATGCCCCACATCGCCGGGTTCCAGCGGTTGTGGAAGTCCACCATCAGCGTGACGTCGTTGGCTTCCGCGGCGGCGACCATCGCCTCGCAGTCCTCCACGGTGGTCGCCATCGGCTTCTCGAGGAGCACGTGCTTGCCGGCCTCCATCGCGGCGATGGCGATCTCGCGGTGGAGGAAATCGGGGGTGACGACCGAGACCGCATCCACGTCGTCGCGCGCCAGCAACTCGTGGTAGTCAGTGGTCCAGCAGGAGGCGCCGTACTGCTGCGCCCGCTCCCTCACCAGGCTCTCATTGAGGTCGCAGATACAGACAAGTTCAGCGCCGGGGTGCGTGGAGTACGTCTTCAGGTGCGTCTCGCCCCAGACGCCTGTGCCGATCACGCCGAAACCGCTCACACTCAGCACCTCGCTCGCAACGTGCCGGTCAGATTGCGGACCGCACAGCCCTCTCCATAGGTGGTGCCGCGATTATAGGCGATAGCGAGAAGCCCTGTCAACATCGCCTCCCGCGGCGCGGTAGCGGCCGCGTACGTGGCCTCTTCACGCATGTCATGGTTTCGCCGACGCGGCGGAGGAATGACGCGACCGGCGCGGAAACCTGCAGGCGATGGTATCAGGCTGAGCGTATCGGGAGCGAATAACCATGGCTGACGAGCCGAAGATCGTCTTCATGAACCAGAACCCCGGCGTGGTTGACTGGTTCTACCGCGGACCATCGAAGGTCCGGGCGGAGGAACTCGGGTGGGATATCCGGTTCAACGAGACCGGAGGCGCGCTTGACGCCGAGCAGTGGGCCGAGATGGTCGCCGACTGCAACGCGCTGCTCACCACCTGGGGCAGCCCGAAGATCGACAACGCGATCCTCGCGAAGAACGATTCGCTGCGCATCGTCGCCCACGTGGGCGGCTCGGTCGCCGCGATCGTCTCCGACGACCTCTACGACCGCGGCGTGCGCGTGAGCACCGCGAACCCGCTGATGGCGCGTTCGGTCGCCGAGCACTGCATCATGCTGATGCTCATGGGGACCCGCCGGGCGCACGATCACATCAAGCTTGGCACACGCTCTGAGACCATGCGCCACTACAAGGACTGGGCCATCCGCGTGCCGCAGGACCTCGTGATCGGCATCTGGGGCTTCGGCGATATCGCGTCCTACGTCGTGGACATGCTCGGGCCGTTCGAGCCGAAGGAGATCCAGGTGGTCAGCGGCCACCTCTCCGCGGAGGACGCCGCCGCCCGCGGGATGCGCAAGGTCGAGTTCGACGCGCTCTTCCCGGAGGCGGATGTCATCTTCACCCTCGCCGGGATGACCGTCGCGAACACCGGCGCGGTCGGCGAGAAGCAGCTCCGCGCGATGAAGAGCGGCTCAATGATCATCAACGTGGGGCGCGCGCCGCTCATTGACCCGGACGCGCTGCTCTCCGAGCTTAAACGCGGGCGGATCATGGGCATCTTCGACGTGTTCGAGCGCGAGCCGCTGCCGGAGGATCACCCGTACAACTCGCTGCACAACGTGATCCTCAGCCCGCACTACGGCGGCACGGGCCGCGATGCGCACTACATGGCGGTCATGCTCGACGAGATCGGGCGGCTCTGGAACGGTGAGGAGCTGCAGTATGAGGTCCAGTTCTCACGCGCCCGGCAGATGACCGACATGGGCGCGGTCCGCGAGGCGCAGAAGAAGCAGTAACAGCGATCACAAGCAGCGGGAGCGTATGACATGAGCGATGGGAAGCTGAAGATAGGCTGGGCGCAGGCTGATATCACCCCGCAGGAGCCGGTGGCTGTGGCGGGGCAGTTCCACGCGCGGGTGTCGGAGGGCATACTCGATCCGATCACCGCGACCGTGCTCGTGCTCGAGAATGGCGAAACGCAGGCGATTCTGATCAGTTGCGACCTCGTCGCCATCGGCGATGAGCTGTGGCAGGCGGTCGCGGATCGCTGCGACGGCCCCGATCCATCCGCGATCGTCATGAACGCGACGCACACACACACCGCGCCGGAGATCCGGCCGTCCAGCAGCATGTCGGGCACGACCGCCGAGCCGTTCGGGGTGGCACTGCCCGTGATGCGGACCGAGGACTACATCGAGTTCGCCGCCGATCGCATCGGCGCAGCAGTCAACGAGGCGTGGGCATCGCGCGCGGAGGGCTCAGTCGCCTTCGGTCTCGGCCAGGCCGTGGTCGGCCGCAACCGGCGCTGGGTGGATGTCAACGGGAACTCCACGATGTACGGCAACACCAACACCCCCGAGTTCAGCCACATCGAGGGCTATGAGGACCACTCGCTCAATATCCTCGCGACCTACGACACCGGCGGCGACCTCACCGGCGTCATCGTCAACGTCCCCTGCACCTCGCAGGAGACCGAGGGGCTCTTCGAGATCAGCGCGGACTTCTGGCACGAGACCCGCGTGGAGCTGCGCAAGCGCCTTGGCGAGGGCCTCTTCGTCCTCCCGCAGCCATCAGCAGCGGGCGATCAGTCGCCTCACCTGCTCTACGGGAAGCGCGAGCACGAGCGGATGCTACAGCTCAAGGGCCGCACCTCGCGCCAGGAGATCGCTCACCGCATCGCCGACGCGGTCGAGGCCACGCTGCCTTACATTAAGGACACGCGCGATGCCTCCCCGCTGATGGCGCGAGAAACGGTCGAGATGCGCCTGCCGCTGCGCCCGCTTTCGGAGGAGGACGCCAAATCCGCGGATGCCGAGGCGGCAAAGTGGCGCGAAGAGTACCAGGCCGAGCTTGCGAAGCTCGAGGCGAACCCGCAGGCGCGCAACGAGCCGAAGTGGCACGAGCCTCGTTGGTACGTGCCTGTGACGAAGGCCTACCGGCGGATGAACTGGTACCGGCGGGTGCGCGAGCGCTACGAGGAGCAGCAGAAGGAGGCTCCCTTCCGCGACGTGCGCCTGCACATCATCCGCATCGGCGACATCGCCATCGCGACGAACCCGTTCGAGTACTACCTCGACTTCGGGATCTACATCAAGGCCCGGACGCCCGCGATGCAGACCTTCCTTGTGCAGCTTGCGGGCCCCGGGACCTACGTCCCGAGCGCCCGCTCAATCGCAGGCGGCGGCTACGGCTCGGTGCCGGCGAGCAACCCGATCGGCCCCGACGGCGGGCGCCAGGTCGCGGAGGCAACGATCAACGCGCTGCTGCGGATGTGGTGAGAACAGCCGATCAGTACTGAGGGAACGCGGGGCGGCGGGTGAGTGTCAGAGTACACGCACCCGCCCCGCGTTCCATTGCGGTAACGCAGGGCCCATCCCGACGTGCCTGAGAGTTGACCATGCTTAGCCGGCGCGGCCGCATCCTCATCCTCCTCTGCTTCTCACTCCGCCTCCTCCTGATCGCCTCCGCTGCGTCAGCCGAAGACTGGAAGATCGGCGTCGGGGGCGGGCGCATCACCGGCTACTTCGGGCTCCTTGCGCGCACCGGCATGCCGCGCGAGTACATGACGGACAGCGAACTGGCGGACATCGGTGCCCTGCGCCGCTACCGCGTGGTGATCATCACTGAGGCGGGTAACCCCGGGCCAATCTCCCGCGCCGTCGAGCAGTACGTCGCCGAGGGCGGGATCGCGATCACCGAGGAGCAGGTGGCGCCCTCCACCGCCGCCGTCAAGGGCCGGCGGCTGGGCCCGGCGGTCTCGCCGAACCTCACCTTCGCCGGTCATGACCACCCCATCAGCCGCGCGATGCGCTCCGCGGGAGTGATCAACAACTACGCCCGCCCGGCCATTGCGATCATCCCGGACAACGCGGACAACGTCACCGTCCTCGCCGACTACACCGAGCAGGATGTCCCGGACAGGTATCGCGGGAAGCTGACCGGGGGCCGCTCAGGCATCCCCGCTGTGCTGCTGATTCGGCATGGCAAGGGCTGGTGGCTGCACTTCGGCCCGCGGGTGGCGTTCGCGCTGGCGCTGCGAGGTCCGGAGTTTGAGCCCGCGATCCTGACGGCGCTCGACATCATGACCGAGGGCGTGCTTGTGCCGCGCTTCGCAGGTCTCCCAGCCGACGCCCGCCTGGTACCGAACGTGCAGTGGCGGCCTGAGAGCGAGGAGATCATGCCGCGGCCCGCTCCCCGTGGCGAGGAGCGCGCGGAGCTGCCGGAGGGGTACGAGGTGCTCGATCTGCCCGAGGACGCCCCTGCCGACTACGTGGTCACCGGAACGCTCCCGACCGGAGTGAACGCCACCGTCATGCTGCCGTGGTTCAACGCGAAGTGGAACCAGCGCCTGGAGATCAGCGGCCGACGGCTGCGCGTGGTTGATGTGAGTGCAGGGCGCGAGGCCGTGGTTGCCGAGGCGAAGGTCGCATCCGGCGAGGGGACGCGCGTTGACATTCGCCGGCGGCCCACCAGCGTGACCGTCTTCCTCGATGGCCGCGCCGTTCTCGCGGCCGCGCTGACGCCACTCGCGGGCACGCAGGCGATCCGCGGCGTGGACGATGCATTCCTGCAGGGCTGCGCGCCCGTGGTCTTCACCGATGACTTCATGCGCACCCCGGGCGACCCCAACCCATGGGAGACGCCCGAGGGAAGCTGGCAGCTCTTCCAGGTCGAGGGCGAGCCGGGGCAGGGCGCAAACCCGTTCGCCTACCGCGCAGAGAGCGGGGGCCTCGCTACCGCCACCGCAGGCTACTGGTTCTGGGACGACTACGACCTCTCCGCGTCCGTGCGCCCGAGCTGCGAGACCGCCTCGATCGTCGCGCATCAACTGGCGGAGGATGACTTCCTTGAGCTGCGCCTGAGCCTGCCGGCGGTTGACGCCACCAACGCAGCGGGGAGGCTGGAGCTTATCCGCCACGAGCCTGGTCGCGAGCGCGTCGTGGCATCGGACGACACGCCCGTGGAGCGCGGTCTGTGGCATCGCCTGCGGCTTCGCGTGTCGCGCGGCCATGCAGTCGCGAGCCTTGACGGGCGGGAGCTTCTGCGTGTTGCCGATGAGCTGGTGCGCGGGCGCGGGCAGGTCGGCCTGCGCATCACCGGCGGGAGCGCGTTCTTCGACGATGTGCGGGTGGAGCCGTGGGAGGCGGCGCCGCTGCCGATGACCGGCAGCACCTGGCTGGCCGAGCGCGGCGCGGTCAGCGTGGCGGGCGACGAGGTCACGCTCCAGCCCGCCGGCAGCGCGCGCGCGATGGCGCCTGTTACGCCGCTCGTCGACCTGCAGGCCTCAGCGAAGCTCCAGCCCGGCGACGCAAACATGGCCGGGATGCTGCTGCGCTACCAGGGCCCCGGAGACTACTACCTGCTGGCGCTGAAGCGAGCACGCGGTGGCGCTGAGGTGAGCGTCATTCAGCGCAGGCGCAATGACGAGACCGTGCTCGCAAGCGCGCCGCTCGGGGGCGGCGCAGGCCGCTGGTATGACCTCGCGGTGGACATGCGTGGCAGGCGGGTCCGTGTGGCGGCCAACGGTCAGCAGGTCATCGACGTGGCCGACGACGCCTTCGCCGATGGCGGCTTTGGGCTGATCTGCGACGGCGGCCGCGCGCGCTTCCGAGATGTCACCTGCTGGCCCGCCGATCACGACTACTTCGCCACCGATCCTGAGACGCCGCCCTACGCGGGGATCATAGACCTGCACACCTGGGCGGGCGCGGGCAGCGGCTGGGAGCCGGTCGCGGACGATCTCGACCGCTGGTGGCACCGCGGTCTCTTCGTGGATGACGTGGAGGTTCGCCTCGGCGTCCACGGCAACGGCTCGGGAGAGACGGCGGGCACGCTGATGATCGGCGATGGCAGCAGCGTCGACTCGGGCTATGCCCTCCGGGCGAAGCAGGCCCCCGGCGGTGCGGTCGGGCTGTCGCTCAGCCGCGCGGGTGAGGAGGTCGCTTCGGGCGAGGCGAGGTCGCACGGCGTCGGTGGCTGGGCCCTGAGCCTGCAGCGCGTGGGGAGCCTGATCGTCGGCCGCGTGGATGGCCGCGTGGCGCTGAGTTTCGCCGATGAGCAGCCGCTTGAGGCGATGCGCCGCGTCGGCTTCCGCCGCGACAGCGCGCAGATTGACCCGGCCGATGCCGAGGTCGTCACCTCCGCGGTGCGCACCTGGACCTTCCGCGACGCCCCCGCCGACTGGCGCGTGGAGAGCGGCACGTGGGAGATCTCCAACCGCTGGTCCTGCTCACCGGGTTGGACCTGGCTCGCGGGCTGGAACCAGGACGGACCGGCGCTGACGCGCAGCCGGACGGTTTTCACCGGCGACCAGCGGGCGGACATCTACGTTGGCACGAAGATGATGCCCAAGCCCAGCAACCCGAAGGAGTTCTACGAGGAGCTGCGCGACCTGCACTTCGGCGTCTGCGAGGACAACGAGGGCAACGGCTACCACGTGGTGCTTGGCGCGAAGAACAACACCTGGTCCGCGATCCTGCGCAATGGCGAGCCGGTGGTCACGAATACCACGTGGCGCATTCCCACGGGGGAGCTGCATAACAACTGGCTGCTCGTGACGCTCGTGAAGACTGGCCCGACGATCAGCGTGCGCCTCTGGGACCGCGAGGTGATGAGCTACACCGATCCGGAGCCGCTCGATTCCGGCCGCGTCTCGGTAGGCACGCAACAGAATGGGATCACGGTGCCGCGGATCACGACCTACGGAGAGGTCGCCGGCTGATCGGCGCGCAGGTGAACTTCCTTTCGTGGAGGTGGCGGGTCCGAGTAGAGGAACTAGGCTCCACTGCCCACCGACCGCCGGTTGAGGGGTGGCGTTCACGTGCGTACCTGGCTGTTCCGACTTCCGCTGGCTGTCATTGTCCTGAGCATCCTCGGCACTCCGGCCCTGGAGGGCGACACGATCGTGCGAAGCGATGGCTATCACGCGGTCACGCTGCTCGACCTCGACAACCCGATCGCTCCGGCGCTCCTGGAGCGGGCGGGCGTTGACTACCTCTACGCGGCGGCCCCGGCAATCGAGCCAGGGCCGGACGGGCGGCCGGTGATTGCGGCATCCCAGCGTGAGCGCTGGGAGCGAGTCCTCTCTCTCTACGAGGGCAGCGGCACGCACGTGCTGCTGATGGGCAACTTCTACGTGAACCCCGCGCAGGAGCACCGCGCCGTAGACTTCTTCGGCCGCGAGCACCCGATGGCTTGCCTGCGCCGCGAGGGCTTCCTCGATGCCATGCGCGAGCGGATCGCGAGCATCGCGCAGGCCTTCTCCGCCTACCCGGCCTTCGGCGGCTTCGTCTTCGATGACGGCACACACGTCCGCGTAGACTGCTGCTACTGCCCGGAGTGCCTCCAGCAGTTCGATGCCGCGCAGGGTGTGCCGCCACCCGCCTTCGAGCCGCGAAAGCCCATCCGCCACCTGCGCGCCGACGACCCGATCCTGCTCTGGGAGAAGTTCCAGCAGGAGAGCTGGCAGATCTACCTTCGGGCGCAGTCGGAGGCGGTGAGATCGGTCTCCGATGACCTGCTGATGCTGACGATCCCGTCCGACTCGTACTTCTACGGGCGCTTCCTGAACGTGCGTGTCGCGCGGGAGGAGAGCGTGCTCGGAAACAGCGGCCTGCTCCAGCGGATCGAGCGCATCCAGCCGCGCCACTGGGGGATCTTCCAGAGCTTCCCGCTATCGCGCGTGCCTGAGGCAAATGAGAGCGGCCTGCAGCCCTGGGCGACCGGCGCGCACATCACCGCGCAGTCGCCCAAGATGCTGATTGACTGCGAGGGCCCCTATGCCTCCGTCTACACACGCATCCAGTACATGAGCCCTGCCGAGATCGAGCGGATGGCCCGGGTGACGCTCACCGAAGGCGCGAACAGCATCTGCTACTGGGCCTCCGCCGCCACGTTGCCCTCCTACCCGGAGGCGCTTGACTCGCTGGCTGAGGTCTATCGCGACATCGTCCGCATCGAGGACGCGCTGACCCGCAGGAAACCGGTTCCGGCCACTATCGGGCTGCTCTACTCCACCACCACCGAGACGATGGAGCAGCCGTGGAAGCAGGAGACATCGGAGCGATGGGTGCATCTCCATGCGTGGGAGGGCCTGGCGTACGCGATGGAGCGCTGCAACCTGCCCTTCCAGGCGGTGATGGAGGACGAGATCACTCCGGCGCGACTCCGCGGGCTCAAGGGCCTCGTCCTGCCTGCGGTGCGATGGCTGCCCGAAGAGGTGCTTGAGGTTATCGAGGACGCCATCGCGCACCGAGGGCTGCGGGTCTACTCAGCCGGCGACTGCCTGCCGGTCCGCGGGATGATCGCGAGCGGCTGCGACCCGCTGATCTGGCACAACCGGGCGCGCCAGGGCTACCGACAGCAGCGCTACGCCGACGAGCAGTGGCGGGAGTTCCGCACGACGCTCGGCCAGCAGTTGCTCCCTCTGATCGACGCACCGGTGCAGGTGTACTCGGAGCGCGCGGTGGGACGCGTCTACGAGCTTGAGGGCGGCGATCTGCTGCTGATGGTGGCAAGTTGGGAGCTTGAGGATATCTGTGAGGTGGCGATTGAGGGGGAGGGGCGCGCCACGGACATGCTCAGCGGACGGGATCTGGGCGAGGTGGATGAGATCGGCCGCCTCACGATCCCCCCCGCCGGCTGGCGGGTGCTGCGGATCGCCCGATGACCCTCGTCGAAGCGAGGTGCCGACCATGCTGCGCTACCGGCTGCTGCCGCTTGTGCTCATCAGTAGCGTCGCGTCCTGTGCGCTTGCTCAGGAGACTGGCCTGACCAATACCACATTCCTCCCCAACGCGAACGGGGACGCTCCCGCGGAGTGGAAGTTCGTTGATTTCGGCACCGGCGGAAAGCCCGTCTACGCGCCCCGGGGCGGCCAGGACGGCTCAGGTGCTGTCGGGATCGTCGTTGAGTCCGCCGAGCAGCGCGGGGCGTGGCAGCAGCGCCTGCAGCTTCGTGGCATGACGGCCCTGCATGTGAGCGGCGTCTACCGCACCGAAGGCGTCATCGGCAGCGGCGCCATGCTTCGGCTCACATGGCTCCGCGGCGAAGCTGGCTGGGACTTCGTGAGCGACGTGCGCCTGCCACTCGAGGCATCGGAGGACTGGGCGAGCTTCGAGGAAGTCTTCGTGGCCCCACCTGAGGCCGAGGCGGTGGCGCCGGAGTTGTTCAACTTCTTCGGCATCGGCACCGTCTGGTGGGATCGCGTGGAGATCCGCGAGGCCACCTCTCAGGAGGTCGCGAGGATGGCGGCGCGGCGTCTCGACCGCGAGCCCGCGGAGGGCGAAGTCAACTACTCGCCCGCGGCGGACTCAGTAAGCCCCACCAACCCGCCGGCGTTCGTCTGGCTCCCGGTGGACTTCCACGATAAGTGGGTGCTCCAGTACGCGCCGAATGGCGAGTTCAATGGGCCCGACGCAGTTACCGTGACCGACTGGCCCTCCACGGTCTACACCCCGCACACCACGATTGCGCCGGGCGTTTGGGCGTGGCGGTTCGGCTTCACCACCGACCAGGGCACGATCTTCAGCCGCACCCGGCAGTTCACTGTGCCCGAAGACGCGGTTGAGTTCCCGCTGCCTCGCATGGACGACGTCATGCGCGCGATCCCGAAGGTCCACCCGCGGGCCTACTATAGGCTTGATGAACTCGCGGAACTTCGGCGCAAGGTGAGCGAGGAGAAGGAGTATGGGCGTATCGCCGCCGATGTGCTCGCCGCGGCGGAGCGCTACCTCGGCGGCGACCTCTACCCGGAGCCGGACTACCTCCCGAGCGACGGCCTCCAGCACGCCCGCGCCTACAAGGAGAGCTTCGACACCATGCGGCCGTTCACCGCGCAGATGGAGGTCTGCGCGAACGCATGGGTGCTCACCGGCGATGAGCGGTTCGGCGCGGAGGCGAAGCGGCGGCTGATGCACCTCATGTCGTGGGGGCCCGACGGCCCCACGAGCGTCTGGAGCAACGACGAGGCCGCGATGGACATCGCCATGCGCGGCCCGCGCACCTACGACTGGATCTACGAGCTTCTGAGCGATGGGGAGCGCGAGACCTGCCGCACCGTCCTCGCGCGGCGGATGCAGCAGATCAACGAGCTGCACCGGCGGATGCCCTTCGAGAGCCGCCCCTACTCCTCCCACCCCGGCCGGATGATCGGCTTCATCATCGAGGGCTCGATCATCCTCGCCCATGAGGTGCCCGAGGCGAAGGACTGGCTCGACTACACACTCCGGCTGCTCTGGTCGGTCTACCCGGCGTGGGGCAACCCCGATGGCGGCTGGGCGGAGGGCCCGGGCTACTGGAACGCCTACATCGGGATGCTCCAGCCGCCCCTGCTGCTGCTCGACAGCATCGGCGTCCCGTTCAAGAACAAGCCATTCTGCGCGAACAACGGCTGGTTCGGCCTCTACGCGGTGCCGGTCGGCGCGAAGATGCGCCCCTTCGGCGATGGCCATGAGGGCTCGACCACGCGCGGCGATGGCAGCATCCTCTACCGCTGGGCGACGCTCTACCAGAACGGCTACTGGCGCTGGTACGCCGAGCAGCTTGGCGCCGACCACGGCTCCCAGGCCGGGGAGTTCGGTTACTACGATCCCGACCTCGTCGCCACCCCGCCGAGCGACATCCCGCAGGGCCGCGTCTTCCCCGACATCGGCCTGGCCACCATGCACTCGGACCTCGCCGACCCGGCCAGCGACGTGTATCTGCTGATGCGATCGAGCCCCTACGGCGCGGTCAGCCACTCACACGCCTCGCAGAACGCCATCGCGATCGGCGCCTTCGGCGAGGCGCTGGCGATCAGTTCCGGCTACTACCAGCTCTATGGGTCGCCGCACCACTCGCAGTGGACCTGGGACACGAAGGCGCACAACTCGATCCTCGTCAACGGCGAGGGACAGGTGAAGCGCAGCCCGTCCTCCCGCGGGCGGATCGTCCAGTTCGACACGCAGGAGGAGTACGCATACACCTCCGGTGACGCCACTGAGGCCTACGGTGGCCGGCTGAAGCGCTTCCTGCGCCGGGTGCTCTTCATCCGGCCAGATATCTTCGTAATCTGCGATGAACTCGAGGCCGCCGCGCCCGCGACCTACCAGTGGCTGCTGCACGCGCGCAACGAGATGGCGCTTGATGAGGGCGCGCAGACCGTCACGGTCTCCTCCGGCGATGCGCGCCTTCACGCGCAGTTCCTCCAGCCACAGGGCCTGCGGCTCACGCAGGTCAGCGGCTTCCCGGTCGCGCCTGAGCGCGAGGCGCCCGACCAGTTCCACTTCACTGCCGAGACCACGGAGCCCGCCGCCAGCGCGATCTTCCTCGCTGTTCTTGCGGCCTATCGCAGTGGCGAGAGCGATCGTATCCCGCGAGCCGAGGTCGTTGAGGCCGAGGGCGGTGCGGCGGTGCGCCTCACCTGGCCCGATGAGAGCGCGCTGGTGCTCTGGCGGCTTGGCGATGCCGGGGAGGTCCGGGCCCGAGACGCATCCACGCGCGCTGAGGTGGCGATCATCCGCCGCGACGCCGCGGGCGCCGTCACCGGCAGCTACTCCTGTGACGCGACCTCGCTCGCGGGTGGATAGGCATGGCCGAGGGCAACACGGTCGCCGCATGGGCGCGTGATCTCCAGGCGCTGGTGGGGGAGAGGCTTCCAGCGCGTGGACCTGCCCGCCACGAACGCGGAGTGGCTGCCCGCCATCGAGGGGCGCGTGCTCGACGCGATCGAGAGCCGCATGCTGGCTCTGCCGGAACTGCTCGATGAGCCCCTCGCACCGGCCCCCAGCCGGCAGCGGCGCGCACGGCTTGCTCGTCTGGCGGTGGACGTAGAGCGTCGGCCCTGGCTGGTCAACTCAGGAGTGGTCGTGTAGAGCGGCTGGCCCGCGCTGATATTGGCGCGCATCATCCGGGTGGCGCACGCACCACCTCCTGGCGCCCCGCCTGCCGGCGGAAGCCGGATGCCCCGCCGCGGGAGCGGGCATCCTGAGGAAGCTCCGTGGCCGCCCCCTGTCGTGCCACCGCCGTATACAGGTGAACCGCCCCTGCGTGTAGAAGACACCTGCGGGGTGAGCCCGCGTACGCGACAGGGGGCTGTGCGATGGTTGATGGTGGAGACAATGTGCCCGAGGTCGGGCGCGAGCAGCCAGACACGATGGACCTGCACACCGCGCCCGCCTCACCGCAGGCAGCGAGCTACCTGGCGACGGCTTCGGATGATCTCCGCGGCTCCGCGCGCTCGTCACGCTCCATGTGCCTGGTCATCGGCCTGGTGGGCTGCGGCTGCCTGCTCGTCGCCCTGGTCATGCTCGGCGTCATCGGCGGCTTCACATGGTCCATCTTCGGCGGCGAGAAGGGGCCGACCCCCGTCAATGAGATCGAGGAGCCCGGCCCGGCGACCGGTCTCTTTGGCCCCGGCTCGGAGGCCGCACTGGCCTGGGCCGGATCCCAGCGCCCCGACTGGACCGTCAGCCTCGATGACAACAGCGAGGACTGGAGCCGGGTCAGGCTGCTGATGGCGCCACCAGGGTCGGAGGAGATGACAACCTGGGTTGAGCTGCAGTGGGATGCCGAGGCCGGCGGCTACAAAATGCTTGATGAAGGCCCTATCGGATTTGATGGCGCGCAGAGGCAGGCGCCGGAGAGCTCCTCGCCCGGTGAGGAAGCCGCGAAGCAGGCCGCCCGCGGCTACATCGAGCAGCCGGACTGGGTCGCGCGAGTGGACAGCCACAGCGAGGACTGGCATCGCGTAACGGTCTCACTCGGCCCGCCGGACTCCGAGTACGTCTACGTCGTGACGCTGCAGTGGGATGACAGCACCGATTCCTACGCGATGACCTCGATGGACGAGATAGACTATCCGGCCATCTGAGTGGAGTGGCTGCCTGATGCCCCGAGAAGTCATGGAGCGAATGGCCTCTGATAACGAGTACCTGCACAGGGACTTCCACGGCGCGCTCTCCAACGCGCTGATCTACCTCGAGGAGCGCTTCGGCGAAGAAGCGGTGCGGGAGTACCTGCATCGCTTCGCACGCGCCTACTACGCTCCGCTGCGCGAGGAGCTTGCGGGACGAGGCCTCCCGGCCATCGCCGATCGCCTTCGGCGGGTCTGTGCCGCCGAGGGCGGCGAAGTGCGCCTCGACCTGCGCGAGGATGAGCTGCTCGTGCAGGTAACCGCCTGCCCGGCCGTCACGCACATGCGCGCCCAGGGCTACCGTGTGTCGCCGCTGTGGCGCGAGACTATTCGCTGCACCAACGAGGCGATCTGCGAGGGCAGCCCGTGGCGCTACGAACTGCTGGAGTACTGCGACGAGACCGGCGCGAGCCGCGGGCGGTTCTTCCGCGCTAAGGAGGCGGCCAGGTGATCTCCTGCACCGAGTTCATCCCGGCATACTCCGAGCTTTTCCGCTATCTTGAGGAGCGCGGCGGGCCGGATGAGGTCATGCGCTTCTGGGAGTACCTGTCCGACAACTTCCTGCAGAACATGCACGATCTCGTGGTCGAGCACGGCCTGCGCGGCTGCTGGCTCTACTGGTCGCACACGCTCAACGAAGAGGCCGCGGACTTCACGATGACGCTCGACGAGGAGGCAGGGGAGTTCAGCATCGTCATGCACCACTGCCCCTCGAAGGGCCTGCTGATGAGCCTCGAGCACGTGGAGCCGTACCACGACTACTGCGGCCACTGTGACGTGCTCTACCGGCGCGTGCTCGAGCCGCTCGGGTATGAGTGCGTCGCCGATCTGAGCGGGTGCGACGAGGCCCGCTGCAGCTTCGTCGTGCGCCCGAAGTCCGACTAGAACAAGATGGAACTCAACAGCCTCCTGTTCCGTCACGCACGCCGACGGGGGGCTCTTGTCGCACTGGAGGCCTGAACGCACACCCATGAAGCACTTCCTCCGACCGATGGAAGCTCCGGCCGAGCAGGTGGATCGCATCGAGGCAGTCGCGAAGCGCTGTCTCGACGCCGCCCGCATCAAGGCCGATGACGGAACGTGGATCTTCCAGCCCGATGGGGCCGGGAAGTACCCCGGGCGCATCTACTTCCGCGACTTCTGCTACGCAGTGGAGGGCGCCGGGCATCTCATTCCCCCCGAGGAGATCGCGGCCGCGATCGACTTCCTGATCGCCGGGCAGCGCGAGGATGGTCTGATGGCCAACTGCGTCTACACCGACGGCCGCCCGGTCTACCTCGTCGCCGGGACGCGGCCGCCCACCGATAACGCGCAGTTCGCGGTGAAGCTCGTGGATGCCTACTGCGACGTCACGGGCGATTTCACCCTCTACGAGCGCCACCGCAACGCGCTCATGGACGGGATGGAGACCGTGCCGCTTTCAGAGGACGGGCTGGTCTTCGTTGACCCCGCCAACCCGCACTCCGCCTACGGCTTCACCGACACCGTCGGGAAGACGGGCAAGGTCCTCTTCTCCTCGCTGCTCTACTGGGAGGCCTGCATGGTCCTCGCCAAGCTCGGCCAGCGCAGCGAGGATCACGAGGGCGCCCACATCTGGTTCGAGGCCGCGGAGCACACCTCGCACGCGCTGAAGGAGTTCTACCGCCCCCGCGACGGCATGATGGACGCGGCGACAGGTGACTGCGATCAGACCGACCTCTGGGGCAGCGCCTACGCGGGCGTGGTGCGCGCTCTCTCGAAGAAGGAGACAGTGCGCGTAGGGGAGTATCTCTTCGACCGGTACGGTGATTGCTTCCTCCGCGGTTGTGTCCGGCACATCCCGCAGCCGCGTTTCTGGCAGCGGATGCTCGCGGAGTATACGCGCGGCACCTACCAGAACGGCGGCTACTGGCCCGTCGCGACCGGCTGGGCAGCGATGGTGCTCGACCGCTACGACCACGCAACCGCGCTCACGCTCATTGACGAGGCCGTTGATCTGCTTGAGGAGGAAGATGCCCCCGAGTGGATCAATGACACCGAGGCGGACGGCAAGCTCTACGTCGCCAGCGCCGCGAACGTGCTGGCTGCGGTGAAGCGGGTGTAGGGCAGGCGTCCTCGCCTGTCAAAGGGGTACGTCACCCACGTGCTCGCCCGCGTCGTCCAGGAGGGGCGAGCTTCCTTGCTCGCCCAATCCTGCAACGATGTTCCCGCGTCGCGAGGACAGGTTGTTCTTCATGTGTCTTTCTCGTGGCGCTCCCAAGAGAGTTCGCCCGTCGCGAAAAAAACACTGCAAAGGAGAGGCCCTCCGGGCGCTATGTTAACGGGGCCCCCTACTGACGAGGAGGATTCGAAGATGAGGCTCATCCCACTGCTGGCGATAGGTGTGGTCATGATGGCGACGGCCGCGGGCTCTGCAAGCGCTGCCGACCTGCCACTCAGCCACGTCGTGCTCTACTCGAGCGGCGTCGGCTTCTTCCAGCACCAGGGCCTGGTCCATGATGACGAGACCATCGCGCTGTCCTTCCGCGCGGAGCAGATCAACGATATCCTCAAGTCCATGGTGCTCCAGGACCTCTCCGGCGGCACCATCGGCCCGGTGACCTACGCCCCGCGCGACCCTCTCGACCGCACGCTGCGTTCCTTCGCGGTGGACATCGCGGATGAGCCCGCCCTGGGCGCGCTGCTCTCGCGCCTGCGCGGCGCCGAGGTCGCCATCACCACCACCAGCGCGGGGGAGGTGCGCGGCACGATCCTCGGCACGGAGTGGCAGAGCAAGTCAGTTGATGACAACGTGGTCGAGTTCGAGGTCGTGAATGTCGTCACCGCCGAGGGCCTGCGGCAGGTGCCGATCTGGCATATCCAGGACGTGCAACTGCTCGATCCGGAGCTTTCGAGCGACCTGGGCAAGGCGCTGGCGGCGATTGCAGCCAATCGCGATGTCTCCAAGCGCGGCGTAGAGCTTCACTTCACCGGCACCGGCGCGCGCCAGGTCTCAGTGGGCTATCTGCTCGAGACGCCCGTGTGGAAGACGACCTACCGCCTCGTCGCGGATGAGGGCGAGAGCTTCCTGCAGGGCTGGGCGATCGTCGAGAACACGACCGACACCGACTGGGAGGCCGTGAACCTCTCGCTGGTCTCCGGCCGCCCCGTGAGCTTCACGCAGGACCTCTACCAGCCGATCTACGTGGATCGGCCCGATGTGCCGGTCCAGACGCAGGTGGCGGCGCGGCCGCGGCTCTACGAGGGCGATCTCGGAATGCCCGCGGAGGCAGAGGCTGCCGATGCGATGACGGTCGGCGAGGAGCGCATGGCCAGGCGCCTGGCCATGCCCGCGCCCTCGCCTGCTGCCGAGCCGATGATGATGGGCGTCCCGGGCATGGCCGCGGGCGGCTTCGGCGGCGGGATGATGGCCGATGGCCTTGCGGGCGCCGGGATCGCGGCCGCTGCGGCCGGCGAAGAGGTCGGCGAGATGTTCCACTACGCGATCAACCAGCCGATCACCATCAGCCGCCAGGGCTCGGCGATGATCCCGATCGTCAACCAGGCGGTCGAGACCGAGAAGATCTCGATCTACTCGCAGTCGGCGAACCCGAAGTACCCGATGCACGGGCTGCGGCTCAAGAACTCAACAGGCCTCTCGCTGATGGGCGGCGCGATCACCGTCTTCGATGGCGGCGCCTACGCCGGTGATGCCCTCGTCAGCGATCTCGGGCCCGGCGATGAGCGGCTGATCAGCTACGCGATGGACACCGCCGTGGAGGTCTCGCCCGAGAGCAAGGGTGGCGACCAGATCCGCCAGTCGGTCAAGATCGTCAACGGCGTGCTGATCGCGCAGACCACGCAGACGATGGAGATGGAGTACACGATCCGCAACAACGCCGAGGTGGCGCGCACGGTGCTGATCGAGCACCCGCGCCGGCCCGACTGGGAGCTCGTGGAGCCTGCCGAGCCCGCGGAGACCACGCGCGACCTCTACCGCATCGAGGTCGAGGTCGCCCCGAACGCGACCGAGAAGCTCACCGTGAAGATGCAGCAGCCGCTGACCGAGCGTGTGGCGCTGACTTCCGAGAGCCTCGAGCGCGTCGCCTACTACTTGCAGTGGCGGGAGCTGCCGGCGGACGTGAAGGCGGCGCTGCAGCGCATCATCGAGATGAAGCAGCAGATCGCCGGGATCGATCGCGAGATCGAGGTGCGGCAGGCGCGCCTCACGCAGATCGGGGAGGAGCAGGACCGCATCCGGCAGAACATGGAGCAGCTCGACCACGAGAACGAGCTCTACACCCGCTACGTGCAGAAGCTCACGGAGCAGGAGGACGAGTTCGACCGCGTGCGCAAGGAGATCGACGACCTCACCACGCGGCGCAACGGTATCCAGACTGAACTGGAGGCCTACATCGCGAACCTGAACGTGGGGTAGTCTGACGGCAGTTTGCGCCGGAGGGGCCGCACGAGCCGACTGCCGAGCGCAGCGAGGCGGTTGGGGAGGTCGGCCCCTTCGGTCGTTCGCCCGCACTAACATGGGCCGACCTCCTGGCAGCCGCTGGCGCGACTGCCACTCGTGCGGCCCCTCCACCGAATTCATTGGGAGGTCCCGCCATGCCCATCTACTGGGGCGACATCCACAACCACAACGCCTGTGGCTACGCGAAGGGGAGCACGCAGCGTGCGTTCGAGATCGCGCGCGAGCACCTCGACTTCTTCGCCCACACCGGGCACTCGCAGTGGCCGGACATGCCGATCATGCCCCAGAACGCGCACATGCACTGGGTGCGCGGCTTCAAGTCCATGCGCGAGGGATGGCCGGAGGTCAAGCGGCTCGCCCGCTCGTTCCACAGTCCGGGCGAGTTCGTGACCCTCCTCGGCTGGGAGTCCCACTCGAGCACATGGGGCGACTACCACATCGTCTTCCCCGACGAAACGGGCGAGCTTCGCTACTTCGCCACACTCGACGGCCTGAAGGCGTACGCGCGCGACGCAGGGGCGCTGCTCGTCCCGCATCACCCGGGCTACCCGCGTCTGTGGCGCGGGCAGCTCTGGGAGCACGTGGACCCGGAGCTGTCGCCGATCGCCGAGATCATCTCAGAGCACGGTGGCGCCGAGCGGGACCGCGGCCTGCACGACTACATCCGCCACTCCATGGGTGGCCGCGCCACCTCCAGCACCTGGCAGTGGGCGCTCGATCAGGGAATGCGCCTCGGCGCGGTCGGCTCCACCGACGATCACCTCGGCTACCCAGGCGCGTGGGGCGAGGGCATCGCGGCGGTCATCGCGCCGGAACTCACCCGCGAGGCCGTGTTCGATGCGCTGAGGAGCCGCCGCTGCTATGCGGTCTCCGGCGATCGCATCGAGATCGAGTTCACCGTCAACGGGCAGCCGATGGGCAGCGAGCTACCCGCCAACAGCGCCCGCGAGATCGAGGTCTCGGTGCGCGGCTGGGATGAGCTGACGCTGGTTGAGCTGATTCGCAACGGAGAGCCGATCGCCCGCGCCTTCGGCAGGCAGAAGCCCGCACTCGACCCGTGGCCGGGCGTGGCCCGCTGCCATGTGCGCTACGGCTGGGGGCCGTGGGCGACGCTCGCGATGCCCCGCACCTGCGACTGGGAGATCGCGCTCTACCTCGAGGGCGCCACGCTGCGCGAGGTCGTGCCCGCATGGCAGGCGGCTCCGTACGAGGAGCATCGCCGGGATCGCATCCTCGAGCGCGGCGACACCGGCTGCCGCTGGCAGTCGTTCACCGCGCGCCAGGGCGCCTTCGCGGAGGACCCGTCGAAGCGCATGTACTTCGAGATCGAGGGCCCCGAGGCCGCCCGCGTGCGGCTTGATGTCACTCGACCCGCGCGGGTCGTCATCGAGCGCACACTTGGCGAACTTGCGGCGCACTCGGAGACGGAGTTCACCGGCGAGTTCACGACCGAGAACGTGCAGATCGAGCGCCTCGTCCTCCCGGAGAGCTACAAGGCCTCCCTGCAGATCGAGGACGAGGGCTCCGGCGAGGGCATCGATTACTACTACGTGCGCGTCACGCAGGCGAACGGCCAGATGGCGTGGACGTCGCCGGTGTGGGTGGGCTGAGCGGCCGGAGGTTGAACATGCGCGACCAGATGGAGTACACGACTCTCGACGGCTCCCGGATCCGCGAGCTCATCCGCCCGGAGCTTGGTGGATCGCGGAACCTGAGCCTCGCGCAGGCTACGGTCGAACCGGGCGCGGCCACCCTTCGTCATCGACACCACGAGGCGGAGGAGATATACTTCGTCCTCAGCGGAGAGGGCGCGCTGGAGATCGGTGGTGCGATCGAGCGCGTCGGGCCGGGGGATGCGCGGCTGATCCCGCCGGGCGCTGAGCACCGGGTCACCGCCATCGGCCCCGAGCCGCTGGTGATTCTGTGCACGTGCTCGCCGGCTTACCAGCACGACGACACCGAGGTCACAGAGCCTGTGCGGGTGTAGGCGGGACGGACAACCGCGGTAAGCCAGGAGGGGCCGCACGAGCGTCAGTCGCGTTAGCGGCTGACGCGAGGTCGGCCCTCCGCGTCGCGGCTCGGCTGCGCCAAACGAAACGGGCCGACCTCGCCCTTCTCGCTGCGCTCGCAGGGCTCGTGCGGCCCCTCCTTCTCTCGGCGCGAGGGTGGGGTCCGCCTGCCCAACTGGGCTGTGCCGGTCCGCCGTCGTCCTCCCCTCATCCGGAACGGAGAGGGGGCCGGGGGGTGAGGTCGGCCATCATTGAGTATGTTGAGGAACTCCCCGGGTACTTCTGGGGGTTTGAACTCCTGGAGCGCCTGCTCGAGTGGGTGGAGCACGGCGGGGGCAGCGCCTGGTTCTATGAGCAGGACGGGAGACTCGTTTCCATCACCGCACAGTAATCCGCCACAAAGGGGCGTTCGGACCGAAATGTTGCCACGCCGCGTCCTCTCGGGTTTCAGCACCATCATCTCGGCGCTCGTGATCGTTCTCGCGCTGCCCGCCGTCACCTCCTGCACCCCCACCGAGCGCGGCAAGGTCGTCGCGCGCGTCAACGGGCAGACCATCACCGCCGGGCAGTTGCTCGATGAGCTCCGTAAGCGCCGCGGCGGACCCACGCTCGTGGATATGATCGACGCGGAGCTCATCGAGCTTGCGGCGCGGGAGGCCGGCATCGAGGTCTCCGACGAAGAGATGCAGCTTCGCTGGCAGCGCGCCGTCGCCGAGGCGGGCTCAGAGACTGACACGCGCGCCATCCTCGAGCAGCGCGGCATCAGCGAAGCGGAGTACCGCGAGAGCCTGCGCATTGACCTGCTGCTTGACAAGCTCGTGACCGCAACGGTACAGGTTCCGGAGCAGGAGGTCGCCGACTTCTACCGGGAGCACCAGGAGGACTACGCGCTCGGTGAGCGGGTGAAGGCGCGAATGATCCTCCTGGGCAGCGAGGAGGACGCGCGCAGCCTCGCCGACGCACTCAAAGAGCCCGGAGCCGACTTCGCCGGCCTCGCCACGGCACTGTCCATCGACCCGGCGACCCGCGAGAACGGTGGCGATATGGGCTGGATCGAGCGCGATGACTACGCCCGCGCGATCACCGATGCCGCTTTCGCGATGTCGGAGGGTGAGCTCTCCGCCCCCATCCAGGTCCCCGATGGCTGGGTGCTGCTGAAGCTCGAAGGGCGGGAGGGCGCGGGGCATCGCCCGCTGGAGGCGGTCCGCGAGGAGGTGCAGGCGCGGATCGTGCGGATGAAGATGCCGGCTGCGCGCGAGGAGTGGGTTCGACGCGCGCGCTCAGAGGCCGCCGTCACCATCAGCGATGACGGTCTGCAAGAGGCTACGATGGAGCTTCTGAAGCACGCGCCGCCGCCCGAGCGGCCATCGCTGCTGCCCGTGGCTTTGCCGCAGTAGGGCCGCAACGGGTTTGTCCATTCCGGCCGCCTCAAGTATAATGCTCGGGCAGAGCGCCGAACGTCGCACATCCTGATATCAAGTGAGATGAGTCCTTGATGCAGTATTCCGCGAAGGTCATGGATCACTTCGAGAACCCGCGCAATGTCGGTGTGCTTGAGGATGCCAACGCCATCGGCGAGGTCGGCAACCCGCGCTGTGGCGATATCATGAAGATCACCATGCGCATCAACGAGGAGACCGATGTCGTCGAGGACATCAACTTCCAAACATTTGGGTGCGGGGCCGCCATCGCCGTCAGCTCCATTCTGACCGAGATGGTCAAAGGCAAGACCCTCGAGGACGCCCTGAAGGTCGGGAATACTGACGTCGTGAGTGAGCTTGATGGCCTTCCCGCGGTGAAGGTGCACTGCTCAGTCCTCGGCGAAGAGGGCGTTGCCGCAGCCGCGAAGTACTACTACGAGCGACACCCCGAGAAGACGCCTCCCGCCAGCCTCGCGGAGAAGATCGCGCGCCTCGCCGCGCTCGATGTCCACGAGGAGGGCTCGTGACCGAAGGCTCCACTGCACGCCGCGTGGACGCCGAGCTGCTGGCAGCCCTGCCTTCGATGGAGCTGCGAGCCCGCACCTTCGTCGAGGGCTACTACTCCGGCCGCCACCGCAGCCCCTGGCACGGCGCCTCCGTGGAGTTCGCCGACCATCGCGCATACACCCACGGCGATGAACTCCGGCACCTCGACTGGCGTCTCTACGGGCGCACCGACCGCTTCTTTGTAAAGCAGTTCGAAGCCGAGACGAACCTCACCGTCACCCTGGCGCTCGATGCCAGTGCCTCCATGGCGTGGCCGGAGCAGGGGGTGAGCAAGCTTGACTGCGCCTGCTACCTCGCGGCAGGACTGGCCTATCTCGGCTGGAAGCAGCGCGACGCGGTGGGACTGGCGATCCTCGGAGCTCCTCCCTCGGAGAGCCTCCCGCCGCTCACCCGTCGCGGTCACCTGCAGAACATCTTCGAGCGCCTCGAGGGCCTCGAGCCGCTGGGGGAGGCGGCTCTCGCCGAGGGCCTGGTGGCGCTGGGTACCGGGCTGCGACGCAGAGGGCTGGTGATCCTGCTCTCGGACCTGTTGGAGGATCCGGAGGCGCTCCTGAGAGCGCTCGGTCTATTGCGCGGCCGAGGGCATGACCTGATCGTCCTGCAACTGCTGCACCGGGGGGAAGTGGAGCTCGGGCTGAGCGGACCGGGCATCCTCGAGGACATGGAGACGGGCGAGCGGATGGTGACGGACGCCGATGAACTGCGGGCGGAGTACTCGGAAGCGATCCGCCGTCACGTGGACCTCCTGCATGACGGCTGCGTGGGCCGGGGGATCGACCACGAGCTTATGGTGACGGACCACCCGCTTGGCCGCGCGCTGGCGGCGTATCTCGCTCGCAGGCGGCACCGACGAGGGTGATTCGGGGTCGGCTCCGGGTTTGACTTGGACCGTCAGGCTGTGATAGGCTGCAGTTTGCGGCAGCCGGTGGGAGAGCACGCCCATCGGTGCTGCGGGATTACGCGGATGGTGGGCATGGGGGCTGGAGGAGCGGTTCAGGCGCCGGATGAGCGGGTTGTCCTGGAGGAGGCAGTGAGATCAATGGTCAGGATGACCGTCCAACGTGTCGGAATTGACCCGAATCGCCAGGCACTGGTGATTCTGGCCGACCTGGAGGAGCGGAGGCTGCTGCCAATCCTGATCGGGCTTTTTGAGGCGCAGTCAATCGCCATGGCCATCAGCGGCGAGGACATCGGCCGCCCACTGACGCACGACCTGCTGCTGTCCGTGATCCGCGCAACCGAGTGCGAGCTTACGCGCGTGGAGATCACTCGCCTTGCCGACCAGACCTTCTTCGCACTCCTGCACCTGATACGCGATGATGAGGACTTCGAGATTGACGCCCGCCCATCGGACGCCATCGCGCTGGCGCTGCGCACCGACGCGCCGATCTTTGTTGCCGAGGAAGTGCTCGCCCGCGCGCAGGTCATTGACGAGACCGTGGAGCAGGATGAGCAGGAGTTGGAGAAGTTCAAGGATCTCCTTGGCTCCATTGACCTCGGAGATGAAGAAGACACCTTGTGACATCCCCGGGAGAGCATTCCCTGCGGAGTTTCAGGCCATCGTGTAGACATTCCGCGGACTTCCCCAGCCGGGGAAGACGGCCCGCTGTATATGAATCGGAGGACGTCCGGTGACCACATCCAATCGCTGGTTGATGTACCTCGTCGGCATCATCGTGGCCTTCATTCTCATCCTGAAAGGCCTGACGGTATACACCGACTACCTGTGGTTCGACTCACTCGATCAGGCCGCCGTCTGGGGCACCATGTTCTGGACGCGGATCGTCCTCGGCCTGATCATCGGCGCCGTGTTCTTCGCCTTCCTCTACGCGAACCTGCGCTTCGCGCGCAAGCCGCTGCCGGACGACGTGACCTTCATCGGTCGGCGCCTGCTGCCTGAGGCTGAGCGCGAGCAGATCGAGCAGTACGCGGACAAGGCGCTGCTCGTCTTCGCCGCGGTCGGCGCGCTCATGGCGGCGATTGTGGCCAGCGCGCACTGGATTGACTGGCTGCAGTTTGCCAACGCAGTCCCGTTCGACCGCACAGAGCCGATCTTCGGCAAGGACGCGAGCTACTACGTCTTCAGGTTCCGCTTCATCCAGTACGTCTGGAGCTCACTCTACTACACACTCGTGATCACCTTTGTGGTGAGCGTCCTCGTGCACCTCTACCAGGAGGCAATCCGCCTGGTCGGGAACACGGTGCAGGCGATCCCGCGAGCGCGAGCACATGCGCTCGGGTTGCTGGCGGCCGCGCTTATCGTGAAGATCTACGCCTACCGCCTCGACCAGTACAATATGATGTTCAGCACAAAGTCCGGCGCCTTCACCGGTGGCCCCGGCTGGGTTGACATCAACGCGCGACTCCCGGTGCTCTACCTGCTGATGGTCGCCGCCCTCGCGGCTGCCATCATCTCGCTCATCGCGATCAAGACGCGCAACTACAAGCTCCCGGCAGGGGCCGTCGGCGGCCTCTTCCTCCTCTCGCTGCTTGGCGGGACCATCTACCCGCTTGCGATGCAGAAGCTCGTGGTTGACCCGAACGAGCTTGACAAGGAGCGCCCGTACATCGAGCACAACATCGAGGCAACGAACTTCGCCTACGGCACGCACAAGGTGACCACGCGCTCGTTCGACGTCAGGGGCGGGCTGACTGCGGCCTCGATCGAAGAGAACTGGAACTCCATCGAGAACATCCGCCTCTGGGACCATCGGCCGCTGCAGCGCACCTACAACCAGGAGCAGGCCATCCGCGCCTACTACGAGTTCCCGGACGTGGACAACGACCGCTACATGGTTGACGGACGCGTGCGCCAGGTGCTGCTTGCGCCTCGCCAGCTCAATGCGAACAAGATCCCGGGCGCCCGGCAGTGGACGAACCGGCACCTGAAGTACACGCACGGGTATGGCGTGGCGATGTCTCCGGTCAACGAGATCAACCAGGAGGGCCTGCCGAACTACTGGATCGGCGACCTCCCGCCCGTCTCCCGCCCGGGGCTTAAGGTCACGCGCCCTGGCATCTACTACGGAGCCAGCGTCGGGCCGCGTCTGATTGAGTACACCAGCCCGCAGGAGACGCCGCTGCGCACGCCTGAGGGCGAGCAGGCGCCCGGCGAACCTGCTCCCGGCCCCGGCGGCGGCACGCAGCCCCGGCAGGGCCCGAACGCGCCGAGTGCGGGCATCGGTGGTGTCCCCGGCGACATCGGTAGCCAGGAGTTCGTCATCGTCAACACGCTTGAGGAGGAGCTGGATTACTCCCGCGGCGAGGAGGGTGAGGGCAACGGCACCACCGATAATGTCACCACGCACTACGATGGCCGCGGCGGCGTTGCTCTCTCGAGCTTCTTCCGCAGGCTCGCATTCGCCGCGCGCTTCCGCGACCTGAGCATCATCTTCACCGACCGCACCACCGCTGAGAGCCGCATCCAGTTCAACCGCACGGTGCCCGAGCGCATGGGACGAATGGTGCCCTTCCTGCAGTATGACCCCGACCCGTACCTGGTCGTGGCCGAGGACGGCACCCTCAAGTGGATCGTCGACGCCTACACGATCTCCGGCAAGTTCCCCTACTCCCATCCGCTGCAGCAGCTTGGAATGCGCCGCATCCCGCCGATCGGCAACTACTTCCGCAACTCCGTGAAAGTCGTCTGCGATGCCTACGAGGGGCTCCCTGAGTACTACATCGTGGACCCGTCCGACCCGCTGGTCGTGTGCTATCAGAAGATCTTCCCGACGCTCTTCCGTCCGATCGATGAGATGCGGCAGGATGTGCGCGCGCATATCCGCTACCCGCAGTTCATGTTCGCGCTTCAGATCGGCGCCTTCGCCAGCTACCACATGAAGGACCCGCAGGTCTTCTACCAGGGCGAGGACCGCTGGGCCATCCCGCCGGAGATCTACTCCTTCGGGCGCCGCCAGATCGAGGCCTACTACGTCGTCATGCAGCTTCCCGGCATGGAAGAGCCCGAGTTCGTGCTCATGATGCCACTTGTCCTCTCGGGCCGCGAGGAGCGCGTCATGGTCGCCTGGATGGCAGCCCGATGTGACGAGCCCAACTACGGCGACCTGCTCGTCTACACCTTCCCGCGCACGACCGTCTACGGACCGTGGCAGGTCGAATCGCGTATCAGCCAGGATGCCGAGATCTCCTCGCAGATCACGCTCTGGAGCCAGGCCGGCTCCAACGTCATCCGCGGGAACCTGCTCGTCATCCCGCTCGAAGACTCGCTGCTCTACGTGGAGCCGCTCTATCTCGAGGCGGAGGATACCGGCCTGCCCGAGCTGCGCCGCGTCATCCTCTCCTACGGCGACAACATCGTCTGGGGATCGAACCTCGAGACCGCTCTGGCCCAGCTGTTCGGCGAGATCGGTGTGCCCGCTGAGGGTGAGGGCGGCGAGGCCACGACGGAGGTGGTCGAGGCTGCCGCGGAGGCCGCGTCCGAGATAGACGCCGCAGTCGTGGCGAACATGCGCCAGACGATCGAGCGCATCCTGCAGCTTGACGCTGAAGCTGAGGCCGCCCGCTCCTCGGGTGACATCAGCACCTACTTCGAGAAGAACCAGGAGCAGACCGGGCTCCTGCAGCAGCTGCAGAAGGAGATGGAGCGGCCGGAGGGCGCTCAAGCCGAGACGCCCGCTCCCTGAGTCCTCCAGAAGACCACACGCCCCGCAGGTCGCGTCACTGCGGGGCGTCGCGGCACCCGGTGCACACGTCGGATGCGCCACTCATCATGTGATGCCATGAGCGAGCAGACTGCCATGCTGAAGACCGAGCAGTTCGATCCGGCCGCCATCCGCGCGGTCATCTTCGACTTCGACGGCACCCTCGCCGCCACCGATATCGACTTCGCACTCATGCGCCAGCGCGTGTTGGAGGTCGCGGAGCGCTGGGGGCTGAGCGAGCGCCTCAACCAGAAGCGCTACATCCTTGAGATCGTGGACGACGCGGTCTCGCTGCTCACCGATCCGGCGGACCAGGAGCGCTTCCGTGAGGAGGCCGCCGAGGCGATGCGAAACGTCGAGCTGATCTTCACCTCCGTCGCCGCGCCCTACCCCGGCATCCCGGAGGCCCTGGAGCAACTGGCGGCCTGCGGGCGGCGCGTCGGGATCATCACCCGCAACTGCCGCGCCGGCGTCGCATCCGTCTTCGAGCGCCACCCGATGCACCACGAGGTGCTGCTTACCCGCGATGACGTAGAGCGCGTCAAGCCCGACCCCGCGCATCTGCACGAGGCGCTGGAGGTGCTGGGCGTGGCGCCGCATGAGGCGCTGATGGTCGGTGATCACATCACCGACATCGAGGTCGGCCATGCCGCCGGAGCCTGGGCCTGCGGTGTGCTGACCGCGAAGACCACGCCCGAGCAGTTCGCTGAGGCCGGCGCACACCTTGTCCTCGATTCGGTCGCCGACCTCGTACGCGTGCTCTGCGCGGGGGAGGCGTTGGTGTAGATGCAGCCCCGGCTGCCGATCGGGAAGCTCGAGCCGGAGCTCCTCGCGCGCCTGCTCGGCGGGATACAGATCACCGACCCGCGCGTGATCGTCGGCCCGGGCGTCGGCCGCGACGTGACGGTGCTGGAGTGGGGCGGGGGAGACCGCTACCTCATTGCGAAGACCGACCCGATCACCTTCGTTACCGATGAGATCGGACACTACGCCGTCGCGGTCAACGCCAACGACATCGCGACCTCCGGCGGCTGCCCGCTGTGGTTCCTGGCGACCCTCCTCCTCCCCGAGCAGCAGTCCGATGAGGCGCTCGTCGGCACGATCCTCGCGCAGATAGACGACGCCTGCCGGAAGATGGGCATCGCCCTCGTCGGCGGGCACACTGAGGTCACCTACGGCCTCGACCGCCCGATCCTCGTCGGCTTCATGCTCGGCGAGGTGCAAAAGGGTGGGCTGATCACCAGCGAGGGCGCGCGCGTCGGAGACCGCATCCTGCTCACCAAGCGCGTGGCGGTCGAGGGCACCTCGATCATCGCCCGGGAGGCAGGCGAGCGTCTGCTCGCGGAAGGGATCGCGCCCGCGTCCATCGAACGAGCGAGGGGCTTCCTGCACACTCCCGGCATCAGTGTCCTCCGCGAGGCACAGGCGGCGGTCGCGGCGGGCGAGGTGCATGCGATGCACGACCCGACCGAGGGTGGCGTGGCCACCGGCCTGCATGAGCTCGCGGTCGCCAGCGGCAACGGGGTCGCTGTTCGCCTCGGGGGGATTCCGGTCTATCCGGAGACCGAGGCATTCTGCGCCACGCTCGGGCTCGAGCCGCTCGGGCTGATCGCCTCCGGCTCCCTGCTGCTCGCGGTGGCGCCTGAGGACGCGCAGGCAATCGCCGCGGCCATCCGTGCTGAGGGGATCGAGTGCGCCGAGGTAGGCGAAGTCGCCCCGCGCGAGCAGGGCATCATGATGCTCGACGAGACGGGCTGGACCGACCTGCCGCGCTACGACCAGGACGAGGTCGCGAAGCTGTTCTGACCGCGGGGACCCACCGTACAAGAGCCGAGCCTCCGGGGCAGGAACTGCAATGAAGACACTCCGCACAGCGATGGCTGCGCTGCTCATCGCCCTGCTGGCCCCTGCACTGCAGGCGCAGGAGGAGACCCCTCAGCCAGCCGATGCGGCTCCGCAGGAACCCGCCTCGCCCGAGTGCCGCCCCTTCAGCTTCGTCCTCTTCGGTGACTCGCAACCCTACGGGCAGGAGTTCAGCCCGGTCCTGCAGGCGATCACTACGCAGGTGGGGCGGCTTGAGATCCCCTTCGTGATCGGCCTCGGCGACTACATCGACGGCTCCAGCAACCAGACGACCGTGCGCAGGCAGTACCAGGGCTTCTTCCGGGCGATGCAGCCGCTCCAGGCGCAGCGGGCAATCCCCGTGGCGCTCGCGCCCGGGAACCACGACATCCGCGGCATACACCGCAACGCCGAGATCTTCTGCGAGTTCTTCCAGAAGCTCTACCTCTCGTTCAACTACGAAGGCTGCCACTTCGTCATCCTTGACTCGGAGACCATCGGCGCGGATGCCCGTGTCTCCGGCCCGCAGCTCGCCTGGCTCAAGCAGGACCTTGAGGCCGCAAAGGGCGCCCGCTTCACCTTCGTGGCGATGCACCGCCCGCTCTTCCCGGTGGATGGCAACATCGGCTACTCCCTCGACAAGCACCCGAAGGAGCGCGACGCGCTGCACAAGCTCTTTGTGGACAGCGGCGTGGACGCGGTCTTCCATGGCCATGAGCACCTCTACCACCACCAGGAGCGCGATGGCATCCACTACTTCATCAGCGGGGGAGGAGGCGCGAAGCCCTACGCGGAACCCGCCAACGGCGGCTTTCACCACTACCTGCACGTGAGCGTGAGCGATGATGGCTTCGTCGTCGAGGTCAGGCGGATCACGCCCTGACGGGAGGAAGCAACCGTGACCGACGAGATCGGATGGTGCGCATCCGGGCGTGGAGGCGCCGTCGCGGCGGGCGGTGCCGGCTCCGTGGCCGCAGGTCTGGAGCTGCTTGCGGAGGGCGCCAACGCGGTTGACGCTGCGGTGGCGACCATCCTCGCCCTCGCGGTGACCGACTACGGCCTGTTCGCGATCGGCGGCGAAGCTCCGTTCATGTTCTCCGACGCGACAGAGCGCCGCGTCCGCGTGCTGAGCGGCGTTGGACGAGCGCCGCTCGACCCGGCCGCCATCGCCGGGTACTACGAGACCGGCATCCCCGACCAGGGAAGCTACCGCGCCATGCCCGTCTCCGGCGCGCCGCACCTGTGCTTCACCGCACTCGCTGCCTACGGCACCGTCAGCTTCGGGCGCGCGGTCGCGCCGGCCCTGCGGCTGCTGGAGCAGGGCGAGTTGGAGTGGCACCCGCGGCTTGCGGAGACGCTCAGGAGGCTCGTCGATGCTGAGGCCTCGGCCTCGGGGTCGCGCGAGGAGAAGCTGCTGGCAGCGCGCACCCTCTTCTACCGCGGCGAGATCGCCCGGGAGCTCGTCGCCTGGTATGCGGAGGTCGGCTCGCCGCTGACCCAGACGGATCTCGCGGCGCACGTGACTACCTTCGAGGCGCCCGTGAGCGTGGACTGGCGAGGGCTGTCGGTGCACAAGTGCGGGCCCTGGACGCAAGGCCCGGTGCTCTGCCAGGCGCTCCGTCTCCTCGAGGGCTACGATCTGCGGGCCCTCGGACACCTCTCGCCGGAGCATGTACATCTTGTCACGGAGGCCATGAAACTGGCGTATGCGGACCGCGATCTCTACTACGCTGACCCGGAGTTCGCAGGCGTCCCGCTCGGACGGCTGCTCACGGATGACTACACGCTGATGCGGCGCGCGCTGATCGATGACGCGAGGGCCTCGCTCGAACGCCGCCCGGGAGATCCCTACGCCATGCAGCCGCTGACCACTCCCGACGTGACACAGGCGAACGAGGTCACCACCCCGATCTCGGACACCACTACCTGCGTGGTCGCCGACCGCTGGGGGAACGTCGTCGCGGCGACCCCAAGCTGCAACCTCTGCGGCAATCAGCCCGACCATCGAACCGGCGTGGTGCAGGGCAACCGCCTCCGCTGCATGAACACCAACCCCGCGCACCCGAACCGCCTCGAGCCCGGCAAGCGCCCGCGCGTGACCCTCACGCCCACGCTCGTGACGCGGGAGGGTCGTGCCGTGGCGGCGATCAGCGTCGCCGGCGGCGATGTGCAGGATCAGACCACGCTCAATGCGCTGCTCAATCACGTTGAGTTCGACATGCGCCCGGCGGAGGCCGTCACTGCTCCGCGCTTCTCAACAGACCACCTTGAGAACTCCTTCTCCTCCGATCCCGACCGCGCGCGCGCCTTCAAGGCGCCAGGGACCCTGCAACTGAACCTGGGCATACCTGAGGCAGTGCGCGATGAGCTCGCCGCGCGCGGGCACACAGTCACGATTGCTGAAGGGTTCATTGGCATGCCCGTGATGCTCTCGATCGGGGCTGACGGAACCATCCATGCGGCAGGTGACCCAGGGGCCGGACGGCACGCCGGAGCGCTTGATTGATCTGCGTGAGACCACGCCGTCGCGCCTCATGCCTTGCATGACATGCCGCAGACTGCTACACTGCGCGCTAATACGCCACTGCCATCGCGGACGTAGAGGGAGGCGCACCGATGCGCACGCTGCTGAAGCACCGGGTGTTACTGCTGTTCGCCGCGCTTGCCGCTGTGGCCGTACTCGCAGGCTGCCCGACACAGGAGCCGGAGGATCAGCCCGGAATCGATCCCACTCCGCCAACCCAGCAGCCGTCTGGCGAACCGATCAAGATCGGCGGGATCTTCGACCTGAGCGGCCCCGCCTCGGCACTTGGACAGCCCGAGGCCGAGACGGCGGAGATGCTGCAGGAGCAGATCAATGCCGAGGGTGGGATCGACGGTCGTCCGATCGAGATCCTGATCCGCGACACCAAGGGTGACGAGGTGGAGGGCCTGACGGTCACTCGCGAGCTCATCGAGAAGGAGAACGTGGTCGCGATCGTTGGTCCCAGTCGCTCGGGCACCACGATGGCGATCATTGAGATGATCGAGACGTCCGAGATTCCTCTGATCTCCTGCGCCGCCGCGCGCGCCATCACCGACCCGGTCAAGAAGTGGGTCTTCAACACGCCGCAGAGTGATGAGGATGCTGTGGCCAGGATCTTCGAATACTGCAACGCGAACGGCATCGCCAAGGTCGCCGCGATCACCGCGAGCGACGGCTTCGGCATCGAGGGCCTCAAGCAGATGGAGAAGCTGGCCCCCGCGTCGAAGATCGAGATCGTCGCCAAAGAGGAATTCTCCGACACCGATAAGGACATGACCGCGCAGCTCACCAAGATCAAGAACAGCGGCGCCGCCGCGATGGTCTGCTGGGGCATCGGCCCATCGCCGTCGCTGGCCGCCAAGCAGGCGAACGAACTGCACCTTGGGATGCCCGTGATCATGAGCCACGGCGTTGCGAACCGGCGCTTCATCGAGGGTGCGGGCGCGGGCGCCGAGGGCGTCATCCTCCCGGCCGGCAAGCTGCTGGTTGCCAATCAGCTTCCGGACGACGACCCACGGAAGGAGCTGCTGCTTCAGTACGCATCCGCGTTCGAGGAGAAGTACGGCAAGTCCGCTGACACCTTCGGTGGCCATGCCTGGGATGCGATCATGCTCGTGGTCAACGCGGTCAAGACCGGAGGGGCTGAGCCGGCGCAGATCCGCGATGCAATCGAGAACACCACGGACTTCCACGGAATCGGCGGCACCTTCAACTTCTCCGCCGAACGCCACTACGGCCTGAGCCCGGACGCCTTCGTGATGATCACGATCAAGAACGGCGAGTGGACGTTGCTTGAGGGTGCCGCGGATGGCGCGGCTGCCGAGGACGGCGGACCAACGGGTTAGCCGCACAGTGAACCGCACAGCTCAGCGGGCGCGACGGGAACTCCCGACGCGCCCGCCCCTTTCCCAACAAAAAGCTGCGCCGAGACAGGTATTGTCGGCCGCCGCCGGGAATAGCCCTGCGCAGCCCCATCCGTCCCGCGTGCGGGCCGAGCTCATGTTGCGCCGTGAGCGCGGCTCGTTCACTTGCATGTGGCACATGGAGATCGGACCCCGATGACGGCCGTGCAGGTCTGGCAGTTCTTCCTATCCGGGCTCACCACCGGCGGCACCTACGCGCTCATCGCCCTCGGCTTCTCGCTGGTGTACAACGCCACCGGCGTGATCAACTTCGCGCAGGGCGAGTTCGTCATGCTCGGCGGGATGATCACCGCCGCGGCGATGGCCGCCTGGGGACTGCCGCTCTGGCTGGCCGCACTGGTGGCTGTGGCCATCACCACCATCGTCGGTCTCGTGCTCGATCGCGCCGCGATTCGCCCGGCCCGGCACTCATCCCCCGTCGTGCTCGTCATCATTACGGTCGGCGCCTCCATCTTCATCAGGGGTCTCGCCAGCATCATCTGGGGCCCGGACGAGCGGCCCCTGCCCGCCTTCAGCGGCGACACCCCCATCGTCATCCTCGGCGCTACCATCACGCCGCAGTCCCTCTGGGTGCTCGGCGCCACCCTCGTCACCGCACTCATCATGTGGGCGGTCTTCGAGTACACGATCGTCGGTAAAGCCATGAGAGCCTGCGCCATCAACCCGCCCGCTGCACAGCTGTGCGGTATCGAGCTCTCGCGCATGGTCTCATGGTCGTTCGCCCTCGCAGCGGCGATCGGCGCCATCGCGGGAATCGTGCTCGCGCCGGTTACCATGGCCCAGTACAACGTGGGCGCGATGCTGGGACTGAAGGGCTTCTGCGCCGCCATCCTCGGCGGCCTCGGTAACGGACTCGGATCAATCCTCGGCGGCCTCGTCCTCGGCGTACTCGAAGCGCTTGGGGCCGGGCTCATCAGCTCGCAGTACAAAGACGCCATCGCCTTCATTGTGCTGATCGCGATGCTCCTCATCCGCCCGAGCGGCATTCTGGGGCGAGAGGGGAGCGACGACTGATATGAGTGTCGAGCTTGCCCCTCAGTCTCAGCCGAACATGTCCGATGAAGCTGCCCTGCTCGCGCGCCGCCGTTACATGCAGAAGCTGCAGATCCTGGCTCTCTTTTCATTCATGGCCCTGCTGCCACTGGTGGTCCGGAACACCTACTACATTCACGTCATCATCTTCATCGGCCTGAACCTGATCCTGGCAACCGGTCTGAACCTCCTGATGGGCTATGCCGGGCAGGTCTCCCTCGGCCATGCCGCGTTCTTCGGCATCGGCGCCTACACCTCCGGCATCCTGACCGCGACCTACGACTGGAACGCATGGCTGGCGTTGCTGGCGGCGCTCGCCCTGACATCCTTTGTGGCATGGCTTGTCGGCCGGCCCACGCTGCGCCTCAAGGGACATCACCTCTCCATGGCGACACTCGGTGTCGGGATCATCGTCGCGGTCGTCCTGCGCCAGTGGGAGGGCATGACCGGCGGCCCCGCGGGAATGAAGACGCCCGGTATCAGCATCCTCGGCTTCGACCTCAACACTGACCTGCGCTACTACTACTTCGTCTGGGCCTGGGTCTGCCTGCTGACCGTCCTCTTCGCAAACCTGGTCGAATCGAGACCCGGTCGGGCGCTGAGGGCCCTGCATGACAGCGAGCTGGCCGCTCAGATCCTCGGGATCGATACCGCTTCCTTCAAGGTCCGCGCGTTCGTGATCAGCGCGGCCTACGCGTCCATCGCCGGCTCGCTCTACGCCCACTCGTCCATGCGCTTCATCTCGCCTACCCCCTTCGCCTTCGAGACCTCCGTCGCGCTCCTCGTGATGGTAGTGCTCGGAGGGCAGGGCACGCTGTGGGGCCCGGTCGTGGGCGCGGTCTCGATCACCTTCATCCAGGAGTTCCTGAGACCGTGGGCGCAGTACGATATCGTGGTCTACGGCCTGATCCTGATGGTCCTGATGATCGTGATGCCCGGCGGCCTCTCAAGGGCCCTCGGCAGGCTCTGGGAGATCGTTTCCGGCCGCGTCCGAGCACGTCGCGCTCGTGGCCGCGGGGGGGCAGAGCGATGAGCAGGCCGCTCCTGCAGGTGAGCGGGCTCACGAAGACATTTGGCGGCCTCGAGGCAGTCAGCGACGTCGCCTTCGATGTCGCGGAGGGAAGCATCAAGGCGCTCATCGGCCCCAACGGTGCCGGCAAGACGACCATCTTCAACCTGCTTACCAGTGTCATCCCCGCCGACAGCGGGTCTGCCAGGTTCAACGGGCACGAACTCCTGCGCATGCCGACCCACCGGATCGCTGCGCTTGGCATCGGGCGGACCTTCCAGACGAGCCTGTTGTTCGATCAGATGACGGTGCTTGAGAACGTGATGGTCGGCCACCACCTCGGGGGCCGCAGCAGCATGCTCACCGCCGCCCTCGGCATCCTCGGGGCGCGAGCCGAGGAGCGTGAATGCCGCGCGCTGGCGATGCGTGCGCTCGAGCAGGCGGGGCTGGCAGATCTCGCCGGCCGCCCGGCGTCCGAGCTCCCGATCGGCCAGCGCAGGCTCGTGGAGGTCGCGCGGGCGCTCGCCTCCGAGCCGAAGCTCTTGCTGATGGACGAGCCTGCTGCCGGCCTGAACATGCGCGAGACCGACCGCATGGGCGAGATCATCCAACGAACCCGCGACGGTGGCGTCACGGTCCTGCTGGTCGAGCATGACATGTCGCTGGTGATGAGCATCTCCGAGGAGATACTGGTGCTCGACGGTGGCCGGCGGCTGGCCGAGGGGCCGCCGGAGCAGATCCGCCACGATGAGCGCGTGCTGGCCGCCTACCTCGGCGAGGAGGCGGAGCTGTGATGCTGCGCTTGACCAGCATTGACGCCTCATACGGCCGCGTGCAGGCGCTTCGGAGAATCTCGCTGCACGTTGGCGCAGGGGAGATCGTCAGCCTGATAGGCGCGAACGGGGCGGGGAAGAGCACCACGCTCGAGGTCATCTCCGGACTCATCCGCCCCGACTCGGGCCGGATCGTACTCGGCGAGCAGGACGTGACCTCATGGAGACCGGGACGCCTCGTGCGGGCCGGGATCGCGCACGTGCCCGAGGGCCGGCAGGTCTTCGGCAGCCTCAGCGTCGAGGACAACCTGCTGCTCGGGGCCTACTCGCGCACACGCTCCTCCCGCGAGGAGATCGCGGCCGACCTGCAGGCGCAGTACAAGCGCTTCCCGCGCCTGCACGAGCGTCGGAGGCAGCTTGCGGGCAGCCTCTCCGGCGGCGAGCAGCAGATGCTGGCGCTCGCCCGCGGGCTGATGTCGCGGCCGAAGCTGCTGATGCTCGATGAGCCGTCGCTCGGTCTCGCCCCGATCATCGCCCACCAGGTCCTCGCCGAGGTCAAGCGGCTGCGGGATGAGGGGCTGACGGTGCTGCTGGTCGAGCAGAACGCGCGGGCGGCGTTGCGGATCGCTGATCGCGGCTACGTGGTTGAGACCGGCCGCATCGTCCTTGAGGGCACCGCCCAGGACCTGCTGGACAACCCGGAGGTCCAGCGCGCATACCTCGGACGCGCCTACGGAGAGATTTGGGAGTAGCGGGCGCCACGCCCTGGAGTGAGGGGAAGATCATGGAGAGACAGCGAATGTGGCAGCCGGAGATCGAGACTATGTCGCGCGAGGAGCTCCTGCAGCTTCAGCTCGAGCGCCTGCAGGTGACGCTCAACCGCGCCATGCGCAACGTGTCCTTCTATCGCGAGCGCTTCGCCGATATCGACTGCGTACCCGATGGTGTGCGCTCCCTCGGCGACCTCGCATGTGTGCCGCTGATCACTCGAGATGACCTCGCTCAGGGCTACCCCTACGGCTTCTTCGCTGTGCCGCTGCGTGAGGTCGTGCGCATGGACACCGCCCCGGGCCTCACGCAGGGGACGGCCGTCGCGGCCTACACGCGCAACGACCTGGAGCACTGGGGACAGCTTGCCGCGCGCGTTATGAGCATGGCCGGCGTGACCGCCGATTCGGTGGTTCAGATCCCCTTCGAGACCGGGATGTTCGACGCCGGTTTCGGCTTCGTCCGTGGCGCCCAACTCATCGGCGCGTCGGTGATCTCCGTGCCCGGCGGCGACTATCGCAAGCAGGTTCAGGTGATGCATGACTACCGCACGACGGTGCTCACGGCGCTGCCATCGGACGCCGTGCGACTGGCGGCGGAGCTTGAGCAGGTCCAGCTCGGGCCGCGCGGGCTGTGGCTGCAGGTGGCGCTGCTCGGCGGTGAGCCGTGGCCGGAGACGGTGCGCGCGGAGATCGAGGAGAGGCTGAGCGTTCGCGCGGTGGACAACTACGGCGTGCGCGTGGCAGCATGGCCCGGCTTTGCCTCCGAGTGCGAGGCCCGTGACGGCCTCCATGTGAACGAGGACCACTTCCTCGCGGAGATCGTGGACCCCGAGACGCTCCAGCCACTGCCGCCCGGCAGCGAGGGCGAGTTGGTCATCACCACGCTGGAGAAGGAAGCGCTCCCCGTCATCCGCTACCGCACCGGCGACACCTGTGCGATGCTCACCGAGCCATGCGCCTGCGGCCGGACGCTGGCGCGCGTCACGCGCCCGAGCCGGCGCACCGATGAGACCATCGTGGTGCGCGGGATATCCATCCAGCCGGAGGCCATCGGCCGCACAGTCGAGCGGGTGCTGGGCGTCAGCACCGAGCGGCAGATCGCCGTCGGTGAGCGCTCCTACGATGACGTGGAGGTGCGCGTCGCGGTACCGGCGCAGCAGGCCGACACCGAACGCGGCCTCATCGAGCTGGGCCGCCGGCGTGGCGATCTCGAGCGCGAGCTCGCGGCGCTGCTGGGCCTGACGGTGCGCGTGTCGATCGTGGAGCGCAGCAGCCTCGAGGGGCCGCAGGGCTCGCCGCGTGCCGTCGTGGACATGCGCGGGAGAGCCTGACCGGCGCCTAGCGCAGCTTCAGCATCCGCACTCGTTTCGCGTTCAGCCTCAGGCTGAGAGTGGCCCCGTCAGTCGCTGGCCGCGCGCTGAACTGCTCGCCGCTGAGCAGGTCCCGCGCCACGAAGCCCGTGCCGAGGCCTAGCGCAGCGGTGTCCAGCGTCAGTGTCGCCCTGTTGGCGCGCTCCGAGAAGACCGTCAGGTAGATCGCCCCGTCGCCGCCCGGCCCCCACCGCTCGATCATCACTCCGCCCGATGCCTCCGCGTACGTAACCGGCTGCCAGCCGGCCTCCGTGACCTGGCGCATCGCCGGAACATACCGGTTGTTCAGCTGCGCGATGGGCGCGTATGCCTCCTGCGTCCGGAAGAGTGTGATGTTCCCGAACGAGGGGTAGATCCCCCACTGCGCGCAGCGATTGAACCAGTCCTCCATCTCAGCAGGCCGTGTGTGGATGTTGTAGATCAGCAGCAGGAATGGCTTGCTGCCCGCGATGGTCCGCTTGTGCTCAAGTTGCCCGCGGCCCTCGACCCCCAGCACATCCACCGCGTGCGCCTGGAAGCGGCGGGTCGGGTGGATGCCGTTGCCGAAGATGAGCTTGCCCTCCGGATGGAGCACTTCCCCGAGTGCCTGCAGGAACTCGAGCAGTGACAGGTGGTTCGGGATCATCGGTCGCCCGGTGGCGGCATCGTAGCTCAGCGGCAGGCGCGCGTAGGGGAAGTGCTCCTGCCGGAAGTTGTCATGATCGCCCCACATCCCCAGTGAATCGATGTACATCCCATCGAGCGCAGGAATCTGCCGGTGCAGCGTTGCGCTGTAGTCCACGAGCATCCGCCCCACCGTCCTGCGGTCGCTGCCCTCGAACAGCCACGGGTTGGCGTTCATCGGGAAGGTCACGGAGTTCCCTCCCCACGCCGTCTCGCGGATCACCACCCGCGGCTGCCCCTGCGCATCGTGCAGCAGGCAGTTCTCAATGACCTCGGGATCATCCCACCCGCGGTCGGCGCGCGCCGAGCCGACCGGCGGGCGCCAGCGCCGGAACAGCCGCAGAGCGTCATCCGTGGACGCAGGGAGGCTGTCAAGACGCTGGATCTCCCGCTGGCCCGGCACGATGTACGGGCAGGTCGCGATCCCATGCTCCTCATCGACCTCCCAGCCTGTCGGCCCGCCCTCGTGGAATCCGTAGTTCTCCGGGTCCGGCAGGGCCATCTTCGGCTCGCCGAAGAGCCAGAGCCCGTCACGCCTCGCGCGCCTCACGAATGCCTCCGGATTGGCCGCCTGGTAGCGGCGAGCGGCATCCCGCAGGCCCCACTGAGGGTCAACGCGGGAGATCGTGAAGCTGAAAGGTGCGCGGCTCTTGAGGTCGCCGGTCGCGAGCGCCGAGAGCCCGAAGCGGAAGCGCAGATGGTAGCCGAGGTCCTCGGACCAGCCGAAGGAGCAGTCGGCGGGGCTGTTGGCAGGCACCGCCAGCGACAGCCCCGCATCCGCACCTGTGATCGCCGAGAAAGTGAGGTCGTCGAGGTTAGCCGCCGCGAGCGGCATTGACTGGACGATGCTCTGCCACCAGCGCCAGCGGCCGTCCCCGATCGGCAGCGACACGATCAGGTCCGCCCCGCGTTCCCCCCCGCTGCGGTCGGTGATCGCGCCATCGCAGCGGATCAGGTCGGCCTCAGCGCTCCAGCGGCACTGAACCGACAGGCCGTCCATGCCGCTCTGTGAGCTCTGCTGCACGCCTCCGTCGGAGGAGGATATCCTGCCGGCGACCGGCAGGCGGCGCCCGCGCCACGGCTGCACCCAGATCCCCGAGGGCAGGTCGCCGCGCCGGATGCTCTTTCGCCCGATGCGAACCTCCGCAAGGCCGCCGGCGTCATCCAGCGTGAGCGTCAGGTCGTCCCCGGTCCGGAGCGGGAAGCGCCCTCCGCTGGTCCCGGGCCGCGAGACGACCGTCACCGACTCCGCACGTGCAATCCGCAGGTACGCGTCATCCCACCACGCGCTCCCGGTTCCGTAGTGTGTGAGGTAGATGACGATGCTCGCGACGGGCCTGTTGGTGGTGGTAGTGCCTGAGATCGGCGTGAAATCGTGCGTCCCCGGGATGCCCGGTGTGCCGGCGTTCTGCCGGTCACCTGTGGGCGGCTGCAGGTAGAGCACGATGCGCGGCGACTCGCCGGTGACGTTCTGCGTGGCAGACATCGCGCCATACTCAACAACTGTGCCTGTGGGCAGCGGGGGATCGAAACGCACCGTCTGCAGGACGTTGCCGCTCTGACCGGCCTCATTCACCAACCGGACTGAGCGCCGGCCCGATGCACTCCGCTCGGTGTCCCATGTGATCTCGCTCTGGGTGCCACGGCGGTTGAAGGTCCATGCCTGCGGCTCCCGCTCTCCGCTCTCGAAGCCGGGATTGGCCAGCACATCCTCCTGCGCACCAGCGCCGCATCCGGCAATAAAGAGGAGTAGACCTGCGATGAGCGCGCGTTGTATCATCCAGTAACCTCCGGGGCCATCCTTCGCGAATGCTCTAGTGCAGCGTCCATAAAATA
>DHPY01000114.1 GCA_002411015.1 Armatimonadetes bacterium UBA5352 | reverse complement strand
CACTTTCTTTCTGAACACAACCTGGAGGCCTGTCCTACAACGACACCGACACAAAAGCAAGCGGGCTGCCTCGGGGGATGAAGGCAGCCCGCTTAGAGCGTCATCCATCGGCGGACGTCACGTGGGACGTCCTCCCCGATGGCCGTCCGACAGCGGAGACTTCGCTCCGCTGCCCCGCGCCACCACTGTGGTGGCGCCCGTCGGCAACTCCTCACCAAAGTCACCGACGCATGTGATGCCCCTCTGTTGCTCCGCACAAACATCAGAGGGGCAAGTGCCCCGGGACCGTCGTCAGGCCGATGCTGATGATTCTGCTCCGCGTGCCATCTCGCCCGACTGATTCAGTCCCGGGGCTGCCGGGACCGTCACGGACGTGCCGGGGGGGAAGCGGCTCATCCGTGCCTGCATCCTCTCATACCCGCTGCATACCGTCCATCAGGAATCTAACCTAACTTCACCTTCGTAATACCTGATGCAACATCAGCAACGACTTCGCCACGAGCGGCCGCCGGGGGCCCACGCGCCTGCATGCCATGCATGGCGACCAGTCCGCGTGCTCGCTACCATTCACATGGCGCCCGGAGCTCCCGCAGATCCACTCCGTTGCCTGGCCCGCGCGAAGCCCAACGCGCGCCTGGAGATAGAAGCAGTCAACCGCCTCGAGCACACCAGGGACCTCGCAGCCCCGGCAGTCACTGCTCGTGGCAGTCGAGAGATGCCGGCTCGCCCAGCAGACCTGGTGCCCCGCCAGCCGCCGGCGGTAGCGACACTGCCGCACCGAAGGGGCATCCGCTGTGGTCTGTGCCTGATGCTCAGTCATTGCCATCGCTATCCCACTCACTCTGTCTGACTGCAGCTGCATCTGAATGAGATGCTGCACCGGCGCCCAAAGGCGCCGTTCATCGCTTCCGGACCTCCCGCCGATCGATGGACGACCCGGTGTCCATCCGGCAGGCGAGACAGCCCGAGGGCGAGTCCGGATCCACCGGCTCGTCGGTGGCGCCGCAGAGCCATGTGACCTGGATGCGCGGGACAAGCTTCACCGCGGCGTGCAGCAGCGGGCAGGCCGCACTCTCCAGCGCCCCGGAAACGGGACAGCGCGAGCAGTCGGTGCCGGTAACGATCGCCGGGCGCTCCATCGCCTTGCAGACCTGGAAGCCCGCGAATTCAGCGCGGTAGCGGCAGTGAGGGGTGGTCCCATCCAGCATGAGCAACGAGCGCGACGCGAGGCTCCCTGGGCCGCGGCGTTCACGATGATCCGTGCGAGTACCGGAACGAACCATGACACGCGTCCTCATCCACAGAGTTGGCTGTTGACCGAGTATGGCGCGGAGCGGTGGGCCGGTCCATCCGGTGATGCACCTATATTGAGGAGCAATACCCCGCACGCGCCGGCGGGCGGGTGGCCAAAAAGCGGAACGGCCGGCGCCCGTCACGCCGGCCGTTCCGATGCAGACGGTCATGCTGCTCGACCGCCATCACACTGCTCGTGGGCGTCCGCTGTAGTGTGTGATCAGCCCGATGATGAACAGCACCAGGAATACAGCGAACAAGATCTGCGCCAACGTCGAGGCGGCGCCAGCAATCCCGCCGAATCCGAAGATCGCGGCGACGATCGCGATGGCCAGGAAGATCAGCGCCCACCGAAGCATGTTGACTCCTCCTTTGCTTGCCCGTCATGCACGGTGATATCATCGCCCAACTGCGCCTCGCGGGCTATCCGGTGATGTCACCAACCCCGGGCGAATCGGGCAGGAGTCGCGGCTGCGCTGGTACCCAGCAGACAGGGAGACGACGAGGATGCCGCCTAAGGTCCGACTGAGCCTCGAAGGCCGCAACCCGCAGACCGAGAACCTCCCGCGGGTCATCCAGTTCAAGCACCCGCGATGGATCCCCGGCCTCCTCGATGCCACCTGGCGCGTGCACCGGGAGGCCCTTGAGGCGCTCGTGCTGCGCCACCCGCGCGTCTGGCCGAGCTTCGTCGCCGGGAGCCGCGACTACCACGCCATCTCGGCCGCGCCCAATCGCGCCGGATGTGCCGCCGGCGAACATCGAGGCGATCTGCGAGGCCTTCGAGCCCTACTGCCTGGAGGGGTGCGCTTAAAAGAAGGTGGCACCTCCCGCGCAACGAAACAGTTAAAGTGGAGAAAGTGAAGACTTCACGACAGGGCGTGGCGAGCGTTGGGACTCACGACGTCGGTTCATACGCACGATCAGGCTGCGCGATGAGGTGGTTCAGATGCTACCCGTCCGTGTTGTCCGGATCGTACTCCTGCTGACGCTCTTTGCCGCCTGCGCTTTCGCGCAGGAGGCCACGGCTCCACCGGACCAGATCGCGCAACTCCAGCCCGGTGCACGACTGATAGTGCGCCCGCGCATGGTGGACCTCCCTCGCCTGACAGTGCCGCTGCTGCAGCTTCCTGACCTCACCGCCTCGATCACCGGGCCCAATCGCGTGGTCGCGGGAGCATCAGTCAACCTCAACGTGACGGTGAACAACCGGGGCCGCGGGACAGCCCCCGGCACTACCGGCAACCCGACCGGTTACATGGTTGATCTCGTGCTCTCGCAGGACGCCGATGTGCCACTGGAGTGGGCCACGCAGCCGGTGTACGCCGGGTACACCCAGGACGACTTCGTCGAGGACATGCTGATGCTCGGCGGGCGCATCAGCAACACTCAGAATGTCGCGGCGGGCGCCTCGGTCAGCTACACCATCTCCGTGCCCATCCCAAAGAAGACCGCGCCCGGCGTCTACTGCCTCGCGGCCGTGGTTGATCCCGGGAAGAGCGTGTTCGAGTTCAACGAGGGCAACAACATCTACTGCCACCGCGTGCTGGTCGCGGCCGCCCCGGATGCTGGCGTCCGGCCACCGCCCGGGATACCGGTATGGGTGATGCCGTGCGGCGTCGGCGGCACCAGGATCGACTCCATCAAGCCGACCGGTCTCGTTGACTACGCCGGTATCGCCAATGCTCCGTTCGGCTGGCGGCTGGGCCTCCGGCACGGCTACCAGAACTCCATCCCCAACGCGAACATCAAGTACTACCGGTGGCTCTACCGCCCGCAGGGCGCGGGCGCGTGGACTGAGCTGACCGAGAGCGTCGGGGTGCACTACGTGAAGCAGGAGGGCGCCACAACCACATTCCCTGTCTACAACCTCGGACCGCAGGGGATTGGCGGGAAGAACCTCTACGAGTTCCGCCCGCATGTGCCGCCGGTCTTCCCGGGGGCCGTTACGAACTGGCCCGCAACCGACTGGTTCGGTGATATCTACAGCGGCTTCTTCGACACCCGGACCCTGCCCGATGGCCGCTACCAGGTGAAGCTTGAGGTCTACAACCCGGCAGGCGTGCAGGTCATGCCCGGCCCGGCCTTCAACTTCATCGTGCCCAGCGGGACCCTCCCCGACGGCGCCATCACCACCACGGCCGCCCCCGCGGGCTCCATTGACGCGGGCGGCTACGTCTTCCTGCTGCACGTCAACAACCGCCAGTGCGGCGCGAGCATCGACCCGCCCACGCTCGGCGGCAGCACCCTCACCGGCCCGTGCGGCTTCCTGATCTACGATCCCGCGGTCGCTGAGACCGACAACGCCGCGAAGATCGGCATCGGCTTCCACGCCACCCAGCCGGGGAACTTCGCGAGCTTCAGCTTCAACGTGGTCCGCGGAGCCACCACTACCGTTTCATCAAGCGCGGTGGTCAGCGTCATCAACGCCCCGCCTTTCACCGGTGATGGCAACGGCAACTACAGCGCCAGTTTCACGCGCACCCAGCTCCTCGGACCTGACTGCCCGATACAGGGCGCATTCTCACTGAACCTCTACGTCTACGCGAAGGCCACCGACGGCTGGTCGCGCCTCTACATGTACGACGCCAGCGCCGTGCGCGCCTTTGCCCTGGCCCCGCAGTAGCCCCCGACACCTCCCCGGCCGGCGCGACCTCCCACCCGCGCCGGCCGGGAGAGCAGGCGGGAACAAAGCCTCCCCACAGCGAAATCCTCCCATGAACGTACGGTGATGCGGCTTCGCATGCCGTCGCCGTGGCCGTTTGTAGCGACGGGCTTTCCAGCCTGTCAATGAATCGCGTACGTTCGTGGCGCGGGCACTCCTGCCTGCGGTTGTTGGCTACTTCTCAACTTCTCACGATTCCCGGGGCGGAGTGGGGGGCGCTTTGTCATCGAGGGCGCCACGGGAATCATGCGAACTTGAGAAGTGGCCGGACGCGAGCGCCGTCTGGAGGGGCGCTTTGTCATCGAGGGCGCCACGGGAATCATGCGAACTTGAGAAGTGGCCGGACGCGAGCGCCGTCTGGAGGGGCCGGAGAGGGCGAGGTGTCGTTTACCTCGCCCGATGCCGGCCCGGCTGTTCGTCGTGCGTCTTCGCCGCCATTGACAGGCGAGGACGCCTGTCTCACGCGCTGCCGTCCCGATTGCCGATTGCCCATTGCCAGCTCCCGCCGTTCCCACCAGTGATGCCCTCAAATCACCGAAGAGCCAGCCCCTCCGCAGCCACACCGACCGCGCCCTGCCATCGCCCCCCTGCTCCCGCCGCTTCTCCACGCCCAACTCAGTCGCGGCCCGCTGAAGCGTCGGCTCACTGATCCCCGCATCCGCCGCCATAGCCAGCAACTCCGTCGCTCCTCGCGGGCCTTCCGACAGCTCCGACAGCAGCAGCTCCTGTGCCCGCTCGGTCTGCAGCGAACCGGCCCCCGGACCACGATCGTCCGCCGCGAAGCGCAGGCCGTCATGCTGCTGCGTCATCACGAGCTTGTTCGGCCAGGTGGCCGCGTAGTTGGACTTCGTGACCTCAACGCTCACCCGCCTTCCCGCGTTCGCAAGCGACGCGGCGATCAGCTCATCAATGCGCATCCGGAGGCTCGAGAGCGTCTCCAGCGGATCCTCCGCGCTGTGCTGGCAGCGATCATACAGCGCCTTCCCCACCTCCATCGCCTCTCGCAGCAGGCGCAGTTCCCGCAGCTTGCGCTTCATCTGCGGCATGTCGTTGAGACGCACGTAGCTCTCCTGCACCGCGCGCAGATACTCCAGCCCGCCGCACCTGTTGTCTATGTCGCGGCGCTTGAGCTCCGCCGATACCATCGCCGGCTCCACACTCGCACCATGCTTCTGCGCAACGTCACGCATGGCCCTGAAGATGGCCTGGTGCTGCTCCGAGTAGAAGTCCTCGGGCTAGAGGCCGGGAAGAATCTCAGAGGCTTTCCCGTAGTACTGCAGTATCGCGGCGAGTACGGTCTGCTCGATATCGGTATCGTATGGGAAGGTTGGCTTGGCATCATACGGCGTCTCCGGCTTCATCACATCAACATTCACAGGGCTTCCTCCTTCTGGCGTACAACTGGCTCTTCGAGGAGGAGCGGCTGATCATCGCCCTCCATACATATAGCGCCCGGAGGCCGCTCCCTTTGCTATGCGTTTTCGCCAGTCAGCCGGTCTTCACGAAAGAACCCGCTGAGCGGCACGAAATAGCCGGGGAGTTTTGGGGTGCTGCACATCTGCGAGGCGGGCCGGGGAGTGACCTGCGACTTCTCAACTTCTCACGATTCCCGGGGTGGGGTAGCTCCGCGCTGCCATCGAGGGCGCCACGGGAATCATGAGAACTTGGGAAGTGGGTGACGGCGGGAATTGGCAAGTGGGAATTGGCAATTGGGAACGAGGACGGCGGGAACGAGGACGGCGGGAACGGCACCGAGCGGGGTGAAGTACGGAGGGGCCGCCTGAGGCGCGAATGTCGTCTATGAGCGCCGAAGCCGGCCCGCGCGTCTTTCTTGACAGGTGAGGACGCCTATCCCACCAGCGGTCCGGCTTCGCCACCCGCAAACGACCCGGGTGGCTCAGGCGGCCCCTCCGTACGGCATTGACGGGCGAGGAGGCCCGTCCCACGCCTACCAGTACTGCTTCCGTGCGAAGTGCCGCCATTCCAGGGCGCCGGTCGCAAGCTCATACGCGAGATCGGCCGCCTCGCACACCGCCGCCTGCACCAGCGGATGCAGCGTCTGGCCCGGCACGATCTCCGCAGGCTCCACGCCCACGATCAGCACCTCCGGCCCCCCGAGCATCGCCGAGAGCTCCAGCGCATCCGAAAGCTGCATCTCCCCGGGCGCCGAGATGTGATCTGCCCGCGCCTCCGCATCGCCCGGTGTGAGCACACGCACCGTGCCCGGCTCATCGCCCAGCGCCACCGCCGCGAGGATGACCGCCCGCCGCGCGCCCTCGATCGCCGCGATCAGATCGAAGCCCTCCGATCCCGCGATCTCCACCCGCACACACTCCGGCAGCGCCCGGGCCAGCAGCTCTCGCGCGATCGCGAGCCCCACCGCATCATCGCGTTTGCGTTCGTCGCCTATGCCGACGATGACGATCTCCGCGCTGCGTTCCTCCCCGTCCACCGCACTCATCCCCTGGCCTAGCAGATCCTCGGCAGCAGCTCACCAGGCGGCAGGTCAATCAGTCGCGAGGTCCCGAGTGGCGTGCGCGCTGAGATGCGGCCGGGCCTCCCATCGCCGACCGTGCCGATGATCGCCGCATCGCCTCCGAGGTCATGCGCGCGCATCGCCGCCAGCACCTCGTCGGCGCGCTCCGGCGCAACGATCGCGAGCAGCTTGCCCTCGTTGGCGATCTCAAACGGGCTCATGCCGAGCAGTTCACATGCGCCTCTTACTTCGCGGCGCACCGGCACGGCTCCCTCCTCGATTTCAATGGAGACGCCCGATGAGATCGCGATCTCGTTGAGCGCGGCGCTCATCCCCCCGCGCGTCATGTCGCGGAGCGTCCGCACGGCAGGCCCACCGGCGGCGATCATCGCCTCCGTCAGCGTGAGCAGGGACGCGCAGTCGCTCTCGATGTGCCCGGCCAGCGACAGCTCCTCCCGCGCGGCCAGAATGCTGATGCCGTGGTCGCCGAGGGTGCCGCTGATGATGACGCGATCGCCGGGACGCGCGGCGCCTGCGCTCGGCGCCGGATCGGCGAAGCGCTCACCGACGCCGGTGGTGGTGATGAACAGGCCATCGGCGGCGGCGCGCCCGACGACCTTCGTGTCACCGGTGACGATGTGGACGCCATCGGCATCGCAGGCGGCGCGGATGGATTGGATGATGCGCCGGAGGTCCTCGAGCGCGAAGCCCTCCTGGATGATCATGGCGATGGAGAGCCAGCGGCAGCGCGCGCCACGCATGGCGACGTCGTTGATGGTGCCGCAGACGGCGAGCTTGCCGATGTCGCCGCCGGGGAAGAAGAGGGGCTTGACGGTGAAGCCGTCGGTGGAGATTGCGAGGCGGCCGCCGTGGATGAGGGCGGCGTCCTCGAGGTCGCGCTCGGACATGACATCGGAGGCGGGGAGCAGCTCATTGACGATGAGATCGTGCATGAGCCGCCCCCCGCCGCCATGGCCGAGGGTGATGATGTCGGTGGGAGTGGGCATGAGTGGGCCTTTCGGTTAATCGCAGAGCAGGGCAGCCAGGCGAAGTGCCGCGCGCCAATCCTCCTGCGTGACTCCCGGGAACGTCTCCAGCAGGTCGTCCTCGGTGGCTCCGCCCGACATGTCGCTCAACAGCTGCTCTACACTGATGCGGGTGCCGCGAACGCAAGGCTTCCCGACAAGGATGTCGGGATTACAGGTGATGCGCTCAAGGAGGTCGCCGCACCCCCGCGCGATGCCCGCCAGCTCCGAACCGTACGCGAGCGCGGCGTCGATGTCGTCGGGCTCCAGAACGGGCAACTCCCGCAGCAGTTCCTCGCGGCTCGTGCCGGCGGCCAGCGTCTCGAGGACAAACTGGACGGTGATGCGCATTCCGCGGATGCACGCCTGACCGACCATCATGTCAGGATCGCGGGTGATTCGGTTCAGCAGGTCGTCCCAACTCAAGGCCCTGGCCCCCGTTCACGCTGTAGTGGGGCGAGTATACCACAGACTGCACGGCGGAGACCTCCATGCCACGAAGGCCCCATGTCGTTCTGGAGGGGAGGCGCTTCAGCGGCTCCCACCTATTTCGTGCGCACGTTCGCAAAAGTCGTCGGAGCGGCTGAAGCCCCTCCGCTCCATACGACTGGGCCAACGGCGGCAGGCAGGAAGGTTATGTTCAGAAAGCCC
>DHPY01000093.1 GCA_002411015.1 Armatimonadetes bacterium UBA5352 | reverse complement strand
TTGCTGCCGTTGCTGCCGTTGCTTTCGTCGCTGCCTTCACGCCCAGGTCATTTCGCCGGGGGCTTCGTGGATCGCAACATCCTTCAGGAACGCGACGGCCTTGAGGAAGCCCTCGTTGGCGGTCATGAGGGAGTCCTCGTGCTCGATGGAGAGCGGGCCGTCGTAGCCGCACATGCGCAGGGTGGAGATGAGGTCATTCCACTCCAGCGGCCCGTGGCCGTAGCCGAGTGCGCGGAAGATCCACGAGCGGTTGGCCTCGTCGCCGTAGTGCTTGGTGTCGAGGACGCCGTTGACGCGGGTGTTCCACTGGTAGATCGCAACGTCCTTGGCGTGCACGTGCTTGATGACATCGCCCTTCGACTGCAGCCAGCGGACCGCGGAGGCCGGGTCCATGCCCTGCCACCAGAGGTGCGAGGGGTCGAAGTTCGCGCAGATGCGCTCGCCGCAGGCCTCGCGGAGCTTGATCAGGGTCTCCGGGTTGTACACGAGGAAGTTCGGGTGCATCTCGAAGCAGAAGTCCACGCCGCGCTTGTCGGCGTACTTGTTCTCGGCCTTCCAGTAGTTGATCGCGACCTCCCACTGGTAGTTGAGGGCGTCGAGGTGGTCGGGCGGCCAGGGCGCCACGACCCAGTTCGGGACCCTGTCATCGGGGCCGCCGCCGGGGAGGCCGGAGAAGCCGTTGACGCAGGTGACGCCGATCTGTGCGGCGAGATCGCAGGTGGCGCGCCAGGCGTCGTGATCGGCCTGTGCGGCCTCCTTGTTCGGATGCAGCGGGTTGCCGTGGCAGGAGAGTGCGGAGATCTCCAGGCCGTGATCGGCGATGCAGGCGAGGAACTCGTCACGTTTCTTCTTGCTGCTCTTGAGCTCGGCGGGGTTGGCATGCGCATTGCCCGGGTAGCCGCCGGTGCCGATCTCGATGGTGTCACATCCGGCCTCCGCGAAGAACGCGCAGACCTCCGCAAGTGGCTGCATACTCCATGCTGCAGAAAGCGCTCCTACCTTCATGGTTGTGCTCCTCCCTCATCTCTGATGAGCGATCGTCACTTCCTGTGCTTCTTCTCCGACGGTCCGCGCTTCTTCTTTCCAGCATGCGTCAGCCTCGGCGCGATCACGAAGAAGATCACGCCGAGCAGTACGAAGACCCCGAGCACGAGCAGTATTGCCGTCCAGGCCATCATGGGCGGCTCTCCTCTTGCGACCGGATATCAGTGCAACTTCTAACGGCGACGAGCAGGATGCCCGTCCTACAAACGCTGACGGCTGCGGCTACGGGCTGACCCAGTTGCCCTCGGCGGAGGCGGCCTCGCAGGCAGCGAGCACCCTCTGCGTCTTCAGGCCATCCTCGAAGCTCGGCCACGGCTGCTCGCCCTTCGCGATCGCCTGGCAGAGATCGAAGACGGTGTTGATGAAGGTGTGCTCGTAGCCGATGATATGCGCGACGGGCCAGTAGCGCGGGCCCGCGCCGCCCGGGAGCCCCATGTACGGGTGCATGTCGGCCGTCGCCTGGATCAGGCGAAAGCCGGTGCGGTCGTCCGGGTCCTCGGTGCTGTAGTACTCAAGCTCGTTCATCCGCTCGAGGTTGAAGCGCAGCGATCCCTTCGAGCCGTTGATCTCGAACCAGTTGTAGTTCTTGTGCCCGGCCGCGAAGCGCGTCGCCTCCATCGTGCCGAGGGCGCCGTTGGCGAAGCGGCAGAGGGCGATGACGCCGTCGTCCACGTCCACATGGCCCATCGGCGCGTCCGCGGCCGCCTTCCCGCCGAGGCCGGTGTCGAAGCTGTCAAGCTGCGGGCGCTCCTCAATGAAGGTCTCCATCGTGCAGGCGACCGAGTTGATATCGCCGAGCAGCCAGAGCGCGAGGTCAATCGAGTGCGCCATCAGGTCGCCGAGGGAGCCTGAGCCCGCGATGTCCTTCTGCACGCGCCACATCATCGGGGTGTCCGGCGACATCAGCCAGTCCTGCAGGTAGAGCGAGCGCCAGTGGTAGATGGTGCCGAGGTCACCGTTGTCGATCATCTTCTTCGCGAGCGCGATTGCGGGTGCGCGGCGGTAGTTGTGGCAGATCATGTTGATGACGCCGGCGTCCTTCACCGCCTGCACCATTCGCTCGCCGTCCTCCACGCTGGTCGCGAGCGGCTTCTCGCAGAAGACGTGCTTGCCGGCCCTGGCGGCCTTGATGGCAAGCTCCGCGTGCTGGTTGTTCGGCGCGGTGATGTCCACGAGGTCGATGTCGTCGCGCGCGAGCAACTCGTCCACGTCGTAGATGGTCTCCTGCCAGCCGAACTGCTTCGCACATGCATCCACGCGCTCTTTACTGCGGCCGCAGAGGACCTTCATGACGGGGGCGGCCTCAAGCTCGGGGAAGTAGAAGGGGAGCTGGCGGTAGGCGTTGGAGTGTGCGCGGCCCATGAAGTTGTAGCCGACGAGCCCGACGTTGATCTGATCCATCGCATGACCCTCCCGAACGGATACCTGATCGGCGGCGGGAGCCGCCGTGAGTCAGCAATGCGCCCGTGATGTTTCCCCGCTGAGATGGGTAGACCTGCAAGCGCAACGGAATTGGCGGCGCCCGCTGGTCTACTGCCAGTCGAAGACGACGCCTAGCGTCTCCTCGCGATTCTGAGCGAGCAGTTCGTACGCCTCAGCCGCCTGCTTGGGCCTGAAGCGGTGGGTGATGAGATCGGCAAGGCGCATCTCACCGCGCCGGAGGTACTCGAAGAACAGATCGGTCTGCCGCTGCGGCGTCCACCGCCGGTGGGCATCAGGCAGCCAGCTTGAGCGCGAGCCGACGATCCGCACCTGGCGCGAGACCACGTCATACGTCAGGCACTGCCGCGAGGGCACGGGGCAGTCTCCGAGCATCAGCAGCGTCCCATGCTCCCGCGCGAGAGGCAGGGCAAGCGGCAGCACGGCCGGGTGGCCGGTGACTTCGTAGACCACGTCCGCGCGCTCCCCCTCCGTGAACTCCTCGACGAACGCCAGCGCATCCGCCGCACTGCCGGCGAAGCCTTGTGTGGCTCCATGAGCGAGCGCGGCCTCAACTCGCGAGCCGACAGTATCTACCACCAGCACCTCGCGCAGACCCATGGCGTGGAGGTACTGCGTGACGAGTTGGCCCAGCGGCCCGAGGCCGATCACGACGGCGCGATCGCCCATCACATGCTCGGCCATGCGAACGCCCGTCTGGGTGATCACCCCGAGGATCGCCCAGACCGCATCGTCATCGGCGATCTCATCCGGAACCGCCGGTGCCCAGAGCTGAGCGGGCGTGACGTTGCAGTGGCTCACGTGCTGTGAGGTGGCGCAGACGCGCGTGCCGATCGAGAGGTCCTCGACGCCCTCCCCCAGCGCGGTAATGCGGCCGAGCATGCAGTAGCCGTTCTTGCGCGGGTAGTGCATGAATGAGGCCCAGTGGGTGCCCTCGTCGGCCTCTCCGACGTAGCAGATCATCTCGGTGCCGGTGCTGATCTGCGTGAGTATTGCCCCAACCGTGACCTGCCCGGGGCCGGGAGGCGGAAGCTCCTCCTGAACGTACGCGGCGCTCTCGCGTGCATCGAAGATGACGGCCGTGGTCTCTATGGTCACCCACTCCCTCACAGATGCTGAACGCGCGGGTCTATTCGCATGAGACGCGCAGGCTCCTCCACCGATGTCGGGAGGTATCACGGGTCACCGCGCATAATCTTCTCCGGCGGACGCCAGCCATGCATTGGGCGCGAGTTCGGCGATGGCCTGCAGAAGGAGGGGCCGCACGAGCCGCGATTGTCGTTTATCGCGGCGAGGTCGGCCCATGGTATCGCGGCGTGGGCGCCGGGACGAGGGCCGACCTCGCCCCGCTCGCAGGCTCGCGAGGCTCGTGCGACCCCTCCTTCTGGAGCGCGAACCGGTGAGGTTCGGAATCTGAGCACTGCATGGGACGCCAGAGAGGCGGCGAAGGGAGCAGGAATGAGACGCAGCGTAGCTCTTGCGACACTGATGGCATTGATAGCCGCCGGGGTGGCATCAGCGCAGATGGACCCGACCGCGGCGCAGGCGATGCCGTTCATGGAGCTGGCGCAGGCTCAAGGCGTGGATGCCGATGCCCTCGCAAGCGAGATGGGGCTGCCGGACAGCGCTGACCTCATGCAGCCCACAGGGATGCTGCTGCAGCAGAACGGCCTGACGCTGCAGGACCTCCAGCGCGCGATGCAGGCGCTGCGTAGTGCGAACGTTACAGGGCCCGGCGATGCCGCGGACGCGATCGCTGCCGAGGCGGCGAACAAGCCCTGGGCGAAGATCCGCACGAAGTTCATCCTCTGGGGCGTCTTCTTTGTGGCGGCGCTCATCATGCTCATGCGCACGAAGATCCGACCGGTCGTGCGCGTGTTGATGCTGGTCGCGGCGGTCGTGATCTTCGGTGTGTGGCTCGGGGTGGAGCCCAACGCGCCGGGCACCGTCAAGGATGGCTTCATGTTCTACTCAGAGACCGGCCAGGTCTTCCTGCCGCGTCTCATAGCCTTCATCGGCTTCATCCTCATGAGCGTCATCGGCAACAAAATCTTCTGCGGCTGGGGCTGCCAGTTCGGCACTTTCCAGGACGCGATCTGGCACCTCCCGACGAAGAAGTGGAAGCCGCCCTTCGGCCTGAGCAACACCATCCGCGTGGGCGCGTTCCTCGCGATCGCGGTGGCCGCCCTCTTCTATGGCACCGACATCCTCGAGCCGGTGGACCCCTTCCGCATCTTCAGCCTCGGCGCCCTCTCGGCGGTGGTTGTGGCCGCAGGCATCCTGATCGCCGGGATCTGGGTGTACCGCCCGTGGTGCCAGTTCTTCTGCCCGTTCGGCCTGGTCTCATGGCTGGCGGAGAGGATCTCGATCACCAGGCCGCGCGTGAACCTCAAGATCTGCATAGACTGCCTGCGCTGCGAGCGCGAGTGCCCGAACTGGTCGATCAGGGGCATCAGGCGCGGCCACAGGGCCCCGCAGGACTGCTTCGCCTGCGGCACCTGCATCCGGGTCTGCCCCGTCAGCGCAATCCGCTGGAATGTCACACCACCACCTGACCGGCCTGAGCCACAGGAAGCTGCTGAGAGCGAGGATGCGACATGAAGGTTCTGCTGACCGGTGGAAGCGGGCTGGTCGGGAAGCGGCTGGCGCCGATGCTGGCCGAGCGGCATGAATTGACGCACTTCGAGCAGCGCGATCCCGATCGAGGCGGACGTGATGGGCACGCACAATGTGGTGGACGCCGCGGTGCGCGCAGGAGTGCGCAGGTGACCGGCGTGGCTGCCTGGAGCGACTCTACCCCGGCATCGGTGCGTACATCGATGACGGAACGCTGAACCCGGCCGCGATTACCGAGTGGTACACGATCGACCGCGCGCGCATGATGCTCGGATGGGAGCGGCGCCGGAACTTCGAGCTGCCCGGGTGAGAGGAGGTCGCACTCATGCGATTGAGCGCACGCAATGCGGTGGTCACGGGAGCCAGCCGGGGCATCGGGAAGGCGGTAGCCATCGCTTTCGCCGAGGAGGGCGCGGACGTGGCGATCGCGGCACGCACCCTGGAGGCGCTCGAGGAGACGCGCGCGGCCGTCGAGGCTTACGGCCGCATCTGCCACGCGATGGCATGGGACGTCGCGGACGTGTCGGTCGCGCACGATCGGCTGGACGAGGCGCGCAGGGCGCTGAACGGCCTCGACATCGTCGTGAACAACGCGGGCGTGCATCATCTTCCAAACCGTGCGGGCTCCGAGGCCGACTGGGACTACGTGATGGCCACGAACCTCAAGGCCGTCTGGTTCATCACCGAGGAGGCCGGGCAGTTGATGCTGCCGACGGGCGGGGCGGTCATCAACATCGCCTCCGACTACGCCTTCCGCGGCGGGAACTCGATCGACGGCGTCTCGAAGTGGGGCGTGCGCGGACTCACGCGCGGCCTCGGGCAGAAGTGGGCGCGCAACGGAGTGCGGGTGAACGGGATCGGGCCGGGGCCGGTCGCCACGGAGATGAGCAACTGGCATGTCGGGGACCCGCTGGAGCGCCCGAGCCTGCCGCTGGGGCGGCTGACGTTGCCGGAGGAGGTCGCGCGGGTAGCGGTCTTCCTCGCCTCTGACGACGCCTCCGCGGTCATCGGCGAGACGATCGTGCTGAACTCGACGAACACGTAGCGGTCAGCGCACGGCCAGTTCGGCCACCACCATCCGGTGGTCGGAGTGCGGCGTGAAGACGATCCGGGCGCTGAGCGGCGCAAAGCGCTCGTTCGCCCACACGTAGTCTATGCGCTCGAGCGGGAAGTCCGAGACGATGGTGTTCGGGCAGCCGCTTCCAGTGGCAACGAATGCGTCCGTGAAGCCCGCCTGCTCGAGCGGCAGCAGGAGCGAGTCGTGATCGCCGGTGTTGAAGTCGCCGCCGAGGATGACCGGCAGGTCCTCGCCGTAGCGATCTCCCTCGCGCAGCATCGTCTCGATGGTTGTCGCGCGCGCCTGGCGGATCGCCTCGGCCTCCCGCCAGACCGACGGGCGCCAGATCTCCGGGCGCAGCGACGGGTGCACGATATGTACTGAGATGATCGCGATCGGCCTCGGCGGCGCGAGCCGCGACGGCGTCGCCAGCGCCACGTGCATGCGGTTCGCGAGGTCGCGACTGTGCTCGGTTGACGTGACCTTGCCGCGCACGAGCACCCAGCAGTCTCCCCCGCCGACCTGCCGCCAGCCCTCCGGAAGGATGCCCGAAAGGATCGCGGTGCCGGGGCTCTCCTGCAGGAGGATCACGTCGGGATCAAGAGCGAAGGCCTCCTGCACTGCAAGGGTGTTCCCTCCGCCGCAGTTCAGCGAGATGACGCGCAGCAGCTTCCCACGCTGTGCAGCCGCCTGGACCGGCGCCGCATCAGCGGGCGATTTCAGCATGAACCGAGGCTCCTCGCAGACGAGGAGCGCCGCCAGCAGCGGCATGCCGATCACCAGCACTCCGCGCTTGAGGCCCAGCAGCGGCGCCAGCACGATCCCGAGCGTCATGAAGAGCCCGGCCCAGAGCGTGAATGGCCAGATCGTGATGGGATCGAGGCCCGGGATGCGGAGGGCGTAGAGAAGCGCGATCGCCAGAAGTGACGCGAGGAGCACCGCGACGATCGCGGTCGCCAGCCGCCTCCTCGGCCGCGGATGGCGGGTGACTTCCGCCACCATCAGTCGCCCGCGAAGCGCAGGGAGTAGAGGTCAGCGTTCTCCAGCCGCACGCGCAGGCGCACCGGGCGCCCGGCGAGCGTGTTGAGGTCTCCCCCGCCCCGCCAGCTCACCTCGTGCTCGATCTCGTTGCCGAAGAGCAGCTCGGAGTCCGCCAGCGAGAAGCCGTCGATCGGGGTGCCGTCCGGCTCGCAGAGCTCGAAGCGCAGCCAGCCGATGGCGTCAGTCGCGTAGTTGACGACAAGCCGGTCGCCGCTGAAGATCAGCGGGCGCGTGAGCACCTCACCCGCGTTGCCGCCAGCGTGCAGCGAGACGAAGCCATCGGTGCGGATCGCGCCGCGGCGCAGGCGCATGGTCGGGTGGCGGTAGTGCTCGGTCCAGTAGACCGACAGCTCGCCGGGCGCGGTCTCGATCATCCCCCACGCGGGGTAGTTGTTCCGGTCGGTCCAGACCTCCGGCTCCGCGCCAGCGCGGATGAAGGCCTCCTCCCAGCGCTCGAAGTTGAGGCCGTCGCGGCTGCCCATCAGGACCGCGTCGCTGATCCCCGGCGCGATGTGCTCCGGGTACTTCGTCCGGCCCGGCACGAAACGCGCGGGCAGCCCGATGTAGATATGCGGCGCGCGCGCATAGGGCATGATTCCGTTCGTGTAGAGGTGCTCCTTGCGCGTGTCGGCATACTCGACGAAGACGGGATCGGTCCAGGTGCGGAAGTCCTCGCTCGTGCAGGTCATGACATCGCGCACGCCCTCGCGGACCTTGCGGTGGAAGTCCACGTAGAGGCCGCGCAGCGGGTCGTAGAACGCGACGTTCTGCGAGTCGAAGGCGCCTTCGGTGATCGCCGGGTGGTCGAGCAGTTCGCGCCAGCGCAGGCCGTCGGGCGAAGCGAAGACGCCGAGACCCTTGCCGGTGTGCGAGTAGCCCATGGCCTTGTAGCGCTCGTCAGCCGGCACGCCGGGCTTCACGTCCAGGTAGGGCGTGAAGTTGTGTGCCGCCTGCCCCTGCCAGACGATGTTGTTCTCGGTGGAGCCGCCGAACTCGAACAGGCCCACGTTCGGCCGCTCGAAGGTAATGCCGTCGCTGCTCTCGGCGAGGCAGCAGACCTGTCCGCCGGTCTCGCTGCTGCCGCGGTAGTACATCCGCACTGTGTCGCCATCGCGTAGCACGACGAAGTACGCGCAGGTGTCGCCCTCCCACGGCTGATCGAGGCGCAGGACGACCTCGCGCGGCTCCGGGTGATGCAGCCTGCGCTCGACGCCGCCGCTCACGCCGTCGAGGAGGAAGTCGTCCACGAACAGCTCCAGCCGATCGCCGATCTCGTAGACCTCACGCTCGCCCGGCTGCGCCCGCTGGATACCGGCGGAACCCGGCTCAGCGCCGCCCTCGACGGTCAGTTCGGCATCGTCGGCATCGAACGCGCCCACGTCACCGCTGTACGCGTAGATGCCGAGCGTAACCTCCCACGCGGCCTCCGGTGCGACCTCGCTCACGCTCACCCGCACCCAGCCGCCGGTCGGGCCGGTGGCGCGCTCGAACTTGTTCGCGATGCGCTCGCCCAGCGCATCGTAGAAGTTCACGTAGACGCCCGGGGAGCATGCGTCGCTCGTCCGCAGCCATGCGGAGGCGGTGTATGAGCCGCCGGGGCGGGCGGGGATGCGCGCACACTCCACGAACTGGCCCTTGCCCGGGTCATCGTCGCTGGAGTGCAGGTAGGCATCGCCGGAGTGGCCGCCATCGGTGCGGCGCTCGACGGGAGTGCCCTCGCGGGCCGCCCAGCCATCGGCGAGGGCGTCCACGGCGTCCGCGCTCTCGAAGGACGGGTTCGCGATCAGGTTCTCGGCGGCCATGGCGGTGCCTCCGGTTGCGAGCAGGATGGCGATCAGGATGAGTATGGTGCGCATGGCGAGCGCTACTCCTCCCCCACGAAGAGCAGCGTGATGACCTCCGAGGCGGTGGTGATGCCCGCGTTGACCTTCGCGAGGCCATCGTACTTCAGGCTGCGCATTCCACCGCGCAGCGCCACGCGGCGGATCTCGTTGGAGTTCGCGCCGCCCGAGATCGCGTCGCGCAGGTCGGGCGTCATCACCATCAGCTCGTAGACGCCGATACGCCCGGCGTAGCCCGTGTTGCGGCACATCGCGCAACCCCGGCCGTGATGGAACTTCATCCGGCTCGCCTGCTCTGGCTTGAGTTCGAGCCGCTCAAGCTCCATCTCCGTCGGCTCGACCTCCTCCCGGCAGCGCGGGCAGATGCGGCGCACGAGCCGCTGCGCGATCACGCCTATCAGCGAGGAGCCGATCAGGTACGGCTCGACGCCCATGTCCACGAGGCGCGCGGCGGCCGAGGGCGCATCGTTCGTATGCAGGGTGGTGAGCACGAGGTGGCCGGTCATCGAAGCGCGGAAGGCCATCTCGGCGGTCTCCAGGTCGCGGACCTCACCGATCAGGATGATGTCCGGGTCCTGGCGCAGGATGTGGCGCAGGGCGGTGGAGAAGTCGAGGTGGATGCGCGGATGCACCTGCGTCTGGTTCACGCCCGCGACCTGGTACTCGATCGGGTCCTCGACGGTCGTGATGTTCTTCGTCTCGTCATTGATGGTGTGCAGCGAGGCATAGAGCGTGGTGGACTTGCCCGAGCCCGTGGGGCCGGTGACGAGGACCATGCCCTGGCGGGTATGCAGCAGCTTCTCCCACGCCTGCATCGTCTCCTGGCCCATCCCGAGCTGGTTGAGCGAGACGAGCGCGCGCGACTTGTCGAGCAGGCGGAGCACGGCCTTCTCGCCCCAGTAGGTGGGGAGGGTGGAGACGCGCACATCGATCGGGCGGTCGTCCACGGTGGTGGCGAAGCGCCCGTCCTGCGGCAGCCGGTTCTCAGAGATATCGGCGCCGGCCATGATCTTGATGCGCGAGAGCGCGTAGCGCTGCATGTCGCTCGGCAGCGTCGTAAAGGTCATGAGCTGGCCGTCCACGCGGTAGCGGACGCGGACGTTGTCGGCGCGCGGCTCGATGTGGATGTCCGAGGCGCGCATGCGAACTGCCTCGGCGAGGATCTGCTCGACGATCGCCACCACCGGCGCCTGGTCGAGCATCTCCACGAGCTTCTGGTCGATCTCCCCCGCGAACTCGCTCCCGCCAATGCTCATCTCGAGGTCGCGGGTCGCGCCCTCCATCGAGACCTGCGCGCGGGCACGCGTCGCGTAGTACTGCTCGATCGCGTTGCGCAGTTCGACCTCGTCAACCTCGATCGGCTCCACGCGCTTACCGGTGCGCGAGCGGATCTCGTCTATCGCGAAGACATTGCCCGGGTCGGCCATGGCAACGAGGATGCGGTCCTCGCTGACCTGGATGGGCAGCGCGAGGTACTCCTCCGCAACGGGCTTGGGGACCTGGCGCAGCGCCTCGGGGTCCACCTCGTAACTGTCGAGTGAGGCCTTCGTGCCCGAGCGGCCGCGCCGAGGGGCAGGTACGAAAGGGTTCACATCGGGAGGGTCCTCGCCATTGGTGGCTGCTGTCTGCGGCGAGGCGGCGCGCTCCGAGGCACGTGCGAGGTCCTGGGCGGTGACGAAGTTCAGCCGCAGAAGCGCCTGCACGAGCGAGATCCCCGTCTGCTCGACCTGCTGCTCGGCCTGGTCGAGCTGCTCGGGAGTGAGCAGCCCCATCTGCACGAGGCTGCGGGCAAGCTGTTCATCGCGATCTACTGCCATCTGTGCCCCTCCTGTGTTCGAGGCTCTACGCGCTACGGCGACCGGCCCCGCAGGTGGGTTATTTCACCAGCGGGCGGCGGCCTCCTCCGCGTGAGCGGGCGCAGTTGTGGTTGCCCTGCTCGCCACCGTTGACCTATACTGCCTCCGCCGCCACCATCGCATGCGCGGGAGGGACGCCATGTGGCCCTTTGGACCGAAGTCTGAGGAAGAGAAGCAGGAGGCGCCTCGCGAGCAGTTCCGCGAGGGGACGCGCGCACTCGAGCGTGGGGACACCGCTGAGGCCATCAGGATCCTCTCGGCGGTCGTGCGCGATCATCCGGACTACATGGCCGCCCGGCTGAACCTCGGGCACGCCTGCTACACCAGCGGCGAGTTCGTCGCTGCCGCGCGGCAGTTCGAGGAAGCGCAGAAGCTCGATCCGAAGAACCCGAAGATCCTGCTGAACCAGGCCGCCGCGCAGAGCGCTCTCGATCACCTTGATGAAGCCATCGACCTACTGATCGAGGCGCTGAACCTGGACGCCGAGTTCCGCGACGTGCACTACAACCTCGCGATCGCCTACTGGCGCAAGGGCCGACCCGCTGAGGCGATGGCGGAGTTCGAGATGGAGCTTGCTTTGCATCCGGATCATGAGCCCGCGAAGGCGGCGATGACGCGGCTGAAGGCGGAGGTCGGCGGATTGGGCGAGGAGGACGCGGGGTGGGCGGAGAAGCCTGAAGGTACATGAGGGTGAAGGGTGAAATGGGGGGAGCGGCTAACGGCAGGGGAAGGGTGAGAGTTGTGCCGTTCCCCAATCGCCAATCGCCAATTCCCGCCGTGCAGACGGCCGTGGGTCCGGCCCGCGGCCGCCGCCATGTACCGCAGACAGGTCTCCGCAGCCCCTGCGGCGAACTACCCGCAACCACGATCTCGATGCGAAGGTGCGAGCGATGAGGCGACGTGTCCTGGTGATAGCGATGCTCCTTTGTCTGGCCTCCGCGGCATGGGCACAGGATGGGACCTTCTGGCAGCGCGGCGGTGTGCGCGAGTTGCTGGCAAGCGGTATTGAGGGCGTGACTCCCGAGGAATGGGCGGCCACGGGCGTCAACTGCGTCATGGGCATTCGGCCTGCCGAGGCGCATGCGGCGGGCCTGAGGACCCGCACCTGGTTCACGATGAACTCGATCAGCCCGCGCACCTTCGGCGATGATCTGGAGTTGATTCGCTCCATGGCCGCGATCGGGCGCGACGGCACCATCAAGCGCCCATACGACCCGCTCTTCCCCACTGTCGCGAACAACTACACCGCGTGCGTGAACAACCCGAATTGGCGCGAGTACGCGGCCGGCGTCTTCCGCCGCATGGCCGAGGAGCAGTGGGATGGCTGCCACATAGACTACGCGTCGCACTACGAGCAGTGCTTCTGCGAGCACTGCCAGGCGGCGTGGGCGGAGTTCGCTCGCGAACGCGGCCTCGCCACGACGGATCTCCTCGCGCTTCCGGACGACTTCGCTACCGGGATGCATGGGCGCGAGTTCCGCATCCTGAGCGTGATGGACTTCCTCGGGATGGTGCGCGACGAGGCCCGGAAGATCCGTCGCGACTTCGGCACCGATGGCACCTGGCACCAGGACTCGGGCAGCACCTATCAGTGGGCCTATGAGCGCGATGGCGCGTTCGGCGAGCACTTCGACATGATGTGCATAGAGGGCACCACGTGGGGGCCGTTCCCGCCGGAGAGCCAGCAGATCCTCTGGCTCAAGCTCGCGCATGCGCTCAGCGACTACCAGCCAGCGATGAGCGTGACCTACCACCTCATCAGCGACGACAACGGGCGCCACCACGGCCGGATGGCCTCCGATCGCACAGCCGTGGCACTGGCGGAGATCATGAGCCAGGGCGGCGTCTCGTGGCTCGGCCTCGGCGGCCCGGGCACCGGGAGCCTCCTCCGCGAGCACGTGGACCTCGTGAAGGCCACCTACGCCACCTGGGCGGCGCTTGAGCCGGAGCTGACCAGCCGCAGTGAGATCGGCGAGATCGGCATCGTCTTCTCCCCGCGCAGCTTCCTCGTGGGCGGCGGCGCGCGCAAGCAACTCTACGCCATCGGCCAGGCGCTCATGCAGGCGCACATCCCGTTCGTGATCCACTCGGACGTCGGCCTGACCGCGGAGAAGCTGGCGCAGTGCCCGGCCACAGTCGTTCTCGACGCCGCGGCGATGCCCGATGAGGCGCTGGACGCGCTGCAGCAGCGCGTGGCGGGCGGCGGCCGGGTGCTGTTCGTCGGCGAGATGCCGCGCTACGCCGCCGACTGGAGCGAGCGGGAGGACCTGCCGGAGCTCTTCGTGCGGCCTGAGAGCGGCGAGGGCGTCACGAGCAAGCTGGTGGGAGGCTGCGAGGTGTGGTATGCGCCCGCGGGCGCGACTGCGGGGGCGGCGCTCGGAGCAGTGCAGCGGATCCAGGTCGGGCAGGAGATCGTCGGGCCGCTCGCTATCGAGGGCGAGAGCAAGGCACTGGGCGTCAGTGGCCCCGGAGGCTCGGATTACTCGCTCTACGTGGACCTGACGCACGCCGATGGCAGCCCGCTCTGGGGGCAGGTGGCCACGTTCGCCACGGGCACGCATGACTGGGAGTTTTCCCGGTTCGTCATCGAGCCGGAGAAGCCGGTCGCGAGCGCCGGCGTCCACGCGCTGTTCCGCAATCACGGTGGCACCGCGTGGTTCCGCAAGGTCCGCTTCGGTCCGTGGGACCCGCAGACGCAGCAGATCACGCGCGATCTGCTGAGTGACGGCGGCTGGGAGCCCTATGGCAGCGGCTACGAGGTCGAGGAGATCGCGGGTGAGGGGCCGACGATCAAGGCTTCCGCGGGGCCGGAGCTTTTGGGTGTCGCAGCCATGCACCAGCCGTCGCCGGAGACGCTCGCGAGCACGCTGCAGTTCCTCGCGCCGGTGCTGCCGGCCGAGCCGATGCTGCGCCTCGATGGTGAGCGCGCCGGACAGGTCTACTGCGACGTGGCGCTGACGGACGGGGGTGCGCTCCTGCAGTTCGTCAACTACAACGCGCAGCTTCGCCCTGATCTACCTGAGATGGAGCAGCAGCAGGCCGACCGGCTGATCCCGGTGGAGGGCCTGCGAGTGCGCTTCCGGCCGCCCGACGGCCGCGCGCTCACAGGCCTGACGCTGCATGTGCCGGGCGAAGAGCCGCAGGCGCTGCAGGCGACGGCGGACGGGTTCGTGCTGCCGACGCTTGGAGCCTACGCGGCGGTGGTCGTGGAGCTGGGGCCGGCGGCATGAACGAACAGACTACCGCGTATCTACTGGCAGCGATCTCCGCGCTCCTGTGGGGATTCGCCGTGATTCCGATCAAGAGCGCGCGCACCTCCGGTCGGCTCGGCGTGGCCGTGTCGATGGCCACCGGGACGCTCGTGATGGCCCTGCTCTCCGGTGGTGAGCTCGCGAGCCTCGCCTCCCTGACGTCTCGCGAACTTGGTCTCTACCTCACCGTGGGCGCATTTCAGTTCGCCATCGGCTGCATGCTGTATTACATGGCGATCCACCGCGGGAGCATCTCCATCGCGGTGCCGATCACGCGCGTGAAGATCATCATCATTCTCTTCATGTCGATCGCGCTTGGGATGGAGGTCTTCCGCTGGAACCTCCTGTGGGCCGCGATGCTCGTCTTTATGGGAGGCGCCCTGCTGGGCAAGCCCTCGTCCAAGGCCGACAGCGAGGAGCGCGGTGGGCACTGGCACTCGATTGCCCTGGCAATCGGCGCCTGCATCTCATGGGCGATCGGCGAGACGCTGATCGGCCTGCTCCCCGACCGTATCCCGCCGGTCACCTCCAACGGGATGATGCTCGCATGCGGGCTCGTGGTCTACGCGATCTACGCGCTCATCTCCGGCGCCTGGCGGGAGGTGCTGGCGATGCCGCGACACGATGTCATGTGCTACGCGGTGCACGGCCTCATCAGCTTCTCCGCGGCCTACGCCCTCTTCGTGTGGGCGGTGCAGCTGTCAACGCCGCCACGGGTTGTGACGATCACCTCCACCTACCCGCTGATCTCAGCGCTGATCGGATGGATCGCGTACAAGGAGCGCTTCAGCGCGCGCTTCGCGACCGGAGCGGTGCTCATCATCGCGGGCGTGATCGTGCTGCAGTTCGTGTGAGCCACGTACCGCTCCGGAGAGGGCATGGACAGCCATGGGGCGAATCATCCTGCCATTCCGATTCAGGCACTTGAGGTGAGGAAATGCGTCTCTCGCTCGATATCACTCTGATTGCCGCCCTGACGCTTGCGGTTGCGCTACCACTTTGCGCTGAGATCTACGTCGTTGATGGCGCGACCGGCGATGATGCGAACGATGGCATCGCCGCCCCGTTCCGGACGCTTGCCCGCGGCGCCAATGCGGTCGGCCCTGGCGACACGCTGCGCATCGTGCCCATGGATGAGCCCTACCGCGAGGGCCTGCGGATCGACCGCCATGGCCTGCGCGGCGCGCCGATTACCATCGAGGGAGGCGGCGCGGTACTCTGCGGCGCGGATCCGGTGCCCGATGAGGGCTGGACGGAGCAGGATGGCATCTGGCAGGTGCCGCTTGCCGCGCACGACCGGATGATGCTCTTCGGCAGCGAGCGCCTGTTCGTGAAGGGCCCGGGGCCGACGAACCTCGAGCCTCAGCAATGGCGCTGGGCGGAGGGGACGCTCTACTTCCGGCCCGCCGAGGGGAAGACGCCCGCGGACTACGAACTGCTTGCATCCATTGACCGCGCGGCCGGCTTCTCGACCAACGGCGCCGGGCTGATCATCGTCCGCGACCTCACCTGCATCAACTTCTGGAACGATGGCCTCAACATCCACGGCGGCTCAGGGCCGCTGTGGTTCGAGAACATCGTCGGCAACTACAACGGGGACGAGGGCTTCAGCGCGCACGAGAACTCCGAGTGCTACGTGCGTGGCGGCGAGTTCAGCTACAACTACTGGCATGGGATCAACGATATCATCTTCTCCCGCACGCACTTCGCAGATGTAACCTGCATCGGCAATCTCTCGAAGGGCGTGCGCTTCAACGGCGGCATGCACTCGCTGACCGACTGCGAGATCTCCGGCAGCCCGATCAATGTGGAGCTTCTGCGACGCTCAGAGTCCCCGTTCCCACAGGCCGAGCAGCACCCGCTGGCCGTGAGCTTCACGAACCTCCGCAACACCATCGTGCGTTCTGAGCCCGACGAGGTCGGCGTCTACGTTGGCCCGAACGCCGAGACCGTCATCGAGCACTGCATGCTCCTCGGCGGGGAGCCGGTCATCAACGTGCAGTCGGAGGGCAAGGCGTTCGTGATGAACTCGGTGATCAGCGGCGGCGGTACGCAGGAGGTCATCTCCGCGGGCGCGTTCATCTCAGAGAACAACATCTACTACCCCGGCCGGCTCCGCATTGACGGCATCGAGTACCGGCCGGATGCCTTCGCGGCATACTCAGCCGCCACCGGGAACGACGCGAACTCGATCATCGCCGAGCCAGTGCTTAACGAGGAGGGCACCGCGCTTGCGGCCGACACGCCGGGCTTCCGCGGCGCTGAGAGCGGCTCCTACGGTGGCTTCGCAGTCGGTCCGGAGGATCGCTCGCGTGCCGTCGCTGGTGGCGGGGCGACCGGCGTTGGCATCGTGGAGGGTGCGGCCGAGGAACTCGAGGCCGGTGCGCGGCGCATCACGTATGATTTCGAGACGGAGAACCCGTGGTCACGCATCTTCCCCGAGCCGGAAGTGAATGCCGGTGGAGTCGCTGTCGCCGGAACCTCCGAGCTTGCCCCGGGGCAGGTGCACTCAGGCCAGAACGCGGCGCGAGTGACGGTGACCACCCCTGCCGCGCCTCCCGCGGGCTTCAATGTCAAGCTCTTCTCGCAGAACCTCCCGCTTGACAGGGAGATCCGGCGGATCAGCTTCTGGCTCTACGGCGACGGCTCCGGGCGCAGCATGGGCCTGCGCATCCGCGACGGCAGTCACGAGAACTTCTACGCGCCACGCTTCACCATGGACTGGGAGGGCTGGCGGGAGGTGACGTGGGTCCTCGATGAGGAGCCGCCAACGATGATCGCGGGCGGGAACCAGAGCCTGCGGCAGGATGGCCCAACGATGGAGCTTGTGCTGGATATCCAGCAGGCGGCGGGCTCGCAGATGACTCTGTTCATCGATGATCTCGTGCTGGAGCTTGCGCCGGACGGCTGGCAGACGCCGGTGCCCGCGGGCCGGCCCGCTCCGCAGCCGTAGCATGCCGGGGGGCAGCGGGTCGTTCCTGCCGCGGAAGCTCCTGCGCCATGGCGTCGAGCACGGCACGTTCGACCTCGTCGAGCCTCTCAAGGGACGGGCCGCGCTCGGGAGAGAGGCCGAATGAACGCCGCGGCTCGCCATCCGCGGCATGGCGGTTGCTGCCGTTGTGCAGACACCAGCCGGCGGCTCCGCCCGCGACCGCGCCGCCCAGGTCGGTGAGGAACGTCTCCGCATCGGGCTGCCATGTGCCGTAGTCGCGCCGGAAGGGCTCCTGCAGATGCACCCGGACGGTCTGGCCGATCTCCGTCATCCGCTCCTGATAGCGCATGACACGGTCCTCTGTCCTCGCGGGATCCTCGGGTCCCCGCGGCAGGTGCGGAGTGATGAAGTCAACACGAGCCGCATCGAGGAACTCATCCAGCGCCTCGGTTGCTCCGAAGACGCACGAAGCCGTCACCAGGCGCTTCGGGTCGATCTCGCGGATCGCATCGCGAAGCTTCCGGGCACTCCTCGGGGCTTACGATCATCCAGGACCACGTCCAGATCGGGCCGATCATGCTGCTGTGCTACCTGCACCGCGTCACGGGCGAAGAGCAGTGGCTCGATGCGGCGAAGCGCGCCGCCGATTCCCTCGTGAAGGCGCAGAACCCCAACGCCTCCTGGCCGCACCACTGGATGCTCGAGGCGCAGGTGGGCGTGAGCGCGCGCGGGCCTGTACACCTGGGAGTATGACTCGGGGCTCGGCACGAACCTCAGTCGCCACGAGGTCGTCCGCATCTGTGACCTGCTGATGCGCGCCCGCGCCGTGCGGGGCGGCATTCCGCTGGCAAACCCGCTCTTCCGGCACGTGGACGCCTGGAGCGGCTGGAACAGCATCCTGCTCGACGAGTAGCCGCCGGGGTCTGCTTCAGAACGGCGAGCCTGCGTGAAACATTTCGCCGCCCGCAACGCACTAACAGGTACACGATGTGGCTCGGGCTCCGCAAGTGAAGACGCCCGTCCGGGGCCGCACGTGCCTGTTCGTGTTTGTGCAACCGCAGCGAAATCTCTTCCTGCCACAGGCAGATGGCGCCCGAACGACCGGCTGGAAAGAAGGAATTGTGCCATGCAAACTACAGCCACCAGACATCTGGCGCAGGTTCTGGCTATCGGCTTGCTGGCCGCGCTGGCGCTGCCGGCTGCGGCTCAGAAGCCAGTTCTGGATATCCAGGCGAACGTCAGCCCGGAGAACGTGCTGTACTTCGAGGGCACCGTAACGCCGATGAACCTTTGCCCCGCCGGGCAGCTCCAGGTCCACAACGAGGTCGCGATCTTCGTTGAGTTCACTGAGAAGGGCGGCAGGTTCCGCGACCTCCCCGACCGCGTCAAGCCAACGTCAGACGAATCCTATATCGGCAAGAAGCTGCTCGAGGGCCAGCGGCTGGAGGGGCGCGCGTCGACGCTGATCGAGCTCTCGGGCCAGCAGATGGCTCCGGAGGACGAGGGCCAGCCTTTCTGCGTCAGCGCCACCGTGAACCTCGGGCAGGCCGACAAGTTCCGCGTGATCGCCCGCATGCGTCACCAGTGGGCGGGGACTTTCCCGGAGGTTGAGTGCTCCTACGACATCGCCGGGCCTTACCAGGTGCGACCGGGCGTCGCTCGCAAGCGCCAGAGCAGCGGCTTGCTGAGCCGCGTCGGCCGCTTCCTTGAGCGGTCTGTGTGTGAGGTCGGCGAGACGGTGCTGGACGTCGGTGGCACTGCGGCTGGAATGCTCCTCACCGGCGCCACAAATCCCGTCGGGATCCTGCAGTCGCTGCTCCTCGGCGAACTTCAACAGCAGAGCGGCGCGATCGGGGAGGCGCTCCGCTTCATTGGAGGGGCGGGCGGGGCCGGCGCCACAACCGGCGGCCTCGAGCAGGTGCTGCTCGGTGGAGGGTCCGGACAGCCCCAGGACCTGACGACCGTCCTCGTTCAGGGCCTGCTCGCGCGCTATGGCGGCGATCTCGCGCAGAGAGGGATCCTCACCACCGGCGGAATCGCCGGGGGCACCGGTCTTACCCCCACTACCGGCGAGCCCTTCGACATCGACAACCTCATCCAGCTCGCTGTCGAGCAGCTTGAGCAGGACCTTGGCGAGCGCCTCGGCCTGCGCGATCTGCAGGTGAATGTGGACGACTCCGTCGCGACCGTAACCAGCCAGATGCCCAGTCTCGAGGGCTACGGGCACCTTGAGCCGATCATCGCTTACGCGCTGGTGGACGCCGCCCTCGCCGCTCCCTGGACGCAGGCGGTGGCTGCGATCTTCACCGGCGAGAACGGTGAGCTGAGCATCGCCGCGCCCGCCGAGGCGGCGCGTAACCTCGCCCGAGGGCACATTGACCTCGAGACCTTCCTGCAACTCTGCCGGTTCGCTGATCCTGACAACCCGCTCCTCACCGGCGGGATCGCCGGCGGCGCCGGCCCGACGCCGGCGACTGCGGCGCCCGAGGCGGCTGTACCGCCGCTCGTGGCACAGAGCGCTCTGCCCGCAGGCTGGCTTGCGGGCGAGACACGCTCGGTGAACGTGACCGATCTCGACCAGATCATCCCAGGCCTGCTGCTCAGCAATGCCGTCTCATGGGGCGGGATGCAGGTTCTGCAGGTAAATCAGAAGCCTGTGACGCTGCTCGCGCTGGATGTGCCGGAGGTGAGCCAGGCGCTGCAGATCATGCAGCTCATCGAGGGCGTGACCACCGGCGAGTGGTCGGACAACCTGCTGCGGCTGGCGACGAATCCGCCACTGAATGCGATGCAGGCAGGCGGCCGCACCTATCTGCTTCAGGGCGATAACGACTCAGTTACGAAGGTCGCGCAACTCCTCACATCGGCGACCACCCAGCCCGCTCTCCTGCAGGTGAGCGACCTGTTCAGCCTCTTCTCCGGCGGAGGCGGAGGCGGCGCGCCGGCCGGCACAACAGAGCCTGCACAGGAGCCCGCGGTCGCTGAGGCGCCCGTGACCACCGAGCCCGTCATCCAGGCGACTCCGGAGACGCAGGCGACAGTCGAGGAGCCTGCACCCGTAACCGAAGCGCCGGCTGAGCCTGTCGCCGAGCCTGTC
>DHPY01000038.1 GCA_002411015.1 Armatimonadetes bacterium UBA5352 | reverse complement strand
TCTCTCGGTATGTGATACAGTAGTTCATAGCAGTACACACAGGAGCAGGAGGCGATGTGATGACGACCGCACACCACGAGCGTATCGTTCTGGGGTACGTCCGCGTGTCGACTGACCGTCAGGCGAAGAGGGGGCGATCGCTGGCCGACCAGCGCCGGCGACTGAAGGCTTACTCCGAGTGGAAGCTCGGCATCGAGTTGCCCGATGAGCAGATCTACAGCGACCCAGGGATGTCGGGCAGGTGGACCGTTCGGCAGGTTCCCCTTCCGGAAGCCCGCGTGCGACCCCAGCTATCCGGCCTCGTCGAACGGTGCATGGAGGCAGGCGTCGAGGCCCTTATCATCGACACGATTGACCGTCTGGGGCGTGATCCTTACGTATGCATGGGCATTCAACGGCACCTGGAGCCGCACGGGACCCGAGTCCTCGTGGCTGATGGCGACCACGACTTCAGCAATCCGGAGGATGAGTTGGTGCTCACGGTGCAGATGGGCCTCGCCCGCTCCGAGGTCCAGAAGATGAGCAGACGATCCAAGCGCGCCCAGGAGGAACGCCGTGCGGCTGGGTATCCGCCGTGGGGCAAGACTGCGTTTGGCTGGCGCTGGCTCACTGATGATGAGTTCCGTGCATCCGGCGAGCCCTTCAGAGGCATCGCTCGAGTGGACCCGGAGGCCGAGTGGGTCGCGTGGATCTTCGACCAGTACCTGCGGCGCGGGCGGGTGATCCTCGATATATGCGAGGAACTCAACCACCGGAACACGCCCTTCCGCGACAGTAGAGTGGAGTGGCAGAGCTGGCGGGTGCGGGAAGTGCTGGGCAACTTCACGCACGCCGGCCTGGTGATGGACAACGAGGGCGAACTCAAGCCCGGCGCCCACTTCGAGCAGCGCATCATCGATCCGGACGTGTGGTCCAGTGTTCAGGACTTGCGCAGCGAGCGGAGTACCCGCGGCCCGCGCGCCCTTTCGCAACGCGACGCCCCCCTGCTCGGTATTGCCCGATGCGGAGCCTGTGGCCGACGTCTACAGCTTCACCGGGACCGGGATAAGACCCTCTACTACGTCTGCCCCAAACCGCAGGAGGGTGAGGATCGTGTCTGCCCCGGCCTCTCTAAGCGCGCAGATGTGATCGAGACCGTGGTCGCGGACTTCATCCGGCAGACTGCGGCCGCCCCGAAGCTGCGGGGCATGATTGAAGACGAGGCGAGCGTTCGGCTCACCCAGCATCGGGACACTATCAGGACACGACGGGACGAACTTGAAGCCAAGCTCCAGAAGATGGACAGTCGTCTCGAGCACGCAGCCGAGCGGTTAACCGACGGGACTTTCAGCGCGGAAGCCTTCGCGCATATTGACAGGACCTGGCGCGACGATCGGCAGTCCGTCGAAGCCGAGCTCGCAGAAACGGAGCAGAAGCTCGACGCCGGTGATGCTGAGGAGCGTCGCGTCCAGCGGGTGATGGACGCGCTCGATGCATTCACCGAGACCTGGGAGCGCCTGCAGGCGCCCCAGATCAGACAGCTTATGATGTCGATGGTGCAGGAGCTCGTCGTCCGGCCGCACGAGGACGGTGCCGCGACCGTTCGGCTGAAGTGTTACTATATGCCTGAGATGACCCAGCACATCCCGCATCTGAGCCGAGCCGTGGGCTGCGATGACGAGCGGCTGGCCTCGCTTACTCGCACGGACCTCGCATTTCTTGCGCTGTGGGCGAAGGGGATGTCAGTACCGGAGATTGACAAAGCGCGTGGCATGAAACCCGGATCATCGTACTCGCGGGTCCACCTCATTCGGCAGCGCACAGGAATCCGCGACCTCGACGCCCTGGCGCGCCTCGCCGCTCCGCTGATCGAGCAGTACCGCCTCCTGCTCCCTACCGACTGCAAGTGCGCAGAGGTTGACCGAGCACCGGACCTCGAGCCGACCGACCGGCAGCTTGAGGTGGCGCGGCTCCTGGCCGACGGGATGACCTACACCGCGGTTGCTGAGCGGCTGGGCCCAACGCCCTCCACCATCCGCCGGCACATGTGCGCGCTGCGTGAGCGGCTCGGCGCCGAGACCAATCCAGAAGCGCTCATGCTGCTTACGCAGCAAGGGAGGCTGTAGCGCACCTGCCGGAGTGGCCGCCGGAGGGTGGTCTTGCTTCCTGTTGCAGGAGCCGGTGGAGGCCGCGGCCCGACCGGAGACCAAATAGCGCCATGGCGCCGTGTTCACGACGCGCTTCACCCACAGTGCTTCGTCTTCAGCGAGCAAATCGGACTCGACAGTGCCGTCCCGGGTTCTGAGGCAGCCGGTCAGGCCGTCGGACGAACCTAGTTGAGGGACCGCGAGCAATAGGCGCTGCACGTCGCACCAAAGGGAGGGCCTCGGGAGGAGCTGTATGAGGAGGTCAGAGGGATGCATTCGCCGAATTTGTAGTGCCAACAGTAGAGGGTGACAGGCTCCTTAATGATTGCGGGGAAGTACATGGGTGCCATAGGTTCGGCAAGCACGCTGTGGGCGAAGACGGGGGGCAAGCCGCCGCAACCACCGGTGCACCCACTGGTGTGTCATCTCCTCGATGTAGCTGCGGTCGCACTGGAGGTCTGGGACCATGCTCTGCCGTCAAGCCTCTACGAGCTTATCGGCCTCGTATTGGGCTCGGAGAGCCGATCCACCAGCGGAAGAGTTCTGGCCTTCTGGGCCGGGCTGCACGACATCGGCAAGGCGGCGCCCGGTTTCCAGGCTCTGTATGAGGCGGGAATGCCGTCCCTGAAATTGGCCGGTTTTGCCTTCCCCCGTCACACCGCTAATCGCCGACACGCGCTTCTCACC
>DHPY01000043.1 GCA_002411015.1 Armatimonadetes bacterium UBA5352 | reverse complement strand
CTGAAAGACAACTTGACGGGCGAATGCGGGCTTTCTGAACATAACCTGGAAGCCTGTCCTACCTCCACTCCTGCAATGCCATCTCCTCAGCCGGATCGGCCGGCACCATCACCCGCACCGTCCGGCCGTCGCCTAGGCTCAAGGTCGCGAGGTTCCCCTCCCACGCCACCGAGACCTCCGGCGGCGCCTGGCCCGCGCGCAGCGGCAGCAGCAGCGTCACGAAGCGCACCACGCCCTCGCCGCTGCGGCGATGCTGCACCGTCGTGATCGGCTCAGGCTCCGGGCCGTAGAGCTTCCAGCCGAGGATCTGCGGCTCCGTCTGCCCGCAGGCGCTCGCGACCGTCAGGCCCTCGCGCGTCAGCGGCGCCACGAGCAGGTTCGGCTGGCCCTCGTCGGCGGTCGCCATCGCGGAGCCGTCGGCAAGCGTCACCATCTGCATGCTGTCGATCTGCCAGCGCAACTCATACTCATGCGCGGCGCCATCGAGCGGCGTGAGCGTGTCGGCCACGATCAGGATGTCGGGCTTCACGAAGAGCACGCGGCGATGGTGCGTCGCAGGCTGCACCCAGCCCGCGAGGAAGTTGCTGCCCTCGGAGTAGGGGTAGGCGTTCGATGGCCCGACCATCCCGTAGCTGCCCTCGTAGACGCCAGTGGCGCGATCCCACGCGTCGGTGGTCTCGAAGCTGAAGTCCTCACGCGGCTGGTAGGGCATCTGCGTCGGGTTCGGGTCGCGCCAGCGGCGGCGCTGCGGGCGGCCGTCCACGAGCGCGGTGTTGTGCGCGAAGCTGTCCATCGTGTAGTTCGAGATCGGCGTGTCGGCGTACGAGCCGCGCGCGGGGTCGATCAGCAGCAGTCTCCCCCACGCCCAGGCCACGAGGTTCAGCTTGTCCTGGTGCGCATGCGTCCAGCCGATCGGGCCGACGTCGAAGCCGAAGTAGTTCGCACCCGGCTCCCAGCCCGAGCGCATCGCGATGTAGCCCGCGTAGGGCATCGCGATCGATGTGAACTCGGGCGGCTCGCCCTCGGCGCCGGCGGTCGCGATGAAGCGGTAGTCCTCGCGGTGCGGATAGCGCGCGATGGCCTCGGTCAGCCGCTCGCGGGCGCTGGGGCCGCCACCGTCCTGGTAGCGGGGCATCGTGCCATCGGGGCCGGTGAGGAAGACGTAGGGCTCGTAGAGCCTCTCGGCGCGCTCCACAAGCGCCTGCAGGCGCGGATCGTCCGCTCGCCCGACCTCCTGGGCAAGATCGTCCATGCGCAGGTAATTGTAGAAGAACGCGTGATAGCCCGGCGAGAGCTCCACGCCCATCCCGTCCGGCAGGTAGCCTGCCTCAAGGTCATCGAGCGCGGTCTGTACGGTGAACTCCCGCCAGTCCGTCGCCTCGGCGAACTCCGGGAAGACCACGCCACTCGTGTAGAGCCCGACCATCGCGAAGGCAAGCTGATTGCCGGTGGGCCAGTGGGTCTCGCGCGTGTAGCGCGCCTGCTGCAGCAGCGACTTGAGGAGGAGGGTCACATCATCATCGCCGAGTGCATCGGAGCCGATGAAGGCCTGGAAGGCATCCGGCCAGCCTCCGCGCATGCGGATCCCCGCGACCATCCCGTTCCAGTAGTCATTGTTCGCGACCATCGGCGCCTGCGTCACCCAGCTTCGCAGCAGGTCGGTCCAGATCCTCACCATCTCCTCGGGCTGATCGAGCGCGTAGTAGGCGTTCGCCATCGAGGACCAGAAGTACATCCGCGGCTTGTTCGCGGCGTTCGGGTCGGTCAGCCAGTCGAGGCCACCGTCCTCCGTCCATGGCAGGAGGCTCGGGTCACGCGCGATCAGCCGCAGCCCCCACTCGCGCATCTGCTCCACGTTGCCGATGTCCTCCGGCGGATCGCCCGGGCCGAGCCGCCAGTACTTGCCCTTGCGCGTGCGGTAGTACTGCGCAAGCTCATGCCGCGCCCGCGGGTAGTCCTCCGCGGCGACAGCCTCGCGCACAGCGGCAAGCTCCGGCCGCCCAAGCTCGAGCGCCGCGAACAGCTCCGCGTCAGTCATCGGGTGCTCGGGCATCGGCACCTCAGCCACCGCAACCCCGGCGGCGAGCATCAGTACGGCCGCGATCAGTGGCATGAGTGACCTCCTACCTGGCAGAGCGACTCTTCGGCCTCGACCCGAAGGAGGGGCCGCACGAGTGTCAGGCGCGCCAGCGGCTGACACGAGGTCGGCCCATGGATTGCGGGACGCGCTGGGACGCCCTCGCCGCACGCAGTTCCGTCGTGGAGGGGCCGCCCGAGCGCCCGCTGTCGTTTAGCGGCGCGAGGGTGAGTTCCGCCTGCGGAACTCAGCCGCTGTGCCGGCCCGCCGTTATCGCCACGCGCCGATGAGGCCGTCGCGAGCGCAGAGCAGCTCGACTCGGCCGTCGCCATTGACGTCCGCGAGCGCGATCAGTTCGGCATCCGCCGGGCCGAGGCGGCCGAGGAGTTCGCCGGTGGCCCTCAGCACCGCCGGCGCGTCTCCCGCCACCGCCACCACGACCTCCGGCGCGCCATCGCCGTTGATGTCGCCGATGGCCATCTGCCGCGCGGCGCCGCCGACATTCGCCCGCCAGATCACGCTGCCGCTGGCGTCGGCGCAGATCACGTAGTGGCTCGCCGAACAGGCGAGCACCCGCTGCGTGCCATCGCCTGCGAGGTCCGCCGTCGCCACGTCCGTGACCTGGCTGCCCATTGACAGCTCCCACGGCGTGCCCTTGAAGGGCTTCACGTGCAGGTTCCCCACGCGCGAGCCGGTGATCAGCTCGACCGTCCCATCGCCATCGAGATCGGCCGCCGCGACGGACATCGGGATACCGTGGTAGCCCGCGCTGATGCTGTCGATCTGCCGCCCATCGGCGTCGAAGAGGTTCGCATCGTTGTAGCGCGTGGCGATCAGCGCCTCCAGGCGCCCATCGCCGGTGACGTCCTGGAGCGCGATGTCCAGCGGCGGGTGCGCCCAGTTGATCGCCTTCCAGAGCAGTTCTCCGCGGTGGTTCAGCGCATACGCCAGCCAGTTGGAGGCGCCGAAGACGATCTCACCGAGGCCGTCGGCGTTGATGTCGCCCGCCGCCAGCACGTCAATCGTCCCGCGCTGCGGCTCGATCTCGGCGGTGTACGGATCGGCCGGGCAGTCCACCACCCAGCGCTCATTCCCGTCGGCATCGAAGCAGTAGACCTTCTGATCCTGCCCGCCGACGATGACCTCAGGGCGCCCGTCCGCGTCGAGGTCGTAGATGTCGAGGCATTTCCCGTAGCTCTCGCCGATCGGCGCGCTCCACAGCCGCTCGCCGGCGGCGTCGAGCGCGACCAGATTCCCGCCGGCGCAGGCGACGATCTCCGCGCGCCCGTCGCTGGTGATATCCGCGGCCTTCATCGCGCGAACGGGCTTGGGCAGCGCGCGCGTCTCCTCACGCGGCTCGGCCTGCGCCGCGAACATCTTCATCTCGCGCACGGCCGTCCTCATCTGCGCGAACCCGGTCACGAACAGCCGCAGGCGCGTGGTCTCGACCGGCTCGAAGCTGTGCACCCAGGTCGCGCCATCGTCGGACTTCACGACCGTGTCATCCAGCGACACCCACTCATCACCAATCCACGCCTGGATGTCGTGGCCGTCCTCGGCGGGCGCGTAGGCCGCGCTATGGTGATAGAACCACGCCTGCCCGACGGTGACCGGCTGCCCCCACTCCACGCCGATGTCTTTGGGCAGATCGGTCACGTGCGGGGCGCTGCTGCCGACGGCCGAGTATGTCTCGAGGTTGCCATCCACCGCGTTGCGCGGACTCGCGCCGGCCTGCGCCTCTGTCCAGACGGACGCCGCGCCCTGCCGAGCAAGATCGGGTAGCTCCTCACCGGTCTCGATGTCGGCGAAGAAGGTCCGCGTCTCCTCGCGCGCAGGCTCATGGGCGAAGAGCGCCTCGCCAGCGTCCTCTCCCCCACCGGCGCGTTGCGCGAGCATCTCAGCCTTGCGCCGGGCAAGGACGTCGTAGAGCCCGCGGAACGAATCCGCCCCGGCCGCGCCCTCATCCGCCGCGAACCGCAGCTCATGCCGCCCGGGGGCCAGGGTGAGGGCTACGCGGCCATCGCGCACGGCCAACTGCGCCGCCGAGACGACCTCCATGGTCCGCGCGAGAGCTTCGGAAATCTCCAGCACTACCGGCGCCTCAGAGGCGATCACCGCCCGCCCTGCGGCGAGGTCTATCTCGACATCCGCCAGCGCCTCCGGGCGCACCTCGATGTCACCGATCTCGGCGGAGGTCGCGTCGGCCAGGGAGATGCGCGTGTCCGTGATGTGGAACAGCCGCGCCTCCACCTGCGGCAGGCCCTGCGGATGTGCCGGACCGACACCCGCGTATGCGACGCCATCGGGGCCGCTCACCAGCACCACGCCATCCAGCACGCGCACGACATCCACCGGGAAGTCGGCTTCCCCCGTCGGGCAGCAGAACGCGTTCGCGAAGCTGATCGTCTCGCCCGCGCCAAGCTCCGCGTTCTGGCTCTGCAGGAGCGACCGGCGGGCGGCCGATTCCGGCGTCACCCCGCGCTGCTCCCACGTCGGCGCGCCGTCACTCACGAGCGCGAAACGCGCGCCGGTCTGCCTGACGAGCACCCGATCGGCGCTCTGCTCCGGCTCTCCGATGACCCGCCAGACGCACTGGAGGCCGTAGTCGCCGGGCTCGCGCGCGGTCACCTCATCCAGCACGAGCGTGTACTTGCCCTTCGCCCAGATGATGTTGCGGCTCCAGTCGGCGCCGTTGTAGCCGCGGAGTGTCGTGCGCGTCATCCCGGCCGAGGGCAGGTCGCCCATCGCCTCGAGAGCAGGCAGCCGCGGGACCGGCTGGAAGAGCCCGTCGCGCACGATCATCATCGTGTTGTGCTCCACCGTGTCCGGCACGAAGTAGCCGCTGTCGAAGAGCCACAGGCGGTCCTGGTCGGTGAAGCTGATGATCGCGTTCCCGTCAGGGTGCGAGTGATAACCGTGCGACTGGCCGCCCAGGAGCAGATACTCGCTGCTTGGGTCGAAGCTGTCGCGGTAGGAGATCTTGTCGAAGCAGTCCTCGTGCGGCGGAGCCTCGCCCTGGGCCAGCAGAGCATCCGTGCTGGGGACGCCCGTGTTCAGCGCAAGGTCGCGGTTGTCGTAGATCCAGTCCTCCAGCGGTAGCACATGCACGCCGAGGAGGTCGGTGGGCTCAACCGGCTCAATGCCATCAATCAGGAACGCCTGCCCGAGGAACTCGGCGCCGCTCGGCTTCTCGTACATCTTGTCGCGCATCCAGATGTAGCGGCCGTCGTCGTAGTACCACGCCAGCACCGACATCGGGTCCACGAAGTGCCCGTTCCCGTTGATCGCGGAGTAGTCACCGAAGCCCGCGAGGCTCCCGCGGTTGTCGGTCACGGTCATCTGGTAGTCGGCCATCTGCCGCGCGATCCCCGAGTCGAAGTACGCCGCGAAGTCCGGCTTCTTCAGCACGTAGTGCAGGTTGTCGATGACGGTCATCGAGCCGTAGCCGGGGCAGTCCTCGCGCGACTTCCAGGTCATGTTCGAGCCGAAGTAGGTGTCCATGTTCCGCTCGGCGCGCCCGTTGATGTCTATCCCGTAGTACTTGCTGAAGTAGCGCGTGGCCTCCCATGCCGTCTGCACGTTCCAGTTGTTGCCGTGCGGGATCGGCGTCGGCTCGGTGTCAGCAATCAACTCGCGCAGCTTCGTGCTGAAGACGTAGAGGTTCCGCGAAAGCTGCTCGCGGTCGGCGTCACTCCACTCCACGCTCTCCTCCACGAGGTCGAAGACCAGCGGCAGGTAGACCGATCCGCGCGAATCATCCACGACATCCATCGTCTCGACGATCTCCCCGAGGCGGTAGAGCGCCTCCTTCGCGATGATCGCCTGGTTCGCGTCGCCCGAGCGGTGGTAGTTGAGGGCAGCGCTGCTCGCGCGCTCCCCCACGGCGCGGAAGTTCGACGCAGCGATCTGCTCGCGAATCGCGGCGATGCTCGCCTCCGTCAGCGGCTGCGGCACAGCCGGGCCCGCTGCCCGGACTGTGTGCGCGAGGACGATCTCGCCGCCCTCAGGCAGAAGCTCGGCGAAGCGCTCGATCGCCAGCGCGACGCCCGCGTCATCGCTGCCACCGAGGAAGATCGCGGCGCCGCCGCTCCCCCACGGATCGTGGATGGTGCGCAGCTCGTAGCCGCCCTCGCCGGGATAGCGCGCGTCGGCGCAGAGGTAGTGGTTGATGTACAGCTCATCCACCGCGGCGTTTGAGCCGAGCCTGCCGAGGAGGATGAGCGACCGGCCCTCACGCCATGCATCGCGCCCGGCCTGCTCCGGCGGGATGATCGGCAGCTCAACGCCCGACGCCGCGCGTACCGCGTCCTGCACGCTGCGAGCAAGTTCGCCCTGCGCCTCATCGGCCACGATGGCCGAGACGGCCTGCCCGCCGCGCACGAGCGGCACGGTCAGGTGGAAGGTCTTCAGCGTGAACTCGTCCTGCGCCATCGCGGATCCTGTCATGGCAACCACCGCCGTCAACACCAGCACACGCATCATGAGCGATCAGCCCGATCTGTGTGTCGTTGTAGGACAGGCGTCCTCGCCTGTCACAGCTACGGCCTCACGAACGCCACGCCCTGGCGCGTGCCGACGAGCAGGCGCACTCCGTCCGGCCCCTCCATGGTCTCCACGAGCAGCGGCCTGCCCCCGACCTCGACCGCGTTCACCGGCTCGAACGCCGCGTCCAGCAGATACACGAAGCCATCATCACAGGCCGCCGCCAGTCGGGACTCAGGCAGCAGTGCGATGTCGTTCACGGCATCACCGAGGTTCCGCCGCGCCAGAACCTCGCCTGCACCGTTCAGCGCATAGACATAGCCAGTCTCCGAGGACGCCGATAGCTCGTTGCCCTCGTCTCCCATCAATGGGCCCATCAGCAGTTCACTGAAGGAGAAGCCGTAGTTGGGGAAGGTGAATCCATTTTGTGTCCGCCACGTGAGTACGTTAAATGCTCCCGTAGAGGAACCGTTCGCGATCTCCGGAATCCCGTCTCCGGTGAGGTCGCCGACGGCCATCCGCACGTCCCCAAGCTCCGAGTAAACTCCCGGTTGCGGCACGCCCTTTTCGTCAAAGATCTGCACCGCACCGTAGTGGTTCGCGACGACCATGTTGAGCGTCCCGTCGCCGTCGAGGTCATGCAGTTCCAGCTCCACCGCCCCGTGAGGGATGCTGTCGTAGCGCCAGAGGATGTTGAAGTCGAGATCGTAGCGCACGAGGTTCCCGTTGAGCGTGCAGACGATGATGTCGAGCATCCCGTCGGCGTCCACATCGCCCACCGCGATCGTGCCAACCTGCGGCTGCCGAACGGAGCTGTTGCCGACCCGCAGCGGCACGTCCACATGGTGCTGCCGCTGAAGCTCCCCGTCGAGCGCGTTCACCACGTAGAGGTTCTCATCGGCCGAGCCGAGCAGCACTTCCAGCGTTCCGTCGCCATCCAGATCCGCGTGAGCGACGGAGAGCATCTTGCCGCCCGCCTCGTAGCGCCAGAGGGTCTCGCCCGCCGCGGTCATCGCGTGCGCGACGTTGCCCCGCAGGACGATCAGTTCCTCAGCGCCATCGCCGTCGAGGTCCACCGGGTAGAGCTTCCAGATCGGCGCAGTCTCCATCCCGACCGGCACCGCGACCTCCACCGAGCGCTCGATCGGCAGCAGCGTCGGAGCTGCCTCCGTCGCTACCGCGGCACCGGGAGCCTGCGCTCGTGCGACGTAGCTGTCGAAGGCATCCCCCAGCTCAGTCGTTGCCGCCTGCAGCTCACCGAAGCCCGTGAGGTTCATCTCGAGCCGGCCGTTCTGCAGCATCAGCGGCAGCCCTCCGACGTTCACCGTCCGCAGCTCCTCGGGCCCCACGATCGTCAGTCGCGCCGGGTTCGAGCAGACCTCAGCGGCGATCGGCTGCTCCGTGTGGAACTCGCCGCGGAAGTCCGAGACGCCTGCTCCCCACGCGGCGGCTCGCGTGAAGGCCATCACCTTCATGTTGCCATGCGGCAGCACCTCGTCGCCGGTCAGCACCACCATGTAGGGCTCGCCGGCGCGAGTGACCAGCGCCGCCTCGTCCGAGATCCGACGCACGTCGTAGTCCTTCGGCCCGCCGTCGGTATCATTGTAGAAGATCGTGTGGAAGGTCCGCGTCTCCCCCGGCTGCATCTCGCCGCCGAGCCGCTGGCGCATGTAGGTGATCTGCAGGCCCACATGGCTGATCCGGCCGGTCAGTTTGCTGGCCGCCTCACCGTCAGACTTCACGAAGAACCGCTCCATCGGCGCCGCCTCAACGAGCTCCTCAGGCAGCCCAGGAGCGTCCTCAGCCTCAATCTCGGCCACTGTGTTGCCTTCCTGATCGCGCACCAGGATGCGATCAAGTTGCGGCGCCGGCCCCTCCCGCATGGAGACGGTGATCCTGTGCAGCCCGGCCTCGGCAATCGTTACGTTCGGCGTCGGCGTCTCGTGATTCCACGTGGACGAGGACGGTCCGAACTGCCCCTGCGGGATGTGGAAGTCGATCAGATCGCCGCCATCTATCGCGACGAAGAAGCTGTCGGAGCCGCCATCCACGCCCTGCGCAAACAGCGTCAGCTCAAGCTCGCCTGCCGGCAACTCCAGCGCCGTGTCCAGCCGCGAGGTGTTCGCGAGGAACTTCACTGCGCGCACGCCATCGGTCGTCACCGTCGCCAGGTTGCGGTTCCCCACGCCGCCGGCACCCTTGCGCTCAGTCACGAAGACACGGCCATCCTCCATCCGCTGCTCGCCCTCAGCAATGGTCTTCCAGTTGCCGACGAAGGTGTAGTCTCCCGTCTCGTTCGCGCGCACCCGGTCGGTCACCAGCACGAACTGGCCCTTCAGCCACGTGATGTTGCGGATCCAGTCGCAGCCGTTGAAGTCGTGCACGGTCGTCTCGCTGAGCGTCACCAGCGGCAGGTCCGCCATCGCGTCCAGCGACGCACAGGCCGGGATCAGCTCCGCCACGCGGCCGTCGCGGATCACGCTGACCCCGTTGTGATCGGTGGTGTTGCGCACGAGGTAGTCGCCATCAATCAGCCAGTCGCGTCCGTCCGCGAAGAACTTGATAATGGCATTCCCGTCATACTGCAGGTGCTTCCCGCGCGAGTAGCCGTCGAGCAGGAAGTACTCGGCATCCATGTCGAGGCTCTCGCGGAACGCGATCTTGTCGAAGCACTTCTCCAGCGGGATGTTTGGCGGCGTCACCTCGCCACCGTAGTCCGAGTAGTTGCTCGTGTACTCATACACCTCCGGGTGCAGTTCGAAGACCTCGGCACCAGGCAGGTCCGTCCACTCCACCGGCTCGATCGCCGGATCGTACGGGGCGGCCTGTGTCCCCCGGCCAATGCGATCAAGCCACCACTTGAACCGCCCGTCGCGGTAGTACCAGAGCGCCCACGTGAGATTGTTCGCGTACGGCACCCGGCCGTATCCGTTGTCACCGAAGCCCGCCGCGTCGCCCGTGTTATCACAGAACCCGACCTCATACTCCGCATGGCGGAGCACGCTGCCGTTCTCGAAGTACACGTAGTTGTTCTCGGCCAGCGTGTACTCAATCGTGTGCCTCGGCACAATGGATACGTAACCCGCCGCATCCTCCTGCGGCTTCCAGGAGCGCGACTGATTCATGAAGGCGTGGTGGCACTTGTTCAGCATCACGGAGATCTTCGAATCGACGTCGCCATAGTATCTTTCGAACCACCGTGCCGTCCAATAAATACCAATCAATGGGAACGTTGTGTGGTTCCAGATAATCCCCGGATTGCTCTCGATCGCTCCGTATCCCGAGGTCCTCGCCGGCAGCACGTAGAGCGTGTTCAGGATCACGTTAGTCGCCAGCACCCGCTCCTCATCCGTCCAGACCGGCGCCTCCTCGACCACGTCCCACATCGCCCCGATCATGTTCGACGTGGTCTCCTCCGGCCACGTGATGTGGAACTGAGGATCGCGCGCGTAACGCTCCGCCGCCGGCCCGAGCACGATCTGCTTCGCCCGCTCCGCCCACGCAATCTGGCCCGTATCGCGATAGCTCCGCACGGCCTCCCAGAAGCGCTGCGTGATGTCTATCCCGACCTCCTGATCGAGAACGGCCTGCGCTGCAGCCGCGTCGAGCTGCTCCAACCCCGACACCTCGATCATCGGTCCCTCGATCACCCACTCATTCGCCTGCGGGATGCGCGTGATCAGCTCATCGACGCCAGCCTCAAGTCCCGCCGTGTCGGATGCCCCCACTACCAGGATGTTCATCCCGGTCGGCCAGTTGTACGGCTCGTGTACCACCTGCAGCACATATCGGCCCGCCCCGGGTGACTGGGCATCAATATTCACATATTTGTTCCAATACAGCCGCTCGACAACGAAATTGTTGTTCAAGTTGCCAAGGACAACGATTGTGGCATCGCTGCCCACCAGCGCGTGTGCATCCGCCGTAACCCCCGGCCGAGCACCGGTTCGCTGCTGGATGGCCTCGGCCAACCTCTCCCCCACCGCCATGCCCGCCTCGCCCTCAGGCACACAGATCGTGGCGACCGCCTGCCCCGCCTCCACGATCGGAGTGCGCAGGTTCAGTGGCCGCGGCCGCTCAATCCCCATGCTCCCATGCGCCGCCAGCGGGAACCGCGCACCCCACGCTTGCGGATCAACTACCTGCAGCGATGCGTCGTCAATGAGCGTATCTGATGTCCAGTAGTGCATCGTGTAGATGTGCACCCGCGCGGATGTGGCACCCTCCGGCGCCTTCGCGCCGATGACGTAGCGCTTCCAGTCACCGCCTATCTCGGGCGAGATATGCACGTTCTGGAGCTGGTTCCCCGGCAGGAAGGTCAGTTGCAGGATGACGGCTTCATCACGATTACGCGCAACCGCCTTCGCCCACACAGACAGCATGTACGTAGCGCCAGGCGTCACGGCCACGTCCTGAGACACTCCCGCCGCCCAGCGATTGTCCCGCTCTTCTGGTCCGGTGTCGAGCATCCGCAGGGCGCGCTGCCCGCCATGCGCGTCCTCACTTGGCTCCAGAACCGCCTCAGCCGAATTGCCGCCGTAGCGCGTCCAGCCAACAGGCACCCCCTCTGCCCCGAACTCTTCGAAGCTCGCACCTTTCAGCAGTTCCTGCGCACCGGCTGGCACCGCCATAGCAGCGGTACTGAGCATGAGCGCTATTCGCATGATCCGCCACATCCGGTTCGCCTCCCGACAACACGGCTCTTCCTGCACTTCGGCTCCTTCGCCTGTCAACCCGACACCACCTGCCCGGACGCGATCCCTCATCAATGTCTCTCGGGAGCGCGCACCCAATAAGGGGAGGGAATACTATGAGGCGGCGCTTCCACGGCGCATGCGCAACCCACCGAGCGGTCCTCGAACGCCGCAAGCGGGCCGAAAAGCCACTTTTCCCGACGACAATGGAGGCCATCTGGCCGTTGCCGCGGAAGCACCTACTGTCCGGGATTCCGCATGATGGGGGTCGTGTCTATGAAGCGCCCAGTCGCCGCCCTGATCACGCTCCTCGCGATCGCCCTGCAGCCCGCCTTCGCTGCGGGTCTCAACTCCTCGATCTCATTCGGTCCCCCCACCATCCGTCTGGAGGCAGCAGATTCGCAGCTTGCTACGAGGACTGCCAATGTTAACCTCCAGCAGGGGCAGACGAGGTTGGCACTTCCTCTGGCTGAACTGGGTGTCACCCCGGCCGATGTGACACTCGAACTCTCCCCACCGGAGACCGCCTGGGTCTCGTCAGTGTACACTGATGCCGAAGGGTCACATTGGCTGATTACTACCACCGTCGAGGGACCAACGCGCATTTCCGTTACATATCCAGTTAAGGGTCTGACCTGGACCGTGGGCTATGTCGCGACTCTTGGCGCTGACGGTTCTCTCGATCTGAAAGCGACCCTCCGCCTCAGCAACGCCACGGGCGGTTCGCTCGACGACGCTAGGCTCATCGGAGAGTTCACCCGCGCAGAGGTCACGCTGCAAAACGGCCAGTCCGCCACCGTGGAGCAACCATGGCTGAATGCGAAGATACGGCCCGAAGCCATAGACCGGGATCTGCTGTACGATCCGGCGATCGCCGACACACCCGTGGAGATGCTGACCATCTCCGGCGACATCCCCCAGCGGGCTACTGCGCTCCCGGCCGGTGAGGTGCGCGTCTACGCTTCACCAGAGGCTGGTAGTGACTTTCTCACCCAATCTTCTCTTGCCTACACGCCCCCCACGGAGCCTGTGCGACTCAACCTGGGCCCCGCTGCCGGCATCACGGTCACGCGTGCACTGGCCGAGACGAAGGAAGCTGACAGACGACTCGACGCGCGTGACCGGGTTGTCCTCTATGACCAGCTGGACACCTGGAAGATCGAGGCGAGGAATCTGCGCAACGAGCCGCTTGACCTACTCGTGCGCAGCCGCCATGAGGGAACTTGGCTGCTCGAGGACAGCAGCACAGACATCAGGCGGCTTGACGCTGAGACGATCGAGTTCGTAATGCCATTGGCTCCAGATCAGACAGGACTAGTCACCTACCGCTGCAGACACCTGAACCGGCAGCCGTAGACAGCACCGGCAGTGATGCAGCCGCCTGGCCCCCCATCGACCAAACCACGTCCCATTCCTCAGGAGGGATTGTCCCGGACCCCTGATACCCTTGAGCAGTGCTTTGCTCGTAAGCCAGGCCCCACTAGGACATACGTGTCCCAGAGGACGCGGCATGTGCTCGAACCACTTCGGTCGGCGACGTTACTGGGGAGGCTCGTGAGGGCTCGAGTCGACCCAGTTACTGCGTTCGCACACTGCCACCACGGCAACTCCTACCATGGCACGAGCATCGTTCCCAAACATTGCCCAACTGCACTTCGCTGGCTTGCGCGAGGTCGCATCCAAGTTCCACAGGCACGACCTAGCGATGATGGCATGCGCCTGA
>DHPY01000116.1 GCA_002411015.1 Armatimonadetes bacterium UBA5352 | reverse complement strand
CTGGAGTGAACACGTTCCAGATGATGGTCGGCAACCAGATCTGCACGGTGATTGCTCCTGAGACGCCGCTGCAGGTGACCTGGACGCCGCCGGCGGGCAGCGACTTCGTCTTCCGCGTGACCCTCACCTGGAACGAGGCCACCAGCGACCCGGACCTGCACACATGGTCGCCGAACCTGGCGGGCCACTCGTCGTGGCACAATAAGTCCATCACCGGTGGGCAGCTCGACGTTGACGACACCGAGGGCTTCGGCCCCGAGAACTTCACTGCCACGCAGATCATCCCCGGCCGCTGGCGCGTGGCGATCAACAGCTACGATCTCGACGAGGCGACCCGCTATGGGGTAACGGTGCGCGTGGTGACTGGAGGACTGGCATCGAACGCCGTCTCGCGTGTCTTCGGGCCGCATACCTTCACGACCGATGATGCCGAGGAGTATCCGGTCGCGGCGCCGAACTGGTGGCGGCCGTTTGATGTGGTGGTCACAGCCGATGGCGCGGTCAGCGTCGTCACGGCCGACAACCAGGTCATCAACAACGGTGCCGAGACGACCGGTGTGCGCACCAAGTAGTAGCGCATGACTCTGGGGTCACTGTGAAGGGCCCGGGTACGTCCCGGGCCCTTCACGCGTACGCTGTCTGCCGCGGTGGCGCAACTTGCCCCGACCGGCACGCGGGTGCTATAATCAACCTCCCGAGTTGAGACGCAGAGACAGAAGGAGTGGGTGGCATGGCTGGTCATTCCAAGTGGGCCAACCGAGTTCACCGCAAGACGCGGCAGGACGTGAAGCGTTCGAAGATGTTCTCGAAGTTCTCACGCGCGCTGATGGTGGCTGCGCGCGAGGGCGGTGGCAAACCTGACGACAACCCGACGCTGCGGTCGCTGATTGACCAGGCGTCGGCGGCGGATATGCCAAAGGACAACATCGAGTACGCGATCAAGCGCGGCACTGGCGAGCTTGAGGGCGTTGAGTTCGAGTCGGTGCGGTACGAGGGCTACGGGCCGGGCGGCGTGGCGATGCTGGTGGAGTGCGTCACCGATAACAACCAGCGGAGCGTCGCGGAGATCCGCAACATCATGTCCAAGCGAGACGGGAAGATGAGCGGGGCAGGCTCAGTCACGTGGATGTTCGAGCTGAAGGGCGTCATCACCGTGCCGCGCGAGGTTGACTATGACGATCTGTTCCTTGCGAGTGCTGAAGCGGGCGCGGAGGACATCGTCGAGGACGATGAGGAGTACTGGGAGATCCGCACCGGCATGGAGGATTTCCACCAGGTGCTGGCGGCGCTGAAGGAAGCGCAGATCCCCGTGGAGCGCGCGGAGCTGTCGATGCTCCCCACCAGCACAGTGAAGGTTCCCGACGACCAGGTGGGCAAGCTTCTGCGCCTGCTTGAGGACCTCGACGACCACGATGACGTCCAGCATGTCTACGCGAACTTCGACATTTCTGACGAGGCCATGGCAGCGTACGAAGAGCAGAATGCCTGACGAAGAGGTGCTTGCTCGTGTCTGAGATCCGGGCGTGGAAGCTCGTAGAGACGAACCTTGGCCGGGCGGAGCAGGTGCCGTACGAGGTAGCCGTTCTGCCAATCGGCGCGACTGAGGCGCACAACCTGCACCTGCCCTACGGCACCGATACGATGCAGGTCGAGGCGATCGCCGATACAGCATGCGCGGCGGCGTGGGAGCAGGGCGCGGAGGTCATGCTGCTGCCGTCCATCGGCGTGAGCGTCAACGAGAACACTCTGGAGTTCCCGTGGACGCTGAGCTTCAAACCGACCACGATCCTGCAGATGCTGCGCGACATCGTCTCCTGCCTCGAGCACCACCGGCTGATGAAGCTGCTGATCATCAACGGGCACGGCGGCAACGAGCTGAAGACCTTCCTCCGGGAGCTCTACCGGGAGACCGACGTTCGCATCATCCTGGTTGACTGGTGGATGGCTGGCCTGCAGGACATGGAGACCATCTTCGACGACCCCGGCGAGCACGGCGGGCAGATGGAGACCTCGCTGATGCTGCACCTGCGGCCGGATCTCGTGGAGATGGAGCAGGCCGACGAGGGCGCGGTCCGCACTCCCAGCCTGACGGGGATGCGGGAGGGCTGGGCGTGGGTCGCACGCCCGTGGGACCTCCTGACCACGCACTCCGGCGTCGGCAATCCCGCCGGGTCAACTGCGGAGAAGGGCGCGGAGTACATCGAGAGGTGCTCCGCCCGGATCAGCGAGCTGCTCGTAGAGATGGCGAACGCGCCGCTTGATGACTGGTATCCCTACGAGAGCGACTGAACGGCAGCGGACGACGGCGGAAGACGGCAAACGGCAGCAGACGGCAACGGCTTTGGCGCATGGAGATTCCCCCTTCTGGAGCGTCATGTTCGGTGAAGGGAGGCCGGACCGTGCTCGAGGAGACTGTCGAACGCGCACAGGCGCGTGATGCCGAGGCGTTCACCGAACTGGTGGAGCGCTACCAGGACGCCGTCTTCGGCAGCGCCTATCACGTCGTGCTCGACTTCGAGCACGCGCGCGATATCGCCCAGGAGACGTTTGTGCGTGCCTGGGAGCGGCTACCTGCGCTCCGCAACCCCTCGGCGTTCCCGGCGTGGCTGCTGCGCATCTGCCGCAACCTCGCAGTAAGCTGGCAGCGCAGCCCCCAGCATGATCTCGCCATGCTGAACCCCGACGAGGCCAGCGCGGACGACATGGCCGAGCGCGTTGCCACTCGCGACCTCGTCTCGCGCGCACTCTCCGCCCTCCCCGCAGACAACCGCCTCGCGCTCACGCTGTTCCTGGTTGACGGTTACACTTACGGTGAGGTCGCGGCCCTGACCGAGGCGCCGCTGAGCACTGTTAAGGGCCGGATCGAGCGCGGCAGGCGGCAGCTTGAGGCGGAGGTGCTGGCGATGACCGAAGAGACGCTCAAGAGCGAGGCCCCGGACAAGCAGTTCACCGTGGAGACGGTGCGGCGCAGCCTTGATGAGGCGCAGGCGGCGGTGCAGGCGCATGAGATGGCCGACGCGCGCGCAACGGCCGAGGATGTGTTGAAGCGACTGTCCGACCTGCAGGCGGACGACGAGGTCCGCCGTGAGATCGAGTTCGGCGCGCTCAGCGTCGTGAAGTCAGCGACGTTCTTCCAGGACAGGGAGCGGTGGCAGGAGGTAACACGACGGCAGATCCGCATCCTCGAGGAACGAGGCGACCGCCGGCAACTGGCCCTCTATCTGGAGAACTTCGGCTACCAGGCCACTGGGTTGACGGAAAGCGAGCGCTCTGCCATCGCGGAGTACTGCATCTCGCTCTACGAGGAGATGGAGATGCTGGAGAACCTGCGGTCGGCCCTGTTCTTCCGCGGGTGGCACGTCGCAGTGGACGGGCAGTTCCCGTCCGCCAGGAAGATATGGGAGCGGGCCTTCGGGCTCCGTGACAGGCTGCCCTACGATGGCAGCGCCGCCTGCCTGGACGCCGCTGAGGAGTTCCTGCGCTTTGCCGGCACGGAGCCGGAGCGCAAGCGGCTGGTACTGTGGGGCGCGAGTGCTGATGCCGTCGCCCTCGATGGAGACCGACTGGCCTTCAGAGCCCAACCGGGCTATTCCTTCAGCGATGTGGGCGCTGACGAACGATCGGTCATAGCCGGTGGCTTCTGGCCCCTATGTCACATGGGATGGATGCCTGTTACCGGGCCTGATGTCGGCTATCAGGAGGAGTTCTCGTCTTTCTCGACCTCCCCTCACCCGATGCACACGCGTGTGTGGGTGCCATCGGATGAGGAGATTATCCCCACGCCTGCGGGTGAGTTCGACAGCTGCCTGCTGATCCGCATGACAATGACGCGGTCGCCCGAGGATCTGAAGAGTGACTCGCGTGAGGCGGAGACGAACAAGATCTGGGCCGGTGAGTGGTACTGGTGGTTCGCCCGTGGCGTTGGGCCCGTGGCGTTCCGCCACGAGGCCGAGACAGGTATCACTGCGCAGACTCTGTTGTCGCGCTTCGAGTGTCCAGAAGAGCGCGAAGAGTGGTTCCCGTTGGTTGTGGGGACGCGGTGGGAGTGGCAGCCGGCTGAGCCGCCCGACGGCATTGAGATTCACATGGTCAATCGCCTGACACACATTGCCGAGGACGGGACGTTCTACCTGGCGTCCACAACGCTGGCGGAGCGGACCTGACTTCTGGCGCAGCTACCGCCCTGCGAGGTCCCGCGCGATCTCCTCGGCCGCGCGGACGCCCTCGGCGACTGCCTGCACCACCGTGGCGCCGCCGTTGACGATGTCGCCGCCCGCGTAGACGCCCTCGCGCGAGGTGCGCGTCGAGCCCTTCCGCGTGGCGATCAGGCCGCCGCCGGTCAACTCAACGCCCGGCAGCCATTCCGCGATGTCGCTCGGCGGCGCCTGGCCGATCGCCTCGATCGCGAGGTCAACCGCCAGCACCCGCGCGGCGCTCTCATCCGTGACGGGGCTGCGGCGGCCGGACGCGTCCGGATCGCCGAGGCTCGTGCTGGCAACGCGCACACCGGTGAGGCGTCCGTCCTCCCCCTCGTAGCCCAGCGGCTGCGTGAGCAGCATGAAGTGCACACCCGTGTTGAGCGCCTCGTCGCGCTCCGCGGGCCATGCGGGCATCTCCGGGAATGAGCGCCGGTAGACGAGGTAGACATCGAGCGCCCCCAGCCGCTTCGCCGTGACCGCCGCGTCCATCGCCGTGTTGCCGCCACCAAGCACCGCCACGCGCGCGGGTACCCGCAGCGACGGGTCTGACTTCGCCCGGCGCAGGAAGCTCAGCGCATCCACCACGCCCTCGGATGGCCGCTCGGCCCCGGGAAGCCCGACGGGCTGTGTCATTCCCACGCCCACGAAGACCGCATCGAAGCCCTCCGCGAGCAGATCATCCACCGTGAGCTCGCCGCTCATGCGCGTCCCGAGGCGCCAGTGCAGGCGGTCGGTGTCGCAGCCGCCGAGAATCGCAGTGACCTCCGCGGGCGCGGCCTCCGCGAGCAGGCGCTCAGCCGGGATCGTCTCAGCCGCGATGCCACCCGGCTCCTCGGCTGCGTCAATGATCGTGAGGGCAAAGCCATCCTGCAGCAGACGGATCGCGCAGGCGACGCCCGCCGGGCCAGCGCCGATGACCGCCACGCGCCGCTCGAGAAGCTGCTCGGGCGCCTCAAGCGCCACCCAGCCCTCGCGGCGGGCGATGTCGCAGACGTAGCCCTGAAGCTGGCGGATCGGGACGGCCGCGCCTCTGAGGTGAGCCTGCACGCAGGAGCCCTCACACTGTGTCTCGGCGGGGCAGACGTAGGCGCAGACCTCCGGCAGCGGGTTGCGCTCGCGCAGGACCTGGTAGGCCCGGCGCTCGTCGCCATCGGCGATAGCGGTGATGAAGCCCGGTACGTTGACGCTCGCCGGGCAGCCGCTCTGGCAGGTCGGCGCATGGCAGTCGCGGCAGATCGTCGCAAGCTCGCGCATGACCGTCGGGTTCTTCGCCTGACCGGCGCGGAAGATCGGCTCGTAGATCTCCCAGTCGCGGACGACGCAGCCCGAGCGGCCTCCATCGCGCATGATCTGCGTGCAGGACGAGCAGCAGATGCACAGCTTCGTGGGCGTCAGCGCGCCCTGCTCGACGATCTCGCGCGGGAAGTCCGGGTGCGCGAGCGCCTGTCGGCCCCAGCCGATGTTCACGGCCTCGCCGGCCTCGACGAGCGCCGCGCCGAGGCCTGGCGCGAACTCTCGCAGCCAGGTGTAGCCGGTCGCCATCAGCGGCATCCCGGTCCGCGCGGCAAGCTCCCGGTGGAGCTGAACCATCGTCACGATGCCAGTCAGAGGGTGCTCCTCGGGCACGTAGCCGCCGATCTCATGGGTGTCGTAGGGGCGCTCGACGTGCGGGTTGTAGTAGGGGCTGCCGTAGGCGACATTGATGAGGCAGACGCCAATCTCCCGCAGTTCGTTGATCAGGCGCACCGGCTCGGTGAGGTCGGGCTCCATCGAGCCGTCCTGCGCCATGCCGAAGCCGTAGGGGTGCGGCATGGCGTCGTAGACGCTCAGGCGGCTGACGATGGCGATCTCCGGGACCTCCTCGCGGATGCGCGCCACGATCTCACGCACCATCCGCGTGCGGCCCGCGTAGTCGCCACCGTAGCGGCTGCCCTCGCGCGTGAAGGCGTTCAGAAGCTCGTAGAGCAGGTAGCCGTGGCACGCCTTCACATCGACCGCGTCGAAGCCGGCGTCGCGGGCACAGCGGGCAGCCTCGACGTACAGGTCCTGGAGCGTGTCAAGCTCGGCGTCGGTGATGACAGGGTAGTCCGCCGGGAGGTTGTGCCGCGGGTCGAGGATCGGGTGCGGGTAAGCGATGATCGGAGCGGCCGCTCCATCGGGCTTGGAGTAGCGCCCGGAGTGTGTGAGCTGCGCGATCGTGACGGGCCGGTGCTCGGAGCCGAACTCGTCAGCGGCGCAGCGGTAGATCGTCTGCACCATGCGCGCGAAGTCATCGACCGTCTCGCGCCTCAGCCACAGCTGGCGCGGGTTGGCGCGCCCGCGGTGGAGGACCGCGGTGGCCTCCAGCCAGATCAGCCCCGCGCCGCCGCGGGCAAAGCGCTCGTAGCGGCGGAAGGTGAGCGCCTCAGGGCGGCCGCCGGCGGAGCCGTCGCAGCCCTCGACGGGATGTATGCCGATCGCGTTGGGCATCCGCAGCGAACCCGCCTGCTGAGGCACCGCCAACGCCGAGCAATCGGTCGAATAGGGGAGAGAGAGGCCGAGTGCGGCGAGTTTCGCCTCGATCTCCGCCCAGCTATCATAGTTGAACTGCTCGTGCTGCGATGGCATGCGAACATCCATGAGCGACGCTCCCATCCAGTACTGTGGCGGCTCTCGTGTTCCGTTAGACGGGGGCGAGGGCGCGTCGCAGAAGGACTGCGCCCTCGCGTCGTGCTTCAGGCGGCCAATCCTCAAGCGATCGTCTCGCCGGTCTCTGGGTCAAACAGGTGCGCGTGATCGAGATTGAGCGCGGTCGCCAACTGCGCACCCTCCACGGCACAGGTAGCGCTGTTGAGGGATGCGACCAGGCTGTGCTCGCCGGCGCGCAGATAGACCATCGACTCCGCGCCCATCGGCTCAACGACCTCCACCGTGGTCGCGAGCGTGTTCCCCGGCTCGGGCGCCACGGGACCTGGCAGCGAGGCATCGTGGATGTCGGTTGGGCGGACGCCGAAGGTGACCTGCTCGCCCGTATGCTCGCGAACGGCGGCCATCTCCCCGAAGCTCTCCGGCAGAGTGACCTGAAGCGCCTCCGCCCGCGCGACCAGCCGCCCATCCTGCTCGGCAAGCTGCACCTCAACGAAGTTCATCGGAGGGCTGCCGATGAAGCCCGCGACGAAGCGGTTGGCGGGGTGGTCGAAGATCTCCTGCGGGGCGTCACACTGCTGGACTTCGCCATGGCGCATGACCGCGATCCGATCGCCCATGGTCATCGCCTCGACCTGATCGTGCGTCACATAGATGGTGGTGATGCCGAGGCGGCGGTGGAGCTTGATCAGCTCAGCGCGGGTCTGAATGCGCAGCTTCGCATCGAGGTTCGAAAGCGGTTCGTCCATCAGGAAGACCGCCGGCTCACGCACGACTGCGCGGCCGAGCGCGACTCGCTGTCGCTGTCCGCCGGAGAGTTGGACGGGCTTGCGTTGCAGGTAATCGCCGATTCCGAGCATCCCCGCGGCGTCAGCGACGCGTCGATCTATCTCATCGCGAGAGAGCTTGCTCAGACGCAGGCTGAACGCCATGTTGTCGTAGACGCTCATGTGCGGGTATAGCGCATAGTTCTGGAAGACCATCGCGATGTCGCGGTCTTTGGGGGAGATGTCATTGACGACGCGGTCACCAATGTAGATATCGCCCGAGGTGGGCTCCTCGAGGCCCGCGATCATGCGCAACACGGTGGTCTTGCCGCACCCGGAGGGGCCGACCAGGACCAGGAACTCGTGGTCCCTGACCTCCAGGTCTACTGCCCTCACTGCCTCCGTGTTGCCAAATCGCTTGGTGAGCGATACGAGCCGAACTCCTGCCATTTCCGTCCGACCCTCCAAGTGCTCTCGCAGCCCCACGAGCGGCGCGAGTATCCCATACGCTACGTGCAGTGTCAACCAATGCGGCCCTGCGGCGGCCGCCGCATCAGCCTCGCGGCGCTACGATCACCGACACCGTCGTCTCCGCGATCGGCAGTGACGAGGCGTTCATGCCAACCACTGTGATCTCATGCCCCCCCGGGTCCTCGTAGTTCGTGTCCCACGGGTAGCGGAACGGATACGCATTCGTGATCGCCCGCCACTGTCCATCAACATAGAAAGCGACGCAGTCAACGCTCAGATCGTCCCCAGGCTCGACGACGACTTCGACCGAGCCGGCCAGGGCGGAGGGCGGCGCGCCGACGACAGCCACATCAAGGTCTTTCGGCCCGACCGCGCCGATGCTCGTCAGGGCGAGGTCAGACGGGGTCGGCGGCGGCTCGGAGAAAGGCTGCGGCGTTACGGGCTCAGCCGGAATCTCCAGCGGCCCGTACGCGGCCGTCTCCGGCGGCGGGGCAACGCCCGCTGCTATGGGGAGCTCCGCGATGAGCTGCGACGTGTCTGGCATCCGCCTGAGGAAGTACGCATTGTCGGTGAGATGCCTGTAGGCCTCGACGAACTCCGGCGAGCAGGTGAGCGAGTAGTTGTTGCTCGCCAGGCCGGTTCCGTAGGCGTCCACGCAGAACCAGCTGATCATTTTCACGCGCGGGAACTGCGAGGGCAGGGACTCGTAGAGCCTGGTGAGTTGCTTGAGGCCGAACTCTGTCACATCGTTGCTGCAGGCCGCGCAGTAGTGCGTGGCTGCGTACTCACAGATCGCGATTGGCTTGCGGTCCGAGTAGAGGTTGTAGACGTAGCGCAGGTGCTCGCGCGGATCATCAATGGCGGGCTTGGCACGATCGCCGTCGTAGTGATGCACCGAGTAGATGTTGACGCCCACCCAGTCCACCCAGGCATCGCCGGGGTAGTACGAGGCGATGGTGCTCTGCGGCGTGGCGAACGGGCACCAGACCATGATGATGTTCGGCGCAAGCTCTCGCGCGATGCGGGTGAGCAGCCGCCACTTCTCGATGTACTCCCGCGTATTGCCCGAGTAGGCCTGCCAGGTCCCGTTCATCTCAGAGGCATAGCGGAGGAAGATCGGCCCTCGGGTGCGGCCCGCAGCCTCCATCCATCCGCGCAGATAGTCATCATCGCGGACCTGGTCGAGGCCGTTGTTCGGCTCCCAGGCGATGTGGGGGAGGATGCCCCGCCGGTGCATCTCATTGACCCACTGGAACGGGAAGGGTGAGCCGTAGCCGACGTAGCGGAAGTAGGAGGCGTGCTCGACTCCCACGGCCTGCTCAAACAGGTCCACATCGCCTCCGCTGAGGTGGTCAAGCTCGATGTACCCGCCGAGGTAGCATCCCTCGAGAGGAATATAGCCTGCGGCATCGGCCATGGCGCAGACAAGCAGGCCCGCGAGGATGAAGCCGACCAGAGGCCGAGCTATGACTGTCGTTGTCGTCGCAGTGCCCATGGGACGGGTGGTAGCCTCTCCTGAACGACGGCAATCACTGCCCGCCGTGGCTGAGTTGACGCGCGTCCTCCTGTGCGATGATCTCCTCCGGCGGCTCGCGCCAGCGCCGGTGCATCCAGATCCACTGCTCCGGGTGCGCCATGATCTCCGACGACAGCTCGTCGTTGATCATCTGCGTCGCGACCCGGATGTCCGCCTGCCGATCGCCGGTGTCAGGAACCTCGATCGGCGGCAGGAAGTAGAGATCGACTCGGTCATCCTCTGTCCTGCGCGCGAAAGCCGGGACGATCGGCGAGCCCGTTCGCTGTGCGAGTGTCGCCGGCCCGGGCGCGGTGCAGGCGAGATGGCCCATGAAAGGCAGCCATATGCCGCCGCGCTCGGTGTGCTGATCGGGCAGGATGCCCAGGATCTTGCCCTCGCGCAGGACGCGGAGCATCGCCCTGACGCTCTCCCGCGGCAGTACCTCCGCCACCGCGGCCTGCCTGGCGCGGTTGATGATGTCCGCAGTATCCTGGTCATTGGCGTCACGCGCGATGACCGCGAGGTCATAGCCCATCCGGCCAACCGTGGCCGCCAGGAGCTCCCAGTTGCCGAAGTGCCCGGTGATGACTACAACCCCCCTGCCCCGCTCAACAGCCTGCCGAAGGTGCTCCTCGTCCCGAACGTGCACGAAATCGCGGAACTCATCCTCCGAGAGCCACCCCGCCTTGAGCAGCTCCAGCATCGTCTTCGCCATGTTCCGGACAGAGAAGCAGATGATACGCTCGCGCTCTCGGCGGTCGTAGCGGTCACCGAAGACGCGCGCGAGGTTAGCCAGCGCGATCTCGCGGCGCGGCCTGAGGAGCCTGAAGAGTAGGGAGCCTACCCCGTCGCCCAGCGCCTGCAGCCAACGAAGCGGCAGCACGCGTGCAAGCAGTGCGGCAGCGCTCGTGATCCAGCGGATCACGAGTTGCTCGGTCTTACGCCGAAGCGGGCTCTTGTCGTGCAGCCTGCTCGATGCGTCCGACGAGCTCATCCCAAAGCTCCTCATCCGTCATGATCTGTGACTCGACCGCCACCGCCAGCACCGGTGGCAGGTCGCCAGACGCGGGCGGCAGCTTCACGGCGTCCTTCTCCGTCACAACAATGGCCTCAGCGTCTCGTCCGGCCAGCGTTTCGCGCACGATCTCCCAATCACCGGGCTCATACGCGTGATGGTCCGGGAAGGTCGCGCGCCCCACCACGGCAGCGCCCATCTGCCGCAGCAGGTCCTCAAATGAGGCCGGATTCCCGATCGCGCACACCGCCAGCACGCGCGTCCCCCGCAGGGCCTCCGAAGGCAGTATGTCCGCAGGCCGGTCCACGCGGTAGACGCCCGACGGCGCGTGCCGCGCCTGCATCACGGGTGCCTGCGGCGCACAGCGCGAGAGCACCTCAAGGCTGTGGTCGATCCGCGCCCCGGACACCAGGTCAGCGTGCGTGATGAGCACGTGCGTGGCTCGCCGCAGGTGCTCCAGCGGCTCGCGCAGGTGCCCTGCCGGGAAGACCTTCGCCGCTGCGAGATCGAAGGTCGCATCTACCAGCACGAGGTCCACCAGCCGCTCCATGCGGAAGTACTGGAATGCATCGTCAAGGATCGCGGCCTGTGCGCCCGCGGACGCGAGCAGCTCGATCGCGCGCTCGCGCCGCTTGCCGACTGCAATCGGTACGCCCGGCGCCGTATGCGCCAGCATCGCGGCTTCATCGCCCGCGATCCGCTGCGGCACGAGCAATTCGCTGCCATCCGATACAAGCTGCCACGGCTGCTCGGCATGGCGCATGTGCCCGCGCAACACGATCCCCGGGCGGACACCTCGTGCGAGCAGATCGCGCGCCAGACGCCGCGTGGTCGTGGTCTTCCCGGTGCCACCCAGCGTGATGTTCCCGATGCTCGCCACCGGCAGGACCGGGCGCTTGCGCGCGAGCCATCCCCGCTCATAGAGCGCGAGGTTCGCGCGCATGGTGAGCGCATAGGGGACGCTGAGCGCCCGCAGCCCCGCGCGGCCGATGGCGGCTGCGGAGCCGCGCGCCTCGCCGCCCACTATCTCCTGCCACCAGCGCTCCAGCGGCTATCCCTCCTGCCCGTCGCCGGCATCCCCCGGCGAGCGCAGATCCGGATGATGCGCCTCCAGCAACTCCACGGCGCGCTCGGCATTGCGCTGGGAGGCGCCGGAGTACTTCTCAATGACCGCCGGGCCGCGCGCAGCGATCAGCGCGATGTCGCCCTCGGATTTGAGGAGACGATCAGTCTCGGCGGTGAGTTCGTCGAGGTTCGCGACCTCGATCCCCACCTGCTCGCGCAGGCAGATCGCCGCGATGTCGCGGAAGTTCTGCATGTGCGGACCGAACAGCGCCGGTTTGCCCTGCGCGATCGCCTGCAGGATGTTGTGCCCGCCGCCCTGAACAAGACTGTTGCCGACGAAGGCCACCGTGGCGGTCGCGTAGACGTGCGCGAGCTCACCGATGGTGTCGAGGATGGCCACCCGCATCTGCGGGCCGCGCTCCGGAGCCAGCGGGTCAGCGCCTCCGGACTCAAGCGCTCGGCTACGGCGGTAGGCCGCGTATCCGTGCTCCTTCACGAGCGCCTCCACCCGCGCGCCGCGCTCCGGATGGCGTGGAGCGATCACAAGCTGCAGCCGCGGGTGCGTCACCCGCAGCCGCGTGAATGCCTGGAGCACAAGCTCCTCCTCGCCCTCATGTGTGCTGGCGGCGAGCAGTATGGGATCGTCACGCATGAAGCCGAAGTCGTGGAGGTACTTGCCAACCTCGGACTCAGGCACCGGCGGGAATGGCTCGTCGAACTTCGTGTTGCCTGTGGCGATAACGCGCCCAGGCTGCGCGCCGAGAGCGATGAAGCGATCGGCATCCTCCTGTGACTGCGCGCAGATAAGCTCGACGTTCGAGAGCATCCAGCGGAAGAGCGGTCGCAGCAGTCTCGCGCGGCGGAATGAGCGGTCGGAGACGCGTCCGTTGACGATCAGGACGCTCACGCCGCGGGCAGCGGCCGCGTGCAGCATGTTCGGCCAGATCTCGGTCTCAACAAGCACCATGACATCCGGGCGCACCGCGTCGAGAACCCTGTCCACAACGCCGGGAACATCGAACGGGAAGTAGAACAGGGCCTCCGGGTCGATCTCCCGGCTCACTGCCATCTCCCGCCCCGTGCCGGTGACTGTCGAGAGCGCGATCCGCGCGATGGGCTCGGAGACCCGTATTCGCTGGATGATAGGGACGACCGCCGCGACCTCGCCAGCGGATACTGCATGGACCCAGATGACTGGATCCTCACCCTCGAGCCCCTCCATCTGCTCCCCAATCACGCCCATCCGCTGGTTGAAGCCGGCGAGCGTCTTACTCCGCACGAACATCCGCCACAGCAGGACGATCGCGATAAGCGGCAGGAGCAGGACGAGAATGAGGTTATACACGAGCCAGATCAGTGTCGTGCTGACCGGGCGATGGTTTCCGCCACCGTTCCTATGCATTGGCCGACGCCGTGCCTTCCAGAGCAGCCGCCCGTTCATCCGAGCTCTGATGCGCACGGTACAGCCGCGCGTAAAGCCCTCTGCGAGCGAGCAGTTCCTCATGCCTGCCGGACTCGACGATCCGTCCGGCCTCAAGCACGATGATGCGGTCGGCGTCCTGGATGGTTGAGAGGCGGTGCGCGATGATTATCGCGGTGCGGCCCTCGAGGACGGTATCGAGTGCTCTGCGTATCTCGTTCTCGCTCTCGTTATCGAGCGAAGACGTCGCCTCGTCCAGGATCATGATGCGCGGGTTGCGCACGACCGCGCGAGCGATGGCGATCCGCTGCCTCTGGCCGCCTGAGAGCTGCGTGCCGCGCTCCCCGACCTGCGTCTCGTAGCCCTGCGGGAGTGCCATGATAAAGTCGTGCGCGTTGGCTGCTTTCGCCGCGGCCTCAATCTCCTCGCGAGTAGCGTCTGAGCGGCCGTAGGCGATGTTCTCACCCACGGTGCCGCCGAAGAGAAGTGTCTCCTGCGGCACAATGCTCATGAAGCGGCGCAGCTTCTGAGGGTCCATCTCGCGCACATCTATGCCGTCGACAAGCACCCGGCCCTCCGTCGGGTCGTAGAGCCGGGGGATGAGGTTCGCTATGGTCGTCTTGCCCGCGCCGGACGGCCCTGCGAAGGCCACGACCTCGCCCGGTCTGATCTCAAGGCTGATGTCGCGCAGTGCGGGTGAGCGGCCGAGGTAGGAGAATGAAACGTGTTCGAAGGTGATGCGCCCCTCGATGCCGTCCGGCTCAACCGGGTTGGCGACCACCGGCAGCCGCTCGTCCACCTCCAGCAGCTCCCGATGGCGTCCCGCTGCCGCCGATGCCTGCTGCAGGGAGAGGTTGACGCGCGAAACGCGGTTCACTGAGCTTGAGACGGCCTGCAGCAGCAGCACGAAGGCCATCAGGTCGCCGCCGGTCATCCGGCCGGCCTGGATCTCCTGGCCGCCGAGCATCAGGATCGCGATGAGCGACAGACCGATTGTGATCCCGACCACGGGTGAGTTGATCGCGCGCGTGAGGGCTGTGCGCACCTCGGTGCGCATGACCTCGCGGTTCTCCCGCTCGAAGTGCTGGTTCATCTCCCGCTGAATGCCGAAGATCTTGATGATGCGGATGGCCGCCAGGCCCTCGTGCAGGGCATTGGTCATCTCGCCGAGTTGCTCCTGCATCTGTCGGGAGAGCTTGCGGACACGCCGCCCAAGGAAGAGGGTGACCACGATCACCACGGGCACGATAATGACCATGCTCAGTGTCAGCCGGGGCGATATCGCGACCATACGATAGACGCCGTACATGACGGCAACCGGCTCGCTGACCAGCCACGCCAGGCCCTTGCCCGAGTTGCGCTGCAGCACCATCGTGTCGTTGTTGACGCGCGAGATCAGCTCTCCGAGCCGCCTTCGGTCGTAGAACGACATGGAGAGCGCCTGCAGGTGCTCGAAGAGGCTCTTGCGCAACTCGTAGAGCAGATGCTGCCCGAGGTATTCGGCGAACCACACGGAGAGGCCGTCGAAGATGGCGGCCGCTACCATGAAGGCGAACAGGACGAGCGCAGCCTCGAGCAGGCGTGCCTGCATCTGCGAGGCGGTCAGACCCTCGAGTGGTGGTGCCGGTTCCGGCCACTCGGTCCGGGGCGAAGGGATTGCTGCCGTCACGGCGGAGTCGGGGAAGATTCCATCGAAGACCGCCTTCGTCCTCGACAGCGCCTCCGGCACGAGCGCGCCGGCGAGGGCCATAACGATCAGGCCGATCACCAGCGCCATCCGGTAGGACCGGAGGTATCTGAGCAGGTAGAGGAGGTCCCTCATCCCGTCACTTCACCATCTCTATGTAGAACATCGCTGCGACCATCCAGGCCGAGAGGATGTTCAGGTGTTCGCCGTTCTCCAGCACGCGTGACCACCTGAACTCACCTTCGCCGGTGGCGCACTTTCGGCAGCCGAACCACCGCGGGACCTGGCGCCGGTACTCCTCGAATTCCTCACCGAACTTCTCGTGCAGCAACTCCTCTTCACACGCAACGGTGGGCGCGTGGGTGAGCACCCAGAAGAGGAGCATGATCGGCAGCGCAATGAGCCTGCCCGACATCAGTGCGAACGCGATCACAACAAGGAAATTCCCCACGTAGAGCGGGTTCCGGCAGTACGCGAACGGCCCGGCCGTGGCGAGGTGCGTGTCCTTGCTCAGGAAGCCAGCGCAGACCAGACGCAGCAGGTGCGCTGAGGCCATCAGCCCCGCCCCGGCACACAGAAGCTCCGGGACGGGCTCAGCGAACAGGACCAGTACGAATGCCGCTACGAGGCCGATAAAGGTGCGCCTGCGCACGAAGAAGGCCCGCCATTGAGCAACATGGCGGTCGCTTCCGATGGCGGCATCCGCGGCCTCGAACGAACGCCGCGCTACCGCATTCATCTGTCTTTCCGTCCCAAGGTAGTTGGTCATAGTCAGCAGTCTATGTGGATAGTGCGTCAAGACACAGTCGCGCCACGCGGTCAGAGACACCCGGCGCTCCAAGCCTGCCGCGCAGCTCGAGCAGGTCTTCGCGCATGCCCCGCATCTTCTTCTGATCGGCGAGAAGACCCAGGGCGCGCTCCGCCAGCGCCGTCGCCTCCGCCTCCAGGTGTATCAGCTCCGGAACGACCTCGCGGTTCGCCAAGATGTTCGGCATCCCGATGAACGGCTGCGCAAAGCGCCGAAGCCACTTCTCCAGGACCATCAACCGCGTCCCGCGGTAGATGATGAGCATCGGGCAGCCCGCGGCCGCGGCCTCCAGCGTCGCGGTCCCGGACGTGACGATCGCCAGATCCGAAGCTTGCACGATCGTCGAGAGCCCATGTGTCAGCGAGACCCGCTCTTGGAGACGGTGCCGCGCCACTTGCTCGCGCAGCGCCTCCTCCGGCACCGATGGCGCGACCGAGAGCAGGAAGTCCACGTCATCTCGCTCATCGGCGATGATCCGCGCGGCGGCCAGCATCTCCCGACCACTGCAGCGAATCTCCATCGCTCTGCTTCCCGGGAGCAGGCCCACGAGCATGCGCCCTGGAACTGCGCCAAGCTTCGCCCGAAGCAGGGCCAGTTCCTGCGCATCGAGGGGCAGGATCCGGTCGATGACGGGATGCCCGACCCAGGTGCCCTGAATGCCGGCTGCGCGAAGCCTGTCCTCAGACCAGGAGAAGGGCGTGGCGACCCTGTCCACGAGTTCCGCAAGGCTCTCGTAGTTAGCCTCGCGCGACCACGAACGCGGAGGGAAGTAGTAGAGAACCGGACAGGCGAGACGGGCGCGGATACGCCTGAGCAGGCGCACGTTGAAGGCCCCGAAGTCGACGGGCACGAGCAGGTCAGGTGGCTCGGCGAGGAGGTGCGCGGTCAGCGCCCTCATCCGCCCTATGAGGTGGGGGAGGCGCTCCAGCGAGTCGACGACCCCTATCCCGCTCCACCCGCTGCTGTCGAGGAGCAGGTCAAAGCCCGCCCCGCGCATGAGAGCCTGACCGACGCCGCACAGCCGAAGGCTGCGCTCCCTCAGGAGGGCTTCGCCAAGCATCGCCGCGTGCCGATCGGCCGATGGCTCGCCCGCGATCATGAAGATCCGCGGCTCAGTGCTCATCTGCCCTCCGCAACCGCCGTGACGCCTACGCCTGCTGCCTGCCCCGCCCGCCGGCGTTGACCTGCTCGATGAACTCGACGAACTCCCGCACGACTTCCGGCATCGGTCCGCGCGCGCGCAACTCCGCTATCGCATCGCTCGTGTTGAGATCGGAGCGATAGATCATCCGGAAGGCTTCGCGAACCGCCGCCTGGTCCTCACGGCTGACACCGTTCCGCTGCAGCCCGATGACGTTGATCCCGTGGATCTCGTTGTCCTGGGCCGTCGTGAAGGGAGGGATGTCGCGCGTGACACGTGAGTGCCCGCCGATCATGCACATCCGCCCAATGGTAACGTACTGGTGCAGGCCCGACAGGCCACCGATGATCGCCCGGTCATGCACGATGCAGTGACCGCTGAGGCCCGCGTAGCTCGCCAGGCTGCACTTTGAGCCTACCTCCACGTTGTGCCCGAGGTGGGTGTAGGCCATCAGGAAGTTCTCATCGCCGACCGTGGTCGCTTCACCCTCGCCGGTCGCGCGATGTACCGTCACATACTCCCGGATCAGGTTGTTGTTGCCGATGCGCACGAAGCTCGGCTCGCCCTTGAACTTGGCGTCCTGCGGCAGCGATCCGAGCACCACGCCCACGTCGAGCCGATTGCCGCTGCCCATGGTGACGCCGCTGCGGATGACGCAGTTCGGACCGATCGTGCAGTCCGGGCCGATCGTTACGCCGCTTTCGATGATGCTGAATGGACCGACCTCCACGCCCTCGCCAAGTTCCGCCCCCGGGTCCACGAGTGCAGTCGGGTGTATCGCCATGGCTCCCTCCGCAGCGTTCAACCTTGCTTGCCTGCTTCGGCATCGGGGGCTGTGGTGAGCGCGAACATCAACTCAGCTTCGGCCGCGACCTGATCATCAACCAGCGCGACGCCCTTCACCTTGCCGATGGTGGATTTGCGGCGAAGCATCTCGACCTCAAAGCGTATCTGATCGCCCGGGACGACCTGGCGGCGGAACCGTGCGCGGTCCACTCCACCGAAGAGGGCGAGCTTCCCCTCGGCCTCCATGCCGGTTAGAAGGAGCACTCCACCGACCTGCGCCATCGCTTCGAGGATCAGCACTCCCGGGAAAACCGGGTTGCCTGGCCAGTGTCCTGTGAACTGCGGCTCGTTTGCGGTAACATTCTTGATCCCTACGGCCCGCACCCCCGGCTCAAGCTCGATGATCCTGTCCACGAGCAGGAACGGGTAGCGGTGCGGGAGTATCTCCATGATCTCCCTGGTCTGGAGCATCAAAAGGCGCCTCCTGAATAACACATGGACCGTCCCGTCCCCGCGGGCGAGAGATGCCCGCCCCGAGGCCCGCGACGGCCATTCGAGCCCATCTGCGAACGCCTCGGCGATTATAGCAGAGCGCAGAACGCGGTGTCAAACCAGCTCTCAGCAGGACCTGCTGCGGATGCAGGGGCTACAGCAGCGTGACCTCGTTGATGATCAGATGGAAGTCACAGCCCAGCAGTCGGGCGGCCTTGCGGCTGGTGACCATCCGCGAGAGGAAGATCTCGAAGTACTCCATGACCGAACCGATCTCGGTGTCGATCGTGAGGTCGAGGCTGACTGTGCATGGCTCCAGCGTGACCTCAAGCTGGGTCTCGGTGGCGGCGTAGTTGATCCGGTCATGGATGTCCCACGCGGCAACGAGCGGGTTCCGGACCCGTTCGCGTGCCACATCGGCCTTGTCTCCGATCACCACGGCAGCTCCGATCTCTGAGGTCGCCTCCACATGCTCCTCCTCATCGTGGCTGCCGATCGCGGCAACGACCTGGGTCACCTCGCGGATCGGCATGCCGCGCTCACGCAGGAGATCGTAGGCAAGGAGGGCACTCGTGTTGGCGTGATTGGTGCGAGAGACCAGGTTGCCGATATCGTGCAGGAGTCCCGCGATCTTCCCGAGCTCAACCTCGCGCTCGCTGAAGCGCCCCAGCCGCTCGAGGATCATCCCCGCGTTCTGCGCGATGATCCCTGCGTGCCGCATCCCATGTTCTGTGTAGCCGATCGCCTTCATCTGCGCATCCGCGGCGGCGATCATCTCACGCACTTCAGGATCGTTGCGCAGGGCCTCATACGTCACAATCATGACGAGCCTCCTCCGCCACCGGCGGGATCGTGCATTGATGCGTCAGTTGCCACCTCTGTCGCGGATTCTGGGTCTGTGCACTCGGGCCCGGTCCTGCGGCGCGTCGCATACATCAGTGCCGCCGCGCCCAGGCCGATGCAGATGCTGGCGAACTGCGCGACCGTGAGCGATGGGATTGGGCCGAATGCCTCCGCCGACGCGCCGGCCCGGAAGACCTCCATGATGGAGCGCGAGATCGAGTAGAGGACGAGGTAGCTGAGGAACAGGTGCCCGGGCCGCCTGAGGTGGCGGCGGATCAGCAGGAGCAGGCCGAAGATGATGAGGCTGCCGAGCGCGCCGTAGAGTTGGGCCGGGTGCAGCGGTACGCCCTGCAGACCATCACCCGGGATGTGGGGGAGAGCGATCGCCCACGGGAGGTCGCTGGGTGAGCCGTGGCAGCACCCGTTGAGGAAGCAGCCGACGCGCGTGAATGCATACCCGACCGCAAGTGACGGGGTAAGCAGGTCGGCCATGCGCGGAATGCTCATGCCGCGTCGCCAGAGGTAGAGCGCCGCCGCTCCAAAGCCGCCCACCAGTCCGCCGTGGAAGCTCAGGCCGCCCTGCCAGACCTTGAGGATGTCCTCAGGCCGACTGGCGAAGTCGCTCCAGTTGAGCGCAACGGCCAGGAGTCGCGAGCCTACTACTGCACCGACGAGGATGGCGAGCGTGACGTCAATCAACGTGTCAACGTCAACATCGTCATCATCGCGAGTGTCCCAGATCACCCATGCGAGGCCTGCGAGGAAGCCGACCATCAGCATCGTGCCCCAGGAACGCACCGGAACCGGCCCCCAGCGTCGCAGCGCGTAGCTGATAGCGAAGGCGAACGCAATGCCGACGAGGGTCATGAGCGCAAGCCGTGGCCGGTTGGGCCAGTTCCCGAGTCGTCTCTGTTCGTGGGCCTCCAGCGCGAGCGCAGCGGCGCCGAAGATCAGGCACAGGAGCACGGCTGCCCAGGATGGTGGCCCGGGGATTGAAAAGAGCACTGGGCACATGAAGTCAGTCGCTGTCCTCTCTGCAGCAGGCGCACTGGGGCTGGCCGAGGATAGTGGCGATGATCAGGAGGCCGGCGCCAACAGTGATCGCAATGTCAGCGATATTGAAGACCGGCCAGAAATGCAGGTCCAGGTAGTCTATAACGTAGCCGACGCGCACACGGTCGATGAGGTTCCCGATCGCCCCACCCATGACCGCAGCCATCGCGAACATGAGCAGCCGGCTGGTCCCGAGGCGCGGCGCGACGAGCACCAGGCCGGTCACAACCACAACTGCAACCACGATAAGCTGCACGGTGTTCGTCGCGAGCACACCGAAAGCGCCGCCGGTATTCGTAGCCCAGGTCAGGCTCAACCACGAAGTGAGGCGGACGGTCTCAAGCGGCTGTAGCCAGCGCACAACCGCCAGCTTCGCAGCCTGGTCGGCCAGCACGATGATAGCAGCGATCAGGTAGACCGCCGCAGCGGTGCGTCTGCGCAGCGAGCTGCAGGTCGGGGGAAGCTCCCGCGGCCCGTCCTGCGCTTCCCGGTCGAGTGCGTTCACATCCCCGACAGACCCGAGCGACATTCCTTGCACAATGTCGCCCACGGGAGTACGCTCAGGCGCTTCTTGCTGATCGGCTTGCCGCAACTGTCGCAAATGCCGTACGTCCCCTCCTCCACCTTCTCGAGCGCCGCCTGGACCTCATCAAGCTGCTCCCTCAGGGAAGCGCTGACGGCCATCGACTGTGCCCTCTCCACGGTCTCCGTTGCGGCGTCCCCGCCTGGCTCATCGAAGTCCTGACCTGCCTGCTCCGAGTGCAGGCGATCACGACCGGCGGCCCGATCATCAATCCGCTTCAGTTCCGCCTGGAGACGATCTCGCTCCTCGACCAGGATCTCCTTGTACTTGTCTACATCAAGCGTCCGCTCGCGCGCCAAGGTCCGTAACCTCCGATACCCGTGATCAGACCGGCTTGTGGTCCCCGGCCTTCCCTATGCTATGCCTGCATCGGCTCGCATACGCCAGTCCACAGCCCTTGCTCGTTACGGCCGTCTTGTCCCAGTTTGCTCTCGCGCGACACCGCGCGGGAGATCCGCGCGGCGGCAGTACTCAGCTATGCGGTCTACAGGAAACTGTTTTACCCGGAAATGATCCTGTTCACACGCTCTGCGCAGCGTCCGCACAGACCGGGGTGATCGCTATGCAGACCCGTCGTCTCCATGCGCATCCAGCAGCGCGTGCATTTGTCACCGGCGGCAAGCGATGCCTTCGCCCGGATGCCCGAGGGATCCGCAAGCTCGTCCTGCTCCTCAATATGATGCAGTTTGACCTCTGAGACGATGAAGAGCGACGCGAGGTCGTCGTCAACACTCTCGAGCGTTGCCCGTGCTGCGTCCGTCAGGTACAGGTCGAGGCGGGCCTCAAGCGGGTTCTGCACCTCACCCCCGTCCTTGGCCTCCTCGAGCGCTGCCATCGCCACGCGCCGCAGGGCCAGCACATCGCGCCACTTCTCCGCAAGATCGTCACTCAGCAGATCCTCGTCAACCTCCGGCCAGTCCGCAAGCTGCACGCTCTCTGGCAGGCTTGCGTCAACCTCCTTGCGCATGAAGCCCCACAGCTCATCGGCAGTGAAGGTGAGGATCGGGGCGATCATCTTCGCCAGCGCCACCAGGATGTGCCACAGTGCGGTCTGCGCCGAGCGCCGCACGCGTGAGTCCGGGACCTCAGTGTAGAGCCGGTCCTTCAGCACGTTCAGGTAGAATGCGCTGAGGTCGGTGTCGCACAGCGCGTGGATCTCGCGATAGACGATGTGCAGGTCCCATGCGTCATAGGCTTCGGTAATCGACATGATCCGGCGTTGCAGCCTGTCCAGCGCCCAGCGGTCGATCTCCATCACATCTCCGGTGGGCAGCGCATCAGCGGCCGGGTCGAAGTCCTGCAGGTTCTGCAGCATGAAGCGTGCGGTGTTGCGCACGCGGCGGTAGGCGTCCGCGACCTGGCTGAAGATGTCCTCCGAGAGCGCCATCTTCTGCCGGAAGTCTGCGTAGGTGAACCACATCCGCAGGACATCGGCGCCATACTGGTCGTAGATCTCGGCCGGGCTGATGATGTTGCCCTTGCTCTTCGAGAGCTTGGAACCGGTCTCATCCACGAAGAAGCCGTGGCCGACGACGGTTCGGTACGGCGCCGGATGCCCCAGGGCCATCGCGACCCAAAGCGAGGTCTGGAACCAGCACTGATACTGGTCGTCGCCCTCAAGGTAGAGGTCCGCGGGGAAGGAGAGCTCGGGGTGCGCTCGGAGCACGCAGTAGTGCGAGCAGCCAGAGTCGACCCAGACGGACATGATATCCGGTTCCTTCGAGAAGGTGGTGCCGTCGCAGCCCTCGGCGGCGCAGGTGGTGCCTGGAGGCAGCAGTTCAGCCGCGTCCCGCTCCCACCACACGTCCGCACTGTGCTCGGCGACAAGCTCGCTCAGGTAGGAGATAGTCTCATCAGTGATGAGCCGCTCACCGCATTTCTCGCAGTAGAAGACGGGGATCGGGACGCCCCAGACACGCTGGCGTGAGATGCACCAGTCGGGGCGCGATTCGATCATGCCGCCGATCCGTGACTCGCCCCAACGCGGGTTCCAGTGCACCTTCTTGATCTCCGCGAGTGCCTGCTCCCGCAGTTGCCCGATGTCCATGAACCACTGCTTGGTCGCGCGGTAGATCACCGGCAGGTGACAGCGCCAGCAGTGTGGGTACTCGTGCTCGATCTTCCCTTCGCCAATCAACGCGCCAAGATCGCGCAGGAGATCCTTGACCTGCTCGTTCGACTGGTCTGCGACGAGTCCGGCCAGCGCCTCGCCCGCCTCATCGGTGTAGCGGCCGAGGTCATCGAGCGGGCTGATCACCGGCAGGCTATAGCGCAGGGAGGTCTCGTAGTCCTCCAGACCGTGCCCGGGGGCGGTATGGACTGCGCCCGTGCCGTCCTCGACTGTCACGTAGTCCGCGAGAACTATGGGGGACTGCCGATCATACATCGGGTGCGTCGCCACGAGTCCCTCCAGCTCGCCGCCTTTGAAGCGCCCGACGATCTCGTAGCTCTCGATGCCGCAGTCGGCCATGGAGCGCTCGACAAGCTCCTCCGCAAGGATGAAGTGGCGGTCCTGAGCGCGCACGAGCGCATAGCCGGCCTCAGCCGCAAGCGCGATGGCAGTGTTCCCCGGGATCGTCCACGGAGTGGTGGTCCAGATCAGGAAGCTGACAGAGCCTTTCGGCGGGTCGTCCATCGGCAGAGTCCCCGGATCTGCCATCTCGAAGGCGACGTAGATAGCCGGCGACACGCGTGTCTCGTACTCGATCTCATCTTCCGCGAGCGCGGTCTCGCAGTGGTAGCACCAGTAGACCGGCCGCAGAGCGCGGTAGACGAGGCCCTGCATCGCGATCTTGCCGAAAGCCTCGATCTGTTTCGCCTGGTACGACGGCGAGAGCGTGAGGTAGGGGTTCTCCCAGTCACCGCGCACGCCGATACGCTTGAACTGCTCGCGCTGAGTGTCGACGTAGCCGAGCGCGAGGTCGCGGCAGAGCCGGCGCCACTCAAGCACGGAGACCTGATGGCGCAGGATGCCCTTGTTCTTCTGCACGCTCTGCTCGGTGGGCAGGCCCTGGGTATCCCAGCCCGGTACGTAGGGGCAATCGAAGCCGCGCATGGTCTTGTACTTGATGGTGATGTCTTTGAGGATCTTGTTCAGCGCCTGCCCGAGGTGGATGTCGCCATTCGCGTAGGGCGGGCCATCGTGGAGGAGGTAGGTGGGCGCTCCGTCGCGCAGTTCGCGGACGCGCTGATAGATGTCCATCTCCTGCCACTTCGCGAGGATGTCCGGCTCGCGCTCTGGGAGGTTCCCGCGCATCGGAAAGCCGGTCTTGAGCAGGTTCAGTGTGTCCTTATAGTCCATCAATCATTTCCTCTCGCCACAGGGGCCGAGGTAGTGAAAGAGCCGCCGAGGCGCGGCACGGGAGGTGCCGTCCTCCGCGACCATGCGATTAGGGCGATCTCGCCGCAGTGTCACGTATCGGCGGTGCCGATGGAGTCTACCACATCCCCTGTGTTCTTTCAACCCGAGATCGGTCGGAGCCTGAGATGCTCGCCGGATCGCCTGTATGTGTCGCTCGGGATGCCTTAGAGTGCTCGGGCGGATGATGCCTGGGAGCATTCTCGCGTCCATGCAGGAATCGCCGGTATGAGAGGGAACCGTGCCTGCAGAGTCGAGTGCAGCGTTCACGGGAGGGCAAGATGTCTGGCTTCAACTTCAACATCGGCGGGTTCAATATCGGCAGCGGCTCCGCGGGTGGTACGGGCGCAGTGGCCAGCAAGGGCTGTGGAGGCGGGTGTGGCGCGATCTTCGGGGTGCTTCTCGGCATCCTCATGATCCCGGCAGGCTTCTATCTGGCGTATCATTCTGAAGTCAAGCTCGTGGATCACGGCAAGATCTTCGAAGGCATCACCATGTCTCAGCCTGACGCAGCGAAAGCGATGGACGGGGAGCTTCTCAAGATCCAGGGGACGCCGGAGGGCAGCTTCCTGTCGATCCCCGAGTATGATGGAGAGGCTCTCTACGCGCGAACCGAGGTCGAGGAGTACGAGAAGGAAGAGGACTCGGATGGCGACGTAAGCTACGACTGGAACACCGCCAGCACCAATACGGTGTGGGCGCAGTCGTTCAAGGTCGGGGGCATAGAGATCCGTCCTGAAGGCGCCAACCCTGTCGGCGAAGAGGAAGTCTACTCCGCCTACATGAAGCGCAACTCGACGATCTACCGTGAGGGCGTTGATCAGAGCAATCCGGATGTCGGCGATCGGCGGAAGACCGTTGATGTTCTCGACGCCACGAAGCCGGTCATCGTCGTCGGCCAGATGTCAGGCGGCTCGATCCAGGGCGGGCACAGCTTCGTTATCAGCACGCAGAACGAGCAGCAGACACTCCAGACGCTGAAGACTGAGTACAAAATGGCGAAATGGGGGATGAGAGCTGGTGCGGTCTTCCTGATCTTCTTCGGGATTATGGCGATCTTCGGGCCGCTCACGACGCTGGTGGGCTACATCCCGCTGATCGGCGATCAGATCGGCTGCGCGTTCGCGGGCCTCGCTTTCGCCGTGGCCCTCGTCTCGGTGACCGTCACGGTCCTCTTCATCAAGGCCTTCTGGATCCTAGTGGCGATTGTCGTCCTCGGCGTGGCGTTCCTGATCATCCGCGGCATCGCCAGCCCGCGGCAGCGCCCGGGTGAGCAGGCGCCGGCTGCGGCCGCACCCACTATGTCCGTGCCGCCGGCTCAGCCGACGATGCCGCTGTCGCCGGAGACTCCGGCCGTCCCGGGTGTGCCCGTCGCGCCTCGGGAGGCTCCGCGCCTGAGCGCCCCCGCTGAGCCAACTGCCGAGGTGCCGCGGCCGGGTGCTCCGGTGGAGCCACCGGCGCAGGCCTTCACCGCGTCGGACTTCCTGCGGCCCGCTCAGCCTGTTGAGCAGGCGGACGAAGCGCCGAAGTTCTGCAGCAAGTGCGGCGCCGGCCTCGAGCCGGAGAGCAGGTTCTGCCGCGAGTGTGGAGAGAAGATCGGGTAGTCCATACGCGCTCAGTTTCTGGCGTGTCTCGGGAGGTCGGGGAAGATGCAGTACCAGATACGTGGCACGGTCATGCAGAGCCTCGAGGTCTCACTTCAGCCGGGGGAGTCTGTCTACACGGAAGCCGGCGGCATGTCGTGGATGAGCGCGAACATTGGCATGGAGACCAACATGAAGGGCGGGCTGATGGGCGCGCTCAAGCGCGCAGCGTCCGGCGAATCGCTCTTCATGACCACCTACAGCGCCTCCTCAAGCCCAGGGTTCGTCACATTCACGCTCGAGGCTCCCGGGACGATCATTCCGATGGAGCTTGCGCCCGGGCAAACGATGATCTGCCAGCGGGACGCGTTCATGTGCGCGCAGAGCGGCGTGCAGCTTGACATCCACTTTACCAGGCGCTTTGGGGCAGGCCTCTTCGGCGGCGCGGGCTTCATCCTGCAGAAGATCACCGGCCCGGGGATGGCGTTCTTTGAGATCACCGGAGAGGTGGTCGAGTACAATCTCCAACCGGGGCAGTCGCTGAAGGTTGATCCAGGGCACCTGGCGATGATGGACCCGACGGTGAACTTCGACATCACGATGGTCAAAGGCGTCACGAACGTGCTCTTCGGCGGTGAGGGTCTGTTCCTGGCGAATGTCACCGGACCGGGGCGCGTCTGGCTGCAGACGATGCCGCTGGCCAACCTGGCAGCGAAGCTGGCGCACTACGTCGCGAAGCAGTAGGCGCCAGCCGCGCGCATCTCATTCCGCACACTGGAGGGCTCACGGATGGAGTACGTGATTCGCGGGACCGTGATGCAGAGCGTTGAGGTCACGCTTCAGCAGGGGGAGGGCGTCTTCACAGAGGCGGGCGGCATGTCGTGGATGACCGCCAACATCACGATGGACACCAACATGAAGGGCGGCCTGATGGGTGCGCTGAAACGCGCAGCCTCCGGCGAATCGCTCTTCATGACCGACTACACCTGCGCCTCCGGCACCGGCTTCGTCACCTTCACGCCGGAGGTGCCCGGGAAAATCCTCGTGCAGGAACTCGCGCCGGGGCAGAGCATCATCTGCCAGCGCGACGCGTTCATGGTGGCGCAGGCGGGCGTGCAGCTTGAGATGCACATGCACCGGCGGCTCGGCGCAATGTTCTTCGGCGGCGAGGGGCTGTTCATGCAGAAGGTGACCGGCCCGGGCCTCGCGTTCTTTGAGATCGACGGCGAGGTGGTCGAGTACAACCTGCAGGCGGGGCAGGGGCTCAAGATCGATCCCGGCCACGTTGCGATGATGGACCCCACGGTGACCTTCGACATCGCGCAGGTGCCGGGCTTCAAGAACATCCTCCTCGGCGGAGAGGGCCTGTTCCTCGCGACAGTCACCGGCCCCGGCCGCGTCTGGCTGCAGACCATGCCTGTGCCGAATCTCGCGATGCGCCTCATCCCGTATCTGCCGAAGTCGAGCGACTGAGGCGTTCGTCTTGCGGAGAGGGAAGGAGCGGCGCCCGGGGGGCATCTGACAGGAGCCCCGGGCGCCGCCGCAGCCTGCACGGGTGCGTGACACGCGCGTGCGCTGATGATGCCGCCCTCCGAAAGGCAGAGCTATGAGCTCCCTGGACAGTGGCGACGAGCAGTCTGCAGTGAACGGCGGCTCAGGCCGCGTCTCCCTCGCGCACAAGCTGCTCTATGGTATGGCTTACATACCGGTCGCACTGGCCACGGTCCTCTCGATGACGTGGATCATGATGCGCTACCGCCCCCCGGCTTCGGCCACCGCCTCGGTCGCGCTGGTGACCGGCTTCGCGTTCGGTGCGGCGATCATTCTCGGGCGCGTGGTGGACGCGGTGGCTGACCCTCTCGTCGGGTACTGGAGTGACCGTGTCCGCAGCCGCTGGGGCAGGCGCAAGCCCTTCATTCTCGTCGGCGGTCCCATCCTTGCCGTGGCATTCCTCCTCCTGTGGACGCCGCCGGTGCAGACAGGCGTCGCCACAGTCAACGCCGTCTACCTCGCATTCGCCGCGTCGTTCCTCTTCTTCGCGTTCACGATCGTCGTCTGTCCGTATCTGGCGATGCTGCCGGAGATCACTGCCGATCCTGCCGAGCGCGTGAGCCTCGGCGCGTGGCAGGGCGGCTTCAACGTGGTGGGCGTCGTCGGGGGGATGATCCTGACCGGATACCTGGTGACAGAGTACGGCTACAGGACGATGGCGCTGATCTACATGCCGATCATCGTGCTCTGCGTATGGGCGCCGCTGCTGGTTCCGACGCCCGTCGCAGCCGCTGAGCCGAGCAAGATGCCACTGCGGCAAGCCGTGTCGAGCACCTTCGACAACGTGTGGTTCGTGCCGTACGTGATGAGCCAGCTCCTCTTCTGGCTGGCGCTGGGGATCGTGATGGCGGTGGCGCTTCAGCTTCCGGTGGTGCGCGCGGGGGCCGATGAGATGCGCGCATCGCTGCCGCTCGCGGTGGCGCTGGCCGTGGCAGGGCTGCTCTTCCCGGCAATGCGGGCTCTATCTGTGCGGTTCGGCAAGCGCCGCATACTCCTCTGGGCAATGGTGTGGATGGCTGTCATCATGATCCCGCTGGCGTTCGCAGGCAGGCTGCCGGTGCCACTGGATCCGCTGCTTCAGATACTCCTGGTGATGGTGCTCGCCGGACCGTCGGTGGCGGCCCTGTTCGCACTGCCAAACCCTATCGTCGGAGACATCGTGGACTACGATCAGACGCTCACCGGAGAGCGGCGCGAAGCCATCTACTTCGGGTGCAGGGGCTCCTCACGAAGATCGGGATGGGGGTCGGCGCCGCCCTGGCCGCGATACTGCTGGATCTCCTCGGCGACGATGCGGTACACCAGGGCGGCTTCATCGCCGCACCGCTACTCTCCATGGTGATGGCGCTCGCGGCGGCCTTCGTCTTCAGGCGCTATCCCGGCAAGTGAGCCGGGAGGCCCGCGGCCCTACCGTCCCCAGCTCACAGACGGGCTCCCGCTCACTTCGCCGGCGGGCGTTACGAGGCGCGAAGTCGTATCGCCCATCTCCGCGCTGCCCGGCACCAGTACCGCCTCCGGCGCCCCATCGGTCATTCGCGCCAGCCATAGCGGCGCATCCGTGCTGAAGCCATCCGCGATCGCCCCAGGAGCCAGCCCCAGCTCATACTGCCGCGCGCCCGCCGTAATGATCAGGCCGCCGTCCACCGCGGCCACAGTCGGCTGCGCCGGGTCGGCCGTGGGGGAGATGAGCAGCAGCGTGATCGCTCGCAGGTTGCCGCTTCCGCGGTAGGACGCCCAGGCGTTGTGCGTGGCGCGTCCCGCAGTCTCTCGGGCCTCGGCAGTCATCGGCAGCGCGGTGCCATCGGCCAGCACCGTCATCGCCTGCAGCGCCATCTCGCCGGAGTGGACCGTCAGCAGTGGTCCCTCGGCGCTCGTCTCACCATTCGGGTGGAGCATGAAGCGCACGTCGTGCTCGGCATCGCCGAGCGCGATGTCATCTATCAGCACCACGAGGTCGGGGCGCAGGAAGAGTACCTGCCGCTGCCAGCCGGGGTAGGCGTCGCGCGCGTCGCCGAGCGAGTAGCCCGAGCGGTCGTCGCAATGATACGCAAGCGTGGCGCCCGCCATCCACTGGTTCTGGATGCGATCGTCAACCACCACAACATTGTGATCGGCCGTGCCCGCTCCCACACCGTCCGGCAGGATGCGCTGCCCGAGCGCGTAGAGGGTCACCTGGTTCATGTTCTGCTCCTTGTGCTGGCCCTTCATGCCGCAGTGGTGCAGCAGGATCGTCGCGTCATCGCTCCAGCCACTGCGCCAGACGCTCAGCCCGATGTCCTCGAAGTAGCGGCCGGTGTCGGTCTCTTCGGGGCGCTCAGGCGGCACATCGGGATCAACCCACCAGAGCGTATCGCCGTAGCCAGCTCCGGAAGACGCCGCCTCCGAGGGACGAGCCAGCCACTGGAAACGCGGGTCCTGCCACTCGCGCGCGATCGCGAAGAACGCCCATTGGTTCCAGTACTCCCCCGCGCCGCCGCCGTTGTAGCCGAGATTGCGGCCCTCCCAGTCGGCGATATGAAGCTGATACTCAGCGAACCGGCGCAGGAACGGGTGCCCGAGATGGTTCACTCCGGTGACGTTGCGCAGCACCTCCGCCAGGCGCAACCATTCGCTCACACCGTAGGTCCCGTAGGCGGGCGACTCGAGCCACGCGCCGGAGGCATGCTCATCGAACGCATCGAGCATGAAGCGCTCCGCCAGTGCGGTCCACCGTGGCGCGCGCTCGTCCTCCCCGAGCAGCGCGCAGCCGGCCATCCCGAGGCCATCGAGCGTGACTGCGGTGTGATTGCCGCGCAGATCGTTGTAGATCGAACCGTGGCCGGAGATGGTGTTCCGGTAGAGGCCATCTGCCAATGTCGCGATTGCCTCGCGCACCTCCGCCCGCTCGTTTTCGGTCATGCTCTCGAATGCGATATCGTAGGCGGTGCAGAGGCACTGGAGCGGGTAGGAGGTGCCGAAGTCGAAGTAGATGTAGTCGGGCTCGAGCCGGAAGCGCCACCGTGCGAGCGCGAGCGCCCAGCGCTTCGCCTGCTCGGCGAATGCCGGATCGTCTGAGAGCGCGGCGCCGATCAGCCAGTGCGAGAAGCTGTGCCAGTAGAGCGTCCGCCAGGTAGCCTCAGTGCTCATCCCGTCGAACGGATCGGCTCCCGCTCCGGGAGCAAGCTCAGGAGGCTCAGGCGGCCGGATCGCCAGCAGGTGCTCCCCCCACGCCGGCCTGCGCGCCTGCATCGACTGCGCGTCCAACACGTAGGGCTCCTCGGCCTTGTGTGCCTCGAGGTTCGCGATGATGTCCACGAGCGGCGCACCATACTGAGGGTACTCAGCGACCAGCGCGCGCCACTCCTCGCGATTCGCCTCGTTGAAGCGCAGCCGCGGATGCCCCTCCACGCGCGGGGAGAAGTCGCCGCCCTTTGCACCATAGCGGGCGTCCAAAGTAGCCATCTCACCTGTAAGCTGCCTCGCGTCTGATGGCTCGCCCTGTGGGTTCAGCGATGGCGTGAAGCGCACGTAGTGGCCGGAGCCGTCTGCCCAGCCCCAGATGTGCATGTGGAGGCGCAACTCCCCGCTGCCGCGCGCGCCGAGAAGCTCCGAGAGGTCCAGCGTGAGGCGGCCGACGCTCTGCCGATCGCCGATGACCATCTCCGGGCCATCACCGAAGCTGCCCGTCAGCCGCCACTGTGCGTTGGCGCCATGCGCCTGCAGCTCAAGCCACGGAGTAGCGGTCAGATCGGCCCTGGTGCTGGCGGAGATTCGCGCATGGAATGGCGCGCCACGGGTGACGACTACTGCGCCGTCCTCGTCCGGAGTGAAGGTGCCGCCTTCGGTCACCCAGCCCTCGGTGCCGGGGTTCTCGCGCGCCCAGGTCAGTGCAAGCGGCTCAGCAGCGAGCGAGGCAGCGCAGCAGACAAGCAGGAGCGCGATCGCGACTGAGTCGCGCAAGTACATGAAAGCACCTCCGCGGGGCATCTGGTGCCACGGAGGTGCTGTTCGCTCCGAAGTGAGCGGTTTCCTTCGCGTCAATCGGTGTCGCGCTGGACCGCCATCTGACGCTGCGTCTCCTGTTCCTTGTAGAGGAACGAGGGGGTCTCAGGCACGGCCATACCGAGCTTCTGACTGATCTCGGCGACCTTGAAGCGCGCGTAGTGATTGAGCGCGGAGCTTTCAGCGGCGATCAGCCACTGCTTGCGCGCCTCTGGCAGATTGCCCGCCTCCTCGTAGATGTGGGCCTTCATGTGCAGGGCGAGGGTGTTCGTCGGCGCGATGACGAGGTACTCATCCACCGCGTCAATGGCCTCGTCATAGCGGCCCTGCTCCATCAGCCGCCATGCGGGCAGGTAGCGTTCCCGGATGGTGATCGTCGCGCCCTTGGCCGTGCCGTCGCTCGGCCTGCGCTTGAGACAGTAGTCGTACCACCTGAGCGCTTCGGGCATGTTTGGGATGCGCTCGTAGCCGTGCGCGATCAGGCGCTCGATGTACTCCGGGTGCTCGAACTGTGTTGCCGCGCCGAGCCAGCGTGCGGCCTCATCGTAGTCGCGTATTTTGTCGAAGTAGGTCCAACCCAACTCGAAGTAGAGGTCGTAGCGGTCCGGGTTCCATGAGATGCCCTCCTTCAGGACATCCACGCCCAGTTGCAGCATCCTCGCCTGCTCGGCTGGATCGTCGGTCTCCACATACAGGTTGTAGGCGCAGTGCCACGCGGTAATTCGCCATGGCTCGAGCCAGTGCGGATCGAGCAGCGTGGTCATGCGCATCAGGTAGAGCGAGTCCCAGTAGGTGCCCTCGCCCTTATGCCACATCGAGTGCGTCTTCATCCACAGCATGGATGCCGCGACTTCACGGAATCCGCCCAGCATGGCGCCGACGATGACGCCGGTCATAGCGGGCGCGTCATACTGGAGGATCTTCGTAACCTGAGTGGGCCGCGCATATCCGCGCACGAGTCGCTCGGTCGTGAGCGAGCCGTAGAGCGGCTGAAGGCCCACAAGCAGGCCCGCCAGCACCACAACGGCCAGGATCCTCTTCACTCTTTCGCTCATCATATCAGCTCTGTGTGCTGAGTCTGAGGGCCTCCGCATCTCCGAAGGGCCCTTGCGCGGGTGTTACACTTCACGCTGGCTGAAGAACAGGTAGCCGAGCGCCAGTACTATCGCTACGTAGACGATCGCCATCCCCATTGTGGAAGCAAGGTACGGGAACCAGACGACCGGGACGTCGGTCAGGATCGCTTCTCTAACGTCAAACACCTCAAAGTGAGGCAGGATGCGGTAGATTGTGCCCAGCAGGACCCGGGCGACCGTTGAAGTGGTCTGATCCGGATCGGCGAGCGCGCCGAAGAACTCGCTCATCTGGCCGACGAAGTAGACGAAGAAGGTGAAGATCGCGGCCAGGATCCACGAGAAGATGACGGAGGCCACGACGGCGATGCCCATGACGATGGCAAGCTCGAAGAAGCTGAGCAGGATCGCCTTGGCGATGTTGCCATACATGAACTCCATCTGGTACTGCGAGCCGGTCTCCTCGGTCATAGTGGCGAACTGCGGCGCCTTGATGGCGAAGACCACGTAGAAGGTCGCGCCCATGAGCGCCACGTTGCTGATGACGGTGGCTAGGCCGCCCAGGAACTTCCCGAGCAGGAACTGAGTCCGCGTGACCGGCTTGGAGAGAAGAGTGTAGATCGTGCGCTTCTCGATCTCGTCCGGGATCAACCGGGTGCCGAGGAAGACGGCGATCAGCATGCCGAAGAAGCGGATGGAGCCGAGACCGACATCAATGAGCATCTTCAGCTCCGCGCCCGGCTGCAGGTAGGTGAAGACCCAGGACGAGCCGATGATCAGGATGGCAAAGATCAGGATTCCGTTCAGGAATCGCTTACGCCACCCCTCGTGATAGGTGGCCTTAGCCACTCTGAAGATCGGACGCATCGTTGGTCTCCTCTCCAACAGCTTCGATGAACACTTCCTCGAGTGTGCGGCGGTCGGGGCCTACGGTGAGCAGGTGCGCCCCGGCATCCTCGAGCATCGCAGCGGCGTCGAATGCCTTCGCGCGTTCGTCAAAGACCGCGCGGCAGGTGTCGTCGAGCCATATGACCTGCTTGGCGCGTGCCGTGAGGTCGGCGAGTGTGGCCTCGTTGATCTCGCGCGCCTCGACGCGATAGCCTGAGGTATCGCTGCTGAGCAGCTCCTCGACAGAACCGCTCGTGATGAGCTTGCCGCGGGCGAGGATCACGATGTTGTCGCAGATCGGCTCCATCTCCTTGAGCAGGTGCGAGCAGAGGAAGACGGTCTTCCCGCGGTCGCGCAGCTCAAGGATGACCTCACGGATGTCCTTCCCGCCGATCGGGTCAAGCCCCGAGGTCGGCTCGTCGAAGAACAGGAGGTCGGGATCGTTGATGAGCGCCTGTGCCACACCGACGCGCTGGCGCATGCCGCGGGAGTAGTTGGCGACACGCGCGTCACGCCGGTCCCACATGTCCACGAGCTCCAGCAGCTCCTGGATGCGGCTCTCGAAGGCGGCGCCTCCGAGGCCGAAGAGCGTGCCGTACATCCGCAGCAGCTCTGGCGCGTTGAGGTGCTCGTAGAAGTACGGGCCTTCGGGCAGGTAGCCGATCCGGGCCTTGTACGCCGGGCTGCCGAGGGGGTATCCCAGCACCTCGGCGCTTCCCGAGGTCGGGAAGATCAGCCCCAGCAGAAGCTTGAGTGTCGTCGTCTTCCCTGAACCATTTGGCCCCACAAGTCCGAAGATCTGCCCCTCTTCGACCTCGAGGCTGAGGTCATCAATGCCGACTGCCGTCTTGCCCCAGCCGACATTGTAGACCTTGGTCAGGTTCTTTGTCTGAATGGCGAGCGCTATATCCGCCACCTCCCGGACGCATTGCAGTCGCGTCGAGGGCTGATCCGCACGGAGCAGGTACCGGCGGTTGCCTGTCGACTTCACATTCCTCAACGCCTGAGAAGCCCCCAGGTGTTCCCCGGGTACCGATTTTCTCAAATATCTGTCTTCCCGACGGTCGTGCGGAGGACATCTCATCGCCTGTGGGGAATGCATAGGCGCGTACCGCTTGTGGTCACGATCCGTCCGGAGGGAACGGTTTGTGAAGCGCGGCATGGTCCGCGCGCCGGGCCCGTCCTTTCGGCTGGGGGATTGGGGGGCGCCGCGGCTTGCTTTCACTCTGATTGAGATGCTGGTGGTTCTCGCCATCATCCTCGTGCTCTCAACCATGCTCTTCCCGGTCTTCGAGGCCGCCATGGGCACGGCGGAGGGTGCCTCATGCCTCAGCAACATGCGTAACCTGGGGCTGGCTGCGCGCATGTACGCCGATGATTGCGACGGCCGGATTGTGCCCGCGATGCTGCCTGACCCGGTCCACGCGAGAGTCTGCTGGGATGTCATGTTGCAGGCATATCTGAATAACCGCGGAATCCTGATCTGTCCGACCGACGAATGCCCCCGTCAACTCCCCGGGGCGCTCTGCGCTCCGCACAGCTACGGGATCAACCTGGAACTCGCGGAGGTCGGGGGCTACATGGCCTCGTCGCTCAGCATGGATGAGATCGCCGACCCGGTGATGACTGTCGTGTTCTGTGAGCTTGCCGGCGAGCGGGCCTGCACCCATGGCGTCAACTACGATGCCACCGGACTGACGCGCGTCGCCACCAGCAGGCATGGCCTGGGCTCATACTACACGTTCGCTGACGGTCATGCGAAGTGGCTGCGACCGGAGGCGACGGAGCAGCCCGAACTGCTCTGGGATCCATGATCGGCGCACCCAACTCGATGAGGAGGACCTGATGCGTTTCACTACTGTACTGACACTCCTGCTGGTCGCCGCTGCGGTCGTTACCGCACAGCCAGTGGGCCTCGGGCCGTTCCAGCCCGATGAGCACACGCTCCTGCTGGCGCACTTCGACAGCATGACCGACGCGGATCAAGCTGTCGAGGACCCACGCGCGGAAGGGCGCTCTCTCCTGCCCGAGGGGCTGTTCGGTAACGCGATCCACGCCACCAAGGGCTGGTTCACCCCGCAGATCACGGTGGCGCAGATCGAGCAGTTCCCGTTCTTCACGCCGATCACATACTCGCGCGGCAACATCAACCCGCGCTCAGGCTGCCTCGAGATGTTCGTGAACTTCGAGTTTCTGACGAACCCTGAGTACTTCCGCCGCGTGATGACCTGGGAGTCGGGCGTCTACTACGGGACCGGCTACGTCATCTTCGCGCTGCGCCCGGGAGAGGACCGCACGCTGCAACTGCTGGTGAAGAGCCCCGACGGGGGAGAGGTGACGCTGACCGCCCCCTACCCCAATGCGTGGGATGGCCAGTGGCGCCACATCGCGATGCAGTGGACGCCGGAGGAGTACTCGCTGGTCGTTGACGGCGCAGTGGTGGCGGTCAAACCCGCGGTCGCGGACGGCATGCCTGCGCCTGATACGCGCGTCGCCATCGGTGCACACGCGCGCGGCGTGAACGTCTCGGACGCACTGATCGATGAGCTGCGCATCTCGGACATACCTCGCTACACGGACTGACCGGATGGAGGCATCCATGCAGAGCTTCTCTCGAATACTCCTCGCGGCCGCGGCAGCCGTACTACTGGCGGCGCCGGCGCAGTCGCAGGTGCAGATAGCTGATGGGACGATCGCGTTTTCAGTGAGCCTGACGGAGGGCCCTGACGCTGCTCCGGTCAGCATCGAATGGAGCCGGGCAGGCCGCGGCTGGCGTGGGATTGACGAGCGGGGGCTGGTCGCGGATATCGCCGAGAGTCGCATCACAGACGACGCGCTCATGCTGCGCGTAACGCTGCGCAACACGGGCGACCAGCGCCGGCTGCTGGAGTTCTCGACACTATCCACCCCTGAACTCGGTGGCGCCAGCGCCAGCTACTGGGATGGCGCCTGGGCGGCCGTGCGGCCCAAGGACGGCCCGCAGGAGACCGATGAGCCGCGCGAGCGGGGCGCCTGGCCGCTCTCTGCCGTCGGCGACGCCTCCGGCGCCACCTGGATGGGCATCACCCCCGATACGCTCATCAGCTTCGCCGAGCCGCGCTTCACTTACGTACCCGATGGAGCCTCGCAGTATCGCTTCGTGGTGCGTTCGGTAGTTGATCCGGGGCAGGAGGAGCGGTTCGGGCTCGTGGTCGGCACGATTCCCGACCCGCGGTTCGGCCTCATGCGCAGCGTCTGGCAAGCCTTCCATGACGCATTCCCGGAGTACTCGCGTCCTGCCGAGGGCACGCCGGACGCGATCTGGGGCACCTCCGCGCAGTATCACGCGTGGTGGGCGGGCATAGACCGAGAGGAGCTTCGGCGGCTGCACTGCACCTGGGACTGGTGCTACGTGCCCTTCAAGCGCTCAGGCGACTTCTGGGGCCGGGAGGACGAGTGGGAGTACGAGCCGCAGGCCTGCCCCTTCAGCGAGCGCCTGCGCGGCATGCTCGGCAGCAGCTACGATATGGGCAATATCAGCGCCGAGCAGTTCCGCGAGGAGCGCGAGGCGTTCTTCGAGGACTATGGCTACGATACCGGCTCGCTCTTCTATACCCCGTCCGGCATATGGGTCGAGGAGCAGCTTGCGCAGGAGAAGTTCCCCGACTCGCTCGCGGTCAACGAGGACATGAAGACCGAACTGAGCGCGTGGGTCACGGGCTACGATGACGAGCGCCTCGTCCAGCCGACCGGCACCTCCTACGGGCAGCGCCTCGAGGAAGACTACCGGCTGCTCGCGGAGAACCTCGACGTCGCGGGCTTCGCCTTCGACGTCTGCGTTGCGGGCCAGCGGAACTACTCCGAGGCGGTGCAGCAGCCGCTTGCGGGCCGTGCGTGGGATGAGAAGGGCGTCTTCTTCGACCTCGGCATCTCGATGGTCGAGCAGATGAAGCACATCCGCGGCCTCGACTGGGGCGACGCGCCCTTCGCGAGCGGGCTCATCGTCGGCTCCGGCACGAGCTTCACGGCCTGGTACGTGGATGGCGCGCTGCTTGAGCTGACCCTGACCGGCCAGCGGCGCGATTCCTGGGAGGCCATGTGCATGGCGCTCGGCGGCAAGCCCGGCGTCATCTGGAAGGGCTACGAGCTACGCGCGGTGTTGCAGGACCCGGATGGGATGCCGCGAGGCGACTTTCTCAACGTCTGGGCGAAGCTCGCGGACTACGTCAACCTGAAGAGCTTCCAGTGGGGGATGTTCCCCGGATACAACTACATCCCCGGCATGGACAAGATGCAGGCCGACTTCCCGCTGCTGCGCGAGTGCATCCGCGCGGGCTGGCAGCCGGTCTGCCCGGTCGAGCAGTCAGGCGGACCCGACCTCTGGATGGGTCGCTACGGCTCCGGCGCCGGGACCTGGCTCGCGATAGGCAATCCGCACGATGATCCCGTCTCCACCGATCTCACTGTGCAGAGCCAGTGGCTCGGCGAGGCCGACTGCGTCTTCATCGACGCGAAGTCGCCTGAGAGCGAAATGGCCCAGCAGATCGCCGAGCATGCGACTGAGCTCTCGCTTGAGTGCCCGATGCGCCGCGAGACGGTGTTGCGCTCAGTGCTCGCTGTGCGCAGCGAGGCGCCACTTGCGTGCGTGGCATCGGCTCAGGAGGACCTCGACCGCGTGACGGTACGCGTCGAGATGAACGCGCCGAACCAGGCGCGCGCGCGCCTCGAGATCCCTCAGCGCCGGGACTTCGAGGTGGCAACGGTCACGCTCAACGGCAGGCCCTGCGACGAGGGGGCGTATCTGCAGCGCGGCGAGAACGCGCTGGAGATCACCTACACCTCGCGGCACTTCGGCTTTGATCAGGCCGCGCTCAACGACTTCCCGTTCCTCACCGATGAGGGCGAGATGGCGTTCGCGATCGTCGCGCCTGATCCCGAACAGCGCGCCCAGCGGCGGATTATTGGCCACTTCGACCGCTACTTCCGCTACTACGCCGCGCACGAGCTCGATCGCGAGGAGGTCGCTCCGATCGAGGTGACGCAGGAGCCGGCGGAGGGCCCGCAGATCGTCCTGGGCATTGGCGAGGCCGCGCAGGGCAACGGCTGGTCGCTACAGGGCGATACGCTCACTCTCAACGCGCCCGATGAGCAGGAGGCCATGAGGCGCGTGGGCGAGCTGCTCGCGGCGCTCGACCGGCGCTTCACGCACGTCGTGCCCTTCCTGCCGGTCTACGGCATGGCGCAGCAGCACCTGACCGCGCGTGAACTGAACGGACTGACGATGACCGAGGCGCTGGCGCAGGAAGGGCAGACCTGGTAGGCGACGATCCGGAGGCGACCCGATGACATCGAGAGAGCGGATCCTGTGCGCGATGGAGCTTGGCACGCCGGATCGCGTGCCTGTCGTTCCGTGGGGCTTCGGGCATGTGCCGGAGGACAGCGAGCTTGCCCACAGGCTCCTGCACGAGTGCGACCCCTTCATCAACGGGCAGGTTCTCGGCGGCGACTGGTTCCTCGGGACCGCGGTGAGGACGCGCACTGAGCAGCGCGACGGGAAGACCTGGTCGGTGATAGAGGGCCCTTACGGCGACCTCTATTCGCGCTTCCAGCGGACCGAGGTCACCGGCGCACACGTCGAGTTCTTCTGCAAGAACTCCGACGACGTGCACAACCTCCTCGCGCTGCCGTATGAGCCGCCGACGGTGGACGGGACGCCGTTCATCGAGCGCAAGGACGAGATCGGCGAACTCGGCATCGTCGGCACCGGCCTGACGAACCCCGGCGGCATCCCCGCGCGCTTCCTCTCGCCCGCAGACTACTCGATCATGTGGCTCGACGATCGCGAGACCTTCATGGAACTCGTGCGCGTGGCGGCGGAGCGCTGCTACCACTGGGTCGACGAATGCTGCCGGCAGGGCGTGGACTGCTTCCGCATCATCGGCGGCGAGTTCGCTTCCACGCAGCTTGGGCCGGAGGGCTTCCGCGAGACCATGCTGCGCTTCGACAAGCCGATGGTTGAGATCATGCACGAGCACGGGGCGCTCGCGCACTACCACAACCACGGGCCGATGGGGGCCTATCTCGAGATGCTCGCCGAGATCGGCATGGACTCGCTCGACCCGCTTGAGGGGCCGCCGTGGGGCGACACGACGCTTGCCGAGTGCAAGCAGCGGATCGGCGACCGCGTCTGCCTGCTGGGCAACCTCGACGACATGGAGGTCATCGGGAAGGTGGATGGGCCGGCGATCGAGCAGCTTGCGCAGGAGTGCATCGAGGCGGCAGGCCCCGGCGGCTACCTCCTCGGCGGCACGACATCGGGCACCTTCAACGAGCACGCGGCGGAGAACTTCCTGCGTATGGTGGACGTGAGCAAGCGACTGGCGTGACGGCAGCGACGGCAGCGAACGGCGGCGAACGGCCAACGACCAGCCTGCGAGCCGTTTGCCGTATCCGTTCCGTAGCGGCGGCCCCCAGCCCGCCAGCCGTAGGTCTGCCGCGAAGAGACAGCTAAGGAGCGAGCGCGATGACACGCATGGGCGCAATCGCAACGATGCTGCTGATGGCAAGTGTAGCATGGGCGCAGGAGCCGCTGGCTTCGGTCGAGGCGGGCGAGTCCGCCTCCGGTCAGTGGGTCGCGCCGAGGCCCACCGAAACCTTCGAGCAGCGCTGCGACGGCCTCGTGACCATCGAGGGCCCCGGCACCCTCACCCTCTGCTACTCCGGAGACGGCCGCACCGCGCTCACGACCGTCACCGGACCGACCGAGGGCCCTCAGCCGATCTCGCTGCACATGCGCGCCAATCCCGGCCTCGGTCCTCCGCTGGAGTTGCCCGTCCAGTGGAGCTTCGCCGCAGAAAGCGCCCCCGCACGGTGCTGGGTCACCGCCAGCGGTGGCACACCTCTCGCCGATGGTGCCACGCTCTCGCTCGCGCCGCTCTACCAGCACGCCATCCCGCGGGTGACCGAGCCGCCAATGATTGACGGCGACCTCTCTGACGCCTGCTGGGATGAAGCGGCCTTCATCGGCGACCGCCACTGGCGCATGTACAACGAGCCGGGCGACGCGAAGATGGCCACCGATGTCTGGTGCGCCTACGATGACGAGAACCTCTATGTGGCCTTCCGCTGCGAGACGCCTGATGTTAGCCGCCTCGTCGCGAACATCACTGAGCGCGACGGCTTCGTCTGGCGGGACGACTCCGCCGAGATCTTCGTTGACTGGGGCCACGATCACTCCACCTACTACGAGTACAACATCAACCCGAAGGGTGTCGTATTCGACGCGAAATACTTCGACGAGGGCGGCGCGTGGCTGACCGACTGGGACTACATCGGCGAGTGGAAGACGGCCACCGGGCCCGGCGCGTGGACCGCTGAGATCCGCCTCGCGCTGGAGAGCTTCGAGCGCCGCGACCTGCAGGGCAATCCGACCGGTGAGATGCCGCTGCCGAACTGGGACACGCTCGGCATCCTCTTCTCGCGCAACGACCGCGTGGTCAACGAGGGCATGTCGCACGCCGACAATGCGCCGAGCTTCCACGAGGTGGACCAGTACGGGCACCTCGTCGGCTTTCGCCCGAACCGTCCCGAGGCGTACCGCAGGACGGCGCTGCGCGAGATCGAGCGCCTCGAAAGGCGCTGGAGCCGAATCAGCCTCGACGCCGGGCAGCCGCGGCCATCGGCGGTTCCTGAGATGCTGCGCACTGGACGCGAGGAGCCCTCCGCAGCCATCGCCGCACTTCGATCACGGGCAGAGGCGCCGGAGGTCACCTTCGACGAGTGGGGCGCGATCAACCGCGAGATCAGGCAGATCGACGGCTGGCTTGACCGCGTCCGCGCCCTCCTGACGCCATTGGCGGCGACCCGGCGCTGGCCCGATGCGCCGTGGGGGATCGCGATCGCGGACGTCAGCGAGCCCGCGGTCCGCCCGGACTTGTACTACCGGGCGAGCACGCTGCAGGTGCCCGATCGCGTGGAACTCTCCGGCGCGCGCGGCGAAGTGGTGCCTGTCCAGCTCGTCATCCTGAACGCCGCGGATGGGCAGCGGGTGGCGGTGCTGCCGGAGGCGCTCACGGGGCCGGTCGGCAGCATATCCACGATCCACTGGTACCGCTGGGGCAGGTTGGGGCGTCTGATTCCGCAGGAGCCGCTGGTCACCGGTGGCGCCTACCAGCAGCAGATCTGGTGGGAGGTCGAGGTGCCGCGCGATGCCACCCCGGGCGTCTATCGCGGCGATATCGTGACCACCGACGGCGAACATCGCGTGGCCCTGCCGGTGGAGCTCACGGTGCATGACATCACGCTGCCCGTGACGCCGTCAATGACGATCTCGGCAGCTTTGGACGCTGAGCATGTTGCAGAGCAGTGGTACGGGGAGCGCGCGCCGCTGAGCCCGGCGCAGTACTGGCCATTCGCTGAGGCTCTGCTCGGCCATGGCGTGGTGCCGCGAGAGATGCTCGCTGACTTCACTCGCTGGGGCGACGGCGGCAGCGACTTTAGCGACGCGGACAGGATGCTGGCGCGCGCACGGCCCTATGCTCCGGACATGCGCGCGATGATCTCCGCCCGGCCCGAGCAGTTGCACCTGCTCGATCAGCCCCGACGGGCGCTCGCGGAGGCTGCTGAGCACTGGGAACAGGTGACTGACCGCTACCCGATGCCGACCTACGTGTCGCCGGAGAACCTGATGCCGCTCATCGGGCCGCATCAGCGGCGGAACAGCGTTTCTGCCGTGAACTCCCCGGACGATCTGATCCCTGATCCCCTCTCAGGAACCTGGGCCATGGCTCCTGAGGTCGCCATGGGCCTCGGCGACTGCGAGGGCGCGCGGCTGACGGCTGCGGCAGGCGAGGCCGGTGTCCAGAGGGCGTGGCGCATCGCGGAGCGCGCGGACGTGACGGCTATCCGCATGCTCGGCTGGCTCGCGGACGACGCGCCGATAGATCGCATCTTCTGGGACATGTGGAACAGTGAGGGCAGGTGCGCATCAAGCCTCCTCTTCTGCCAGGGCGAGGACGGATCGCCGCTCGCGGAGCCCCATCCCACTGTCGGCTTGAAGCTGCTGCGCGGGGCGCTGGAGGACTACGAGTATCTGCGCATCGCGCGGGAACTCTACGCGGCGACCGGAACGCTGCAGCCTCCGCAGCGGCTCTCCCGGCTGCGCATGGCGCTCTATACGCAGTACCATCGGAACTGGGACATGGTGATGAACGTTCGCGAGTTCAACCGCAACCCCCAGCAGCGCGCGGAACGCCGCGAGACCCTCGTACGGGAGATCATGCGGGCTCGGGAAGCGCTCCGCCGAAGCCGACCTGGAAGCGCCATGGCCGGCGATCCTGACCATGCCGACGGCCGGTGAAGGACCTCGGTCACCAGGCGGCGAATAGGCGAGATGGCGATGCACGTTGGGTGGTCATCAGAGCGACAACCTGATACTATACGGGTTGAGCGACTGACAGGCGGGTCGCCTGCAGAATCTCGTCGAGTGCCCGAGACTGGAACAGACAGGTGTGGGACATGAGCCAGGTAGTATGTGCTGGAATCGTCGTCGCAGATGTGTGGGGAAGACCGATTGACGCACAGCCCGAGCATGGCCGGCTGATGCTCGTGGATGACATGGGCATGAGCATAGGCGGTTGCGCCGCCAACACCGGCATCGGGCTCGCGAAGCTCGGTGTGGACACCTCGATCATCGGCAAGATCGGCAGGGACGGCTTTGGCGCGTTCGTCCGGGAGGCGATGGCGGCCGAGGGCGTGGACACAAGCGGGATCGCGGTCGCCGATGAGGCCAACACCTCCGCGACGATGGTCATGATCGACAGCGGTGGGGAGCGCACCTTCATCCACTGCATCGGCGCGAACGCGACCATGAAGCCATCAGACATAGACATGGACCTTGTGCGCAATGCGCAGCTCTTCCACTTCGCCGGCGCACTTGTCATGCCGGGATTCGATGGAGAGCCTGCCGCAAGCGTGATGAAGGCCGCGCAGGAGGCCGGCACGATCACCTCGCTCGACGTCGTCTGGGACGATACCGGCCGCTGGATGGAGTTGCTGGAGCCCGTCCTGCCCTACACGGATATCTTCCTGCCGAGCTTCTCGGAGGCGGTTGAGATCACCGGAAAGAACACGCCGGAGGAGGCCTCTGAGGTGCTCATGGCCCACGGTGTGAAGACGGTGGCGCTGAAGATGGGGCCTGAGGGATGCTACGTGCGCACGGCCGATGAGGAGGTCCGCGTGCCCGCATTCGAAGTGTGTGCGGTTGACGGCACGGGCTCGGGCGACGCGTTTGTGGCGGGCTTCCTCCTTGGCACACTCGCCGGCTGGGAGCTTCGTGATGTCGCCCGCATGGCCAACGCGGTCGGCGCGATGTGTGTGACTGCCCCGGGTGCGACCACCGGTCTGAAGAGCTTCAGCGAGACCACTGACTTCCTTGTCGAGCAGGATGGCGATCGTTGGCGGGGGCTGGCGAAGAGCGCAAGAGTCTGATTGCGTGTGCAGGCAGGCGGACAGGACCGGGAGTGATACGGACGATGCCGAGACTTCAAGCCTGCGTGGCGGGGTCGGTGGCCCTGCTGCTTCTGATGACAACGGCAGTGGGGGCGAGTGCGGCCCGTGAGTTGTTGTTCGACGTGCAGCCCGTGACACTCGATGGCCGCACGCTGGTGCCCCTGCGCCCGATCTTCGAGTGGCTTGGGGCCCGCGTGACGTACGAGAACGGCCACATCCGCGCGTGGCGTTCCGAGGGGGCGACGGTGCCTCAGGTGGAGCTGTGGATCGGTAGCACGGAGGCGAAGATCGCTGAGGCCGACTACGCCCTGGACGTTGCTCCCCAACTCATCAACCGGAGGGCGTTCGTGCCGCTGCGCTTCGTGGCGGAGAGTTTTGGCGTCTGGGTGGACCCGATGGGGCAAGAGATGCTCCTGCGGCTGCCGCAGGAGAACATCGAGGCGCTGATGGCCATTCCGCCGCACCCGCAGACGCTGCAGGGGAAGATGTGGCGGGTCATCGAGAAGTGGTATGATGTGCTGCCCACTGAGGAAGAGGCGCCCCCCGCCGAGGAGCACTCCCCGGCTGCCGATGGCGACGCAGCCGCGGTGGCCCCGCTGGAGCCTGATGCCTGCAACAGCCTCTGTCACTGGGAGTTGTTCTCGGAGGAGCGCAAGCAGGAGATCGTGAACGAGGTGGGCCAGGGCGCGCCGACGATTGTCGAGGCGCACTGGGGCGGGCGCGGCCCGGTCCGCGGCATCCGCATCCTGCAGTACCGTCTCGATGCCGGCGGCATGTCAGGCTGGGCGCTCGTGATGGTCGGCTACCCCGACGGAACTAGCGAGACCGAGCGCTTTGATTTCGTGCGCGAACCCGTCGGATGGAAGGTTCGCGATGTCGTGCCGGACGCGGAGGCGTCCGTCGAGCCACTAGCTGAAGAGAGCGAAGAGTAACCGAGGAGGATAGTTCGATGGCGGAGGCGACGGAGAAGCAGGAACTGCGCGAGAAGGTCGAGGCTGCGCTGGCGAAGGTCCGTCCGTCACTTGAGGCAGACGGTGGCGGCGTTGAGCTTGTGGATATCACCGACGACAAGGTTGTCGAGGTGCGTCTGCAGGGCGCCTGCAAGGGCTGCCCGATGTCACAGATGACGCTCGCGATGGGTATCGGCCGGGTTCTGCGGCAGGAGGTCCCTGAGGTCACAGATCTGCGGGCGGTCGATTGAGGCCGCTGTGGCGGCGAAAGGATGGTCCGTCGCATGAAGTTCTTCCTTGACACAGCGAACGTTGATGAGATCCGGCAGGCGCTCGATTGGGGCCTCTGCGATGGTGTCACGACCAATCCGTCCCTCGTAGCCAAAGAGGGACGGAGCATGAAGGAAGCCGTCCTGGAGATCTGCGACCTCGTTGGCCCGGACCGGCCCGTGAGCGCAGAGGTGATCGCCGTCGAGCATGACGAGATCATCAAGGAGGCCGAGGAACGAGCCGCCTGGGCTGAGAACGTCGTGGTGAAGATCCCGCTGATCCCCGATGGCGTGAAGGCGATCAAGACCTGCACCGATATGGGGATCCCGATCAACGCCACCCTGATCTTCAACTGCGGTCAGGCCCTCCTTGCGGCGAAGGCGGGCGCAGCCTACGTCTCGCCCTTCGTCGGTCGCCAGGATGACATCGGCTATGATGGGATGCAGTCGGTCGAAGAGATCGCCCAGATGCTGCGGATGTATCCCTACCTGAAGTCCGAGATCATCCTCGCGAGCGCGCGGACGGTCGAGCACGTCATCCGTGGTACCCAGTGCGGCGCCCACATCTGCACGATGGGCTTCGGCACTCTGCAGCAGCTCTTCAAGCACCCACTGACCGACATCGGTCTCGAGCGCTTCCTCTCCGACTACCGGAAGCTCGAGGAGAAGCTCGGCGGGTAGCTCCCGCAGGCAACGGCCAGGCAACCAGGGGCGCTGGAAGCAGAATCGCGAGGGTCGCCGGCGCCACCACCGGCGGCTCTCGCGTTCGCAAGGCGCGCAGAGGGAGTCCTCACCAATGAACGAGATCGCGATCGGAGCGATCGGTTGCGGAGGCATCGCCGGGGCCCACCTGCCGGCCTACCGTCACATTGACGGGATTCGCACCGTAGCGGTCTGTGACATCAACGAAGAGGCCGCGCGGGCCCGGGCCGAGGAGTTCGATGTCCCGGCGGTGTATACCGATTGGCGCGAACTGCTCGCCGATGACCGCGTTGATGCGGTGTCCGTGCTCCTCCCGCACCACCTCCACTGCGAGGTCGCGGTGGCGGCGGCGCAGGCGGGCAAGCATGTGCTGACGGAGAAGCCGATGGCGACCTCGCTCGCCGAGACCGACAGCATGATCGCCGCCGCGGACGCCGCGGGAGTCGTCCTGATGGTGGGGCAGATCCTGCGCTTCCGCCCGGCGAACATCCGCGCCCGCGAGCTCATTCGTGCCGGCGCGATCGGTGAGGTGCGCAACATCCTCCGCCGGCGGCTCGCGCTGTCCGGCGAGTTCCGCTCCGAATGGGCCCGACGGCCCGAAGAGGCCGGAGGCTGGGTGCTCTACGGCTACGGCGCGCACGAGGTTGACATGATCCTCTGGCTGGTGGACGGCCGCCCGGAGACGGTTTTCGCGCAGGGGCGCGCCGTCAATCCCTACTGGAACGATATGGATGACATCACCATGCAGTTGTCGCTGGTGGACGGGCCGATGGCGACCTACGAGCACAGTCTGAACACGCCCTTCGGCGCGTGGGAGTGCATGGTCATCGGCACCGAGGGCGCGATGATGGTTGAGTCCGAGCGCATCCGCTTCGGCGACCGGGTCGTCGAGGAGCCGCTCGACAGCCCCGCGAGCTGGCGTGCGCAGGTGGGGGAGTTCGTTCGGGCCATCCGCGAGGGTGTCGAGCCGGGGCCGTCGGGCCGCAACGTGCGTCACACGATGGTCGCGCTTGAGGCGGCCAGGATCTCCATGCGCGACGGCGTCGCAGTTGACGCGAGCGCGCTGTGATGGCCTGGTCTGACGCGGCCCGTGCAGGGGGTGACTGCGGGTGCATCCGACGCTCATAGAGGTCGGTCCGTGGCAGGCTATCCACGTGCCGCTGATCTTCCTGTTCTTCCTCGCGATCGTGGCGCTCTGGACATGGCTCGAGCGGCGCGGGGAGGAGGGCGGCCTCCGTCTGACCGCGTTGGTGATCGGGGAGATCCTGCTGCAGGCCGCGGTGCCCGCGGTCATCACCTACTTCATCGTCAACCGCATCGGCCCCCTGATGGTGCGCTCCTACGGGGTGATGATGCTCCTCGCCTTCGCGGCCGGGCTGGCGTGGATGTACCGCGATCGCGACCGCTACCGCTTCACAGGCCCGCAGGTCCTGCAGGTAGGCCTCATCGGCTTTGCGGGCGGCATCGTCGGCGGACGGCTGGGCTTTGTGCTGCTCAACCTGTCCGACTACTCAGGCGATCCCGCAAGCGTCTTCGATCTCTGGCGCGGCGGGATGAGCTGGCATGGCGGACTGGCGGGGAGCCTGCTGGTCCTCGCGATCGCCTCGCCCCTCATCGGCGTGAGCTTCGCGCGCGTCTTCGACCTGGGGGCGCCCGGCATCGCCATCGGCTATGCCATCGCGCGCATCGGCTGCTTCGTCAACGGCTGCTGCTACGGCCATCGCTGCGATCTGCCCTGGGCGGTGACCTTCCCGCAAAGCGGTACAGCAACGAGTCCGGCCTTCCCCTCGCATCCTACGCAGCTCTACTCTGTCATAGGGACGCTGGCCTTCACGCTGCCGCTGCTGCTGTGGATGACCCCGTGGCTGCGGAAGCCGTTCGACCGCCTGCTCGCGTTCCTGGCGCTCTATTCGGTAGTGCGCTACGTGGTGGAGATCTTCCGGCGTGGGGCAACGGGCGAGGTCTGGGAGCCTCTTCCAGTGCTCACGATGGCGCAGGCGGCCTCAGTGGCGATCTTCGTGATCGCCGCAGCCATCGTCATCGCGCGCGAGTGGCCCTTCAGGCGTGAGGAGAGGAGTTGAGCCTCGCGCGAGGAGGCCGCGATCGCGCGGTCTACTGCTGCGCTGCCGGGTGAACGCGGATGCTCTGCAGCACGCGCAGCGCGATCGGCTTGAACTCGTCCCAGTTCCTGCTCGGGGCAATCGCGCCTGCGATGATCCCGCCGCTCTCACCGATGATCGTCGCCCGGTAGCCGGTCATCGGCTCGCCACCCTCAATCCCGCTGCCGACATACCGGAACTGCGTCCAGACCGCGCGCTTGCCCCCAATAACCGTCCTGCCGACACTGCCCTCCTCAAGCTGTTCGTCGCCCATCCACGACCCCCATGCGTCGGCGGCCGCCTGGTGCACGAGTTCAAGTGCGCGGTAGCGGCTCGCCTCGTCGGGCAGCGATGCGTAGGCACTCACCACCGATGCCAGCTCAGCCGCGCTGATCACGTGGATGCGGACCCACTCTGAGCGCAGTATGAGGATATGCGGCTGCCCCGCGCCGATGTCGCGCACCGCCCAGCCCGCAGGGTGCTCCAGGCTGATCGCGCCATCATCAGCGGTCCAGCGAGCCCAGGCTCTCACCGGGCCTACAGGCGAGGCGACGGAGGCGCTGAGTACAGCAAATGCGGTGATGAGCGCGAGCGATGCGATGATGGCCGCGTTGACCGAGGCTGGCCAGTCGCTCATGCGTATGCTGCGAGGATCGCGCACGCCCGGGTGCTGGCCCTGGATCTCTCGCCAGGAGCCGCGATGCCCTCCCGGTGTGCGGGTCAGCGGGTGTAGGCGACGTTCAGTGCTCATGCTGATGGTCCAGACGGATGGCGGATCTGTGTGGTTCGACGGCCCCCCCGGTGCGGCATGAAGCGGGGCGGCGTCAGATGACGCCGCCCCTAGAGCTTCCGCGCGTGAGCGGCAGCTACTCCTCCCAGGAGATCGCTTCGACGGGACACGAATCAATGGCTTCCTGAATGGTGTCCTCGTCGTCGCCCTGCGGGTCGATGACCTCAGCGACACCGTCGTCATTGAGCTTGAACGTGTTTGAGGCGATGTCGGGGCAGAGGCCGCAGCCCGTGCAGCTATCCTGATCAACAACTGGCTTCTTCACTGAACACTACCTCCCTGAACGGTGGCTTTGAGACAAAGGTCCTTTCTCCGGGGGAGATGATTGTCCTCCCTCGGACCCAGAATCTTCATGGCGCCAGCGACTGACTCCTGCGCTCCGCTATCGCGCGGATCGCCGCGAGATCCAGTTCCCCCATGCTCCCCCAGCCCTGCCTGCCGCGCTGGATCTCTGGCCGGAACTGCTCGTAAAGGCCGAAGGCGCGCCCTGCAAGCTCCTCCGGCTCATATGCCGCCGCAAGCTGCCGCATCGCATCAGCCGCTGCGTCAAACTGCGGGCCGAACTTGCCCTGCAGGTACTTCACAACGGACCCAGGCTCGATTGCCGCGTCCTTCACACAGGCCCTCGGGCCGCTCTCGGTGTGCAGCGCCGGCACAGACCTCCCGCAGAGCTGCACGAAGAACTCCTCGCCCAGGCCGCTCTTTACTGCAGGCGCGCCATCTGCACAGGGCCTGGCCGGGGAGTAGATGCCGAGCATCCGCCCCTTCGCCTGCGCCTGCAGGCCCGCCATCGCCTTGCCGAGCGTCAGGGCACAGTCCCAGTCCCAGCCCATCCGCTCCGCCACCACCGCCGCCCACAGCGTGAGCACCGGCGCGCGGTTGATCGTGATGGCGTCCTCGCCCATTGTCCTCACCTCATCAGCGCGCTCCGCGCCACGCGGACATCGGGATCGTCACGTCCTCCATCGGGATCAGAGGATACTCACGCACCTCGACGGTGCTTCCCTCCGCGCGGGCGATCTCCCAGCCCGTTCCTCCTCCGTTGACATAGGCGCCGGCTCCGACAATGGTCTCCGGCAGCGGTTCGGCCAGCGTCATCGTCGTCCCGTCCACCGAGGCCACGCGTCGGGTCACCCGCGCCTCAGGAAGCTCGATGGCCTCGTCGCCGACCGTGAGCGAGGTACCCTCGTTCAGGTACATCGCCCGCACGGAGCCGTCCGCGCTGAATGAGACAAAGCCGAAGCGGCCTGACATGGTGATGGGGCCGTAACTGCGTGGCTCGTCATCAAGAGCCGAGATGATCCAGTCGGTGCGGTCCGCCATCTCGACCACGACGGCGACCGCGCCGCTGTCATCGGGCCGCACCTCGCGCACCGCCGCTATAGGTGAGGCTTCGCCCTGCCACGGCGCAAGGACGGTCGCGAAGACGCTGTCCAGCGCGTCACCCGAACGCTCCGCCAGGATCTGCGTGATCGGCGGCGCGTGCAGCTCCATGCCCTTGTTCGTGCGCCAGCCGGGCGCATCGCCAACGATCAGCCGGTCTATCGGCGAGGCGCTCCAGCAGTCGAGGTTCACGTCCTCGTTTGTCCAGGTCACGTGCCAGGGGCCCTCTGGCCGGACTGTCTTCAGGTTCGTCAGCCCCCACTGGAGGCTGCCGATGGTGATCATGCCGTCCTCCGGCACGAGCGCAAGGTCGCCCGCTGAGAACGCGGTCCCGTTCGAGTTCAGCCCGTAGTGATGCTGCGAACCGCCCGTGACGCGGAAGATATCCACGGCGTAGGAGTTGTCGCCTGGAAGCTGCACCAGCGCCATCGTGCGCCGGTACTGCGAGCACTGCTGGTAGGCGTTGGCCGAGGACTGAACCACCTCAAGCTCCGGAGCGGTGGCGAACATCTCGAGCGTCGAGGTCCGGTCGGTCGTCACCTGGTTCTGCAGGTCCACCGACACGATGTTGTGCGACAGGGTGCCCTTGGTCCACGCGTTACGCGGATCGTCCCAGATGTAACCGCGGTCCGACGCCATCTCCCGCCCGAGCGCGAAGTACTCCATCCCCAGAGTGTCCATGTGCCTGTGGCCGTGGTAGGAGTAGCCATTGAGGTAGAGCGCGTTCTGGCCGGCCGGGTCCCCGTTGCGCAGAGCCGCGACCTGCCACCCGGGCCAGTACTCCGTGCGCAGCGGCAGCGCCGCGGCGCCGTCGGCCGACATGTCAGGATCACGATGCCAGAGCGCGTATTCGCTGCCGACCTCGGCAAGGGGCTTGCCCTGCGCGATCTCCAGCAGCCCCGCATAGCCGTCGCCGTAGTTGTCCGCAAGCACCTCCGCCCATTGCGAGGAGACGCCGGCCGTGTAGTGGGTGTCGCCGATCACCGGGTAGTGGCGGTCGGGCCGCATCATCCGCACCATGGACAGCAGCGCGAGACGGTATCGAGGCAGGTCCTCATAGGCACTGAGGTCGTCGAAGCGCTCGCCGTTCTCGTCGAGGTATCCCTCGGGGTCGGAGTAGCCTGCCACGATGTCCGGGATCTCCTCAAGTCCGCCGAGGTGCATCGAGGAGTATGAGGGCGATTCGCGGCAGAAGCCATCGAAGTGGAAAGCCTCATCGAGCAGGCGCTCCAGCCCCTCCAAGCCCCTGCGGACGCGCTCAGGCTGGCCGAAGAGCGTGCCGCAGGCCGCGCTCAGCGCGCGGCCGGGGCCGCACTTGTTGTTGATCGCGCGGTAGTTCTCCAGGTCGGCACAGCCCGCCAGGATCAGGTCATTGACGATCCGCTCATCCATCTCCGACGTCAGGACCTTCGTTCCGTCGGCGAAGGTGGCGTCGCGGATGAGGTCATAGGAGACTGTCCAGTTCAGGAGGTAGCTGCCCTCGCCGCCGACGCCGGCCGTCAGGCGGCCATCGCCCCAGAAGCCCCAGAGGCGCACTGAGTTCGCGTGGCCGGGGAAGCCGGTCACCATCACCGACGGGTCCTCGAAGATTCCCTGCTTCGGCTGGCTGCCCATCGCGGCGGCTGCCTCACCAGGCGGCATGTCCGCGTAGCTGCCGTAGTAGCTGTGGTAGAGCCACCCCGGGTACGCCCGCGCCAGTCTGTCGAGCACCCATGCGCAGCGTTCGGCATACTCGACCTCGCCGGTCAGGGCGTAGACCTTCGCGAGATTCAGAGCCTGGTTGCCCACCCACGACGCCTTCTGCAGGCGGATCAGGCCACTGAAGCTCACGTGCACCGGCCATGAGGCCCAGCGATAGGCGTACTGGCCGGTATTGTCCTCCGGGTGAGCGGCCTCCTCCGGCGGAACGTAGTAGGTGAAGGTCTGGCCCATGCGCTCGGCGGTCATGGAGCCGGTCTCGGGGAACTGATCGTTCGGATAGACGGCACCGCAGTACTTGCACTTTACGTGTTCGGGATCGCTCACGCTCCAGGTGAACACGCCCGATTCACCCATGGAGCATTGCTCGCCCACGCAGTTGGGACAGACCTGGCCGTAGGTGGAGCCTGGCGTCAGCTCCGGCACAAAATCCTCAATCCACTGCCGGTCCTGCTGCATGATGTGGCGGCAGCTGTTGCGGTAGCTCTGCAGGCGCGCCTGCGCCCATGGGTACCGCTGGATGTTCTCTCGGGCCATCTCGATGTTGCGGGGCTTGTAGAGCGTCTGCGGCTCAGCACCGGCAAGCACCGGAAGTATGGCCATCAGAAGAACTCCCGCCAGCAGAACTCTCACTGCGCGTGACCGGGAACGCACGGCCGCCACCTCCAGACAGACATTCACTGCTGCTGATCGTGACGTGAACCCTCGCGAACAAGCTCGCATCATTGTGCCTCATCGTGCGGTCACCCATTCGCCGCCGCACGCGTGTGACCTCCGGCGCTGGCAGAAGGTTGTGTCGGCAGGGCCGGCGGCGGTTGCACCGTGGGCAGGTGAGGGGCAGGCGGAGGCCGAAGAACCCGCTGTAGAGAGTACGCACACGAAAGGCATCGCATACATGTACGAGTTGATGATAGACGAGTGGCCGGAGGTCGGCCCCGATCGGCCTGTGATGGTGATCGGCCTGACCGGCTGGATGGATGGTGGCCATGTCTCAACCGGCACCCTCGCGTATCTACGCGAGAGGCTGGAGGCACAGAACTTCGCCGAGATCGATCCGCTCGATTTCTACATCTTCCATTTCCCCGTCACGAGCCTGCCGATCTCCGTGCACCTCGAGGACGGGCGGGCAGTCGTGCAGCCGGTCAGCCCGATGGAGTTCGCCGCCGTGTTCCGCCCGCACGCGAAGATCGAGGACGGTGTCGTTCGGGAGATCCAGTACCCCGAGAACCTGTTCCACATCGCCAGGACACCCGCGGGCATGCCTGATCTCGTGCTCTTCAATGGCGAAGAGCCGCACATCCGCTGGGGCGCATACTGCGACTGCATCTTCAGCGTCTGCGAGCAGATGAAGATCGAGGAGATCTACTTCGTCGGCAGCGTCGCGAGCCCGATCCCGCACACGCGCGAGCCGCGCCTGCGTGTCTCACTGGCCGATGAGAGTCTCAAGCCGAAGCTTGCCGAGGCCGGGCTGTCCTTCAGCGACTACGAGGGGCCATCAAGCATCATCACCTCGCTCATCTACCATTCGCTGGAGCTTGGCATCAAGACCTCCAGCCTCGTGGTCGAGATACCGCACTACCCGTTCCTCGAGATGCCCACGTACCCTCGGAGCATCCAGAAGGTCACGTCGGCACTGAACGACCTGCTCGGCCTCGAGCTGGACCTGACCGATCTATTGGAGGCATCGCGGGAGGCGGACAGTAAGCTCAACGCGCTCATGGAGACAAATGAGGACTTCGGCGAGCTGGTGGCAAAGCTCGAGGAGACCTACGAGTATGAGGAGACGCCGGGCGATGAAGCGCTCCTGCGCCGGCTGATGGAGAGTGTTGACCTCGACGACGATGCGGGCAATCAGTAACGTGAGGAACCTCGTCATTGCGGCCATGGTCGCCGCGGGCTTTGCCGTCGTCTGCTGCGGCTGCGCTCGTGAGGTGTCGGACGCCCCGCAGTCGCAGGCCGCCTCGGAGCCGCTCAGTGTCTGCGTGAGCATCCCACCGCAGGCCTTCCTCGTGGAGCAGATCGGTGGAGATCGCGTCGCCATCGAGGTGCTCGTGGGGCCGGGCCAGTCTCCGGCGACCTACGACCTGACGCCCGCGCAGATGGTAGCCCTTGAGGACGCAGACGTGTACTTCCGCATCGGCGTTCCCTTCGAGGACGCGCTGATGGAGCGCATCAGTGCCTCAATGCCCGACCTGAACGTGGTTGACCTGCGCGATGGAATCGAGCTTCAGCCCATCAGCGATCATGCGCAGGAGGACGATGGGCACGGACACGGGCGGATGGACCCGCACACATGGCTCGACCCGCGCCTCGTCGCTATCCAGGCCGAGACAGTGCGTGCTGAACTCGCACGGCTCGATCCCGACAGCGCGCACAGTTTCGAAGCCAGTGCGACCGCGCTGCTGTCCGAGCTTGCGCACGTCGACCTGCAGATAGACGAACTGCTCAGGCCTGCCGCAGGGCGGAAGATGCTCGTCTTCCACCCATCTTTCGGGTACTTCTGCAGGGCCTACGGCCTGGAGCAGGTCGCGATCGAGGTCTCCGGCAGGGAGCCGGGGCCGCGTGAGCTGCAGGCGATCGTTGAGGCGGCCCGTGCGGACAGCGTCAAAGCCATCTTCGTCCAGCGCGAGTTCTCGGATGCTTCCGCACGAGCCCTGGCCGCCGATATCGGCGCGCGGATCGTTACGCTGGATCCACTGTCGCGCGACTACATTGAGAATATGCGGGAGATGGCGCAGACCGTTCGTGACGAGCTGGTGGGGCCCGGTGGTGGCGAGTGAGGCAGGGCATGGCGATCGAGGTGCGCGATGTCACGTTCTCGTACGATGGTCAGCCGATTGTCGAGGACGTGAACGTCACCGTGCCGCTGCTGGATCTGGCTGCCATCGTTGGCCCGAACGGCGGCGGGAAGACAACGCTGCTCAAGCTCATGATGGGCCTCCTGCAGCCGAACACCGGAGAAGTCCGCGTCTTCGGCCAGCCTCCACGTGCCGTCGCGCCGCGGATTGGCTACGTAGCCCAGGGCTTCAGCTACGACCGCACCATGCCGATCACTGTGCTCGATGTGGCTCTGATGGGCCGCCTCGGGCGCGCCCGAGGCAGGGCGGCGGGGGAGGGGAAACACAGCGCTGTCGACGCGCTGGAGCGCGTGGGGATGCGGGACCTTGCTGACCAGCCCTTCGCGGAGTGCTCGGCAGGCCAGCAGCAGCGTGTGCTCATCGCCCGCGCTCTGGTGACCGAGCCCGATCTACTGATGCTGGATGAGCCTACTTCCGCTCTGGATGTTACGGCGGAGCGCGAGATCTACCAGCTTCTCAGCGAGCTGAACGATCACACCACGATCGTGCTCGTCACCCACGATCTAGGCTTCGTCTCCGGCGTGGTGAAGAGCGTGCTGTGCGTCAATCGCTTCGTCAGGCGCCACCCGACGACTGAGATGGGCGAGCTTACCAGCGAGATACTCGAGGACCTCTACGGCAGCGACCTGCGGCTGGTCCGGCATGACCGGAATGAGGGGACGTGGTGCTGTCGTGACTGAGTTCCTCCGGGCCGTGGCCGAGCACGGCTTTCTGCAGTACGCGCTCATCGCAGGTGTGCTCGCGAGTATCGCGTGCGGTGTGGTGGGCAGCTACGTGGCTGCGCGCCGCATCACCTACATTGCCGGCGGCATCGCTCACAGCGTCCTCGGAGGCCTGGGCGCGGCGCGTTATCTGCAGGTGACACAGGGGTGGGAGTGGCTGCATCCGCTTTTTGGCGCCGTCATCGCGGCGCTGCTCTCCGCCTTGATCATTGGCATGGTCAGCCTCCGGTGGCGCGAGAGCGAGGATACCGCCATCAGCGCGATCTGGGCGATCGGGATGGCGGCGGGCGTGCTCTTCATCGCTCGCACCCCCGGCTACGCCGAGAACCTCATGAGCTACCTTTTCGGCAACATCCTCATGGTGACGCCCACGAGCCTCTGGCTGATGGCGACGCTCGATCTGCTCGTGGTGGCGCTCGGGCTGCTCTTCTACAAGCAACTCGTCGCGATCTCCTTCGATGAGGAGTTCGCGCGCATGCGCGGCATCAACGTGGAGGCATTCTACCTCCTGCTGCTCTGCATGACCGCCCTTACCGTCGTGCTGCTTGTGACCGTGGTCGGGCTGGTGCTCGTGATCGCGCTGCTGACGCTGCCGATCGCGATCGCCGGCCATTTTTCGCGCTCGCTCCGGCAGGTCATGGCGATCTCGGCAGCCCTCATCGCAGTGCTCACGGTGGCCGGGCTCGGCGTCAGCTACAACGCCGACCTGCCCGCGGGGGCGACGATCATCGTCCTCACCGGCGCGCTCTACCTGGTCGTGATCGGCGCAGCCTCTCTTCGCTCGAGCCTGCGCCGCTCACGGGCCGCATCGGCTACCGTCGAGAGCGGTAGTAGTCGCTGATCTTGCGCAGGCCGCGCAGGATGTCGTCCACGTCCTCGAGCGTGAAGCCCTCATTCCACGAGGCCGTCCAGACGTTCTCCATGGCCCAGTTCGTGTTCGGGTAGTCCTCGAGCCGGTACACGACCCTCCGGCCGTATGGCGGCTCCCACGGGAACTCGCTCGAGCCGTAGGCCGCGTAGTTCTGGAACGCCGGCGCCATACAGATCGGCTCGCCGCGGGCCGTGTGCACGCGCAGCGGCAGGCCCTCCGCGACAACCGCTCGCGTGAAGGTCTTCGCGTCCGCGCCGAGTTCGTCTTCATCTATCGTGCATGCCACGCGCCACCAGGTGTGCGTCGCCTTCGGGTGCACCTTCGCGCGGACGATGCCGGGTATCTCGTCGATCCCCGCCATTAGCGCCTCAGCGGTCTCGCTGCGCCGGCCGATGATCCGGTCGAGCTTGCGAAGCTGCGCCAGCGCCACCGCGCCCACCAGCTCGCTCATGCGGTAGTTCATCCCGAAGCGATCCACCGGCCGGCCGCCGCCTGTGCGGTCGTAGTACTTGTCGTGGAAGCGGTAGGCCTCATCGGCCAGATCCGGAGCGCTCGACACGACGATCCCGCCATCGCCGGTCGTGATCTGCTTCGACTGCTGCAGTGAGAAGCAGCCGAAGTGGCCGAAGGTGCCTGCATCCTTCCCGTCCCACTTCGCGTCATGCGACTGCGCGCAGTCCTCGATCACGAAGAGGTCGTGTTCCTGTGCGATCGCCATGATCTCGTCCATGTTGCACGGCTGCCCGAGAAGATGGACGACGAGCAGCGCCCGCGTGCGGCCGGTGATCCGCTCGCGGATCGACTTCGGGTCGATCAGCATCGTCATCGGGTCCACGTCCGCGAAGACGGGGATGCAGTTGCACTGGACGATCGCGATGATCGAGCCGATGTCGGTGACGGGCGTGGTGATGACCTCATCGCCCGGCTCGAGCAGCAGCGCGCCCATGGCGGTGTGCAGCGCGGCAGTGCCGGAGCTGACCGCGCAGGCGAACGGCACACCATGGCGCGCCGCGAACTCCTGCTCGAACTGCTTCACCATCGAGCCGTACATGTAGCCGAGGCTACCCGATTGCATGACCTGGCGGAGAAGCTCCATCTCCTCCTCGCCGAAGTCCCTGCCGGACGCGTCGGCGATCGTCGGCCATGGCTTCTCACGCGTCTTCGGTCCGCCGTTCACTGCAAGCTCTTCAGGCGTCATCGCGCCCTCCACGCACCGCTTGCGTACATGGCTCTGCCGACGGCCAATTACGCATCCGGCGGCGAATCACCTTCCTCGTCCCGGGTATATGCGAAGAAGCGGCCGCCTCCGGTGAGGCGGCCGCTTCGTTGTCGTCAGACGGTGTACCGCTTCAGGCTAGCTGCCGGGGAACCATGAGCCGGTCTGGTCGCCGATCAGCTTCGGGTCGCTGGTGCCGATGACCGGCCCGAGCGAGGCGTCGTTCGAGCCAAGGAACTTCGCATGCCCGTCCACATAGGCATAGTTGCCGCCACCGTTGTGGATGCTGCTCCACCACATGTACTGGCTCCAGGTCTGCGCGCTGTCGTTGCTCGTCCAGATGAACCAGTTCTCAACGTAGCCGACCGGCGTGCGCCCGGTGATCCGCTCGCCGATGTCGCCGATGGCGATCTTGTTGGCAACGCTCTTGAACTCCGCCATCTTCGTGCAGTGCATCTTCCCGTTGTAGGCGTAGGTGAGGTAGCGCTTGCCACCGCTGAGTGTGTCGGCGTCCACCTGGCCACTCGGGCAGAAGAGGATGTTGATGTTCTTCAGGTAGGGCTCGATCGACTCGGCCCAGAAGTGGCGGTTCATCGCGGCACTGTTGTCGCGGTCAATCCACACGCTCGGAGGTGGGTCCTGGTTCCAGCGATACGGCGGGAAGCGCTCGTCATAGTCCTGAGCGTAGGCGAGGATGCCCAGCATGATCTGCTTCTGATTGCTGAGACACGAGGTCTGGCGCGCCTTCTCACGCGCGCGAGCGAAGACAGGGAACAGGATCGCTGCCAGGATGGCAATGATCGCAATGACAACCAACAGCTCGATCAGGGTGAAACCTGAACTGCGCTTCATAGTGGTTGCTCCCTTCGCGGAATCTATGCAGCCCTTCATTCATTCGCCCGATTACGCCGCGCTCCTCCTTGTCTGGAGTGGAATCTTAAGCACCATGTACTGCGGCCGCCGGTGAAGGCGGCCGCAGTACATGGTGCTTCACTGTGCAGCATCTCACGCGCTGTAGTCGAAGTACGGGTGCGGATCTCGGTTGTTGTACAGATCGCTGTGCTTCATCGCCTTCGCATGGCCATCACAGAATGCGGCATTCCCCGTGCCGTTGTGGCGCTCGAGGAAGTTGAAGCCGGGGCGATCAGTGCCCGACACCGCGCCATGGCTCGTGTCGTCTCCGAACACCGAATTATGCGTCCCACCGCAGACCTGGCAGTGAGTGCCGTCGGGATCGCACATGAACGGACCAGAGGCCGGAGTGTTGAGGGTGCAGTAGTTGTTGCGGTCATGGCAGGCGTCGCCGAGCATCACTATCTCGGCCGGGCGCTTGATCACCGCCATCTTCGTTCCACCGTTGGTCAGGAAGACGCCGGCGGTGTAACCGTAGCTCCGGTGGCCACTGTAGCTTGTGATAGCAGAGCTATGGCTGGCGCTCGGGCAGTCGTGGACGTTCTGGTTCTTGACGTACGGCTGCGTCGCCTGCATGAGGCCAACCCTCGGGCTGCTGCTGTCGTAGCGCATCGGCATTCGCTCGTCGTAGTCCTGGGCGTACATGAGGATCGCCAGGCCGATCTGCTTGACGTTGCTCAGACACGCCGACTGTCGTGCCTTCTCCCGCGCGCGGGCGAAGACCGGGAACAGGATCGCTGCCAGGATGGCAATGATCGCTATGACAACCAGTAGTTCGATCAGGGTGAATCCGCGACTGCTCCGCATCTGCCGTCACTCCCGTCTCTGATTGTTGCGCTGCCCATGGGGTTTCCGCACAGAGCAGCAGTCTCCTCCCCCATCACAAAACCTTATAGTAAGAGCGTGCAGCAGTGGGGGAGCTGAGTCGCATAAGCGTGACGGCCGAGGCTATCTCGCCGCGACCGTCACAGTCACATCGCTCAGTTCGACTGAGCCGAGCGCGAGCCCCGCCGCCCCATCAGCGGGCGTCGAACATCTCGACGCCCGCGACGAAGTCCGCGGTCTCGGCGAGCTTCCAGGTCGCCCCGCCATCACGCGAGACCAGCGTGGCCGGGTGGTTGTAGACGTTCGGAAACATCGCCTGATAGCTTTCGTCGCTCGTCAGGTAGGCGTACGACAGCCACAGGTCGCCCAGGCGGTCCACGGTGAGCTTGTGGTACCAGATCGAGTAGCCCGGAACCGCGCCGACCACCAGCGGCGTGGCCTCCTCGCTCCACTCGCCGCCCTTCGGCCTGTGCTGGATGGACAGCGCTGCGAACTGCTGCCCGTCGTGCCACTGCGGGTCATTGCGCCACTGCCGGAAGGCGGTGTGCAGCGTGTCATCGGCATCACAGACGAGCGAGATATAGGTCTGCAGGCCACGATCACCCTCTTCGGTGTGATAGCCCTTCAGGAGGATCGGCTCAGCCTCGGCCCACGCGCTGGAGTCGTTCGGCCGCAGCGAGCGCACGTAGTGGAAGTTGTTTCCGTGCGCTCCGATGAGCACGTGCAGCGTGCCCTCGCTGTCCATGGTGATCGCAGGCACGTTATGCACGTCATTGACGGGCGGCCCGTAGCCGAGCAGCACCTTCTCGCTGACCGTACGCGTCGCGTGGTCGTAGGTCGCGACGTAGGTGGGGACGCCGCGCTCATCGGCGCCGGTGCCGTCGGGATTGCCGGAGACCTCGCCCCAGACGATGTGGGTCCTGCCATCGCGCGTGACAGATGAGGCTGGCCCGCCGGAGTGCTGGCACATGCCGATCACCGCTTCCGCGACCTTGATCGGCTCCTCGAGGGCCAATCTGCCGCCCTCGCGCGTGGGCATGTAGAGCCAGAGATCGTTGTAGGAGCAGAACGTGGCCGGATGTGGCCCGGTGGTCTCATAGCGCAGAACCGGCGGGGGGCTCTGCAGCGCGTTGTGGCCGGTGAACTGCTCGAGATCGGCTACGCCGGGACCGAGCTCGTGGACCTCCCACGATCGCCCCTCATCCGGAGAAAATAGCAGGACCGCCGGGCGCGCCGCACCGGCGACGAGCCGCAGCGTGGTATAGATGCCGCCCTGGCCATCGAAGACCAGCTTTGCGCCCACGAAGCCGCCGCCACCGTAGCTGGTCGAGTAGTCGGGATACTTCGCGCGGATCGCCTCGATGAAGTCCCGGTAGACCCACTCGCCGCCGTCGAGTGTGTAGACGCCGGTTGTGCCGTACTGGCTGTCGGTACGCTGGCGGATCCACGGCTCGTTGTTCAGGTCGAAGTGGACCTCATTGCGCATGTAGTCGGGGTCGTAGCCAAACTGCACGTTCTCGTGCTCGAAAGGCCGGAGCACGACCGGCATGTCGAGCGGCTGTGACACCGGGCTCTCGCCGACGCGCACGTTGATGCCGGAGCTTGCCACGGCGGACGGCTCGTTCGCGGCCGATGCCTGCAGGAAGACGTGCAGTTCCGTGCCCTCCGGTGGCGCGTCCTCGGCGAGCCGCACCCGCACGACCACCGGCGCGGTCGCCTGGTCATTGAGCGCGACCGGCATCTCCGGTGAGACGATCTCCGCCTCGAGCCCCTCATCGGGCGTGGCCTCGAGCCGAAGCTGATCCGCAGCGCCGGTGCTGTTGCGCAGGCGGAACTCGATCTCGGCGCTCTCCCCGGGCTGCAGGTAGCGGGTGTAGCGGTAGGGCATCAGCATCCACTTCGACTTTCGCGCATCAAACCAGGCATCAGGATCGGTGGCCCACACGGTCACTCCAGTGACGGCCAGTTTCACGTCGAGAGCCTCGAAATCCAGGCGCCAGAGGCCCTGTCGCTCCTCCGCAGGGAACTCCAGCGTATGCTCCTCTCCGGTCTTCGTCAGAGCGAACTCACCAAGGGGCGCACCATCCGCATCGAACAGCGGCACCGTCTGCTGACCCGGGTCATGCAGCGCGCTCACTGTGATCGTGAACTCGGTGCTCGGGGCCGGGAAGAAGACACTGCCGCCCGTGTCGCCATGGCTGAAGAACATCTCGCCCTCGATCACCATGCCCGGCGCCGTGGTCTCGACGCCCCACACGGCGTCGCTACTGCCGCGAACTGCGAGGCGGTAGGTGCCCGCCAGCTTGCACCGCACACTCTCCTCGAGGCGCTGGTAGTCCTCGGCCATTCCGCTCTTCAGGGCGCTGCCATCGTCGGGGATGACGCGAGTAAAGACTTCGTTGCCAAGCGGATCGAACAGCACCACCGTCAGCGGATCCTCGTTCTCATAGATGTTGAGGTCGCGCTTGAGGACGGTGATGTTGAGCAAGCCCGGGTCCACCCGCAGGTAGACCGTCCTGGCGCCACGAACGGCCGGGGGAATGGTGGCAGCATCCGGCGCCGGCGCGGATACGGTCAGACCGATGAGCATGCTTGCGATCAGGGCAAGGGCGCGATGCATGGATACAGGTCTCCTTCAGTCTGCTGAGCAGTGCCTCTGGTTCGGCAGACGCGGATTTCCCGCAGGAGGTCCGCAATCCCTGCCCCCGCTCGGACGGAACTCCCACCGCTTAGCAGCGTTAGTTCCGCTGTCTGTCGCACTCGATGCAGGAGGCGGAGATCATGTGCGGGAAACAGCTGCGAGTCACGCTGGCGGTTGCGGTTGCACTGCAGTGCGGGAGGTGCCACGCCATGGACGAGGTGCCACTGTGGAGTGTGTGGGAGACCGAGATCGTGGGCGATCTCGAACACGACCGGCTGCCCGAAGGAGCCGTCACCATCCGCCTGATCTCACCGAGCGGAGAGAAGCACCGCGTCGAAGGCTTCTGGGATGGCGGCCGGGGTTGGCGCGCACGCTTCGCGCCGGGCGAGACCGGTCTCTGGCGCTGGCGCAGCCGCTGCGCGAGCGACTCGGGCTTGGATGGCTGCGCCGGGGAGTTCATGTGCGTGGAGGCAGCGGAGAGCGGTCTCATCAGTCACGGGCCCCTGTGGGTCGCTGCTGATCGACGCCACCTTGAGCACGCGGATGGCACGCCCTTCCCGTGGCTCGGGGATACCGCGTGGAACGGCGCGCTGCGTGCCGATGAGGCCGATTGGGCCGAGTACCTTGACCTGCGCCGTGAGCAGGGCTTCACAGTCGTGCAGTTCGTGATCACGCAGTGGCGCGGCTGGCCCGAGGCGGGGGTGTACAGCGACGCAGGCGGCGTGCTTGATGTGAACGTGGAGGCATTCCGCAGGCTTGACCGGATGATGCAGGCCGTCAACGATCACGGCCTCGTGGCGGCGCCCGTGATGCTCTGGACGCTGACCGCGACCGACCCGGGGCAGACGCTCTCTGAGGAGAACGCGATCCGTCTCTGCCGCTACATGGTGGCGCGCTGGGGAGCGCACAACGTGGCATGGCTGCTCGGAGGCGACGGGCGCTACGAGCCGACTGTCGAGCGCTGGCAGCGGATCGGGCGCGCCGTCTTCGCCGACCGCCACGACCGCCCGGTCACGATGCACCCCTGCGGCTCAAGCTGGGTGGGGGAGTGGTTCGGCGACGAGCCGTGGTTCGACTTCCTCGGCTATCAGAGCGGCCACGGGCTGCCCGAGTTGACCTCGCGCTGGATCGCCCAGGGACCACCCGCGCAGCACTGGCGGGATCTTGAGATGCCCATCATCAACCTCGAGCCGAACTACGAGAATCATCCGGCCTACAGCTCCGACTACCGGATCAGCGGCCATGACGTCCGCCGAGCGGCATGGTTGAGCCTGCTCGCAACTCCGACCGCCGGTGTGACCTACGGGACGAACTCCATCTGGCTGTGGTCGAACGAGATCGAGGACGCGCCGGGGCACCCCAACCTCAAGGCAATCGCGCCGTGGCGGGAGGCGCTGGATACCGAGGGCATCCGGGGGATGAGCGCGATCCGCGCGATTCTTGCCCAGGTCGAGTGGTGGCGCCTGCGGCCCGCACAGGAACTGCTGGCCGAGCAGCCGGGTGAGGCCGATCCGCGGGAGTCCATCGCTGTATCGGCCAGCGACGATCGTGATCTGCTGGTGGCGTACCTCCCGAGCGGGGGAGATGTGACCCTGAGCGCCAGTGAGCTGCCGCAGCGCGCGGCGTGGCATGATCCCAGAACAGGTGAGAGCCGCCGCACAGGGGCGACGGCCCACACATTCACAGCACCCGACGAGCGGGACTGGGTGCTCGTTCTGGCTGACTGAGGCTACCCGCCGAACCAGCGCCGATCGATCAACATCAGGCCCTGCAGCAGCAGGAGGGTGCCAAACGCGATCAGCCCGGCGACCAGCGTGGGCGGCCCTTTGCGCTCGAACGGCAGCGTGGCCTCATCGAGTACCCTGAACGAGTCACCGACGTCAACGCGCGCCTCCTCGTACTCAGCGGCCCAGAGCGCGCGCTCAACCGCCGTGAGTCTCTCAGCCAGCATCTGCTGGCTCTGGTCAATCTCTACATACTCACGAGCGACGGCGGGCATCTCCGCCATCTCCCCGCGCGCGGAGCCAAGCAATGACCCGATCTCGCTCTGCCGCGCCCGTGCTCCGGCAAGCTGCACGCGAAGCTCCACCACGCGCTGCACAGCGTCATCGTGCAGCGGGTTCGGCTGATCACCGACCTGGCTGATCACGGTCTCCTCGAGGTCGCGAAGCTCCTGCTCCACGTTTTCGATGGCCGTCGTGATCTGCACCACATCGCGGTGCTCGGCCGTCTTCCCGCGCGCGAGTTCGGCGGCTCGCTCTGTCTGGAGCTGTACGAGCTGCTCCTGCAGGCTGGCGATCAGCGGGTTACGCGTCTCTACCTCGGAGGCGATGCGGCGCGCTGAGACGCTGTCAAGCTGCTGCTCTGCCACACCGAGGGAGCTTCCGGCGGCATCCGCCTCAGCCGCTGCTTCCGCATGAGACTGCTCGAGGGTCCGGAGGCGCTCGCCAAGCCGCGTCGCCTCAGCCGTCGGGTCGAGCAGCTCGAAATCGGCGCGGAGGGTCTGCAGACGATCTCTCGCGCTAGCGAGCTCTTTCGCGAGCTCACTGCGGCGCGTCTCAAGGAACTCGCGGCTCTCCTGGGCCGATGCGAGATCGGTCTCACGAAGGTAGGCAGTCAGCTCGGAGATGTACAGGTTCGCGATCCTGGCGCTCAGATCGCGTGCATCTGAGATGGGGATTGGGTGTCCGAAGTTCGGGATGTGTGGGGCGAAGTAGCCGCCCACGGTTACCTCGACGCTAATCCCGTCCTCGCCGATCGCCTTGATGGACGACATCCTCGTCAGCGCTTCGTGGGTGTCGCCCTCGTTGGCCTTGAGCGTCTCGCCGAGCGAGAGCTTCTGGATGATCCGCTCGCGCATCGTCCTGCTGGCGAGAACCGCCTGCAGGCGCGCCAGCGACGGACCTGTCTGAGGCGCCGCCCCTGGCGTGTCGGAGACTCCTGCCAGCACGTCCGGGCGGTCATTCAGCAGCAGAGAACTCTGCGCTGTGAACTTGCCGGGCAGCATGAAATGCACCACCGCCGCGACCAGAAGGCTGAGAAGCACACTGATGACGAAAACGTGGAGCCAGTTGTATCGCTCGATGAACCTCATTATGCAGCGAATCCTCCGCCGGGCGTGCGCGCCCGGAAGCGGTTGACGTCAGAACAGCAGCGCGGCGGTCGCGATCGGGACGATCGTCCGCAGCCACGTCTGCAGGTCGCTCTCGGTCTTCACGTGACGCACAATATGTCGTGTGGGCACTACCACAACGTCGCCAGGCCGAAGCTGGTCATTCGGCTTGATCGGCTCAACCGCACCGTTGGCATGCACCACGATCATCCGGTTGGTCGCGGAATCCTCGCGCATGCCTCCGGACTCGTTGATGTAGTACCCGGCTGCCTCGGACTCAACAAACGGGACGGCCCCGGAGCGTGGCACGGCGCCGAGCACCATCACTGTGTTCGTGAGCTTCGGCACCACGACGGTATCGCCCGGTTCCAGCTCAAGGTTGCTTTCGGCGCCCGCGCTGGCGATCAGCCGCTCACCATCAATCGGGATCGCGGAGACCCAGTCCTCTTCCTGCACCGGGCGCGGCGGCAGGACAATGCTCACGCCTGATGCACTGGTGATGACCTGGCGGAGTTGCTGTTGCACCGACTGCTCAGTGGCCTGCGCCTGCTCGCCCTCCGAGACCTGGACGGCCTGCTGCTGCCGCGCCTCACGGTTGACCGACTGAAGCACGCGCGCCAGATCCGCCTGCTGAGCGTTCTCCATCGTGTCCCCGCGCCGCCGGTAGACCACAATTCCACCGTTGTTGGCGTCGTCGAGGATGCCGCCGCCGGCAGAGATCAGATCCCAGACAGTGTACGGCTCCTGTCCCGGGCCCTCGATCATGGGGTAGGCACCAGGCCGCGGCACGCGACCATCAAGGAAGACCACGCTCGCGGTCCGGCGGTAGTCCCCGCGACCCATCACCGTCACACTGTCATCCTCGCCGAGGAGCATATCCGGCTCCACGCGAAGTTCTCCGGCGTCGGTTGTCATCAGCAGGCGAATCGGTTCGGTGGCGCCCTCATAGCGTCCGCGGACGATATCAAGAGTCGGACCTGCGCCGGGGAGAAGCCCCCCGGCCGCGAAGATCAGGTCACTTACGTGCATTCCCTCGCGCAGCGGATAGGAGCCCTCGTCCTGCACGAAGCCCGCGATGTGAACCTCCGAGTCCCGCCCCACCTCCGCCCGCGTCCTGACCTCAAGGCGGTCACCTCGCTGCAGCACGAGGTCGGCCGCGTCATCGCCCTCAATCGCGGACTGCAGATCCACCGGGACAACCTGCCATGTCTGGCTCTCGGTCAGCCGCAGGAGGTCCGCGCGCTCAAGCCACGCCTCAGGCGCCAGTCCGCCGGCCCGCATGATAAGCTGACTCACGCGCAGGTTCGAGGCCCACCGGTAGCTTCCCGGGCGGATCACCGCGCCGGTGACCTCGACCACAAACGCCGGCTCAACCTCCTCCTGCGTGTAGATCGTCACGTAGTCCTTCGGCTGGAGCCGCAGGTTGTTCGCCGGGTCGCCCGCCCGCGCGGCGGCGACATCGAAGCTGATGACCTCAAAGTGGCGCTGCTCGTCGAGCCGGCTGATGACGCCTCGCCCGACGTGGGCGTTCACCTCAAGCCCCTCGGCTGCATCGATCAACTCGCGAATGGTCGGGTACGCCTCGACCGGGTAGTAGCCTGGTCGCTTGACGGCGCCGAGGATGCGCACTGTGTTGCCGACCGAGTCCCGGATCTCGCGTGCGATGAGCAGATCGCCGTCCTGAACAGAGCGCGCGAGGTCCTCGGGCGACTCGCTGGTGGCGTCCACGCTGAACATCCGCCACTCCTCGCCACCGTCTGTCCGCCAGAGGTGCAGCATCCTGTGCGACCGTGCCGCGAGGCCGCCGGCCATCTCCAGCAGCGCACCCACTGTCGTCTCGCCCGCCAGTTCGTAGCGGGCAGGCCGTCGGACTTCACCTGTGACCCCCACCTCCGGGCCAGTTGCGGGCACGAAGATGGTGTCGCCGGGATTGAGCAGCATGTCGCCCTCCCGGCTTCCGCTCAGGAGGTACTCGTACAGGTCAATCTCGCACGATGCCTGGCCCAGCCGCGACAGACGCACTCGCCGGAATGAGCCGATATCCGACGGCCCGCCCGCTGCGTAGAGCGCATCCAGCACAGTCACCATTCCGGTCAGCACATGCCGCCCCGGGTCGACGACGTCGCCGGTCACATAGACATCGATGGCGCGCTGTGACGAGATCGCGAGCGTAACCGTGGGAGTGCTGAAGATGCGCGAATACTGCTGCTGAAGCGTGGAACGCAGCCGCTCGATCGTCTGCCCGGCCGCCGTGACGCGCCCAAGCTGGTCCGGGAAGATGAAGCCCTCGGGGCTGACCGTCATCTCCTGGGCGACCTGCGGCCATCCAGCAGCATGAACCTGAAGCGACAGTGCGTCGCCCGGTCCAAGCGCGTAGTTCGGAGGCACCGGCGCCGTCGTGCCGGTCGCCTGCGGGGTTGCGGTCGCCCCATCCTGAGGCGCAACCGCAGCTCGCGCGGCCGCCGCGAACAGCTCAGCGCCGAAGCGCGGCAGATCGCGCAGCACCTGCGCGGGGGAGACATCTTCCTCCGAGGGAGTGTCCGGCAGGATCGTCTCCCGCAACTGCTCCGGGACCTCAGCGGCATCGGCAGCCGCCGGCGCCGGCTGCGCCATGCTCAAGGAGCAGAGAAGCAGCAGTGCCCCGATCATGGCGATCAGGGGCAGGCGGTCGGCGCGATGAGTTGGGTGTGATCGCGATGAACGAAGCTCCGGCATGATGATCGCCAGCCCACCTTGATGCGGGCTCAGTCTTCCACGAAAAGCTCTGATGATCAACAGGTAACCTCTTCCACGGCGGCAGGCAGTACTCCTTCCTGCCCCAATTTCCGCGCGAGTCTACTCCATCGGCGGGATGCATGCAAGCCAAACGGTCATTTCAGTCGCTGATTCTCGACTTCTGGTGCTCAGACGCCGAGGCCCTCCAGCAGCCTCTCCTCCGGGTGAAGCTCCAATGTGCTGAGTGGTCCTCCGTCTACCGAAGCTACCTGAATCGCGTGGCCACCGGTGTCCGCTAGCCATAGACGTCCTGCGGCGCAGGAAAGACCGCAGGGACGGGTGAGGGCGGAGCGCGATTCGCCGGCAGCGGCGGCCTCACCGCCGCCGACCACAGTCGCGACACGTGCCGTGTGCGGGTTGAAGACCTTCACGCTGTCATTGTACGTGTCCGCGATGTAGATCACGCCACCATGGTGGGCGATACCTGTGGGGTGCTGGAGCAGCGCCTTGCCCGCCTCGCCGTCACGGTCACCGTACTCGAAGATCCCCCGCCCGATCCAGGTGCCAACCTGATAGCCCGGTGGCAGATGCGCCCACCGCAGGGCACTCGCGGCCGCATCGAGGAGGAGCAGCCGGGCGCCGTCGGAGGTGATGCCCGAGGGCTGCGCGAGCAGGCACCCAGAGCGCGACCCGTCCACCAGCCCTGGCATCGTGCCACCCGCGAACGGCTCCATCTCGTCAGTCTGCAGATCAAGTCGCCAGATCTGGTGTGCGCCCGCCATCGTGATGTACAGCCGGTGCTCTGTCAGCGTGAGATCCCATGGCGAGTTCAGGTCGGTCGATGCCGCCTGCCCGGCCGTCATGATACCCGGGGCCTGCCTACCGACGCCGGCGATCGTGGCGACCATGCGGCTTTGGAGGTCGAGTCTGCGGATCGCGTGGTTTCCGCGGTCAGCAACGTAGAGTGCATTGCCATCCAGCGCCAGGCCACGCGGCTCTCGGAACCTCGCGCGCGCGAACTCCCCATCCTCCATGCCCGGCGTGCCGTCGCCAATCACATCCAGCACGCGGCCATCGAAGCTGGCGATGATCATACGGTCATGCCCTGTGTCGGAGATGAAGAGACGCTGCGAGGCCTCGTCGGCGAGGATGCCTGCCGGGAAGCACAGCGGTCGCACCGGCTCGCGATCCCGCTCCAGCCGAAGCGGGAGCGGCTCGTGGTCAAGCTCACCGCCGCGCGCACAATCCCGCAGCAGGTCCACAATCCCGTCGTGGAGGGCCGCGAAGATGCCCTCTCCGACCACGCGCGCAATCACTCGCCCGACCGGTGATATCAGCAGCGTCGTCGGCCAGGCGCTCACGCCGTGCCCCCGCCACAGGCGCATATCGCGGTCGTTCACCACCGGGAACTCGATCCGATGTCGCAACACAGCCTCGCGCACAGCGTCGTCAGTTCGCTCTGCGGAGAGCTTCGGCGAGTGCACACCGATCACAGCCAGGTCGGGCTCGAACCGGGCGTGCAGGCGGCGCAGGTCGGTGATCACGTGGGTGCAGTGGATGCAGCAGGAGGTGAAGAAGCTCAACGCGATCGCTTTGCCGGCGAAGTCGCTCATGCGTAGCGGGCCCTCAATGTTGAGCCACTGCGCATCCGGCGGGAAGTCAGGCAGCTCCGGCAGCTTCGTCCGGCGGCGCATCATCAGGTCACTCCAGCATCTGGTCAGTCGCAGGCCAGGTCATTGTAGCAGAAGCGCCACAGCGGCGGGAAGTCGTCGGGTGGAGGATGATCGCGCGGCAGGGAATCACCATCACCGCGGAGAAAGTCCGCTGCGCAGCGCGTCATCCTGTAGACAGGACAGTGATGTCGGATGGAGTTGTGGGACTGCAACTGCTGTTATGGACTGCCGAAGAAGCCACCCGTTGCGCCTGCTGAGACGATCGCGGACCTCCTGCGAGAGATTGACCGCGCCGGCATCGCTCGTGCCCTCGTTCGCGGCGCGTCGCAGTGGGAGCAGAGCCCGGAGGTCGCGAACCTCCTGGTCAGCGAGGACTGCGCGAGTGATGAACGCCTGATCCCGTCATGGGCAATCCTCCCGCCGCAGACCGGAGAACTCGGCACAGTGGAGGAGTTCCTCGCCGCCATGCGCAAGGCCGGTGTGCGGGCGCTCTGGGCCTACCCGGAGAAGCATCGCTACGTGCTGAACGCCACGACGATGGGCGGTCTCCTCGAGGAGGCCAGTGACCGCGGCATCCCGCTCTTCATCGACCGCCGTGAGGTGCCGGGCAGCGGCCTCTATGCCCTCGCCGACAGCGTCCTGCGCGATTTCCCGAGGCTGCGCCTGTGCATCTGCGCCCACGGAAGCTGGGGCGAGGACCGCTACTTCCGGCCGCTGATGGAGCGCTACCCGAACTTCAGGGTCGGCACCTCGCGCTATGAGCTCGACGGAGGCATCGAGGATATCTGCCGCAGCTACGGCCCCGAGCGGCTGCTGCTTGGCACGAACTTCCCGGAGACCCCCATGGGTGGCCCGATCCTCACGCTGCTGCACGCCGCGATAAGCGATGCCGACCGCGAGTTGATCGCGGGAGGCAACCTGCGCCGCATTCTTGAGGAGGTGCGCCTGTGATTAACGAGGGACGCATCACGCGCGAGTTCGTCGAGCATGGGCGTGTTGAGGACTGCCCAGTCATCGATACCCATGCGCACTACGGGCCCTTCCAGGCAATCTACTTCCCGCGCCATCGACCCGAGCGGGTCATTGACACCATGGACCGCTGCGGCGTGCGCTGGATGCTCATCTCCGGCCACCAGGCGCTCGTGGATACCGAGCGCGGCAATGCGGAGATCGCGCGGCTGGTGGCGGACTACCCCGACCGCTTCCGCGGCTGGTGGGTGATCAGCCCCAACTACCCGGATCGCATACCCGCGGAACTGGAGGCATTCGAGGCCACTCCCGGCTTCCTCGGCTTCAAGCTCCACCCGAGTCAGCAGGGAGTCTCACTCACCGCGGACGCGTACACACCCGCGTATGAGTACGCGAACGCGCGAGGGCTGCCTATCCTCTCGCATACCTGGTCCGGCGCGGGCCTCTGCAGCTACCGCGAGGTCGCCGCGGTCGCCGACAAGTACCCGCAGATCCGCTTCCTGATGGGCCACGCGGGCTACGGCGACTGGCTGGATTCGGCGAAGGTCGCGCGCGATCACGAGCACGTCTACCTCGAACTCACCGCCGCCTACTCGGTGCGCGGCGCTCTCGAGATCATGTGCGAGCACGCGGGCAGCCGGAAGATCACCTTCGGCACGGACCACCCGTGGTTCGACCCGCACTACGGCATCGGCTGCATCCTCTCGGCCTACATGACCGACGAGGACCGCCGCAATATCCTCTACCGCAACGCGCAGACGCTGTTCGGGCTGCCGCTGGAGGTCGCGGGATGATGCGGGCGCTCCTCCTCGCGCTGGCCCTGATCGCCACCACGGCCTGGGCGGCGCCCGTGGAGGTGCCGCTGCGCAATGCGGGCTTCGAGACCGGCGCGCTGGATGGCTGGGACCGCGCCGTGCCGGCTGAGCTCTTCAGCGTCAGTGACGCGGACGCGCACTCCGGCGGCTTCTGCCTGCGCGTGACAGGCGATCCGGAGCATGAGTACACCGCCTTCACGCACCTCGCACAGGCGGTCGATCTGACACCAATCCCTGGCGCGAGCTACGAGATCAGCGCCCGGGTGCGCTCGGACATTGCGATGGTCGAGGGCCGCTCAGCCCGCATCGCCGTCCGCCAGGTGAGCGCGGAGGACACCACGCTGGAGTATGCGAACGCGGCGGTCCCCTCCGGCACAGGCGAGTGGACGCGGATTAGCCACCGCTTCCGCGCGTCGGGTGGTGCTGCGCGCTTCGATGTCTACGTCATCGCCTCGAACCTCCGCCGCGAGGACGCGCTCTTCGTTGATGACATCGAGCTTATGGCGCTCGATGGCACCGGCAATCCGGTGACCGTGCAGCCGCCTCCGTTCTCCGGCGGCGGCGACGTCCCCGCGCAGACACGAGAGATCGCCTGCCCCGGCATCACCGCGCGCATCTCCGAGCAGATCGGCCTGCTGGCATCGCTGGAGTTGACCGAGCCTGAGCCGATGCTCCTGCAGCCGCCTGCGCAGGACGCCACCGTCGTCTACGCGCAGGTCGGCGACCGCGAGGTGCGCTTCACGCGACTGCTCGCGCGCGAAGGAGAGTTTGCGGTCATCCTCGGCCCGGATGAGCCCGAGTTGCCCCTGACCGCGCGCGTGAGTTATGCCACCGGCCCCGAGGGCTTCGCCGAACAGGTGAGCTTTGAGGCCACGGGCGACCTCGATACCATCGCGCGCCTCGGCGTCCGGCATGGCTTCCGGCCGGAGCAGTGGGAGCGGATCCTGTGCGCGATGCGCCCGGTCCGGGGGATCGAGGCGGGGGAGAGCACGGTCTTCAGCTACGGTGCGCGGCCGAACGACCTTGCGCCCACGAAGCTGGACACCTGGCAGTCGGTCTCCTTCCCGATGACCGTGCTCGAGGGCACGGATCGGTGGGTGCTGGTCGGCAGTCCGGACCTCGACGAGTTCGTCACGGTGACGCCGAACCAGCCCCTGGGCTACTTCCCATCGGTGCAGATGAACCCGACGCAGATCGCCGCGGGTCAGCGCTTCGACTTCCGCCTCACGTGGCGCGCCTTCCCGAAGCGCGAGGCACTGCTGCGCGATGTCTGGCGGGCCTACGGTGAGAGCCTCGTCAGCGACAACCCGCTCATCCATGACCTGCTGCCCTTTGAGGCGCCCGAGGTCCCGCGCACGCTCCCGCCGGGGCTGGAGATGAGCGCAGGCGGCTTCTGGGCGGGTGAGGGCGCGCGCATCGACATCTCGCGCATCCCCGAGCGCGCCAACCTGTGGTACTTCGGCTGGCATGACTGGATCAACGAGCGCTACCCAACTGAGGGCGAGTGGTGGTGCCGCGCGGGTGGCTGGGGCAAAGAGAGCGCCGAGGACTTCCGCGACGCCATCGCGAGCTACCAGGCGAGCGGACGCAACTGCTACCTCTACTTCCGCGACATCGCGAACCTCACGCTGCGCGGCAACCCGCTGCCTGAGGACTGGTTCCTCGCTGATCCCGGCGGCGGCCTTGATCTCTACGGTGGCGGCTACACGATCGACCTGCCGCCCGAGGTCGCGGCGGACGCGGGCTTCGACCGCATCGAGTGGGGCACCTGGGACTTCGACAACGGTGCTCTCCGCGAGGACTACCTCCAGCAGGTGCGCGACTGCATGGACTTCTACGAGCCCGGCGGGATCGCCTGGGACATGGGCTGGCGGCCCAACAACCCGGGCGTTCTCGCCGTGCAGGCCGCGAGCTTCCAGTGGCTGCGCGAGCACCATCCGCAGATGCGCGTTATCTCCAACGAAGCCTCCGGCACCCCCTCACAGTGGTTCGCCGACTGCATCCTCATCGAGAACGGCATCCTCTACGGGAAGTCCGTGCTCGACTATGAGGTGGCGAAGGCCTTCGGCTCGCAGATCGCGAGCATCGAGCGCGGCCATCAGTTCGAGGGCATGGCTGCGACGCTGCTCGCAGGCAGCGATGCATGGCCTTTCCCGCAGAGCTTCGTGGATGCGCGCCGCTTCGCCCGCTGGTCAATGGAGACCGAGCCGCTGTCAGCCGATGCCACCGCCGCGCAGACCGAACTGGCGTTCCGCCTGAACATGCGCGCAGGGCTGCGCTGCCTCGGCCTCGGCGCGCAGTGGGCTTACGTGCCTGATGCCGCCTACGGACCGCGCCCCGTGCCGGCGAAGCTGATGGCGCTGATGGCGGACCTCATGGCGATCCCGCCGATCCAGGAGAGCTTCGCAGCGCGCATAGACGGCGGCGCCGATGCCGATCGCGGCGTCTATGCCGCTGCATGGGCCGACGCGGACCGGCTGGTGGTGGCGACCTTCAACGACACTGACGAACCTCGCACCGTCGAGGTCACGGTGGATACCCCGGTCCTCTCCCGCCGCGGCTGGAGCGCCGACGGCAAGCGCTGGAGCGGCATGGCCGTGGACAGCCTCGCGGCGCTGCGCGAGATCGATCCGCAGCCGCGTGCGGAGCCGGATGCAGTCACTCTGACAATGACGCTCGAGCCTTTCACGGTGCAGATCTACGAGGCGCGCACCGGCCCGTGAGGGAGGCGCCACAGCCTGTCGGTGACGCGCGTTTCACTCGCACAGCAGCCCGTCGCAGGGAGGTGTTCGGATGACGTCGCATGGCTCGCACCCATCCGTCGAAGAGCTGCTTCTGCAGGTTGAGGGCACCGAGGGCCACATGGCAGGCGCATTGCGCGAGTCGCTGAAGGCGGGAGGTGCGGAGCTTGCTGACGAACTGGCGAGGGCGCTGCCATCTCTGCGCGGCGACCGTGCCGCGGCCGCCTGCCGCGCTCTGGCGGTTATCGGCCCCGAGGCCCGATCCGCGCTGCCCGCGCTGGAGGAGGTCTCGCACCGGCGATCGGCGCTGCTGCTGCGCGCGCCCGAGGCGCCGGCTGCCGAGCGAGCGATTGTCTCCGTGCGCGCGGATGAGCCTGAGTTCGTCCTCGAGGCGCTCGCATCCACCAAGTCGGAGTTGCGGCATGGTGCCGTGGATGCGCTCGCATCCGGGTGTGTTCTGCTCGACGGCGCGGCCGCGCAGGTGGTGGCGGAGGGTCTCTCGCAGATGCTGCCGGGGCACACCGCCGGGGCGACGTCGGCGCTCATCGCCGCGTTGCGCGTGCTTGGCGCTCGCGGCGAGCCGGCGGTCCCGAGGCTCATCGCCCTCGCGACGGAGCCATCGGTGGAGGCTGAGGTGGGGGAGATCCCCCGGGTCCGCTACGTGGTCGAGCTCGGCAGGATTGGCGCGGCGGGAGTAGTCGTCGGTCCGGCGCTCGCGCGTCTGCTGGTCGATCCGGAGGAGCCCGTGCGCCTGGCGGCGATGCGCTGGCTGCGCCGGGTCGGGCCGCAGAGCACTGAGGCGATCCCACCGCTCCTCTACGCCCTGCGCTTCCAGGTGGGCCGCGATCCCCAGCCTGAGAGCAGCGTTGAGGTCCCCGCCGCAGTGCCGGTTGAGGAGCGGGAGGGGATTCGCCAGGCGCAAGAGGCGGAGGTCAGAGCTGCCGCCGCACGTGCACTGGGGGAACTGGGCGAGCCGAACTCGCGGGTGCTTGAGGCGCTGATCGACGCGACGCAGTCCACCTCCGCGCGGCTCCGCTACCACGCGGTGACCGCACTGGAGAGGATCGGGCATGCATCGGACGAGGTCGTCACAGCGCTCCGCAGCGTCCTTGATGCAGACCGCGTGGCGCACGTGAGCAACGCTGCCGCCCGCGCGCTCGGGACCATCGCGCCTGCGCACCCGAACACGCTGCCCGCGCTGGCAGCCGCTCTGGAATCGCCGCAGACGCGAAAGGCCGCTGCATGGGCTCTCGCGCGCTGCACGGATGTGTCTGAGGCGGTTGCTGATCTGATCGAGGCCTTCGACGGCAACCGCCCTCGACGAGCAGTGGTGACCCGCGCATTGCTGGCCGCCGGCCCGGTCGTTCTGCGCGACCTCCAGCGCGGGCTGCACCGCGATGATCGCTGGGTGCGCATTGGCTGTGCCGAGGCCGTGGGAGCGCTCGGTCCGGAGGCGCGCTCCGCGGCGCCGACGCTGCGCGAGTTGCTCTTCGACCGCCGCCGCGATGTGCAGGAGGCGGCCGAAGAGGCCTTGGAGGCGATCAGCGAGGGCGAGTAGCCTCAGGCGGGCGATCAGCCCCGGCTCTCACCGGCCATCCACGCGCGCACCTCATCCGCGAGCAGGTCGCAGATCTCGTTCATGTGAGCCTCAGCGCTCTCGGGCGTGACCTTCTCCACGAGGTCCCCGCTCCACGTGTAGTGCTCGCGCGCCATGAACTTCTCGACTGCAGCCTGCGTTTCCTCGCTCAACCCGCGCGAGTACAGCTCCGCGTCCAGTTGGCTGCCGTCTGCCTTCGTGTACTTCGGCAGCAGCGTGTCCTCCGGATCGTAGCGGTCGAGGTACACCGCGGCGGGCTCCGCCGCCAGCAGCTGTGCGGTCTCCTCGGGGCCCGCGTGCCCGCCGCCCATCGCGGTCGCGGTGGGCCGGGCGAGGCCGCGAGTGACGTAGACATCCGCCGAGCCAATCTCCCGGTAGAGCTCCGCAGCGCCGCCCCACGACTCCTCCTGCATGCTGCCCGCGTGGGAAAGATAGACGACGATCTGGCGGAAGCCGCACTTCTCCAGCTCGCGGTACAGCTCCAGCGCGACCTCCCGCACGAGCGCCGGGGTGAAGCTGATCGTGCCGCGCCAGTTGCAGAAGCCGGGCGCTGCGACCCATGTCGGCGGGAGCACGACGCCCCCGCCGATCCGCGCGGCGAGGCCCATGCAGATGGCGTCGCCGCGCAGGAAGTCCGTGCCCGTGCTCAGGTGCGGCCCATGCCACTCCAGCGAGCCTGCCGGAACGATCGCCAGCGGCAGGTGCTCGATCGCCTCGTCGAGGTCCTTCGGCGTCATCATCGTCCAGCGAAACTCCATGCGCCTGCCTCCTTGCTCCCTGTGCGCCCATGTTCCCGGCGTCGCCGTTCCCCGCTCACTTCTCACGCTTCACGTCGCCCTGCCCTGCTGCGCGATCTCGTTCGCGATAAACCACTCGATCTGCGACCACTCGCGCGTCCCGGCGGCGACCTCCGCGAGTTGCTCGCTCAGGAAGCCGAGGAACTCCCACAGGACTGACATGTCGCGCAGGCAGGAGGGCACCATGTAGTGCGGCTTGTGCGTCTCGATGATCGCCATCGCCTCGACGACCGCCTCGCGCGCGCAGTCCACCTCCGCCGCCAGCGCCAGCGCGTCTGGCCGTGTCGCCGGATCGCCCTGCGCGGCGTTGAATGCCTGGGCCATCGCGTAGAACGCCTGCCCGTGGCAGCCGATCCGAGCCGCCTCGGCGATCATGCCCTGCGAGAGGTCGTCGCGCCGGCCCTCAAGCAGCATCCGCGCGCGCTCCCCGGCCTCCTGCAGCATCAGCAGGTCGCCGGTCATCGCGCTGACGGCCTCCAGCGCCTCCAGCGGATACTCCCGCGGCCAGGGCTTCCCCGCGCGCTTGTAGGTGTAGGCGTAGTACCAGATCGGCCCGAAGCCGGCAGCCTGAGCGGCCCGGTCGAGCAGCCTCCGCGCCTCCAGCAGTTCGCCATCACCGCGCACCTGCGCCCATTTCTGCTCGAAGAGGTGCACCGGGCCCGCGCCGCGGTTGTTCCAGGAGTACTCCGCGAGCGCATCGAACTCCAGCCCCCACGCCGGGTCGAAGACCGAGTAGGAGGCCGCACCCTCCGCGCGCTCGGTGTGGGCGCGCTGGAGCATCTTCTCCGTGTTGCGCTGCCGCGGATCCCAGCGCGACCAGTTGTAGTAGCAGCTCATCGGCTTGACCCAGCTTCGGACGCCATAGCCCATCTTCGGGTCCGCGTGTGGGTGGATGGACTCGTTGGAGTACCACCACCAGTCGATGATGACGTGGTCGATGAGCCCCTCTTCGCGGAGACGCTCGACGAAGGCCTCGTCCCACGCGGCCATGTGCCGGGTGAACTGGTCGTTGTAGATGACCACGTTCTGCACCCCGAGCGAGACCAGGTGCTTCGCGAGCGTCATCGCCCAGTCCTGGAAGATCCGCTCGTTCGGGGTCTGCCGGCACTTCTCGCAGCGGCAGAAGCCGCTGCCGACCTCGTCGAGCTGGATGTGGAAGGTGTGCACCCCGTGCGGCTTGAGGTAGGTCTCGTAGATGTGCCCGTACCAGCTCTTCACGAACTCGTGGACGTCCGGATTGCTCAGGCAGTAGCCGAACTGCTCAGGCTCGCCCTGCTCGTTCTTCGCGGCGAACTCCGGGATCATCCGCGGGATCAGCGTGTTGTGTCCGAGGCTGTTCACGTACGGGATGACCTCCACGCCGCGCTGCTTCCCGTACGCCACGATGTCGCCGAAGAAGTCCTGCTCGAAGATGGGCGGAAGGTAGGTGATCTCCTTCACCTGGTCCTCGCTCGGCGAGTACCAACGGATCGTCCACTCGCGCTTAATCTCAGGATGCCCCGGCACGGGCACGTTGATCCACTCTGTTATCGTGCCGTCATACTGCACGCACCAGCAGCCGTAGAGGCCGATGCCGAGGTTGTTGAGCTTCCGCTCGGCGAGGTAGTCCACGATGCCCTTCCAGTCCTCAAGCTCCATGAGGTCCGGGCCCCACTTGTCCTCGACGAAGACGCCGCGCGTGCGGAGCATCGGCCAGTCCACGATCGTGGCGGCCGGGATCGCGCCGTTCGCGGGGATGCGCGTGAGGATCTCGCGCAGCGTCATGAGCCCCCAACGCACGCCCTCGGCCCGGCGCGCGGTCAGCTCGGCGCCCCCTGCCGCAAGCACGAGCCGGTAGACTTCGCCCAGCGCCTCCTCCGGCACCTCCTGGGGCGCGAATTCCTCATCGAGCGCGACGTGCACAGGGTAGTCGAAGGCGCCGACGGCCTCAGCGATCATCCCAGCGAAAGGCTCCTGCGCAGGATCGGCTCCCAACGGAGTCGCGCGCAGCGCAGGCCGCTGGATGCTGCCGGCGTTCAGTTCGAGGTGCTGGGGCTCGGGGATGATCAGCGGGAAGCGCGAGACGGCATCCGCACTCGCGGGCGTGAGCTTGTGTGTGGACATCGGAAGACCCCTCTCCGGTCAATGCTGAGCAGTAACCGACTGTGTGTGGGAGGAGTTCCGCGCGCGCTCTCAGCGACCTCCTGAGGTCACCGGCAATCGCCCCACGGTTCCAGCGCCACCAACATGGAGCGCCGCGTGTCTTCCTGGCTGCAAACTCACGACTGTCCGGCAAATGTGGTCCGTTGGCACAAGGAATGTTTGCTGTCACTGTAACCGGGGTAGCTACTACGGTGAATAGTATGCACAGAGCACTCCAACGCCGCCCTACTCACGGCCTTCATATGGAAGAGAGGTCAACGAAGATGCTCCGCAGACTTCTGCCGATCGGGACGTTTCTGATCTTCGCGGCCGCACTGCTCATCGGCCCCGTGACCGACGTATCCGCAGCTCCGAAGAGGAATCAGGCACACCAGTGCCAGGTCATTCCGCCCGGGCACCAGCCGTCGCACCACCAGTGGCTCCCGCCCGGCATCGCGCGGCAGCAACAGCGCTACAATGCTAACGGCATCTGTCCGTACTGCGGCCAGAGGACCGACAGCTACCGGACCGACCGCCGTGATCGGGGCAACGACCGCTATCGCCGTAACCGTCAGACTCGGGACGACCAGTACTGGGAGAACCGGCGCTACCAGGAGGGCCAGTACGGGCCGATGGGGACCTATGACTGGCAGACCCCGAGGAAGCAGCGCCGCTTCGACGGCGAGAGCTACAACTACAATTACAACTACGACTATGGCACTCGCTGGGACCAGCAGTACGGCTCGCCGGAACAGACCAATCGCAAGAGTCGCTGACGATCATCTCCCGCGAGAGGCCACTCGGGCCCCGGCAGATGCCGGGGCCCGTTGCGTGTACCGGTCCTGCACAGGCGATTCGGCTCTCGCTCTCAGCCGCCCCACTCCGGGTTCGGTGTCGGGAGCTTCGCGCCAATCTCCGCGCGCCACGTGAGCAGCATCTCGTGCAGGCCCGCGGCGATATTGGGCTGCTCCTCCGCAAGATTGCGCGTCTCACTGATGTCCTGGCGCACGTTGTAGAGCTCCAGCCGCCCGTCCTCGAAGAACTCGATCAGCTTCCAGTCGCCGGATCGTACCGATGACCCGGGCGTGCCGCCCTGGTTGCCGTAGTGCGGGTAGTGCCAGTAGATCGCCTCGCGGTCGAGCTTCCCTTCGCCCTCAAGCAGCGGCGCGAGGCTGACGCCGTCGGCGTGCTGCTCCGGGATCAGGTCGGCCCCGGCCATCTGCAGCATCGTCGGGTAGAAGTCCGGCGTGGTGACCGGCGTCGAGCAGCGGCTGCCGGGTGTGGTGACGCCGGGCCAGCTCACGATCAGCGGCTCGCGCGTCCCGCCCTCATACATCCAGCCCTTGCCCTCGTGCAGCGGGTAGTTGCAGGTAGGGGCGCCCTCCGAGGTCGAGAGGCCTCCGTTATCGGAGGTGAAGAAGACCGCGGTGCTGTCGGCCTGACCGGCATCCTCCACCGCCTGCAGCAGCCGACCAATGTTCTCATCCACCGCCCAGACAAGCGCGGCATAGGCCGGGTCTGACTGGAGCTGCCGGCGCGTCAGCCGTTGCTCGCGCTTGTGCTCGCACGGGAAGTGCTCACCCACCACGAACGGGTCGATCTGATCGAGCTTCAGCGATGCCGCCTTCTCCGTGAAGCGCCGCACATGCTCCGCCTTGCCCTGGATCGGCGTGTGCACCGCGTAGTAGCAGAGGTTCAGGAAGAACGGGCGGTCATCCGCGGTCTCCACGAGCCGGATCGCCTCATCGGTCAGCCGGTCCGTCAGGAACTCCCCCTCAGGCCCATCCTCGAGCATCGGCAGGTTCCATGGGCTGAAGTAGCCGTTGCGTGGTGGTCCGCCACGATCGCAGCCGGCTACGTTCACATCATAGCCGCGGTTGTGCGGCCAGTAGCGATCCTCCGGTCCGAGGTGCCACTTGCCAACATGCCACGTCCGGTAGCCCGCATCGCGCATCGCTTCACCGATCGTGTGCTCCTCGAGTGGCAGGTGCCTCACGTACTCAGGCTCAAGCACCGCCCCGCGCGCCTGGCCGCCGATGTAGTTGGTGACGCCGACGCGCGCCGGATACTGGCCGCTCTGGAAGCTCGCGCGCGTGGGGGAGCAGACCGGGCAGGACGCGTAGGCGTCCGTGAAGAGCATGCCCCGCTGCGCGAGCCGGTCGAGGTTCGGCGTCTCGTAGAAGCTGCTGCCGTAGCAGCCGAGATCGCGCCAGCCGAGGTCGTCGATGAGGATGAAGATGATATTGGGTGCGGATGCGTCGGCCATGCGGGTCACCTCGGGGTGCGTACGGGGCTATCTCACTGCGGCACGCTCAGGCCATCGAGGAACTCGTCGGTGATCCTCTTGCCGAGCAGGAAGAACTTGCGGTCCGGGTGCCAGAGCACGTTCTCGCCGCGCGTGGTGAGGCTCGAGTAGACACCGATGTCTATGCGCTGCAGCGGCCCGAGCGGCACCCCGTCGTTATCCATGAACTGGCGGCTCTCGCTGAACCAGATCGGCTGATCGGCGCCCTCGCGGAACTCGCCCAGCGCGATGAACGCCGGTCGGCGGTTCTTGCGCGTATTCCCGCGCTCCGAGCCCTCGAAGCGCCCATCATTGTTGTGATGCAGCAGCACGTAGCGCCCGTCCGGAAGCTCATAGATCGGGCAGCAGCAGAGCGGCTCCTCGATCGGCAGACCGTGATCGCGGCGCAGGAGCGGTCGTGGCGAGCACCACGAGCGGCCATCATCGGCGGACAGCGAGTACCAGATGTAGCCGGTCGTTGTCCGCATCGTGCAGAACAGCCGTTGATCCGGCAGGCGCACCAGGCTCGGCTCCTGCGCCATCGAGAGCGCCGACCAGTCGAGGTGCGGCACCCGCAGCGCCTCATCATCCGGCGACCACTCAACCTGCAGGTCCGCGGGCTCAGGATCGTCATCTACGTTCAGGAAGCGCATGAACTGGATCACGGTCTCGGACGCGGTCCATGCGCGCTCGGGCGCCCGAGTACGCACCGCAGTCGAGACCCAGCGCGAGAAGCCGGTGAAGCAGCGTGCCTCAAGGTCGCGGATCGGGAGCTGCCAGACAATCCAGTTCGAGGGCATCGCCGGATCGGGGTCATCATACGCCGAGCGTGGCATCGGCACCGTCTGCGGCTCCGACCACGTCTCGCCGAGATCGTCCGAGTAGCAGCAGTCCATCGTGCCGGTGAGCTGCTTGTTCACATCAGTCATGCCCTGGAACTGGTTCCAGAGCAGGTAGATCCGCCCCGACGCCGAGGTGATCGGAAAGCCCCAGCTCGCCATCGGCGTGGCGTCATCGGGCCCTGATGGCCCCACGATACGCCTCGGCTCAGACCATGTGCGGCCGTCATCGAGGGAGCGGGCGAAGTTGATCCGGTGATCGCCCGCGCCCTCGTAGCTCGACTGTGTCCAGAACGCCATCAGCGCGCCGTCGGGGGCGTCCACCACGAGGAAGTGCTCATTGCCGGTGTCATGCTCGCCCGTGGGCACGTAGACCACGTAGTCCGGCTCCGAGCGCGCAAGCTCGCGCTCGATATCATCCGGCATCGGCGGCCCATCCGCCGGCGCCATGGCTATGCCGCCCCGATCTCGGCGATCACGCGCTTGATGTTCGACACGCCCTCGCGCACGGAGCCGAAGATGTCATCCGGCAGCGAGACCTCCAGCGAGATCGTGCCGTCGTAGCCCGCATCGCGCAGGATGCCGAAGGTGAGCGGCCAGTCGAGGCTGCCCTCGCCGCCGACGCACGGTTTGAACCACTCGCCGGCCTCCGCCGCGAGCGTCCGGCGCCAGCCCTCGGCCTCGGCATTCTCGGGCTCAGTGCTCGTGAGGCAGTTATCCTTCGCGTGCACATGGACCACGCGTGGCGCGAGCAGGCGCGTCGCTTCAACATGGTCCTCGCCGAAGACGATGCGGAAGTTTGAGAAGTCGAGGTTCACTCCGAAGTTCGGCCGGCCCACCAACTGCACCATGCGGGCCACCTGCGCAGTCCGCCCGAGCAGGATGCCGTGGTTTTCGACGCCCACCGTGATTCCGCGCGGCGCGGCTCCGTCCGCCACCTGCTGCATCCCCTCGCAGACGCGCTCGAGGATGAAGTCGAGGTCCGGATGGCCCTGGTGCTCGTCGGGCAGCGTGGTGCGCGGATCGAGGCGGATCGTGTCGGTCCCGAGGATCTCCGCGATATCCATCTCGAGGATACAATTCGCGACGGTCTCGTTGAATGTGTCCTCGTCGTAGACCGCGAAGTTGCTCTCCAGCGTGTAGCAGGAGACCTCCAGGCCGAGATCATCGAGCATCTTCCGCGCGCGCTGCGCCTGGTCGGCGAACGGGTCGTCCTGATACCAGTAGCGGCTGAGCGGCTCGAAGCAGTCCGCCTCGGTCTCTGTGCCCACGAAGTGGATGCAGTCGAACATGTCCATCTCTTGCGCGACCAGCAGCTTATTGAAGACCCACTGACAGACTCCGGCGTTCATCCATCGGCCTCCTGTGCAGGCGGATTACCTGTTGCGACACGTCCGTGCCCCTGTCCTGTATTCGTCAGCGAGGGGCCGGCACCCTCTCACGGCGCGGGTTCGGGCTCTCCCGGCTTCACCATGTTCCCGATGCCGGACATCATGTCGCTCATCATCGCCTTGAAGGTGTCCTCGAGATCAACCTTCCACTTACCTTCCTCGCGATGGACCACGTAGGTGAGGTCAACCATCCCCGTCTCGCTCATCTGGCTGACCTGCTCGGGCAGCGGGAAGGTCACGGGCACCCGCGCCTGCTCGCCCTCGACTTCGGCCGCGCCGATCGTGAACGCCTTATCGCCCTCGCCAAGCGGCATGCTCATCGGCCCGGTGGCCATGGAGGCGAAGCTCTGCGAGCGCTCCGTCAGCACGCTGCGGAGCGTCTCCTGATCGCCCTCCTGCATTGCCTTGAGCATCGTCGCAACGGCCTTCTCCGGCGTTGAGCGCAGGACGAAGTACCACAGTGCGCCGCCCGCGATCGCCAGGATGGCGATGATCACAAGGACTGCCGCTGCGGCGCGTCCGCTTCGGGGATTGCTGTGCATGGGAGAGCCCCCTTCTGGGCTGCGATCGACTTCTGCGTGCGGGTCCAGCGGCTGCATACTACACGATTGACGCGCCCGCCGCCAGTTCCCTCACTCCTGCATCTCGCGCAGCCTCGTGCTGGCGGTCAGCGCCGCCGCCGACTCCGGCCAGCGCGCATGAATCGCCTCCAGCAGCCCCCGCGCATGCTCGCGGCGGTTACTTCGCGCATACACCCCCGCCGCCCGCAGCGCCGCCTGCGGAGCCTGCTCGCTCTCCGGATGCGCCTCCACCACCGCCATCAGCGCGGGCAGCGCGGCCTCATCATCGCCGGCTACCTCGTAAGCCGCCCCGAGGCGCATCAGCAGCGCCGGGTCGAAATCCTCCGGCTCAAAGCGCTCGATCAGCCCCCGGAAGCGCTCCAGCGCCTCGCCGCTTCGGCGCGCGAGCAGTAGCAGGCGCAGATGCTCGTTCCAGTGCGCCGACGCGTCCTGGTGCCGCCCCACCACCATCTCGTAGCATGAGGCCGCCTCAGCATGCAACTGCGCGTCACCCGGCCGCTCGCGGGTACGCTCCTCGAGCCTGCGCGCCGCTGCCAGCCATGCGCCTGCCGCGATCATCTCCCGCGCCTCGTCATGCTTGACCTCGTGCGTGCCCTCGCGCGTGAGCTTCAGCGCGGCCGCCCAGATAGCGCCCGCCGCGAAGCCCCCGAGATGCGCCCAGTGCGCCACGCCGCTCATACCCTCCGAGCCGATCGTCGCGAGCGCCCAGATCAGGTCCCAGCCGATGAACGCGAAGCCGACCCACAGCGCCCGCACGTAGAACACGTAGGGAATGATCCACCAGAAGAAGAAGCGCACGCGGACACCGTGGAAGCGCAGCACGAAGAGGGCGACGACGCCCATGATCGCACCCGAGGCCCCGACGAGCCCGATGCTCAGGTCCTCCGGGTAGAGGACCATCGAAGCGAGCACGTGCAGCAGCGCGGAGGCCAATCCGGAGCTGAAGTAGACGAGCATGAAGCGCCCGCGCCCGAGGGCGTCCTCCGCGTGTGGGCCGAAGACCCAGAGGAAGAGCATGTTGCCCAGCAGGTGCAGCAGCCCCCCGTGGGCGAACATGTACGTGACCGGCATCCACCACTCGAAGCGCCCGAAAACGAGCCCGAAGTTCGAGCCCTGCGGCCCGTTCTGCAGGAACAGATAGACGAAAGCGTTCGCGGCGATCAGCCCCACGGTCGCCCATGGGTAGCCGCGCAACTGCCGCTCGGTTCCTATCGGGAAGAGCAGCACCTGAGCTGCCTCCGTCCGTGCCCTCGGGCCGGCATCATGGCTCCGCTACGCCTTCGGATGCAGCCTCGTCCGCGGCTGAGCCCTTCCTGACGAAGAGGCTCCCGCCAGGGTCCGAGCAGACCATTCGCCACGCCGGGTCCTTCTTCAGCCCGCCGTGCAGCCCCGCCTCGTCGCTTATCAGCACATAGTCGATCTCGTACCGGTCGAGAACCTCCTCCCACCCCTCCTCCATCCGGTGCGCCCTCCGCCAGTCTTTCACCAGTGGCTGGCCCAGCACATCCGCTCGCCCATCAACCATCGGCTTCTGCTCGGGCCACAGATGCCAGATCAGGTAGCCGCCCCAGTGGTAGGTGTTGAACATCCGCCCGGGGAGGTGGTGCTCGGCGATATACTCCGTACATTTGACAGGCATATCCCGGAGGAACGATGAGTCGGCCTGACGCGCCGCTGTTGGTATCGTGACTATCGCCGAACCCGTCAGAGCAAGGATGATCGCCCAGTAGAAGATGGCTGGGTTGCGCTCGTCGGGCCGCTCCTGAGATGGCGCCAACCCTGCGTGGTGGAGCAGGTCGCTCAGGTGCAGTGAGAGCGGCGCCACAACCACGAAGCTCAAAAACGCCATGTTTCGCTGCCACTTGAGCGCCGTCCAGAGGAATAGCGCCATCACTGCGACGTCCCAGAGTCGGCTGCGGCGCCCGGATGCGGCGAATGCTGCCATGGATGCCACGATCAGCAGCCCGAGCGCCACGAAGATGCCGTCCGAGAAGTCCGGCGACTGGTACTCGCTGATCCACGATGTATGCCACGCAGTGTCGCCGAAGATGTAATCCAGCGGGTACGTGGCTCCGGCGATGCCGTTGGGGTTCGCGAGACAAGCCGCTGCCGCCAGGAGCAGCGTAGCGGCAAGCACGCCCGGGCAGGGCGCCAGCGGCTGCTGCGCACGGTACTGCCTGATCCATTGCGGAAGTTGGCAGATGGAGTACAGGCCGATCAGCGCGAAGCCGTAGATGAAGCCTCCGTGGACGTTCACCCACACCAGCATCAGCAGAGGAGCACCAATCAGCAGCCAGCGCGGCTTCCCTTCGTCGAGCTTCTCGATCAGGCACAGCATCGCCACGAACAGCGGCATTGTGACGAGTTGGGGACGGTCGTTGAACATAGCGCGTGCGGCGAAGACCGCCAGCCCCCCCGCGGCGATCGCGGCAAGCGGCGCCGGCCGCCTCCTCAGGCAGAGCCACGCCAGCAGCCCGCAGGTTATGAGCGCGACCATCACCCGCAGGGCGAGCAGGCCATCATGCCCCCAGTGCGCGTACATGAGGTACGATGGCAGCTCCCACCCCCATTCGTGCGCGATCCACTTCTTCCCGAGACACGTCCAGGTGAACGGGTCCTCGTGCGGGACACGCCGGTTCTCAATCATCCAGCGCCCGGTCGCAAGGTGCCACCAGATGTCATACGTCTGCTTCGGCCAGGCCGCGGCCATGGCACCTGAGTAGAGGAATACCGCCCATGTCACATGCCGCAGGTTGAGTTCGGGCAACCGTAGCGCTCGCCGCATAGAGATGCTCCGTCTTGTGAGGGGTGGAAGCTCCGCTAAGTTCGCCGCTCTCCACCGCGCACCTGCCCGGCAGGAGGAGTGCTCCCTTTCTTGAGGAAGTGCGCCACCCGGTACTGCCGCGCACGCAGCGATCGGCTCACACTGGAGGCGCAGGGATGATCGTGCTGGAGACCATCGCAGATAGCATCGCCCCGACCGGCGAGGCCCGTCCGATCGCTCTGCGCACCTGGACCGCCCGCGATGGCCTCCAGGCGCGGCTGTCGCGGGCAGGTGGCGGCCTGGTTGCGCAAAGCTCCGGCAGCCCCGGCTGCTTCGGCGGCTGGGACATCGTCTTCGCCGCGAAAGCCGGAACGTGGTATAGCGTGGGCCTCGACTACCGCGCTGAGGGCATGGAGAGCGTCCTCGACGGCATGCCGCTCCTCGTCTTCTGGGAGGATGACGCGGGCGAGCGCGTGGACTACGACTACCTGATGATCCACGACTCCCCCTCTGAGGGGCGGGCGCAGCGCGCCTTTCGCTGCCCGGATAGCGCCACCCACTGCGTCCTGCGCGCCGGCGTGCGCTGGACGGCCACCGGGCGCGCCGAGTTCTCGCGCCCCGAGCTGACGCCTGTGGAGGCTCCAGCGCCGCGTATCCACCGGATCGCGGTGGCCTCCGAGCAGCCGCGCGCGCCGAAGTCGGTGCCCGACAACGTAGCGCAGTATGCGCGGCTTGCGCGCGATGCCGCCAAGCAGTACCGCCCGGCACTCCTCCTCCTGCCCGAGATCATCCTGCAACTCGGGCTGGAGCGGCCGGCGTGGCAGCACGCGATTGAGATCCCCAGCCCTGAGACCGACGCTTTCGCCGAGGTCGCGCGCGAGCACGAGATGATGATCGCATTCTCCACCGAGGAGCGTGACGGCGACCTCTACTACAACACCATGGTGGTCTTCGGCCCCGACGGAGCGATCATCGCTACCTACCGCAAGACCCACCTCGCGGTGATGGAGGGCTGGGAGGGCGTTACGCCCGGTGATGAGCTTCCGGTGCTCGACACACCGCTCGGGCGCATCGGCTGCACGATCTGCAAGGACAGCTCGCTGCTCGACAGCACTCGCGTGCCCGCGAAGCATGGCATCGAGCTGATGCTGCTCTCGATCATGGGGGATCACCGCGCGGTCCAGTGGGGCTGGGCGCCCGGGACGTTCTCGCCCGATCGCTGGCAGGTCATCATGCGCGCACGCGCAATTGAGAACCATATCTGGATGGTCATCGCGCGTAACAACGGGGAGGGCAGTTGCATCATAGCCCCCAGCGGTGATATTCTGGCGTGGAACGCCGGTCGCCAGCGGATCATCGCCGCTGACTGCGACCTGGGCGAGGAGCTGCGCACCTTCCGGGGCTCGACCTTCCGCGACAGCACCTGGGCGGAGCGCCGGCCGCAGCTTTATCCTGACAGACCCGCGTGAGGTGGTTGGATGCCGTCGTGGTTGCGTCGCGTACTGATCGGTGAGCCGCTCGCCACACACAGGCTGTCGTTTGAGCGTCTGGGGATGCTCGGGGGGCTGGCCGTCTTCGCGGCCGACGCCCTTTCCTCGAGTGCATACGGACCTGAAGAGATCCTGCGCGCGCTTGTCCTCGCCGGGAGTGGCGCCCTCGGCTGGGTCGTCGGTATCGGCATCGCGATCGCGGCGTTGCTGGCTGTCGTCGTTATCTCCTACCGCCAGACAGTCATCGAGTACCCCTCCGGTGGCGGCGCCTACGTCGTTGCTCGCGACAATCTCGGCACACTGCCTTCGCTCGTTGCCGGTGGCGCTCTACAGACCGACTACGTCCTGACAGTAGCCGTGAGCGTGGCGGCGGGAGTGGCGGCGATTACCTCCGCGTGGCCCGCGCTCCTTACGTACCGCGTCCTCATCGGCGTCGTCTGGATCGCTTTCATGGCGATCGTCAACCTGCGCGGCGTGCGTGAGTCCGCAGCGGTCTTTGGGGTCCCCGTGTACGCGTTCATCGCGCTCATGCTCGCCATGATCGCTATGGGGCTGGGCAGACTCGCGTTCGGCACGATCGAGCCTGTGACATCGGAATACGTGGCGGCTACGCAGCCCCTCACGCTCTTCCTCATACTCCGCGCATTCTCGTCGGGTGGTGCAACACTGACCGGCATTGAGGCTGTCGCTAACGGCGTACAGGCTTTCACGAAGCCTTCCGGACGCAACGCCGCGCGGGTGCTCGGAGTACTTGGTGTTCTCCTGGGCGTGATGACCGTCGGGATCGCTCTTCTGGCCCACGGCCTTGAAGTGCATCCCGCTGACCATGAGACCGTCACCTCCCAGATAGCGGCCGCGGTATTCGGCCGTGGCACCCTCTACTACGCTCTGCAGATCACGACGGCGATCATCCTGATTATCGCCGCCAACACGAGCTTTGCCGGCTTCCCTCGACTCGCGGCCTTCATGGCGAATGACGGCTTCGTCCCTCGCCAGTTCGCCAACATCGGTGATCGCCTGGTCTACTCAAACGGGATCATCTTCCTGGCTGTCCTCGCGTCGATCCTGCTCACCGTCTTTGGCGGCGACGTACATGCCCTCATCCCACTCTATGCCGTCGGCGTCTTCACGGCATTCACGCTCTCGCAGTCCGGAATGGTGCTGCACTGGCTCCGCAAGCGGGACGAGGGCTGGCGCCACCGCGCTATCGTTAACGCCATTGGCGCCGCCGTGACGGGAATCGTGCTCATCGTCGTGGCGGCTACGAAGTTCGTCCTTGGCGCGTGGCTCATTGTCGTGCTCATACCCTTACTGCTCGTTGCATTCCGCGCCATCCGCCGCCACTACGACTACGTCGCGCAGCGCCTGAGCCTCGACATGGCCAGCGAGGTCAAACCGTTGCGCAACCTGAACCTGCTGCTGGTCGGCGGGATGCACCGCGGCACGCTCGAGGGGCTGGAGTACCTCAGGGCGCTGACCGGCGAGGGGCGCGCGGTACATCTCGAGGTCGGGGGCGAGCACAACCCGCGTATCAAGCGGATGTGGGATGACTGGGAGAAGGAGATCCCGCTGGTGATTCTCGAATCACCCTACCGCAGCATGACTGAGCCGCTCGTGGAGTACATCCAGAGCACTCAATCTACCGAAGGCTACGACACCGTCACCGTCATCATCCCCGAGTTCGTGGTGGACACCTGGTGGGAGTCCCTCCTGCACAACCACTCCGCGCTGTGGCTGCAGGTCCTCCTGCGCAACGTCCCCGGCGTCGCGCTGCTGAACATGCGCTACCGGTTGTAACACCTCTCGGGCAGACAGCCACCAGTCGCCTCGCAAGTACCGTTCGCCAGCTTAACGCGATGTGACAGGCTCGTGCTATAATCATCGCGTCCGAGGCCACGGTGTTCGGGGCGCCTGCGCTGATGCATACTGCGCAAATCCCGCATGCCCGCGCCCCCTGTCCACTGCACTACGCGGTGGATGTTCTGATTCCCAGGGAGGTTCTTCTCATATGGGTCGCGTACGCCGGTTTCTGGTCGGCCAGCCGTTGCAGACGAGCAGGCTGAGCTTTGAGCGCCTTGGTCTCTTGGGCGGGCTGGCGATCTTCGCCGCCGACGCGCTGTCCTCCAGCGCGTACGGGACGGAGGAGATCCTGCGCACGCTTGTCCTTGCCGGATCAGGCGCCCTTGGCTGGGCGATCGCGATAGGTGTCGCCATCGCGCTGCTGCTCCTGGTCGTCGTGACCTCCTACCGGCAGACCGTCGTCGAGTGTCCCTCCGGCGGCGGTGCCTACGTGGTTGTGCGCGACAACCTCGGCACCCTCCCGTCGCTTGCTGCGGGCGGGGCGCTGCAGACGGATTACGTCCTCACTGTCGCTGTGAGCGTCGCCGCAGGCGTTGCGGCGATTACCTCGGCATGGCCGGTGCTGCTGGAGCACCGCGTGGCCATCGGCATATTCCTGATCGCGTTCATTGCGGTCGTCAACTTGCGTGGCGTCCGCGAATCCGCAGTAGTCTTCGGCATCCCGGTCTACGCCTTCATCGGCCTGATGTTCACCATGATCTTCGTTGGTCTTGGGCGGCTGCTCTTCGGTGAGATGGAGCCCGTCTCTCCCGCTTACGTGGCCGCGACGCAGCCGCTCACGCTCTTCCTCATCCTGCGGGCCTTCGCCTCAGGCGGCGCCACCCTCACCGGCATTGAGGCCGTCGCGAACGGCGTTCAGGCCTTCACCGCCCCATCCGGCCGCAATGCTGCTCGGGTCCTCGGAATCCTCGCGGTTCCTCTGGGGGCCATGTTCATTGGCATCACTCTGCTCGCGCACGGACTGGAGGTCCATCCAAGCGAGCACGAGACCGTCGCCGCTGGTGGTGCTCGCATCTCCGTATCGCAGCATGACCGAGCCACTCGTTGACTACATCCTGAGTGCGCACAAAGAGGAGGGCTACGACACGGTGACGGTGATCATCCCCGAGTTCGTGGTTGACACCTGGTGGGAGTCGCTCTTGCACAACCACTCCGCGCTGTGGCAGCAGGTCCTACTCCGCAACGTACCAGGCGTCGCGCTGCTGAACATGCGCTATCGGCTGTAATCAGCGCATGCTGATCCGGCTGATGGGTAGCAGTCCCACCCACGCGGACTCACTGTGATCGACATCAGGTCCGGCTGAGTGCTCTCAGATCGGTCGCCTGCCGCCCCGCGGGTGCTCAAGATTCAGGCAGAAGGCCGCGATCACGCCCGGCAGCCAGCCCACCATCCTCAGCGCCGTCACGATCAGAAGCGTCCCGCAGGCGTAGTCAGCACGGCTTGCCCGAAGGTCACCATGAGCTCTCCTCTCGGCCCCTGCGCGCGTAGTCACCCCTCCCATGACAGACCAGGACGCCCGTCCTGCACCCTCGGCCCCTGCGCGCGACGCTCCTACTCCGCCGCCGTCCCCGCCAGCCAGCACTACGCGCGCCAGCGGCTCGACCTGGCGCAGCGTCACCGACGCAACGTGGTCAGCGCCCGTCGCCGAACTGCGGCCCGGGCCGCAGAGGGTGACTGCCATCGCTACTCCGATCCGCCTCATGATCGCGCCCCTTTCCCGCTCAACGGCAGGTATGTCCGAACGCGCTGCGAACCTTGCGCCACTTCCGCGCCATCATCAGTGTCGCCTTGCTGCGGGGAGCTTCGCCATGGAGGACTTCAGGGCCGCGGCCGTGCAGATGAACGCGCCGCTTGGCGAGGTCGAGGCAAACCTCGAGCGCATCGAGCGCTACGCGCGGCAGGCCGCGGCCGAGGGAGCAGAGCTTGTCTGCTTCCCCGAGCTCTCCGTCTCCGGCCACTGGTGCGCCGGGGAGGTCTGGGACATCAGCGAGGAGGTCCCCGGCGGCCCGAGTTGCTGGCGCCTCGAACGACTCGCCGACGAACTCGGCTGCTTCCTCTCCGTCGGCATCGCCGAGCGCGAGGCGTCCATCGCGTACAACACGCAGATGGTGATCGGCCCGCAGGGCTTCCTCGGCAAGCAGCGCAAGCTGCACATGTCCGCCGACGAGTACTTCCACTTCCGCATGGGCGCCTCAGTCAACGTCATTGACATCGGCCTCTGCAGGCTCGGAATCGGCATCTGTTACGACACGGTCTTCCCGGAGACAGCGCGCATCGCTGCCATCAAGGGCGCGGAGGTCTACCTCGCCCCGCACGCCGCCCGCTGCGGCCAGTGGTGCGATGAGGATGAGAAGCAGCGCCAGAAGGTCTCCGCGGTCAAGAGCAATGCGCGAATGACCTTCCGCTCGCGCGCCCACGATAACGGGATGTATGTGATCTACTGCAACCAGGCGGGACCGGCGGGCCCGGATACGAACCACTGCGGAGGCATCCTCTTCGTCAGCCCTTCCGGCGAGGTCATCGCGGAGTCCAGTACCGACCTGATTGAGGACGAGATGGTGGTGTGCGATCTCGACGCCGAGGCGTTCAACGTCCGCCGCCGCGCGAGGTGCTTCAACCTGCAGACCCGGCGGCCGGAGATCTACGGCGACATCTCCCGCCCCACCGATTGAGGAGGAGCGCAATCATGCCTGAAGCAACGAAGATCGTCTGTCTCGGCGGCGGCAGCCTCTACTTCAAGTATGCTGTCCCCGACCTGCTGGTCAACCCCGACCTCGCCGGGTCCGAGATCGTCCTCTACGACATTGATCTCGAGAAGGTCCGGGCGATGGGCGCCGGGCTGGAGGCCCTCGCCGGGCGAGCTGGCACCAGCATGACCGTCCGCGCCACCGATGACCTCGCCAGTGCACTTGATGCAGCCGATTTCGCCATCTCCTCAATCGGCGGCTCCGGCGCAGCCATCAGCACCAAAGTCTATCAGTCGCCCTACCACGCCTCAGACATCCGCATCCCGGCGAAATATGGCATCCAGCAGATCGTCGGCGACACCTGCGGCCCGGCGGGGATGATGATGGGCCTGCGCGCGGTGCCTGCATACCTCGCGATCTGCCGCGAGATGGAGAAGCGCTGCCCGCGGGCGGTCCTCCTGAACCACTCCAACCCCATGGCGGTGCTCTGCCGGGCGATGGTGAAGTACTCCAGCATCAACACGATCGGCATCTGCCATGGCGTGCAGGCGGGCATCCGCTACGCCGCCGGGATCCTCGACCTCGAACCGCGCGAGCTTGCGGTAAGTTGGGTAGGCACGAACCACTACTACTGGCTGACGCGCATCATGCACCGGGGGGACGATCTCTACCCCGAGCTGATGCGCCGGGTGCGCGAGACCGAGGCCCCGCAGGGCAAGCGCATGACCCGCGACCTCTCCCTCGCCTACGGCTATCAGGTGCTCTACCCCTCCGACGACCACGCGATCGAGTTCTACCCGTGGATGGCGCAGGTCGGCTCGCCGTCGGAGATGCCGTACGACGTCTCCCACGAGGCGCAGCAGCGCTGGGATGAGCTTCCGGACGAGCAGCCCGCGAGCGTTCGGCCCGACGCCGAGGTGCGCGAGGCCTTCATGCGCGAGTACCGCGAACTGGTATCGGACCCGAAGTTGCCTGCGGCGCCTTCAGACGGGCTGCTGGGCGAGGGCCTGGGGCCGATGATCGCCGCCATCTCGCACGGCCGGCGGCTGGTGTGCGTGGCAAACATACCGAACGGCGGCTGCGTGCCGAACCTCCCGGCCCACGCGCTGCTGGAGGTAGAGGCGGTCACGGACAGCGCCGGCGTCCGCGGCATTCAGATGGGCGACGCCCCGCCAGTGCTGAAGGGAATGCTGGAGAAGCGGATCGTCTGGCACGAGCTGGTCGCCGATGCGGCGGTCACGGGCGACCGCGACCTGGTGGTACAGGCTTGCCTGTTGGACGAGGCCTCCATCCCTCCAGACCGCACGCAGGCGATGGTGGACGAACTGCTGGCGGCGTCGAGGGACCTGCTACCGCAGTTCGATCTTTGACGGGCTGGAAGCCCGTCGCT